>ONGR01000003.1 GCA_900317425.1 uncultured Eubacteriales bacterium | reverse complement strand
CCCCTGTGTATCTCTTGTTTGGTATTCCCTTTGGCATATAACAACACCCCACTTGTTAGTAGTATACCATACTTGTCTAACAAATGGGGTGCAGTTCAATCCGGCGGGGCCGTTTTTTCTGTTATGGTTTTTCTCCCAGTCGAAACCTCTCGATCATCTCCGAGGTCAGGCTGACGTCCCCGTCCCGGGGCGCAATCTGATTGCGGTGCTGCCAGAATCCCTCCCGCAGCTCGCTGCGATCGATGGTGATGGCGTCGTCGCCGTCCAGCTCACAGTAGAAGCCCAGCAGCAGCGTGTCGCTGAAGGACCAGGGCTGGCTCTTGTAGTAGCGGATGTTCTTCACCCGCAGGCCCACCTCCTCCATGACCTCCCGGCGGACCGTATCCTCCGGCGTCTCGCCGATCTCCATGAAGCCGGCGATGAGGGCGTCGCCCCGGTAGCGACGGCCAGCATAGCGGGTCAGCACCAGACGGTCTCCATCTGTCACCGCCACGATCACCGCCGGGCAGATCTTGGGATACTCCGTCAGACCGCAGTGAGGGCAGACCATGGCCCGCTCCGTGGTGCTGGGCTCCATAGGCGTGCCGCAACGGCCGCAGTAGGACCGGTCCCGGTACCAGTGGGCCAGCTGGGATCCGGTGATGGCGGCGAAGGCCACCTCTGTGGGGTGCACCTGCCGCAGGCCCTGTATGGTCACGTATTCACAGCCGGCAGGGGTCTCCTCCGGTGCCGGGGCGAGATAGCATCCCACCTCATCCATGGCAAACAGGTGGCGGGCTCCGTCGGCAGGCAGGTCCAGCTCCCCGAAACGGGGCAGGGCGTAGTCATCCCCCTGACGGCGCAGCAGGACGCTGTCCTCCCGGTAGCACAGTGCGATATCCGACGGCCCCGCCGGGGTCAGCGAATACGTTCTGTCATAGCGGTGCGGCGCGATATCCTGGATCACAAGCATCAACCCCTGTCTCCTTTTATCCCCGTTATTATACGGTTATTCGCCGGAAAAAGCAACCTTGCGGACACCCCCGTCCCATGGTATACTATATTTTACCCCAAAAGAAGGGAGGGATATCCATGACCCGCGACGAGCTGCGGCAAAAAGCCAACGATCTGCCTCTGGCCCCCGGCGTCTATCTGATGATGGACAAGACCGGAAAGGTCATATACGTGGGCAAGGCGAAAAAACTGAAAAACCGGGTCAGCCAGTACTTCCAGGAAAACGCCGGTCACAACGAGAAGACAAAGGCCATGGTGTCCCAGGTGGATCACTTCGACACCATCTTCGTGCGCACTGAGTTCGAGGCGCTGATCCTGGAGAACTCCCTCATCAAGCACCATCAGCCCCGGTACAACATCCTGCTGAAGGACGATAAGGGCTATCCCTTCGTCCGGCTGGGAAAGGGACCCTATCCCCGCTTCACGTTGGTAGGCAAAATGGCCGACGACGGTGCCCGGTACTTCGGCCCCTTCGGCGGGCGAAGTGAGACCCGCATGGCCATCGATGCCGTATGCAGCGCATTGAAGCTGCCCACCTGCCGCCGCCAGTTTCCCCGGGACATCGGCAAGGAGCGGCCCTGCCTCAACTATCACATCGGCAAATGCGACGGCTTTTGCCGGGAGGATGGCCCCGGCGAGGCCGTCTATCAGGAGCGGATGGAGCAGGCCTGCCGCCTCTTCGGCGGCAAGCTGCGCCAGCTCACCGAGGAGCTGACCGCCCAGATGGAGCAGGCGGCGGAAAACCTGGAGTTTGAGGCCGCCGCCCAGCTCCGGGACCGGGTCAAGGCCCTGTCCGTGCTGGGCAAGCAGCAGCAGGTCATCGCCGGCGTCTGCGCCGACACCGACGTATGGGGCATCTACGTGGGCCAGGTCCGGTGCGGCTGCGCCGTGCTCCACATCGAGGACGGCAATCTGCTGGGCCGGGAGGTCAAGGTCTTCCCTGCCGCCGCGGATGAGGGAGAGGCCGAGGTGCTCTCCGCCGTATTGAGCCAATACTATCTCCACCGTTCGGTCCTGCCGCGGGAGATCCTGCTCCCCGTCACGTGGGAGGACGCGGACACCTTCGCCGCCCTGCTGACCGGCCAGGCCGGGCACCGGGTGGGCCTGCGGGTCCCCCAGCGGGGGGAGCGGGTGGATCTGGTGGCCATGGCCGCCCGGAATGCCCGGGAGGAGGTGGAGCGCATCACCTCCGACGCCGAGCGCACCAGCAAGACGCTGGAGCAGCTGGCGGCGCTGGCCGGGCTTGCCAAGCCCCTGCACCGGATGGAGTCCTATGATATCTCCAATCTGCGCAGCGACGACATGGTGGCCTCCATGGTGGTCTTTCAGGACGGAAAGCCCCTGAAGCGGGACTACCGCCGGTTTCAGATCAAGACCCTCACCGCGCCCGACGACTACGCTGCCATGCGGGAGGTGCTGACCCGTCGCTTCCGGCATTATCTGGACGGGGACGAAAAGTTCGCACCTCTGCCGGATCTGCTGCTGATCGACGGCGGCGAGATGCACGCCCGGGCCGCCCTGGAAGCCACAGCCTCCCTGGGGCTGGACATTCCCATCCTGGGCATGGTGAAGGACGACCGGCACCGCACCCGTGCCCTGGTGACGGTGGAGGGCCAGGAGCTGGGCATCCAGCACAGTCCGCCCCTGTTCGCCCTCATCGGGCGGGTCCAGGAGGAGGTCCACCGCTTCGCCATCACCTACCACCGCCAGAAGCACAGCCGCAGCGCCTATCGCAGCAAGCTGGACGGTATCCCCGGTCTGGGGGAGGCGCGGAAGAAGGCGCTTTTGAAGGCCTTCGGCACCGTCCGGGCCGTGACGGAGGCGGAACAGAGCGAGCTGGCGGCCGTGCTGCCGCGGAACGTGGCTCAGGCGGTCTACGAACACTTCCATCAGGCATAAAAAAACGGAGGAGCAGATGCTCCTCCGTTTTTTTCGTTACGATCTTACTCGCCGAAATTGCTGTCGATCAGCTCGGACAGGGCCTTCACAGCCTCTTCCTGGTCACTGCCGTCGGCAATCAGCGTAATGGTGGTACCCTGCACGATGCCCAGGGACAGCACACCCAGCAGACTCTTGGCGTTGACGCGACGCTCGTCCTTTTCCACCCAGATGCCGCTCTTGAACTCATTGGCCTTCTGAATAAAATAGGTGGCGGCTTTGGCGTGCAGACCAACCTCGTTGTTAACGGTGATTTCCTGTGTATACATTCAATCAGCTCTCCTTTAATTACCAGCGGATTCTGTTGGAAACTTCATCGTCTCGCTTTTTTAATTATACTGAAACGAAAAAAAGATTGCAATGACCATTCCCACAAAATTTTAACCAAATGCCCACCAAATATAGGACTCTTTCGGCGCATTTCACAAAAATTTATCGCAATTCCACCACGGTCACACCGGCCTCGCCCTCGCCGTAACGGCCCAGGCGGAAGCTCTTGACGGCCTTGTTCCGCTTGAGCATCTCGTGGACCGCCTTGCGCAAAGCGCCGGTACCCTTGCCGTGGATGATGGTCACCGTGCCCAGCTTGGACATGACCGCCGCGTCGATGTAATTCTCTACCACGCTCTCGGCCTCCAGCGTCTCCAGTCCGCGGATATCCAGCTCCGAGGCAGCCCGGCTCTGCAGCCGCACCGTGGCGCTGGCGCTCTTCTGGATAGGCTGCTTTTTCGGCTGATTCTCCAGCAGGCGCACCTGGTTGGCCTTGGTGGTCATCTTCATCTTGCCGGCCTGGAGCAGCAGCGTGCCGTCGCCGTTGACGGACAGCACCGTGGCCGCCATCTTCACGCCGGGCAGCTCCACCATGTCGCCCACCTCGATGGGGCGGCTGGGGGCATAGTCCGGCTCGGCGACTTCATCCTTCTCCCGCAGCCGCTCCTCCGCCTCCTTCAGGCTGTGGCGCAGGGCCGCGCGGGCGTCGTTCATCTGCTGGTAGTTCACCTGCCGCTGCTGCTGGCGCTGCAGCTCATCCAGCTGGGCAAAGACCTCCTCGGCCTTCTCCTGGGCCTGGCGGACGATCCGGCGGGCCTCCGCCTCGCCCTTGCTGCGGGCGTTTTCCTTGGCCTTTTCCATCTGTTCCCGGAAGGTGCGGGCCTTGCGGGCGTCCTCCTCCCGCTGGCGCCACAGGCGGTCGGCCTCGGTCTCGGCCTTCTCCAGCCGCTGGCGCTTCTCCTCCAGCTGGGCCAGCACGTCCTCGAAGCGGATGGACTCGCTGTCCATCTGTTCCTGGGCCATGCGGATGATCTCCTCATCCAGTCCCAGCCGGCGGGAAATGGCAAAGGCGTTGGATTTGCCGGGGATGCCGATGAGCAGGCGGTAGGTGGGCCGCAGGGTCTGCACGTCGAACTCGCAGGAGGCATTCTCCACCCCCGCCGTGGTCATGGCGAAGGTCTTGAGCTCGGCATAATGGGTGGTGGCCGCCGTCAGAGCGCCCTTGCCCCGGGCATACTGGATAATGGCAATAGCCAGGGCGGCGCCCTCGATGGGGTCGGTGCCGGCGCCCAGCTCGTCGAACAGCAGCAGGCTGTCCTCATCGGCCTGGTCCAGGATCTCCACCGTGTTGGACATGTGGGCCGAGAAGGTGGACAGGCTCTGCTCGATGCTCTGCTCATCGCCCACGTCCGCCAGCACCCGCTGAAATACCCGGACGGCGCTGCCGTCGTCGGCGGGGATATGGAGGCCGCACTGGGCCATCAGGCTCAGAAGGCCGATGGTTTTCAGCGTCACGGTCTTGCCGCCGGTGTTGGGGCCGGTGATGACCAGCGTGTCAAACTGCTCTCCCAGCTCCACGCTGATGGGCACGGCCTTGGCCTGGTCCAGCAGGGGATGCCGGGCCTTGCGCAGGGTGATGCCGCCCCGCTTGCGCACCTCGGGCCGGGAGGCGTTCATGGTGTAGCTCAACTGGGCCCTGGCAAAGATCATGTCCAGATGTACCAGACAGTCGTAGTCGGAGAGGATATTCTCCCGCTGATCGCCGCAGTCGGCACTGAGGCTCATCAAAATCCGGTCGATCTCCTTCTCCTCCCGGGCCTGCAGCTCCTTGAGCTCGTTGTTGGCCTGGACCACGCCCATGGGTTCGATGAACAGCGTGGCGCCGGAGGAGGAGATATCGTGGACCAGACCCGGCAGGGCACCCTTGTGCTCGGCCTTTACCGGCACTACGAAGCGGCCGTCCCGCTGGGTGATCAGTGCCTCCTGCAGCACCTTGGCATAGGAGGGGGAGGAGATGATCTTCTGCAGAATCTGCCGGCCCTTGGAGGCGGCGATGCGCATCTTGCGGCGGATATCTGCCAGCTCGGCGCTGGCGGCGTCGGCAATGGTCTCCTCGTCCAGAATGGCGGTGCGGATCCGGTCCTCCAGATGGCGGTTGCTGTGGAGGGCGGAGAACAGGTGGTCGATGACGGTGGGCTCCCCCTGCCGCTCCTCGTCGTACTCCGCCACACGGCGGCTGGCCGTCAGCAACGCGGCGATATCCAGCAGCTCCCGGGTGTTCAGCATACCGCCCTGGTCCGCCCGGTGGAGGGAGGCCGCCACGTCCTTCACGCCGGAGAACGGCGGGCTGCCATGGAGGCCCAGCCGGGCCTTGGCGGCGTCCGTCTCGTCCAGCAGGCGCAGCACCTCGTCCCGATCCGTTACCGGCATGATGCGGCGGCAGCGGTCTTTGGCATCGTCGCTGACGGCCTTCTGGGCCAACAGCTCCAGCACCTGGGGCAGCTCCAGCGTGCGGATGGATTTTTCAAACATATCACTCATATGTAGTTCCTCTATCGCTCGGTACGAATGGTTTTATAGTAGTCCAGCGTCCGGAAGGAGCGCTCCAGCTGGGCCGCCACGAAGGCCTCCGCCGCGTGGTCCAGCTGGCGCAGGGCGTTTTTGTCCAGCGTGAAACTGTAGAGCCGCTTCCCGTCGCCGTACAGGGCGTGGCGCAGAGCCGCCAGACTCCCACGGGTCAGCGGCAGGGACAACCCCCCCGGCTGCTTGCAGCCGGCGCAGTGGACCACACCCTGGACCACGTCCAGCATGGGCCGCTCCGGCTCCGTTTTCCCGCAGACGGCGCAGCCGTCCGCCAGCGGCTCAAAGCCGCTGAGGGCCATAAGCCGCAGCTCGAACACCGGCTTCACCAGCAGCGGATCTTTTTTCAGCGTGCTCAAGGCGTACAATGCGTTCAGCAGCAGGCTCAATATCTCCGGCACCGGCTGATCCTCCCCGCTGACGCTCTCCGTCAGCTCGGCGAAGTAGGACGCCAGACTCAAGAGTTCAAAGTCCTGCCGCACCCCGTCGAACAGCTCGATGGTGGAGGCCTCGGATACGTACCGCCACGCCCCCCGCTGGTAGATGGTCAGCTCCGAATAGGCCAGCAGCTGGCAGCCGGCGGCCAGCGGACTGTTCCGCCGCCGGGCCCCCCGGGCGATGAGGCTGATTTTTCCCATATCCGGCGTCAGCACCGTCAGTATTTTATCCGTCTCCTTGGTCTCCGTCTCCCGCAGCACCAGGCCGGAGGTCACGATCTTTCCGCTCTGCATGGTCTTCCTCTCCGCCGGTCCGGGCGCGGTTTTCCGCCGCGTGGAGCATATACCACTCCGGGGCGCCGGTCTCCTGAAACAGCTTCCAATAATCCGCCACAGCGCATCGCCTCCCTGCACATTCTATTCTGCGCAGGGCACCGGCGTTTATGGCTGGTAAACTTTACTCCTCGTTATAGCCCTGGGCGCGGATGAAATTCACGTTGTCGCGCCAGTTCTCCTTCACCTTGACCCAGGTCTCCATATAGACCTTGGTTCCCATGAACCGCTCGATGTCCTGCCGGGCCAGAGAACTGATGCGCTTCATCATGTCGCCATGCTTGCCGATGATGATGCCCTTGTGGCTGGCCTTCTCGCAGTAGATGGTCACGTCCAGATCGATGATGCCGTTGTCCCGCTCGGAAAAACGGGTCACCTCCACCGCCGTGCCGTGGGGGATCTCCTTGTCGAGACAATAGAGCATCTTCTCCCGGATGATCTCGGCGCACACCTGGGCGTCGGGCTGATCGGTGGTCATGCCGTCGGGGAACAGCTGGGGGCCCTCCTGGGCGTACTTGCTCAGCTCCTCCATCAGCTCGTCCAGACCCTCGCCGGTCTTGGCGGAGATGGGGATGATGGCCTTGAATTCGGGATAGGCCTCGCTGTAGGCGGCGATCACCGCCAGCAGATCCTCCTTGTTGGCAACGGTATCCACCTTGTTGATGCACAGCACCGCGGGCAGTTCCTCCTCTCGGATGCGCTCCAGCAGGGCCTTCTCCGGAGTACCCACGTTAGGGATGGGCTCCACCAGCAGCACCGCGCACTCCACAGACTGGAGGCTCTCCCGCACCACCTTCACCATGTAGTCCCCCAGACGGGAACGGGGCTTGTGGAGGCCCGGGGTGTCCAGCAGGATGTACTGGGTGTCCCCCCGGTTCACCACGCCGTAGATGCGGTTGCGGGTGGTCTGGGGCTTGTTGGACACGATGGCGATCTTCTCCCCCACCAGCGCGTTGGTGAGGCTGGATTTGCCCACGTTGGGCCGTCCGCACACGGTGATCATGGCGGTCTTGGTAATGGTTGACATAATTAAGGTGATCCTCAACTTTCTTTTGTATTTGAGCAGTTATTCTTTATCATACGCCCGCAACGCCGGGCAGTATTTACAGGGAGTTTCTCTTGTTCAGCTCGATCTCCACTTGATTCAGCGTTTTGAAAAACCTCCGGGTGGCGATCATAGGCCCCACAAGGATCAGGATACCGAGCACGTTCCAGCCGAACATGTGCCAAAATGACGTGTGCTTTCCCTCGACCCCCAGCTCTATCGCTTTTGCCTTCAGCTCCTCGGCGATCCTGGCCATCCAGACCAGGGTGTAGACGAACAGCGTCGGGATGCCCAGCAGATATGCCACGTAATATCGCTGGGTCCTTCTTCCCAGGATCTCATCCAGCTCCTCCTGCAGACCCATCTGCATATAGATCAGCAGGAACGTACCGGCTGTGAAAAAGTCAATGAACCCAATGAGAAAACCGTTTCTTTTCGTGTGCTTGTATTTCATGTTATCTGTTGGCAAAAAGGATGGTCCGCCGCCCAGGCGGGGTTGATCCGATAATAGACCGCATTGTCGGTCCAGACGCCGTCCTCCAGCAGGTATTTCTCCCGGACGCCCTCCAGCGTATAGCCGCACTTGCGCGCCACGGCCCGGGAGGCAGGGTTATCCAGATTGATGTAGGCCTCCAGCCGGTGGAAACCCAGCGTCTCAAAGCCGATGGCCGTCAAGGCCTCCACGATCTCCGTGGCATAGCCTTGATTCCAGTAGTTGTTGAAAACCGTGTAGCCGATCTCACCGCACTGGATCTCGCCCCGGTACAGCGTCCGGACGTTGCCATAGCCGATAGCCTGTCCCGTCTCGCGGTGGAATACGTGGAACATATAGCAGAAATCGTCCTCCGCCTCCCGGCGACGCCGGGCTAGCATGGCGGCGTACCAATCGGTTGTCATAAAACCGGTGTCCAGGTGGCCCTCGTCAAAGCGGTTCCGGGCGGGACCGCTGGTTTCATACCCGGCTGCAAAAGCGGCATAGTCCCGTTCCTCCAGAGGGCGGACCACGCACCGCGCCGTCGTCGCTTCCATGGGTGACCTCACCGCTTCAGACCCAGTTGGGCCATAATGGCCTCCTCATGGGCGCGCATCTGCTTTTTCTGCTCGCCCTCATCCAGATGGTCGTAGCCCAGCAGGTGCAGCACCGAGTGGACCACCAGATAGGCCAGCTCCCGGCGCTCCGAATGGCCGTACTCCGCCGCCTGGGCCTTCACCCGCTCCATGGAGATGGCCATGTCCCCCAGGGGGGTCAGTCCCGTCATGGGGTCGGCGTCGGCATCGTCCACAGGCGGCTCACCCGGCACGTAGGAGAAGGCCGGGAAGCTCAGCACGTCGGTGGGGGCGTCCACGCCCCGCATATCCCGATTGATCTCATGGATGCCCGCGTCGTCCGTCAGCAGCACGTCGATCTCACAGGGCACCGTCACCCCTTCGCAGAGCAGGGCGGTGCGGATGGCCTTGCGGATCAGGGCCACGGTGGCATCAGAGACGCCGTCCGGAACCGTGGCGGTCACCGGTATACGATGTCTTTTCGCCATTGCGTCCACCTCCCTTTCCGAAATGCTTTTCCTCATATTTGGCGTAGGCCTCGATGATCCGCTGGACCATCACGTGACGCACCACGTCCTGCTGCGTCAGCTCGCAGATGCCCACGCCCTCCACGTCCTTCAGGACCTTCATGGCCTCCTTCAGACCGCTGGGCTTGTCCCCCGGCAGGTCGATCTGGGTCACGTCGCCGGTGATGACCACCTTGGAGCCGAAGCCCATCCGGGTCAGGAACATCTTCATCTGCTCCCGGCTGGTGTTCTGGGCCTCGTCCAGGATGATGAAGCTGTCGTCCAGCGTCCGGCCGCGCATATAGGCCAGGGGCGCCACCTCGATGTTGCCCCGCTCCAGATACTTCTGATACGTCTCCGCCCCCAGCATATCGAAAAGGGCGTCGTACAGTGGCCGCAGGTAGGGATCCACCTTGCTCTGCAGGTCGCCGGGCAGGAAGCCCAGGCGCTCGCCGGCCTCCACCGCCGGCCGGGTGAGGATGATGCGGTTCACCTGCTTGTCCCGGAAGGCGGCCACCGCCGCGGCCACCGCCAGGTACGTCTTACCGGTACCCGCCGGGCCCACGCCGATGGTGACGCTCTTCTTCATGATCTCGTCCACGTACTGCTTCTGGCCGATGGTCTTGGGCTTGACGGGCCGGCCCTTGGAGGTGATGCAGATCACGTCCTGGGTCAGCTCGCTGATCCGCTCCGCCTGCCCCGACCGCACCAGCCCGATCACGTAGCGCACGTGCTGGGGGGTGATGGTCTCCCCCTTGGCGGTGAGAGTCAGCAGGGCCTCCACCGCCTTGTGGGCCAGCATGGTGTCCTCCGGCTCGCCGGAGATGACGATCTCACCGCCCCGGTTGACGATGCTCACCCGGAATTCCATCTCCAGCAGCCGGATATTTTCATCGAAGGAGCCAAAAAGGTTGATGGCCTCCTCCATTCGTTCAATGCCGATGCGCTGTTCCATGTACGCGCCTCCTTGTCATTGGTTGATCATCTGCGGCGTCTCCAACGGCACGCTGACGCCGATCTGCTCCAGGCACTCCGCCTTCAGCGTTACCAGCAGGTAATCCCCCTGCCGGGCCGACGCAAAGCGGGTCTCGGTGATGCTGCCGTCCTCGCCCATGTCCTGCTCCAGCTGCCGGAGCAGCAGTTCCTCGCCCTCCTGTTGAGCCTGGTCCTTGCTCCGCTCCGCCGACGCCGGGTCACAGGGCATCCACCGCTCCGTCACCGTGGTGACGGGCAGACGGAAGCCGCCCGGCAGCGTCCACGCCTTGTATCGTATTATTTTATCACAATCCGCCGGTGTTACGCTACCCTTTCCATAGAATTTTATGCGATGCTTGCCAAAATCCAGGGCCACATGGGTCACGCTGCGCCCCCGGCTCCCCTTTCCCTCCGTCCGGAGCGGGACCAATACCGACAGCTCGCGCCAGGTCCGGGCCCAGACCCGGCCCATGCCGTGCATCAGCCGCACGCCGCTGGTGCCGTCGTCCGCCACGCCGGAGATCAGCAGCTGACCGCAGGTCACCGTGGAGCCCATCATCACCTCCGCCCTGCCGTCCAGAGCCTCCACCTTGGTCACCAGACCGTCCCGGGCCGCCACCACGTTGGTGGGTTCCCTGTCCTGAACAATCTCCGGCGGGCGCAGTCGCTCCACCACCTGCACGTGGGCCACACAGCCCTTGACGTTCACCGCCAGCCAGGAGATGTCCGGCAGCTCCAGCAGCACGTGGTTGCGCAGCCGCTCCTGGTCCACTGACAGTCCCCGGCAGCCCACGGTGACGCCCTCCTTCTCCAGTGCCCGGAGGATGGTCTCCGTGGGCACGGTGTCGTTGCCGGTCACCTCAAAATCCCAGACGAACAGATTGCCGGCCCAGAACAGCGCCGCGAATACCGCCAGGCCTGCCAGCAGTACGTACCGGCGGCGAAACCGCAGCGCCAGCACCGGGATGCCCTGCTGGCGCAGCCGCCGGATCTCCGCATCGGTCTGAGCTGCCGCCCGGCGCAGACGCCGCTCCCCTCTCCGGGTGGTGCGCATGGTAAAGTGCACCCCGTCGATCCACCGCACGTCCCAGAAGGGGATGCCGTGGGCGGAGCAGAGATTCATCACCCGCTCCGGGTAGGCGCTCTCCACCGACAGAAGCACGTTGCCCTGTATGTAATTGACGATCTGATTGTACATCTATCCCACCAACTCCACCTTGCTGATGCGGCCGTCGATCCGCAGGTCCGTCTCCGTCATGGCCACCAGCTGCAGCTGCGCGCCGCTGACGCGCACCACCAGGCTGCCGGCGTTGATCTCCACCAGTTCCGTGCTGTAGGACAGCACGCCCCGGTGCTGCTCCATGCAAAACCGGCGGTTGCCCGTCAGCTCCATCACCGGCACCCCGGCGGCGATCCCGCCGGGGAGATCCAGCCGCTCCATGGCATTCATGCCCGCCGCGGCCCACCTGTTGCGACCCTCCACGCATACCACGTCCTTTCTTTCCCCACTCTATGCGCATCCGGGAAAAATCTTGCCTGTCCGGCATGGACGTACCCGCAGACGCATACAGTTGTCCGGAGAGGTGATGGCATGAAGCGTTACGTGACCGGCGGGATCCTGGTGCTGCTGATGGCAGCCCTGCTTTGGGACAATCAGGTGGCGGCCCAGGCCGTCCGGGATGGACTGGCTCTGTGCGCCCGGTCGGTGATCCCGTCTCTGTTTCCCTTCTTCGTGGCGGTGTCCTGCTTCACCGCCCTGGGGCTGGCGGATGCCTGCGGGCGGCTGCTCTCGCCGGTGATGGGGCCGCTGCTGGGCTGCTCCGGCACCGGTTCAGCGGCGTTTCTGCTGGGGCTGCTGGGCGGCTATCCGGTGGGCGGGCGCACGGTGGGACAGCTCTATGAGAGCGGCGCCATCGACCGGGGCGAGGCGGAGCATCTGCTGGCCTTCTGCAACAACTGCGGCCCCTCCTTCGTGCTGGGGATCGCCGGAGTGGGCTGCTTTGGCAGTACCCGGATGGGCGTGTATCTCTATCTCATCCACGTGACCGCCGCCGTGCTGGTGGCCCAGCTCCATCGCCGGCCCAACGCGCTCCCGTCTCATCTGCCGGCCCGGCCTCCCGCGCCGCCGCTGACCGTGGCCTTTATTCGCTCCGTCACCGCCGGGGCCCAGACCATGGTCCACGTCTGCGCCTTCGTGGTGTTTTTTCTGGTAGCCCTGCGGCTCATGGTTTGCCACACCGGTCTGTCAAACCCCGTTGTGATCGGCACCATCGAGCTGACGGGAGGCATCCTCCGGCTGCAGCCGGACCGGGGCGGCTTTCTGGCGGCGGCCGGGCTACTCAGCTGGGGCGGTCTCAGTGTCCACTGTCAGACCGCCGCCGTTCTGCGGGACAGTGGGCTTTCCCTGCGCTCCTGCGTGACCGGCAAACTGCTGCAGGCCGCCATCTCCGTCATCCTGGCCGCTCTGGTGAGCCGCTGGATCTTTTGACGCAAAAAGAGAAGGGATACGCACAGCGTATCCCTTCTCTCTATTAAGCAGAGCGTTTTATCTCTGTCCCTTGTCATAGGGGATGCCCTCGGCCTTGGGAGCGCGGGACTTCTTGGACGTGAAGGCCAGCACCACCAGGGAGATGATGTAGGGCATCATGTTGTAGACCTGGCTGGGGATGTTCAGATTGGCCAGGAAGCCAAAGCCCATATACACGTTGCTCAACGCGCGGAACAGGCCGAACAGCAGCGCCGCCAGCGCGATGCGGGTGGGCTTCCACTGGCCGAAGATCATCACGGCCAGAGCCAGGAAGCCGAAGCCGGCCACACCGTACTCAAAGCGCCACTCGGACACGCCGGCGGTGATGAACACGATGCCGCCCAGGCCGCCCAGCATACCGGAGATCAGCACGCCGGCCCAGCGCATCTTGTAGACGTTGATACCCACGGAGTCAGCCGCCTGGGGATGCTCACCGCAGGCCATGAGGCGCAGACCGAACTTGGTCTTGTACAGCGTCACGTAGGCGGCTACCAGCAGCACCAGCGTGATCAGCATGAACCAGCTGAACTCGAAGCTGCCGATGTTCACCAGGAAGGCCCGCTTCTCCACCGGGTACTGGATGATGGAGGAGACGTCGTCGGGGTTGGCCGCGGTGTTGATGGCCTTGACGATAACCGTGGCGGTGGCAGTGCCCAGCATGTTCAAGGCCGTGCCGACGATAGTCTGATCCGCCTTGAAGTTGATGCAGGCCACGGCCAGCAGAGACGAATACAGCACGCCCACCAGAATGGCTGCCAACACCACCACGATGATCATCAGAGCGGCAGGGGAGGTCTTGGGCATATACCGCATGGCCAGCGCACCGCCCAGGGCACCCATGATCATGACGCCCTCCAGGCCCAGGTTGATGACGCCGGAGTGCTCGGAGAAGCAGCCGCCCAGGGCCACCAGGATCAGCACGGAAGCGAAGATCAGCGTATATTGCACCAGCAGTACCATTACTGATCGCCTCCTTTCCCGTTATCCGCAGGTTCTTTCTCTTTCACCCTGGCTGCCGCCTTTTCCTCCCGCCGGGCGATGCCCCGGTTCATGGCGTACTTCATGAACAGCACGAAGCCGCACAGGTAGATGATGATGGCGGAGATCAGATCGGAGATCTGTGCGCAGTACATGGTCTTGTCCACGTAGGCGCCGCCGGCGGTGATATGCTGGATGAAGAAGGACGCCAGGATCGTTCCGATGGGGTGCAGACCGCCCAGGAAGGCGGCGGCGATGCCGTTGAAGCCCATGCCCGGCACGGAGGAGGTGGAGCAGTTCCACTGCTCGTAGCCGGTCAGGTACAGCATGGCGGCACCCATGGCGGCCAGGCCGCCGGAGATGATCAGCGTCAGGATGATGTTCCGCTTTTCCGCCATACCGCAGTATTTGGCGGCGTTCTTGTTGTTGCCGGTGGCCTTCAGCTCGTAGCCGAAGCGGGTCTTGTTCAGCACCACCATCACCACGATGGCGATCACAATGGCCAGGGGGATGGCGATGGTCACGTATTTGTTGTTGCTGAACAGGCTGCCCAGGCCCAGGGACGGGATCAGCGAGGAGGCGGCGTACTTATCCACGCCCAGGGTATAGGGGCTGGTGCCCTCCTTCACCCGGGTCAGCAGCATGTTGGTCAGATACAGGGTGATCCAGTTGAGCATGATGCCGGAGATGACCTCGTTGACGTTGCAATAGGACTTCAGCAGTCCCACGATGCCGCCCAGCACCGCGCCGCCCAGGACGGCCAGCAGCATGCACAGCACCCAGTTCCAGTGCCAGGCCAGAGCCGCGTACAGGCTCAGAGCCACGCCGGCGCAGTACTGTCCGGCGGCACCGATGTTGAACAGGCCCACCTTATAGGCGAACAGGATCGCCAGGGAGCACATCAGCAGCGGAGCCGTCTTGACCAGGGTGTTGCCCAGGTACTTGAGTTTGGAGGCTCCCTTGCTGTAGGTCAGGAAATTCTTGATGACGGTGGTGATGGCCTCACCGGCGCCGGTGGGATTGATGAACAGCAGCACGATGTAGCCGATCAGCATACCCAGCACAACGCAGACCAGAGAGGCGATCAGGGACTGGACGCCGTCGTTTTTCAGGATGTTCTTTTTCATACCGTCACCTCATCTCTCTTGGCGCCGGCCATGTAGAGGCCCAGCTCCTCCTGGGTGGTGGTCTTGGGATCCAGTTCGCCCACGATCTCGCCCTCGTACATCACCAGGATGCGGTCGGGCACGTCCATGACCTCGTCCAGCTCCAGAGACACCAGCAGCACCGCCTTGCCGGCGTCACGCTGGGCCACCAGCTGCTTGTGGATGAACTCGATGGCGCCCACGTCCAGACCGCGGGTGGGCTGGACGGCCACCAGCAGCTCCGGATCCTTGTCGATCTCACGGGCGATGATGGCCTTCTGCTGGTTGCCGCCGGACATGCTTCGGGCGATGGTAATGGGGCCTTGTCCGCTGCGCACGTCGTACTCGTCGATGAGCTTCTCGGCGTACTTGCGGATGTTGTCCCGGCGCAGGAAGCCCGCCTTGCTGGTGAACTCCGGCTCGAAGTACCGCTGGAGCACCAGGTTGTCCTCCAGGGTATAGTCCAGCACCAGGCCGTGCTTGTGGCGGTCCTCCGGGATGTGGGACATGCCAATGATGCTGCGCTTGCGGATGGGCATGTGGGTGATGTCCTTGCAGCAGAGGCTGATCTTGCCGCTCACCAGCGGCTCCAGTCCGGTCAGGCCGTAGACGAACTCCGTCTGGCCGTTGCCGTCGATACCGGCCAGGCAAACGATCTCGCCCCGGCGCACCTTCAGGGAAACGTCCTTGACGGCGTTGTTCTTGTGGACCTTGGAGGCCACGGTCATGTGCTCCACGTCCAGGATCACCTCGCCGGGCTGGGCGGGCTTCTTCTCCACGTGGAAGTTGACGTTGCGGCCCACCATCATGGCGCTCAGCTCCTCCATGGTGACCTTTGACGTCTCCACGGTGCCGATGTACTTGCCCTTGCGCAGCACGGTGCAGCGATCCGCCACGGCCATGATCTCCGCCAGCTTGTGGGAGATGAAGAGGATGGACTTGCCCTCCTTGGCCAGGTTCTTCATGATGACCATCAGCTCGTCGATCTCCTGGGGAGTCAGAACAGCGGTGGGCTCATCGAAGATGAGGATCTCATTGTCGCGGTAGAGCATCTTCAGGATCTCGGTACGCTGCTGCATACCCACGGTGATGTCCTCGATGAGGGCGTCGGGATCTACGCGCAGGCCGTAGCGCTCCGACAGGGCCAGGACCTTTTTCCGGGCCTCGGCCTTCTGCAGAAAGCCGTGCTTCGTGGGCTCCACGCCCATGATGATGTTGTCCAGCACGGTGAAGCATTCCACCAGCTTGAAATGCTGGTGCACCATGCCGATGCCCAATGCGTTGGCGTCATTGGGGTCCTTGATGTTGACGACCTTGCCGTCTTTCTTGATGATGCCCTCCTCCGGCTGATAGAGGCCGAAGAGCACGCTCATCAGCGTGGATTTGCCAGCGCCGTTCTCACCCAGCAGGGCGTGGATCTCGCCTCGTTTGAGCTGCAGGGTAATGTTGTCGTTGGCGATGATACCGGGAAACTTTTTGGTGATGTTCAGCATTTCAATGGCGTAAGGAGTTTCCAATATTTTCGCCCTCCCTCCCGGTTTCGCAGTCGCCGCGCATCACTTCACGGAGCGAAACCCAAAATATACGAAAATATTATACTATATCCATCTCCATAACGCAAAGGAAAATTGTGAAAATTTGCTGAATCAGCGCAAAAAAGCAGAGGCTGTCCCGGGCCGAAAAGACAGCGGCCGCGTTCACCTGTTCTCCCCATACAGCTGCACCAGTCGCCCTTTAGGCCCGAATACCGCTCCCGAACGGCACAATAAAGAGGTCGGGGCCAAATGGCCTCCGACCTCTTTCCCTATCAATCCCGTCCGAACAGGTCTCTTGTGTAAACAATATCACATACGTCATCGAGACATGGATCGTATCTGTTGGCGATGATCACCGTGCACTGCTTTTTGAATGTAGCCAGGTCGTTGACCACTTCGCTCCCGAAGAACGTCGCGTGATCCGGTATCGTCGGCTCATATGGTAAAATGTCCATTTTGTCTACATTTTGTCAGCATTTTATTCACCATGTTCCAACATATTTCTTGTCGATATAAAAAATTTTTATACTCTGATCCCAACGGCCGTCTCGATGCCTCCCCAAACGGCGCAAAAAGAAGCCAGCCGAAATCGGCTGGCTTCTTTTTGTGTTTTCGTTCACTTGGCCCGGTCCGCCTCGATCAGCAGCTTCAGCGCCTCCACGCCGGTCGCGATGGCGGAGGAGGTATTCTCCGTCATGTTCTGATCCAGTCCGGCGGCCTCCCGCTCCTGATTCCAGATCACGTGGAAGCAAGAGCCGCAGCGGCAGCCCAGGGCGCTGGCTATCACGAACAGGGCAGCGCTCTCCATCTCGCTGGCCTTGACGCCCAGACGCTTCCAGGCCTCCCACTTCTCCAACAGCTCATAGCTGACGGGCATGCGGTTGGGGTTGTGCTGTCCGTAAAAAGAGTCCTTGCACTGCACCACGCCGGTCTTATAGCTCATCCCCAGCTTTTTGGCCGCGGCGACCAGCGCCGTCGTCACCTCAAAGTCGGCCACAGCCGGAAACTCGATGGGCGCGTACTCCCGGCTGGTGTGCTCAAAGCGGATGGCGCCGGTGGCGATCACCACGTCCCCGCTGCGCACGTCCAGGTCGATGCCGCCGCAGGTGCCCACCCGGATGAAGGTATCGGCGCCCACGTTGTGGAGTTCCTCCATGGCGATGGCCGCCGAAGGACCGCCGATGCCGGTGGAGCAGACGGAGACCTTCTCCCCCAGGAGAGTGCCGGTGTAGATGGTGTATTCCCGGTTGCTGACAACGAATTTGGCGTCGTCAAAATGCTCCGCGATCTGGGCGCAGCGGCCCGGATCACCGGGCAGGATGCAGTAGCGGCCCACGTCGCCCTCCACGCAGTGGAGATGGAACTGCTTATCCAATTTTTGCATGTCGGCTTCTCCCTTCTATATAAAACAATTATTTCCTCAAATCGTACGGCACGTTTTGCGCATACTGTATTATACCGGCAATCCTCCGGAATTGCAACCAAAACAGCGGCTGGCTGCTTTTTCCCCCATGACCAGATGTTGCAGTGGTTATTTCTCCATAAACAGGCCAAGCTACATATGGCGCGTCCCACGCGCCATACGCAGCTTTTTATTACACCATATGGGAGGGAAACAGTTATGCGACAGAAATGGACCATTTTTGCCCTGGCGGCGCTGCTGACGATCGGCATGACCGGCTGCGGCAGCGGCAGCAACCGGACCGTGGACGAATCCCGGCCCAGCGCCTATGCCGTGCAGCCCGACGGTGAGACCGGCAACTACGACGGCGGCTCCAACGGCGGCAACGGCACCATCGGCGGCAACGGCGCCAACCGCGACGACGGCAACAGCGCCGTGGACGGCTACGGCGGCACCGGCGGCACCAACAACGGCACCGGAAACGGCAGCGGCAACGCCACCACCGGCAACAATAACGGCAACGGCATCCTGGGCGATATCGGCGACGGTGTTGACGACGCCATGGACAGCGTGGGCAACGGTATCGGCGACGTGATGAACGGCGTGGGCGATACCCTCACCGGCGACAACGACAACAGCCGCTATCAGGACATGCTCCGCAACGGCCGCGTTCACGATTCCGACGGCTATCTCATGGACGGGGAGAACAGTCATGACTGACTTGTAGTCGGCTGCCATCCCATCCTGGCTGAGGGCTTTTAAGTGAGGTCCCCTCAGCCTACATACCCAGCACCCGCGCCGCGCCGCTGACCAGGATACACAGCACGATGCCCATCACCGTGGGCAGCAGGAAGCCCACCGCCGTCCACCGCCAGCTGCCGCTCTCCCGCCGGATGGTCAGGCAGGTGGTGCCGCAGGGAAAGTGCAGCAGGCACACCAGCATGGTGCACAGGGCGGTGAGTCCCGTCCAGCCGTGGGCCGTCAGGATCTCGCGGAGCTGGGGCAGGCCCTCGTAGGCCGTGAGACTGCCGGACTGGAGATACCCCATCAGCAGCGCCGGCAAAACGATCTCGTTGGCGGGAAATCCCAGCAAAAAGGCCAGCAGGATCATGCCGTCCAGGCCCATCAGCCGCCCCAGGGGATCCAGTGCGCCGCTGAGGTGAGACAGCAACGTGCCGCCCCCGACATGGACGTTGGCCAGTACCCAGATCACCAGTCCCGCCGGGGCCGCCACCGTCAGCGCACGGCCCAGAACGAACAGCGTCCGGTCCAGCAGGGACCGGACCAGCACCTGGCCGATCCGGGGCATCCGGTAGGGCGGCAGCTCCAGAGAGAAGGAGGACGCCTCCCCCCGCAGCACCGTGCCGGAGAGCAGCCGGGAGGCCAGCCACGTCATGGCCACGGCAAAGACGATCATCAAAAGAAACACAACCGTGGCGGACAGAGCCCGGCTCCAGGTGGTGGCCCCAGCCGAGAAAAACAGGGAGATGAGCGCGATCAGCGTGGGAAACCGGCCGTTGCAGGGCACGAAGGCATTGGTCAGCATGGCCACCAGCCGCTCCCGGGGGCTGTCGATGATGCGGCAGCCGGTGACACCGCAGGCGTTGCAGCCGAAGCCCATGCACATGGTCAGGCTCTGGCGTCCGTGGGCCCCGGCGCTGCGGAAAAACCGGTCCAGATTGAAGGCCACCCGTGGCAGCAGTCCCGCATCCTCCAGCAGAGTGAACAGGGGAAAGAAGATGGCCATGGGCGGCAGCATCACCGACACCACCCAGGCCACCGTCCGGTACATACCGTCCACCAGCGCCCCCCGCAGCCACCGGGGAGCGCCGCCCAACAGATTTGACAGGGGCTCCTGCAGACCCATGAGCCACCGGCTCAGCAGTGCCGAGGGGTAGTTGGCCCCCCAGATGGTCAGATAGAACACCCCGGCCAACAGCAGCAGCATGGCCGGGATTCCGGTCCTCCGGGAGGTCAGCACTCTGTCCAGCCGCCTGTCCCGCCGGTCGGCCCGGGTATTGTCGCGCCGGACGCAGGCGTCGGCGATGGCCTCCGCCCGGCCCATCTGGGCAGCGATGACGTGATCCCGCAATCTCTGCCCGCCGTCTCCCTCCTCCATCAGGCGCAGCAGCGCAGCGTCCCGGGACAGAGGCGCCATGGCGGCGACGGCCTTCTCCACCGCCGGGTCATAGGTGACGTGCCAGCGGTCCTCCCGCTCCGGCGATGCGGCCGCCATGACCAGCGTCTCACACAGCGCCGTCAGTCCCTGCCCGCTGCGGGCGGAGGTGCCCACCACCGGGACGTCCAGGGCCAGGCTCAGCCGCCGCAGGTCTATTTGGATCTCCCGCCGCTCCGCCTCGTCCATCAGATTGACGCACAGCACCATCCGCCGCGTCATCTGCCGCACCTGCACCGCCAGGTGGAGGCTCCGGCGCAGGCAGGTGGCGTCAGCCACCACCAGCGTCACGTCCGCCTCCCCGGAGCGGATGAACTCCCCCGCCACCTGCTCCTCCGGTGAGTCGGCCTGCAGAGAATATGTACCCGGCAGGTCCACCAGGCGCAGCCGAAACGAGTCGCTCTTATACACCCCTTGGGCCAGCTCCACCGTCTTTCCCGGCCAGTTTCCCGTGTGCTGGCGCAGGCCCGTCAGCGCATTGAACAGGGTGGACTTGCCCACGTTGGGGTTTCCTGCCAGCGCCACCGTATATTCCTCCATACTGCCGCCCTCCTCTCGATGTTGCGCCATTCTATGCCGTGGGCGGCGTGAATGTTCTGACCGGGCGGGGCATACCCTTTACCGAGGTGTTGCAAATGACGATCCACGTGGTTTCCGTCGGGGAGACGGTAGCATCCATCGCCGCGACCTACGGCGTATCCCCCCGGCTTTTACAGCAGCAGAATCAGCTGCCGGAATCGGGACAGCTGGCGGTGGGCCAGGCGCTGGTGGTGCTCTTCCCCACCCAGACCCATACCGTATCCCCCGGCGAATCCCTCTTCGGCATCGCCCGGCGCTACGGCACCACGACCCAGACCCTGCTGCGGAACAACTATTTCCTTCTGGGCCAGGCCGCCCTTCAACCCGGGCAGGAGCTGGTGATCTCCCTGGAGGAGGAGAATCGGGGCACCCTGGCGGTGAATGGCTATGCCTACCCCTTCATCCCCCAGATAGTGCTGGAACAGCAGCTGCCCTACCTGACGCATCTGACCCCCTTTACCTACGGCATCACCGCCGCGGGACAGCTGGTGCCCCTGGGGGACGAACGGCTTCTGGAGGCGGCTGCCCAGTATGGAGTGACGCCCTGGATGCACCTGTCCACCCTGACGGAGATGGGCACCTTCAGCAGCCCTCTGGCCGAGGAGATCCTGGCCGATCCGGAGCGGCAGGCCCTGCTGATCCAGAACGTGGAGCAGACCATGCTCCAAAAGGGCTATCGGGGTCTGGACGTGGACTTCGAGTTCCTGCCCGGCGCACTGGCCGGGGCCTACGCCGCCTTTATCGCCGCCCTGGAGCAGCGGCTGAACCAGTACGGCTATCCCGTGGTGGTGGCCCTGGCACCCAAGTCCAGCGGCGACCAGCCGGGCCTGCTGTATGAGGGACACGACTATCCGGCCCTGGGCCGGGCGGCGGACGCGGTGCTGCTGATGACCTACGAGTGGGGCTATACCTACGGTCCGCCTCTGGCGGTGGCGCCCCTGCCCCAGGTGCAGCGGGTGCTGGACTACGCCCTGTCGGTGATCCCCCGGGAGAAGATCCTGCTGGGGGTGCCCACCTATGGCTACGACTGGCCCCTGCCCTACCAGCGGGGCGTCACCCGGGCCACCTCCCTCTCCCCCCAGGCGGCGCTGGCCCTGGCCCGGCAGTACGGCGCGGAAATACAATTTGACCCCGTGTCCCAGGCCCCCTGGTTCCGCTACCGGGAGGGCGGCCGGGACCACGAGGTCTGGTTCGAGGACGCCCGCAGCGCCCAGGCCAAGCTGGATCTGGCGGCGCAGAACGGTCTGCTGGGCATCGGGCTGTGGAACCTGATGCGCCTTTTCCCGCAGTTCTACCTGCTTCTCAACGCCCAATACACCATTGGGAGTCCCATCTAACACAAAAAGCAGACGACTGGATCAGTCGTCTGCTTTTTGCAAAAGGAGAGAGTAGAATAAATGGTCATCATTCCTTACGGTCTTATTTTACTATGCCCCGCCGCGCCCGTCAATCAGTTTGCCAAACTATTCACAATTTGTTTACACCGTATCCAGTTTTTTCCTCTTGACGGTATGGCGGGAACATGTTATTATTTAGCACGCTAACTTTTAGCGTGCAAATTATTTGAAAAGGAGGTGTCCGGATGGACCGATCCTGTCCCTGCGTACCGCCCCATTTCGGGCCGCTGATGGGCTACTGCGATCACCAGGCCCAGAAGCTGATGGGCCGGATGCTGCGGCAGTATGACGTATCCCCCATGCAGAGCCGGACCCTGATCTATCTCCACAAGCAGACCGGTGAGGTGACCCAGAAGATGCTGGAGCAATTCCTCATGGTCAAGCCCTCCACGGTGAACGGCATCGTGGACCGGCTGGAGGAAAAGGGCCTTCTTCGGCGCACCACCAGCAAGACGGACGGACGCTACCGCATCCTGACGCTGACGGAGGAGGGCGTCCACTTCTATGACGACATGATCCGAGTGGCCCACGAGGTGGAGGACCGGATGGAGCGGGGCTTCACCCCCGAAGAGCTGGACACGCTGAAGAGCTATCTCCTCCGGGTAGCCCACAATCTGAGAGAGGAGGACGCGGAATGATCAAAAAGCTCCTGCCCTATACCAAAGGCTACCGCCTGTGGATCCTGGGCGGCATTCTGTGCTCCATTATGGAGGCCGTGCTGGAGCTGATGCTGCCCCGGGTCATGAGTGACGTGGTGGACGTCGGCATCGCCTCCGGCGACCGCGGCTATATCCTGCTGACTGGGCTGAAAATGATCCTGCTGGCGCTGGCCGCCCTGGCCGGCGGCGTGGGCGCCGCCCTGTTCGCCGCCAGAGCCGGCATGGGCTTCGGCGCCCAGCTGCGCCAGGCGGAATATGAGCATGTGCAGCGGTTCAGCTTCTCCAATATCGAGCACTTCTCCACCGCCTCCCTCATCACCCGCCTCACCAACGACGTGGCCTCCATGCAGGTGACGCTGATGATGAGCATGCGCATCTTCGTCCGGGCTCCGGTGATGCTGATCACGGCGCTGGTGATGGCCCTGCGGATCTCCCTGCCCTTGAGTCAGGTGTTCCTGGTATCCATTCCCCTGCTGCTCATCGGCGTGGCCATCGTGGTCACCCACGTAGGGCCCTTCTTCACCGCCCTGCAGCAGCGCACCGACGACGTGAACCTGGTGGTCCAGGAGGACCTGAACGCCATCCGGGTGGTCAAGTCCTTCGTCCGGGAGGACCGGGAGCGGGAGAAATACGCCCAGCGCAACGAGAGCCTGCGGGATACCGCCATGCGGGCCTTCAGCTTCGTCATCACCTTCATGCCCTTCATCATGCTGATCATGGGCGGCACCATCGTGGCCGTCATGTGGATCGGCGGTCACTACGTCTACAGCGGCATGATGCTCTCCGGCAAGCTGATCGCCTTCTTCACCTACGCCAGCGAGATCCTCATGAGCCTGATGATGGTCTCCATGGTGCTGATGATGCTGACCCGTTCCATCGCCTGCGCCAAGCGCATCATCGAGGTGCTGGATGAGCGGCCGGAGATTACCGACGCCCAGGCCGACCCGGCGCTGGCGGTGACCGACGGCTCCATCCGCTTCGATCACGTCTACTTCAAGTATCATCCCACCGCCGAGGCCTGGAACCTGGATGACGTCAGTCTGGACATCCGCAGCGGCATGACGGTGGGCATCCTGGGCGGCACCGGCAGCGCCAAGACCACGCTGGTGAGCCTGATCCCCCGGCTGTACGAGGCCACGGCGGGCAGCGTGTCCGTGGGCGGTCACGACGTGAGGGAATACACCATGGAGGCCCTCCGGGACGGCTGCGCCGTGGTGCTCCAGAAGAACACCCTCTTCTCGGGGACCATCGCCGAAAACCTCCGCTGGGGCCGGGCCGACGCCACCGACGAAGAGCTGCGTGAGGCCTGCGCCGTCGCCTGCGCCGACGAGTTCATCGACAAGATGCCGGAGGGCTACGACACCCGCATCGAGCAGGGCGGCACAAACGTCTCCGGCGGGCAGAAGCAGCGATTGTGCATCGCCCGGGCCATCCTCCGCAAGCCGAAGATTCTGATCCTGGACGACAGCACCTCCGCCGTGGACACCGCCACCGACGCGAAGATCCGCGCCGGACTGCGCGCCACCCTCCCCGGCACCACCAAGCTGATCATCGCCCAGCGCATCACCTCCGTCATGGGCGCCGATCTCATCATCGTCCTGGACGACGGAAAGATCTCCGGCGCGGGTACCCACGACCAGCTGATGGCCCAAAACCAGATCTACCGCGAGGTCTACCAATCCCAGCAGGAAGGGGTGAGCATCGATGGCTGAGAACAACAGCAATTCCCGTCCGAAGAGCGGGCCTCACGGCCGCCAGGGCCACGGTTATCAGCGTCCCCAGGACCTGAAGGGCACCGTGTCCAAGCTGCTCAAATATGTGGGCAAGTATAAATTCCAGCTGGTGATCGTCATGATCTGCCTAGTGCTCAGCTCCCTGGGCAGCATCGCCGCCAGCTATATGCTCAAGCCCGTCATCAACGACTATATCATCCCCGGCAACTTTGCCGGTCTTTTCAGGGCGCTGGTCCTCATGGGCGGCATGTTCCTGGTCAGCGCCGCCTGTTCCTACGCCTATGCCCGCATCATGGTCCACATCTCCCAGCAGACGGTGGCCACGATGCGGCAGGACCTGTTCAACAAGCTGCAGACCCTGCCCCTGAAGTACTTTGACGGCCACCAGTCCGGCGATCTCATGAGCCGCTTTACCAACGACATCGACACCGTCAGCGAGCTCATCAACAACTCCCTGGCCAGCATCCTGTCCAACATTCTGACCTTCATCGGCACCCTCATCATGATGTTCGTGCTGAACTGGGCGCTGACCTTGGTCACCGTGTTCTTCCTGCTGATGATGGGCTTCGTGGTGAAGTTCGTGGGCGGCAGGAGCCGCACCAATTTCCAGCGCCAGCAGAGCAGTCTCGGCGCCGTCAACGGCTATATCGAGGAAATGATCGAGGGGCAGAAGGTCATCAAGGTCTTCAACCACGAGAAAAAGGCCGTGGCCCACTTCAGCGAGCTGAACGTGGCCTACCGCGACGCCGCCACCACGGCCCAGGCCTATGCCGGAGCCATGATGCCCGCCATGGCCAACCTGAGCCGCATCAACTACGCCGTCACCTCCTGCTTTGCCGGTCTCCTGGCGCTGGCGGGTCTCCTGGACGTGGGCTCCCTGGGCGCCTATCTGGTGTACGTGCGCCAGGTGTCCCAGCCCGTGGCCCAGATCAGCCAGCAGGTCAACGTGATCCTGGCCGCCGTGGCCGGCGCAGAACGTATCTTCGCCGTCATGGAGGAACAGCCCGAGGTGGACGAGGGCGATACCGTCATCGTCCGGGTGGAGAAGAACGGAGACACCCTCACCGAGACCGATCGCCGCACCGGCTACTGGGCCTGGAAGCGGCCCGACGGCACCCTGGTGGAGCTGCGGGGCGACGTGCGGTTCCACAACGTGGACTTCGGCTATACCGACGACAAGACGGTGCTCCACGACGTGTCGCTGTGGGCCGAGCCGGGCCAGAAGATCGCCTTTGTGGGCTCCACCGGCGCCGGCAAGACCACCATCACCAACCTGATCAACCGGTTCTACGACGTGCAGCACGGCACCATCACCTACGACGGCATCGACGTCAAGGAGATCCGCAAGGAATCCCTCCGCCGGTCTCTGGGCATCGTGCTCCAGGAGACCCGCCTCTTCACCGGCACCGTGGCCGACAACATCCGCTACGGCAAGCTGGACGCCACGGATGAGGAGGTCCGGGCCGCGGCCCGTCTGGCCAACGCCGACACCTTCATCCGCCACCTGTCCCAAGGCTACGACACCGTCCTCACCGACAACGGCGGCTCGTTGAGCCAGGGTGAGCGGCAGCTGCTGGCCATCGCCCGGGCGGCGGTGTCCGATCCCCCGGTGCTGATTCTGGACGAGGCCACCTCCTCCATCGACACCCGCACCGAGAAGCTCATCGAGAAGGGCATGGACTCCCTGATGGAGGGCCGCACCGTGTTCGTCATCGCCCACCGCCTCTCCACCGTCCGCAATGCCCAGGCCATCCTGGTGCTGGAGCAGGGTCAGATCATCGAGCGGGGCGACCACCGCCACCTGCTGGATCAGCACGGCCGCTACTATCAGCTCTATACCGGCCAGGCGGAGCTGGGATAGGCTTCCCGTCACTTGACGAACCGACCCGTTCCCGTTACAATAAAAGGGCGGCATTTGCCGCCCTTTTTTCCATCTCTTTTTGAAGGAGGACCTTTCCATGACCGAAAAGGAACTGTGCCAGAAGGCTATCGATATGCTGGACATGGCCTATATCCCCTACTCCCATTTTCCGGTGGGCGCCGCCCTGGAGTGCAGCGACGGCACCGTGTTCACCGGCTGCAACATTGAAAACGCCGCCTACGGCGCCACCATCTGCGCCGAGCGCACCGCCATCGTCAAGGCCGTCAGCGAGGGGCACCGGGACTTTGTCCGCATCGCCATCGCCGGTCGGTCCGAGGACTACTGCGTCCCCTGCGGCACCTGCCGCCAGGTGATGATGGAGTTCGCCCCGGAGATCGAGGTGATCTGCCTCAATGGCAAGGGCGAGGCAAAGAAGTTTGCCCTGCGGGAGCTGCTGCCGTATGGCTTCGATCAGAGCTGGCTGTAACCCCATGGCTCCTCCGCCGCATAGAATGACCCAGCGGCGAAGGAGGTCACACCCTATGGCAAGAACATTGGCGCAACTGGGCGTGGGGCAGAGCTCCCGCGTCACGGCAGTATCTCTCAACGGCGTCAAGCGCACCAGAATGCAGGAGTTGGGCTTTATCCCCGGCGCTCTTGTCACCGCGCTGCAGGAGAGCCCCTTCGGCGATCCGGTGGCCTACGGGGTGCTGGACACCGTGATCGCTCTGCGCCGCAGTGACGCGCAGAACATCGAGATCGAATAAAAAAGAGAGCCATTTGCATGGCTCTCTTTTTTCACGCGTTTCAGAAAGACACAACTTCCTGTTTGGGCTTCTGGCAGTAGCCCACCTTGCTGACGTACAGCACCGGGCCCTCCCCCTGATAGGCGGGAGACTGCTCTTTTTTGACGGTGGCGGTGATTTCCACCCACTCCCGGTCCTTGAACTTTTCCATGCCCTTGCCCTTGGCAACCAATGCCAGGAACTGCATGTCGTTCTCGCAGCAGACCATGGCGAAGCGGCCGGGCACGTCGGTGCCCTTAAACTTCTTGGAGTGGCACATCAGGGCCTTGAAGGTGACGACCACGCCGTCGTAGCGGTCGGGATGGTCCATCAGGTCTACGTACCAGATGCCGTAGTCGTCGTCCGGCACGTCCAGCTTGCCGTCGGACAGATCAAACGGGGTCATGTCCTCGGTAACGTACTCCTCGCTGGTGCCGTCGGCGTTCTCCAGATAGATGTCGGCCCGGCGGTTCACCATGCGGAGGTTCCGGGCACGCAGGGCGGCGCGCAGCTCCTCGTTGCAGCGGTTGAAGATCAGCATGTCCGCGTTGGTGATCTTCTCCATCATCAGCTGGCCCATGTTCTTGACGTACATCTCAAAGGTGTTGGCGTCCACCAGGGTCATGATCTGATAGAGGATCCAGTTGGCGGGCAGGCCGCTGCGGTACAGGGGCTCGATCATCCACATGCCGTTGTACTCGATGATGACCTGCTTGGGGCGATACTGCTTCTCCAGCTTCTTGAAGAAGTCGGGCGTCATCTGCTCGGGGTCGTCGATCTTATAGGTGAACACGTTGTCCAGAACCTTGGGATCGTACTCCTCCTCGCCCTCCTCGCAGGAGATCAGCAGCGTCCGGTCCTCCGCGGCGAAGCCGTCCTGGAGGATGCCGTTGATGAAGTTGGTCTTGCCGGCGTCCAGAAATCCGGCAATCAGATAAACAGGAATATCCATGGGGTCTCGCTTCTCTCCTTACAGTCTGAACAGCTCTTTCAGCTTGTCCTCTTTCAGCTCCGAGCCGATGACGCAGATCCGGCCGGTGTAGTCCGCCGGGCCGAAGCGCACCTCGTGCTCGGCGGGCACGTAGTCGTAGTGGATCCACTTGCCGTCCTCGGCGGGCACGATGCCCTTGGCCCGGAGGATGGCGCCGTAGTCGCCGCTGTCCAGAGCGGCAAGGATGGCGTTTACGTCGCTCTCGGTATAGTGCTTCACCGTCTCCACGCCCCAGCTGGTGAACACCTCGTCGGCGTGATGATGGTGATGGTGGCAGGCGCAGTGGGGATCGTCGCACTCCTCGCCGTCGTGGTGATGATGGTGGTGCTCATGCTCCTCGTCGTGATCGTGGTGGTGATGCTCGTGCTCCTCGTCATGGTCGTGATGGTGATGCTCGTGCTCGGCCTCCTCGGCCTCGTGTTCGGCACGCATCTTGGCCAGCATCTCGTCGGCCAGGGAGATCTTCTCCACGGCGGAGAGGATGGTCTTGCCGTCCAGCTGGTCCCAGGGGGTGGTCAGGATGGCGGCGTCGGGATTCTTCTCCCGGAGCAGGGCCACGGCGGCCTCCAGCTTCTCCTGGCTGATCTTCTGGGTGCGGGAGAGGATGATGGTGCCGGCGGACTCGATCTGGTTGTTGTAGAACTCGCCGAAGTTCTTCATATAGACCTTCACCTTGCCGGCGTCGGCCACGGTGACAAAGCTGTTGAGCTTCATGTCCGGCACGTCCTTGACGGTATCCTCCACCGCCACGATCACGTCACTGAGCTTGCCCACGCCGGAGGGCTCGATAAGGATGCGGTCGGGCTGGAACTGGTTTTTCACGTCCTTCAGAGCGGTGGCGAAATCGCCCACCAGGGAGCAGCAGATGCAGCCGGAGGACATCTCGCTGATCTGCACGCCGGAATCCTTCAGGAAGCCGCCGTCGATGCTGATCTCGCCGAACTCGTTCTCGATGAGCACCAGCTTCTCACCCTGATAGGCCTCGGAGAGCATCTTCTTGATGAGGGTGGTCTTGCCTGCGCCCAGGAAGCCGGATACGATGTCAATTGTTGTCATACAAATATACCTTCTTTTCCCCGTCTGTGCCGGTTTCGGCACGACATAATGAATTTCTAACTTATTTATTATAAATGCTTTTTTCCAAAATGCAAGAGCCCCTCTGAAAAGTCGTCAAAGTTTACAATTCGGAATAATTTCGCAGAATTCTCTTTCTTTTTGTTTTCGGATTCCTATATAATGCCTCCATCTTTCGTGCCGGGTCCCGCCGAATTTCCCCTGACATACTCTCTCAAGGAGGCACCCAATGGAATCTTTTATCACCTGGATCGAAACCGCCAACGAATGGCTCAACGGCATCGTCTGGGGTGCGCCGGCCATGCTCCTGATTCTGGGCGCAGGTCTGCTGCTCTCCGTTCTCACCCGATTCCCCCAGTTCACCCACTTCGTCCACGCTTTGAAAAACACCATCGGCCGGGCCTTCCAGAAAAACACCGCTGCTCAAGGCTCCATTTCCCCCTTCAAAGCCATGTGCACCGCCCTGGCCGCCTCCATCGGCACCGGCAACATCGCCGGCGTCTCCGGCGCCATCGCTATCGGCGGTCCCGGCGCCGTGTTCTGGATGTGGCTGTCGGCCCTGCTGGGCATGTGCACCAAGTACTCCGAGGTCACTTTGGCCATCCGGTACCGGGAGCGCAACGCCAAAGGCGACTGGGTGGGCGGTCCCATGTACTACATCAAAAACGGTCTGGGTCGCCGCTGGACATGGCTGGCCCGGCTCTTTGCCCTGCTGGGCGGCCTGGCCTGCTTCGGCATCGGCAACATGACCCAGGTCAACACCATCGCCTCCACCGTCAACGCCGCCGTGGCCCGGTTCGTCCCCACTGACGCCGCCGATCAGCGTCTCATCTCCCTGGTGGTTGGTGTGATCTGCGCCGTCATCGTGGCTGTGGTGCTACTGGGCGGCATGACCCGCATCGCCGACGTGTGCGCCCTGCTGGTTCCCGCCATGGCGGTTTTGTATATCGGCGCCGCTCTGGCGGTTATCGTGATCCACGCCGCCGCCCTCTCCGCCGCCTTTGCCGCCATCTTCCGGGGTGCCTTCAACCCCGCCGCCGCTGCCGGCGGTCTGGCCGGCGTGAGCATCCGCACAGTGATACAGAAAGGCGTGGGCCGGGGCATCTTCTCCAACGAGGCCGGTCTGGGTTCGGCCCCTATGGCCCATGCTGCCGCCGACGTGAATCACCCCGTCCAGCAGGGCCTGTACGGCATCTTTGAGGTGTTCATGGATACCATCGTGGTCTGCACCGTGACGGCGCTGGTGGTTCTGCTGGGCAACGGCGTGGACACCATCTCTTACGGTGTGGATACCGGCGCACAGCTGACCATCAACGGTTTCCACTCCACGTTCGGCGGCCCCCTCCCGGCCCTGATCGTGGCCGTATGTCTGAGTATGTTTGCCCTGTCCACCATCCTCAGCTGGGGCCTGTACGGCGTCCGCTGCTGGGAGTTTCTGGCCGGTCCCCGGGTCACCCGCATTTTCCTGGCGCTGTTCGTGGTCTTCGTGGTCATCGGCTCCAGCATCAAGCTGTCCCTGGCCTGGGCCATAGCCGACACGCTGAACGGCCTCATGGCTATCCCCAACCTGATTGCCCTCATGTTGCTGAGCCCCGTGGTGGCGAAGCTGACGCGGGAATACTTTTCCTCCCATCGGAAGCTCTGATCTCCTGAACGTGAAAACGGGCCGGTGTCGATCACCGGCCCGTTTCGTATCTTGACCCCGTGTGCGGGGCATGATAAAATAACGATAATCTCTTCCACAAAGGAGGCGTTTCCATGGATAAACTGTTCTTTGGTTTTCTGCTGATCTTTGTCAATTTCAATCTCAACCTCAACGGTCACACACTGAACATCTTCCCGGACTGGGCCGGCTACTGCCTGATCTATGCCGGGCTGAACGATCTGACCGAGGAGGGCGAACACTTTCCCCTGGCCAAGCCCTGGTGCCTGGGCATGGCGGTCTATACCGGCGTCCTCTGGCTCCTGGAGATCTTCATGGGCGATACGAAGCTGGGCATCATTGGCTGGGTGCTGGGTCTGGCTGCCACGCTGGTCTCCTTCTACGTCAGTTATCTGGTCATTCAGGGCATTGCCGACATTGAGCGCAACCGGGGCGTCTCCCTGGGGCAGGACGGGCTGATGAAGGTCTGGAAGCTGTACGTGATCTGCGCGCTGGCTGCCCAGGCTCTGGTCATTCTGGCACCCCTGGCTCTGATCTGCCTGATCGTGGCCTTTGTGGCCGCCGTGATCTTCCTGATCCGCTTCAACAGCACCCGCCGGGCCTATAACCTGATCGCGGGCGCATAAGGGCAGATTTTTCTGTTGCCAAGGGCGGCAAATTGTAGTACAATAATTTGCACGACAGCTCCTCCGCATGCAGCTGCGGAGCCGGTCTCGCGCAATGGATACCCACGAATCATGTCAGGCGGGGAACCGAGCAGCATTAAGAGGGACCATCCATGTGCCGCGAGGGCGCCGGCTCTGTGGCTTCATGCGGAGGAGCGTCATTTTGCGGGCGCAAGGTCTGTGACGTAATGATTTCTACAAAGGGAGGTGCCGGGATGTATCAGGCGCTGTATCGCAAATGGCGGCCCAAGACCTTCAGCGAGGTGGTGGGGCAGGCCCATATCACCGATACGCTGCGGCGGCAGGTGGCCGAGGGCCGCACCGCCCACGCCTATCTCTTCACCGGCACCCGCGGCACTGGCAAGACCACCTGCGCCCGGATCCTGGCCAAGGCCATCAACTGCCTGAACCCCATCGACGGCGCCCCCTGTTGCCAGTGCGAGGCCTGCCGCGCCATCGACGAGGGCCGCGCTCTGGACGTGACGGAGCTGGACGCCGCCAGCAACAACGGCGTGGATCAGGTCCGCGCCCTGCGCGAAGAGGCGGTCTACACTCCCTCTGTTCTCAAAAAGCGGGTCTATATCATCGACGAGGTGCACATGCTGTCCACCGCCGCCTTCAACGCCCTGCTGAAGATCCTGGAGGAGCCGCCGGCGCATCTGATGTTCATCCTGGCCACCACGGAGCTCCACAAGGTCCCCGCCACCATTCTCTCCCGCTGCCAGCGCTTTGCCTTCAAGCGCATCCTGCCCCGCGACATGGAGCAGCAGCTTCGCACCATCGCCCGGGCCGAGTCCATCGATCTGACGGACGACGGCGCGGAGATCCTGGCCCGGATGGCCAACGGCGCCCTCCGGGACGCCCTGAGTCTGCTGGACCAGTGCCGCGTGGTGGAGGGCAGGCTGGACAGCGCCGCCGTGCTGGACGTGCTGGGTCTGGCCGGCAGCGTTCAGACCATGGAGTTGATGCGCTGCGTGCTGGGCCGGGATACGGCCGGTGCGCTGTCTCTCTTCGACAAGCTGTATCGCGGTGGCAAGGACGTGGCCGCCACTCTGGGCGAGCTCAGCGACCTGGGCCGCGATCTGACCATCATGAAGGCCGCCCCGGAGGGCGGCGCCGCCCTGCTGACCGGTCTCTATGACCGCAGGTCCCTGGCGGAGCTGGGCCGGGATCAGTCCATGCACCGCTTCCTCTACCTCACCTCCACCCTCCAGGCCTGCTGCGCCGCCCTGCCGGACAGCTTCCATCCCCGGACGGACGCGGAGCTGTGCCTGCTGAAGCTGTGCGACGAGAGTCTCAGCGGAGATCTCACTGCGCTGACACAGCGGATCGAGCGGCTGGAGGAGCAGTGCCGAAACGGCGTCCCCGCCCCGGCACCCGCCCCCCAAAAGGCGGCGCACCGGCCCGCGGCCCCGGCCCGGGAGATGCCCCGTTACGACGATGAGCCCCCTCTGCCGGAGGAACCCCCCCTGCAGGAGGAACCGGCCGGCCGGGAGCGTGTCTTTGACGTACCCGATGAGCCCGTCCGCCAGCCAAAGCGCCCGGCGAGCCCCAAAACCGCCGCGCCCTCCTCGGTCTCCGCCGACACCGGAGTGTGGGATCAGCTCCTCAATCAGTACAAGGGCCGCCTGCCGGTGAATCACCGGGTCTTTCTCAACATGGCCAAGGGCGTGCTGGGGAACGGTGTGCTGACGGTATACTGCAACAACGATTTCGTCCGGGATTCCCTCAATAACGACACCGTGCTGACGGTGCTGCGGGAGGTCACCTCCGCCGCCGTCGGGCAGGACGTCCGGGTAGACCTGACGGTGGGCAAGCCCGCCCCGGTAATCACGCCGGCGGTCAAGGCCTCCCCGGCGGAGACGCCGGCCCCCTCGCCCGCCGCTCCCGCCGAACCGGCCTCCGGCGACCGGCTGGACGAGCTGGTGCGCAGCGGCAGCCTGCTGGACCATTTCAAAATCAAGTAAACTAACGATAAAGGAGACGTTATTATGGCAAAGGGATACAGCGCAAGAGGCGGCTTCACCGGCGGCTCCGGCATGATGCGCCAACAGCAGCAGATGCAGCAGAAGCTGATGAAGATGCAGCAGGAGATGGCCAAGGCCCAGGAAGAGGTGGAGAGCCGCACCTTTACGTCCTCGGTGGGCGGCGGCGTGGTGCAGGCCATGGTGAACGGCAAGAAGGAACTGACGGATCTGGTCATCAAGCCGGAGGCCGTGGACGGCGACGACGTGGAGATGCTGCAGGATCTGATCATCTCCGCCGTCAACGAGGCGCTGCGCCAGGCGGATGAGGCCATGAACAGCTCCATGGGCGCTCTGACCGGCGGCCTGAACATCCCCGGTCTGGGTCTGTAAACAGCAACAAAAAATCCCGCCCTCCCGGCGGGATTTTTTATTCAGGATCCATAGTAAGCCAGCAGCAGGTCCACCACCATGCCGTAGCTCTGAACGCCGTTGGGGTCTCCGTTGGTCTTGATGAAGGAGTCGTAGACCTTCTGGCTGACGTCGGTGAATTTCGTGTGCTTGGCGGCCCAAAACGCGTTGTTGGCGTGGATATCCGCTACCACCTCCGCCGGCAGGCTGTCCCGGATCGTCTGCCAGGCCTCCCTGTCGCTGCGGTAGAGGGCGTTGGACAGATGGACGTAGCCCATGAGCCAGCCGGAATAGCGGTACAGGGGATCGTCGCTCATGGTGGATACGACGATGGCCACGAAGTTGCACTCCTGCTCCGAGGCGATCTGCCGCTGGTGGGCCATCTCGTGGACCACGGTGGAGGGCAGAAAGGCCGCCGGGGAATCCATGTTCACGTTGGCCTCGCCGGTGAAGGGGAAGTAAAACCCAGTGAAGTCCATGGCGGTCATGAAGCCCGAGCAGGCGAAGGCCTTGGGGGCCACGTCCTGCCTGCGCAGGGTGGGAAAGGCCTCGTAGGCGTTTTCATACACGGTGGGTCCGGTGCGGATGATCGCCCGGCGATCGGCGCGGAAGGTGCCGTCGGCGTCCCGGGGCACCGTGCCGGCGGCGGCGGTCAGCTCCGCGGCAAACCGCTCCGTCAAGAGGCGCACCTCCTCCACCGTCCCCTGCCGGGCATGGATGCCGGTACGGTCCTGGAAGCTGTCGGTGTGGTAGTTGATGCCCCACAGCAGGCAAAAGCCGGCGTAGAAGGTCAGGCCCACGCAGACCGCCGTCAGTAGGAAACGGTATACCGTCTCCCCTCTCCGGGGCTGGGTAAACAGCGCCCGCAGGAAATTGGCGGTATAAAAGATGGCCAGCGAGCCCAGGGTGATATAGATCACCTCCGCTACGGAGACCTCCGTCAGACTGCACAGCCGGGCCATGCCGCTCTTGAAGGGTGTGGTCACGTGGTCGGCCACGGCGTTCATCAGCGCCTTGTTGCCCCGCAGGCCGAAATACGCCGCCAGGATCAGCAGGACACACAGCAGCCAGATATGCCGTTTTTGATAGCGCAAAAGCAACTCTCTCATGGCGCTCCTCCCTGCCGGATCCGCCGGCTTTTGTTCACCCTTCTATCATTCCAACTTCATGCCGGTATAATACATGGTGGTGTTCAGACGGTTCAGCAGCGTGCCCTTGTCGTCCCGCACCTCGGCGGCGCAGAAGCAGAGCTTCCGGCCGGAGCGCAGCACTCGCGCCACCGCCTTCAGCCGCCCGGTGCTGCCGGCGGCGGCGATGTAGTCGATACTGGCGCTGGCCGTGACGCACTTCTCCATCCGCGCCGACACCGCGGCCACGCCGCAGGCCACGTCGGCCATGGCGAAGAGCAGGCCGCCGTGGGGCGTGTTCCAGGAGTTCAGGCTGTTGGGCGTGATGGGCACCTCGATGGTAGCCGTGCCGTCACCCACATCTGTCAGCTCCAGATTGTTCCAGATATTAAACGTATCGCTGATACTGACGAAATTCTTTACCTTTTCCAGCTGTTCCGGTGTCATAGTCGTTCCTTCCCGCTCCGCCCTTCCGGCGGTCATTTTTTTGTTCGGACGGCAAACAGTCCGTGCGCACTGTATCACATTTCCCTCTCTTTTGCAAGGGGACCGGATAAGTGGACAGAAAAGAAGTCCGCCCGGACGGGGCGGACTTCTTCGGTCTTATTCCGTTTCCTCCGGTGGGACGGGATCCGGCTCTCTGTCCCGATCCACGTAGGCGCCGGCCTCCACCGGCTTATTCCGCTGACGCAGCCGCCGGTCGATGAGATACTTGATCAGCGCCCGGAGGCAGGCACAGAGGGGCACGCCCAGGAACATACCCAGCAGGCCGCCGAAGCCGCCACCCACCAGGATGGCCACCACCACCCAGAAGCTGGACATGCCGGTGGAGCCGCCCAGGATCTTGGGCCCGATAACGTAGCCGTCCAGAGTCTGCAGTACCAGGATAAAGATGATAAAGATCAGGCACTTCAGGGGGTTCACCAGCAAGATCAGAAACGCGCTGGGGATGGCGCCGATGACCGGGCCGAAGAAGGGGATCACGTTGGTCACACCGATGAACACGCTGACCAGGGGCGTGTAGGGTATATCCAGAATCGAGCAGCCGATGAAGCACAGGATGCCGATGATCAGCGAATCCAGCAGCTTGCCCCGGACGAAGCCGGAGAAGATGTAGTCCACCTTGCGGGTGGCCCGGATGATGGTGCGGGCCTGGTCCTCCCGGAAGGTGCCGTAGACCACCTTGCAGCAGCGGGCGGCGCTCTTCTCCTTCATGGCCAGCATGTACACCGACACGATGATGCCGATGATCAGGTTCTTCAGGAAGCTCACCACGCTCCAGATGCCGCTCCAGATGCCGCCGGACAGGCTGGTCAGCATGGACTGGGCCCAGGGCAGGATCTTGTCCTGGAGGAAATCCAGGGCGTTGTCATAGTACCGGTCGATGATATTGGAAGCCCACTGCCCGATCTCGCTGTCCCCGTTGAGCAGGCCGTTTATCCAGTTATAGATCTGATTGTAGTAGCTCTCGGCGTTGTTGATCAGCACCGCGATGCTGTTTACCAACTGGGGGATCAGCATCACCAGCAGCAGATACACCAGCAGCAGCACAAAGGCCCACGCCAGCAGGATGCTGAGGGCCCGGGGCCAGCGCGCCGTCTCCGCCACGTCTGCCTTGGCCCATTTTTTGGCCGCCCGGTTTATCAGGACCTCGATCCAGTTGACCACCGGGGCCAGCAGATACGCCATGGCAAAGCCGTACAGCACCGGGGCCAGGGCGGAGACCAGCTTGGTCACAAAGCTCTGCAGCGTTCCGCCCATATAAAAGGTGTCATAGAACACCAGAACGGCACACGCCGTCAGAAAGATCGTCAGGCCCAGGCGCCAATAGTATTTCCGATCACGCAAGGTGTCATCGCCCCCTTTGTCTTCTCTTGTATCATACCCAACTTTTTTGCCATTTGCAATAGTTTTTCGCCGTCCTTCCCCCGATCCTGCTTCGCTCTGCAAAGAATCTGTGAACTCCCTGCCCTGCGGTTGAATTTTCCGTTTTCCCGCTGTATAATAACCGAAGTGTCCAGAAACCATGGAAGAAATCGTATGGAGACGAGTATGAAAAAGCTGTTGTTTATTGTCAATCCCCGCTCCGGCCGGACCAAGTCCCGGGCTCCCCTGTTTGACGCGGTGGCCCGCTTTTCCCAGGCGGGATATCTGGTATATGTCCACATGACCGATGGCCCCGGCGACGCCACCCGCGTGGCCCGGGAGCTGGGTGAGCAGTTCGATCTGGTGGTCTGCTCCGGCGGCGACGGCACGCTGAACGAGACCATCTCCGGTCTGATGCAGCTGTCCCGGCGGCCCTGGGTGGGCTATCTTCCCAACGGCAGCACCAACGACTTCGCCGCCAGCCTCCATATCCCCTCCCAGACGGAGAACGCCACCGAGGCCATCGTCCGGGGCGATCCCTTCCCTCTGGACATCGGCACCCACAACGGCCGCTCCTTCGCCTACGTGGCCTCCTTCGGTGCCTTTACCCGCTCCTCCTATTCCGCTCCCCAGGCCACCAAGAACGCCCTGGGTCACTTCGCCTATATTCTGGAGGGTCTGGGTGATCTGGACTCCCTGCGGCCCTATCACTGCCGGGTGGTGGCGGACGGAGAGATCTTCGAGGGCGATTTTATCTTCGGCGCCGTTTGTAACTCCACCTCCCTGGGCGGCCTGGTGAAGCTGAATCCCGACCGGGTGAAGATGGACGACGGCAAGTTCGAGCTGCTCCTCCTGCGCACACCCAAGACGGCTCTGGACCTCCAGAACCTCATCGTGGCCATCACCTCCATGGAGTATGACTATCCCGGCGTGATCTTTCGCCACGTCAAATCCGTCACCGTGGATACCCGGGACGACATCCCCTGGTCCCTGGACGGAGAATATGCCCCCAGCGAGCCTCATGTGGAGATCCGCAACGTCCCCGGCGCCATCGACCTCGTGCTCTATCACGACGATCAGCGCCACTGATCCCGCTTCCCAAACAGCACCGACGCGTCCGCGCCGGTGCTGTTTTTTTGCCGTGACCTCTTGACACCGCGAAAAAACCCGCTATAATTTGAAAATGATTTTCATTTTCAAATTGGAGGCATATCCATGTCTGTCACCTATATGACCCGGCAGCAACGGGAGGTCCTGCGCTGCATCGAGGGCTGCGACGAGGGCATCGGCGCCGCGGAGCTGGCGGAGCTGCTGCACCGACAGGGCAGCCGGGTGGGGCTGACCACCGTGTACCGCCAGCTGGAACGGCTGGAACAGCAGGGTCTGGTCCACAAGATCGTCACCGACGAGGGGGCCCGGTATCAGTACTGCCGCAGTCACCACGCCGGCCGGGACTGTTTTCTTCTCAAGTGCGAGCGCTGCGGCCGCATCGAGCATCTGGACTGCTCCCATCTGGGGGAGCTGTACGCCCACCTGCTCTCGGAGCACCACTTCGTCATCAATCCCCGCCGCACCCTGTTCTACGGTCTGTGCGAGACCTGCTCCCGGGAGGACGCCACATGAGAAAACGCGTTATTTGTCTCCTGCTGGTGCTGCTGTTCCTCCTGCCCGGCTGCGGCAGGCGCGCAAAGCCCGACAGCGGCAATCTGCAGGTGGTCTGCACCCTGTTCCCCTACTATGATTTCGTCCGCCAGATCGGCGGTGACGACGTGGACGTGACGCTGCTGGTGGCCGCCGGACGGGAGGCCCACAGCTTTGAACCCACACCCTTGGACGTGATCACCCTGTCCCAGGCCGACGTGTTTATCTACAACGGCGGTGAGAGCGAGGTCTGGGTGGAGGATATTCTGGCCGCCTCCGGCGAGAGCATCGGCACTGTCCTGGCCATGATGGACTACGCCGACACCCTGGCCGAGGAGGTGGCGGAGGGCATGCAGGTCCGGGAGGAGGACGACGAGGAAGAGGATGAGATCGAGTACGACGAGCACATCTGGACCTCCCCCGTCATTGCCATGGAGCTGTGCCGTGTCATCGGCCAGACGCTGATGGACGCCGATCCCGCCCACGCGGAGAATTATCAGGCCCGTCTGGACGGCTATCTGGCGGAGCTGACGGAGCTGGACGGGGCGTTCCGGCAGGTGGTGGACGGCGCGCAGCGCACCACCCTGGTCTTCGGCGACCGCTTCCCCCTGCTGTATTTCTGCCGCACCTACGGTCTGGACTACCGGGCCGCCTTCCACGGCTGCGCCAGCGACACCGAGCCTAGTCTCCACACGCTGAAATATCTGATCGACAAGGTCAACGACGAGCACATCCCGGTGGTCTACACCATCGAGCTGAGCAGCCGGAAGATCGCCGATGCCATCGCCGACACCACCGGCGCCAGGGTGCTGACCTTCCAGTCCTGCCAGACCGTCAGCCGGACGGATTTTGACGCCGGCGAGACGTATCTGAGCCTCATGCGGCGAAACGTAGACGCCCTGAAGGAGGGCCTTTCATGAGCGAAACGAAAAACGAAAAAATCTGGATCGACTGCCGGAACGTGTCCCTGGGCTATGAGGGGCAGGCTATCTGGGAGGGGCTGAGCTTTCAGGTCCGGCCGGGCGACTATCTCTGCATCGTGGGCGAGAACGGCAGCGGCAAATCCACCCTGCTCAAGAGCCTGCTGGGCCTGCTCAAGCCCCTGTCCGGCGCCATCATCTGGGACGACGCCCTGCGCCGCGGCGCCATCGGCTATCTGCCCCAGCAGACCCGGGCCCAGAAGGACTTCCCCGCCACGGTGTATGAGGTGGTGCTCAGCGGCTTTCTCAGCGGCAGCGGCATCCGCTTCTTCCATACCCCCGCCGAGAAGAGCGCCGCTCTCATGAACATGGGCAAGCTGGGCATCCTGGAGCTGAAGGACCGGTGCTATCGGGAGTTGTCCGGCGGTCAGCAGCAGCGGGTGCTGCTGGCCCGGGCCCTGTGCGCCGCCGGGGAGCTGCTGGTGCTGGACGAGCCCATCACCGGCCTGGACCCCGCCGCGGCGCTGGACCTCTACCGAACGCTGGACTATCTCAACAAGAAGGAGGGCATCGCCATCGTCATGGTGACCCACGATATGCGGGGCGCCCTCCGCTACGCCACCAAGATCCTCTATGCCGGGCAGAAGCAGTGGTTCTGCGGCACGCCGGAGGAATACCTGGCCTCCCCCTGGGGCAAGCGGTTCGGAGGTGAGAGCAAATGAGTCTGCTGCTGGAGATGTTCACCTATCCCTTTATCCTCCGTGCCTTCGTGGTGGGCATTCTGGTGTCGCTGTGCGCGGCGCTGCTGGGCGTGCCTCTGGTGCTCAAGCGCTACTCCATGATCGGCGACGGACTGAGCCACGTGTCCTTCGGCGCGCTGGCGGTGGCCCTGGCCTGCGGCTGGGCGCCTCTGCCGGTATCCATCCCGGTGGTGATCCTGGCGGCGGTCATCCTCCTGCGGATGACGGAGAACAGCCCCCTGGGGGCTGACGCCGCCATCGCCGTCACCAGCGCCTCGGCCCTGGCCATCGGCATCATCGTCACCTCCCTCACCACGGGCATGACCACCGACGTGGACAGCTATATGTTCGGCTCCATCCTGGCCATGGACCGGTCCGACGTAGCCCTCAGCGTGGGCCTGAGCGTCGCCGTGCTGGTGCTGTTCGTCCTCTTTTACCACAAGCTCTTCGCCATCACCTTCGACGAAAACTTCTCCCGGGCCACCGGCGTGAAGGTGGGACTCTACAACACCCTCCTCTCCGTCCTCACGGCGCTGACCATCGTGCTGGGCATGCGCCTGATGGGCGCCATGCTGATCTCCAGCCTGGTGATCTTCCCCGCCCTCAGCGCCATGCGCATCCACAAGAGCTTCCGGGGCGTGGTGATCTGGGCCGGTGGTATGAGCGTGGTCTCCTTCTGTGTGGGGCTCACCATCTCCTATCTGGTCAGCACGCCGGTGGGCGCCACGGTGGTGGTGGTCAACCTCACCGTGTTCCTGCTGTGCTCCCTCGCCGCGCGCCTCAAACGTCATTAAAAACAGGCCGTCAACCGCGTTTGACGGCCTGTTTTTTCGGAAAAAGTCCGTTTTCGTCCCATTTCTCCCGGAAAAACTCTTGCATTTCCGTATTTATTATGGTATCATATGACCCGTTAGGTAGTTTGTTTGACAGAGTGGACGTGATGTCCGCTCTTTTTGTTGGGCAAATTTGGATCCTTAAAATTTGGGAAACGCGAGGACGACCATGAAAAAAGTGACCGAGATCGTGGCGGAGCTGGCCACCCCTGTGGTGGAAGAAAATGGCTGCCGCCTGTGGGACGTGGAGTACGTCCGTGAAGCCGGGCAGTGGTATCTGCGGCTGTACCTGGACAAGGACGGCGGCGTGGATATTCTGGACTGCGAGGCCGTCAGCCGCCGCGTCAGCGACCTGCTGGATGAGGCGGATCCCATCGAGGGAAGCTATGTGTTCGAGGTGTCCTCCGCCGGCGCCGAGCGGCAGCTGAAGCGCCCCTCCGACTTTGCCCAGTTCATGGGCAGCCCGGTGCTGGTGAAGACCTACAAGAACCGGGACGGCCGCAAGGAGTTCGCCGGCAAGCTGGCGGGATATGAGGACGGCGCCGTTCTGCTGGATATGGGCACCGCCGAGCCGGTACGCTTTGAGAAGAGCGAGATCGCCCTGGTGCGCCTTCGCATTGAATTTTAACAACACGTTTGAAGTAAGATAAGGAGAAACGACCATGAAATGTGACGAGATCTTCGCCGCGCTGGCACTGCTGGAAAAGGAGCGCGGCATTCCCCAGAACTTCATGATGGGCAAGATCATTCAGGCGCTGACCACCGCCTATAAGCGGGACCACGAGGGCGTGGAGAACGTGATCGTGGACGTGGACGAGGTGAAAAAGGATCTGAAGATGTACGTGCAGAAGGAGATCGTGGAGGAGGTGGAGAACCCCGGCACCCAGATCTCCCTGGAGGAGGCAAGGAAGCTCTCCGCCAAGTACGAGCTGGGCGGCGTGGTGAACATCCCCGTCAACAACGTGGAGTTCGGCCGCATTGCCGCCGGCAACGGCAAGCAGGTCATCATCCAGGGCCTGCGGGAGGCCGAGCACGGCATGGTCTATGACGAGTTCAACTCCAAGCAGCACGAGATCCTCACCGGCACCGTCATGCGCATCGACCCCCGCACCGGCAACGTGATCCTGCGCATCGGCACCGGCAACGAGTCCACCGAGGCCGTCCTCACCACCGGCGAGCAGGTGGAGGGCGAGGAGCTGCGCGAGGGCCAGCTGGTGAAGGTGTATCTGGTGGAGGTCCGCCGCACCACCCGCGGCCCCCAGGTGCTGATCTCCCGGACCCACCCCGGCCTGGTGAAGCGCCTCTTTGAGCTGGAGGTGCCCGAGATCTACGACGGCACCGTGGAGATCCGCAGCGTGGCCCGCGAGGCCGGCAACCGCACCAAGATGGCGGTCTGGTCCGAGGATGAGAACGTGGATCCCATCGGTGCCTGCATCGGTCCCCGCGGTCAGCGGGTCAACGCCATCGTCGACGAGCTCCGCGGCGAGAAGATCGACATCATCCGCTGGTCCGAGGATCCCGCCCAGTTTGTGGCCGCCGCTCTGGCTCCCGCCGACGTGCTGAACGTGATCCTGGCCGACGAGGGCAAGAGCTGCCGCGTCATCGTGCCGGACGATCAGCTGTCTCTGGCCATCGGCAAGGAGGGTCAGAACGCCCGCCTGGCCGCCCGCCTCACCGGCTACAAGATCGACATCAAGCCCGAGTCCTATCGCGAGGACTGAGTTTCCCAACGGAAGAAAGAAGGTGTGCGGTATGCAGAAAGTGAAGAAGATCCCCCAGCGTCAGTGCGTCGGCTGCCGCACCATGAAGGATAAAAAAGAGCTGATCCGCGTGGTACGCACCCCGGAGGGGGAGATCGTGCTGGACAGCACCGGCAAAAAATCCGGCCGCGGGGCCTACGTCTGCCCCGACCCGGCCTGCCTGAAGAAGGCACGGAAGTCCCGGGCGCTGGAGCGGGCCTTCTCCCTGGAGATCCCCGAGCCGGTCTACGACGCCCTGGAGGCGCAGATGGCGCAGGAGGTCTGACGTGGAGCATATTCTGTCAATGATCGGTCTGGCCAAGAAGGCCGGCCGCGTGGAGATCGGCGAGGAGCCGGTGGGTGCCGCCGCCCGTGCCAAAAAGGCCCGGATCATCCTGGTGGCGTCCGACGCTGCCCCCTCCTCCGCCCGTCGCGCCGCGTCCTTTGCCGAGGCCGGAAGCTGCCTGCTGCTGACCATCCCGGCCGATAAGGACGCCCTGGGCAGTTGCCTGGGCCGCACCAGCGTGGCCATGGCCGCCGTGACGGACATCGGCTTTGCCGATGCCATCGTCAAGAAGCTGGCAGCGCTGGACGAGAGCTACCGGGACGTCTCGGAGCAGCTGGCCGTCAAGGCAAAGCGGGCGCTGGAGCGCCGGCAGGAGCAGGCCCGGCACGAGAAAAATCTTCGGCGGGGCAAGAAGCGCGGCGAGGGCCGCAAAACGAAGTAAATGCTGTGCGCTTTGACGGCGCACGTTCCTATCTCAATCATGGAGGTGGCTTTATTTGGCTATCGTAGGTAACAAATACAGAGTACACGAGGTGGCGAAGGATTTCGGTATCCCCACCAAGCAGGTCATGGAGATCCTGACCAAATACGCCGAGACCCCGAAAAATCATATGCAGGTACTGGAGGACCGGGAGCTCTCTCTGATCTTCGAGTATCTGACCCAGCACAACCAGGTCTCCGGCATCCAGGTCATCTTTGCCGAGGGCATGAAGGCCGACGAGGAAAAGAAAGCCGCCAAGGCCGCCGAACAGCCTGCCAAGACTGCCGAGCCCGCCAAGAAGGCCGCTGCCCAGGGTGCCGCGCCTGCCAAGAAGGAGGCCCAGCCGCCCAAGCAGCCTGTCTCCCGCGTGCCCCAGACCAAGGTGGTGGATACCCGCAAGGCCACCAACGTCAATCTGGACAAGTACGACGAGCGGCTGCAGGATATGGCGGAGGGCCGCAACGCCCGGCCGGGCGGCAGCAACAAGCGCCGCGGCCAGCAGGTCCAGGGCAAGGAGAAGTTCCGCAACAACAAGCAGCGCCAGCAGGGCAGCTTCGGCGCCAACAAGCGCCGCCAGGAGGAGGCCGACCGTATGCGCCGGCTCCAGCTGGAGATCATCAAGAAGACCCCCGTCACCGTCCAGATCCCCGATGAGATCAGCGTGGGCGAGCTGGCCAGCCGCATGAAGAAGACCGGCGCCGAGGTGGTCAAGTGCCTGATGAAGAACGGCGTCATGGCCTCCCTGAGCCAGCTGATCGATTTCGACACCGCCGCCATCATCGCCGAGGAGATGGGCTGCAAGGTGGAGAAGGAGGTCGTGGTCACCATCGAGGAGAAGCTGATCGACGACCACAAGGACGCCGAGGAGGATCTGGTCCCCCGCGCCCCCGTGGTGGTGGTCATGGGCCACGTGGACCACGGCAAGACCAGCCTGCTGGACTATATCCGCAACGCCCACGTCGCCTCCGGCGAGGCCGGCGGCATCACCCAGCACATCGGCGCCTACCAGGTCCAGGTGAACGGCAAGCCCATCACCTTCCTGGATACCCCGGGCCACGAGGCCTTCACCTCCATGCGCGCCCGCGGTGCCATGGTCACCGATATCGCCATTCTGGTGGTGGCTGCCGAGGACGGCATCATGCCCCAGACCGTGGAGTCCATCAACCACGCCAAGGCCGCCGAGATCCCCATCATCGTGGCCATCAACAAGATGGATAAGCCGGAGGCCAACCCCGAGCGCATCAAGCAGCAGCTCACCGAATACGGCCTGGTGTGCGAGGAGTGGGGCGGCGACACCATCGTCTGTCCCATCTCCGCCAAGACCGGTATGGGCGTGGACAACCTGCTGGAGATGCTGACCCTCACCGCCGAGGTCAGCGAACTGAAGGCCAACCCCAACCGTGCCGCCCAGGGCACCGTCATCGAGGCCCGTCTGGATAAGGGCCGCGGCCCCGTGGCCACGCTGCTGGTCCAGAACGGCACGTTGAAGCAGGGCGACATCATCATCGCCGGCACCAGCGTGGGCCGTGTCCGCGCCATGATCAGCGACAAGGGTCAGAAGATCACCTCCGCCGGTCCCTCCGTGCCTGTGGAGATCACCGGTCTCAGTGAGGCCCCCTCTGCCGGCGCCACCTTCAACGCCGTGGCCGACGAGAAGCTGGCCCGCGAGCTGGTGGAACAGCGCAAGGAGGAGGCCAAGGCCAAGGCCAACGCCCCCATCACCAAGGTCTCTCTGGAGGATCTGTTCAGCCAGATCCAGGCTGGCGAGATGAAGAACCTGAACCTGATCGTCAAGGCCGACGTCCAGGGCAGCGTGGAGGCCGTCAAGTCCTCCCTGGAGAAGCTCAGCAACGATGAGGTCCGCGTCCGCGTGATCCACGGCGGCGTCGGCGCCATCAACGAGTCCGACGTGATGCTGGCCGCCACCTCCCAGGCCATCATCGTGGGTTTCAACGTCCGCCCGGACAACGCCGCCCGCGACAGCGCCGCCCGCGCCAACGTGGATATGCGGATGTACCGCGTGATCTACGACGCCATCAACGAGATCGAGTCCGCCATGAAGGGCATGCTGGCCCCCAAGTTCCGGGAGGCTCTCCTGGGCCACGCGGAGGTCCGCCAGACCTACAAGGTCTCCGGCGTGGGCACCGTGGCCGGCTGCTACGTGCAGGATGGCAAGATCCAGCGTAAGGACTGCCAGGTCCGTCTGGTGCGCGACGGCATCGTCGTCCACGAGGGTACCCTGGCCTCCCTGCAGCGGTTCAAGGACTCCGTCAAGGAGGTCGTCGCCGGTTACGAGTGTGGCCTGTCCATTGAGAAGTTCAACGACATCAAGGAGGGCGACGTCATCGAGGCCTTCACCATGGAGGAGATTCCCCAGTAAACTTCGGCATTCAAACGCTTCGCTGGTTTGAACGCCGAGAAGGAATACAGTCCGCTGCGCGCACTCGCATGCTCGCACACTTGCGGACTGCGCAGGGTTTTTCTGACGCGCATGTCGTCAGAAAAACAATTTCACATCTTCGCGTCTGCGGACGCGAACTCTGCGAGGCTTTATCACAAGGTCGATGGGCGGGCGTCTTCGCCCGCCCATCTTTTCACATTCCCCTGAAAGGAGACGATACTATGGCTTCCAATCGTATCGGCCGTATCAACGGCGAGATCCAGCAGGAGCTCAGCGCCCTGCTGCGTACCGTCAAGGACCCCCGGGTCAGTGACGCCATGATCACCATCACCCACGTGGATACCACCAGCGACCTGCGCTATGCCCGCGTCTATATCAGCGCCCTGGACCGCACCGATAAGAAGGATCTCATGCGGGGTCTCAAGTCCGCCGCCGGCTATCTCCGCCGGGAACTGGGCGGCCGTCTGGGCCTGCGCTATACGCCGGAGCTCCAGTTCTTCGCCGACGATTCCATCGCCCACGGCGCCCACATTCTGGAGATGCTGAACAACGTCAAGCCGGCCAACCCCGCCAATGCGGACATCGTGCTGCCGGAGGACAAGTGACCATGAACATTTTAGAAACTGCCGGATATCTGCGCAATCTGAACAACGTCCTGCTCCTGACCCACGTGCGGCCCGACGGGGACACCATCGGCTCCGCCGCGGCGCTATGCCAGGCCCTGCGGGATCTGGGCAAGACGGCCCATCTCCTTTACAACCCGGAGATCACCGCCACCTACGCCCCCTACGCCGCCCCCTACTGGGGGTCGGACGGCTTTACACCGGAGCACGTCATCAGCGTGGACGTGGCCGCCCCCAGCCTGCTGCCGGAAAACGCGAAACGATACGCCGACAGCATTGAACTGGCCATCGACCACCACCCCTCCTACAGCAGCTTCGCCCGGCACGCCTGCGTGGACGCCACGGCTGCCGCCGCCGGTGAGATCGTCTACGGGGTCATCCACGCTCTGACCCCCGTCACCCCCGCCATCGCTCTGCCGCTGTACGTGGCCATCTCCACCGACACCGGCTGCTTCGTCTATTCCAACACCACCGCCCGCACCCACCGCATTGCCGCCGCCCTGCTGGAGCAGGTGGACGTATTCGCGGTGAACAAGGCGCTGTTTCGCACCAAGAGCAAGACCCGCCTGGCCATGGAGAGCCGGATGGTGGCGGACATGGAGCTCTACGACCAGGACCGGGTGGTCATCATGCAGATCCCCCTGTCCCTGCGCCAGGAGATGCACGCCACCGAGGCCGACATAGAGGAGCTCAGCTCCCTGGCCGCCCTGGTGGAAGGCACCGACTGCGGCGTCACCCTGCGGGAGCTGAAGCCCGGCAGCATCAAGATCTCCGTCCGCTCCGGTCCCCGGGTGGACGCCTGCGCCGTCTGCGCCAAGCTGGGCGGCGGCGGACACCGTGCGGCCGCCGGCGCCCTGGTGGAGGGCACCATGGCAGATGCCAAGGCCGCTGTCCTGCAGGCCGTGGCAGAGGTAGCGGAGGCGTAAATGGCGGACGGTATCCTCATCATCGATAAGGGCGCCGGTTGGACGTCCATGGACGTCTGCGCCAAGCTGCGGGGCATTCTGAAGACGAAAAAAGTGGGCCATGCCGGCACGTTGGACCCCATGGCCACCGGCGTCCTGCCCGTCTTTGTGGGACAGGCCACCCGGGCCGTCAGCTTCGCCGAGAGCGGAGAGAAGGAATACGTGGCCGGTCTGCGCCTGGGACTGGTCACCGACACCCAGGACACCACCGGCGCCGCGTTGGCGGAGCATCCCGTGACCGTCACGGCGGATCAGCTCCGTGCCGTTCTGCCGGATTTCACCGGCCCCATCTGTCAAGTGCCGCCCATGTACAGCGCCATCAAGATCGGCGGTCAGAAGCTCTATGACCTGGCCCGTCAGGGCAAGGAGGTGGAGCGCAAGCCCCGCCCCGTCACCATCTACGCGCTGGAGCTGCTGGAGCAGACCTCCCCGGTGGATTTTACCCTGCGGATCCGCTGCTCCAAGGGCACCTACGTCCGTACCCTGTGCCACGATATCGGCGCGGTCCTGGGCTGCGGCGGCTGCATGTCCTCCCTGCGGCGCACACGTGCCGCCGGGTTTACGTTGGCCGAGAGCCATACGCTGGCTCAGGTCCAGGAGCAGGGGGAGGCCCTCCTGCGGCCCACCGACTCTCTGTTTCGTCAATACCCCGCCTACCACATCGACCACCCCCGGGTGGATTTCCTCTGCCGCAACGGCAACCCCTTCTACGTGAAGGGCGATCTGCCGGACGGCACCTACCGGGTCTACGGCATGGACGGTTCTTTTCTGTGTCTGAGCCGCCTGGAGGAGGGCACCATGACCTCCATCAAAAACTACTTCGGAGCGTGAATTCCTTTGAATCAACAACCAACTGTCATCGCCCTGGGCTTTTTTGACGGCGTCCACCGGGGCCACGGCGCTCTGCTGCGCCGTGCCGTGGAGCGTGCCGCCCAGCTTGGCGCCACCCCCGCCGTCTTCACCTTTGACCGTCCCCCCAAGGAGGTGGTCACCGGCCAGCCGGTATTTCTCATCAACTCCCCGGAGGACCGCCGGGATCTGATGGAGCGGATCTACGGCATCCGACAGGTCATTATGGTGCCCTTTGACCGGGCCATGATGACCATGAGCTGGCAGGACTTCATCACGGAGCTGCTGGTGAAGGAATACGGCGCCGTCCATCTGGTGGCCGGCCACGACTACCACTTCGGCTACAAAAACGAGGGCGATCCGCAGAGGCTCCAGGCCAAATGCGCCGAACTGGGCCTGGGCTGCGACATCATCCCCAAGGTGGAGCACGACGGCATCACCGTCAGCTCCACCTACATCCGCACCCTGGTGGAGCGGGGCGACGTGGAGCGGGCCGCGGAGTTTCTGGGACACCGCCACTGTCTGAGCCAGACCGTCACCCACGGCCGCCGCATCGGCCGGACCATCGGCATCCCCACCATCAACTTCTCCGTGCCAGGCCACGTGTCCGTGCCGGGCCACGGGGTCTACATCTCCCGGGTCCACCTGCCCGACGGCCGCAGCTGCGCCGGCGTCACCAACGTGGGCACCCGGCCCACCGTCAGCAGCGACGGTACCGTCTCCGTGGAAACCTTCCTGCTGGACTTCGACGGCGACCTGTACGGTCAGCGGATCCGCGTGGACTTCTGCCGCCGGCTCCGGGACGAGCATCAGTTCGCCTCGTTGGAGGAGCTGAAGGAGCAGATACACCGGGACATCTCGCTGGCCCGGGCATATTTCTCCGAAAACTGAATAGACTGCTCATAGAGGGGGCGGGAATTTGAAAATAATTCCCGCCCCTGCTTTTTCCTCCCATTCCCCGACAGCTTTTGCCCGCCCAGGGCGCTACAATGGGGCAAAAAGGAGGGCTGTCCATGAAAAAGATCCCGTCGACGCCATTTCTGCGGCGGCTGAAACCACTTGCCATCCCGGCGGCGCAGCTGGCCCTGTCGTTCTTGCTGACCGCCGGGTGTCTCTCCGGCGGCTACGCGCCTTTTTCCCTGGCTCTGGTGGCCGCCGCCGGGACGAGATTGCCGGGCCTGCTGTGTCTGGCCGGAGCTGGCTGCGGCGCCCTGGTGTTTCTGGACTTCCCATCCGGGCTGCGGCACGTTGCCGCGGCCATTCTCATCTTTGCCGCCAACACCGCCTTCTGCGACACCCGGTTCTATCGCCGCGACGCCTTCCGCCCCGCCATGGCCTGCGCCATGATGCTGCTGGTCCAGTCCATCTATCTGCTCCACCGCAGCGCGGAGCAGTGGATATGGTGTCTGGCCTCCCTGGCTGTTCTGGCCTGTGCCGTGTGGTGCTGGCGGTCGCTCTGGCAGGATCCGGACAAGAACGCCTTTTTCGCCGTGGCGACGGCTCTTGCCGTGGCCACCCAGCCGGTGATCCTGCTGGGCCCCGTTTCGCTGGGCCGGATCCTGGCCTCGCTGCTGGTGCTGTGGATTGCGCTGGAGTGGCCCACCGCTCAGGCGGTGGTTTGGAGTGCCGGGCTGGGTCTCCTGCTGGATCTTGTCCCGGTCGGCCCGCGGTTTTTGCTGGGAGCGGTCTACGGCTGTGCCGCCGCCCTCACCGCCCTGTGCCGTCCCTGGCCCAGGATCATCGGTGCGCTGGCGTTCTGCCTCTCCGCCGGGGCGTCGGCCATCCTGTTCAAAGCGGATATCCCGGAGGCAGCACTCTACGAGGCGCTGGCTGCTTCGGTGCTGTTCCTGCCCCTGGGCCGCCGCGTCCAGCACCGGCCCGCCCGGCTGAAGGCTCCCGGCGCCGCTGCCTCTCCTGCCCCGGAATCGCCCTATCTGCGCCAGTCTGCCGCCGCGCTGCGGGAGCTGTATGACAGCTTCTTCCGGGGCGCCGCCCCCACGCCGCCGGAGAATCCCTCCGTCCTCTTCGACCGGGCCGCCGAGCAGGTCTGCCGGGGCTGCGTGCTGTGCAGCAGCTGCTGGCACCAGAATTACAACAGTACGTACAACGCCTTCAACGACGCCTGTCCCAAGCTGCTCCAGCGTGGACAGGCCCTGGCCCAGGACTTCCCCCTGTACTTCTCCTCCCGGTGCGTCCACTTTACCGATTTTCTCACCGCGGTGAACGGGGAGCTGAAAACCTTCCTCCTGCGCCGCCAGTACCGTCAGCGTCTGCTGGAGGTACGCCAGCAGGCCCAGGACCAGTATCAGCAGCTGGGGGAGGCCCTGGCCAGCACCGCCGTTCATGCCGTGTCCAACGTCACCGCCCCTATGGGCTACCGCATCGGCTCCAGCCTGCGGCCCAAGGAGGGCCAACAGCTCTGCGGCGACCATCTGGCCACCTTTGAGGTGGGCTCCACCCTGTACCTTCTCCTGTCCGACGGCATGGGCAGCGGGGAGAGTGCCCACCGGGAATCCGCCATGACGGCCCGGCTTCTCCAGCAGTTCCTCACCGCCGGCATCGATCCGGGCCCCGCGCTGAAGACCCTCAACGGCGCCATGCGGCTGCGGAGTGAGGACGGCGGCGGCTTTACCACCATCGACCTGCTGGCCCTCCAGCGCACCAGCGGCACCGCCACCGTGTATAAGTACGGCGCGGCCCCCTCCTACGTCAAGCGTACCGGCTCGGTGAGCCGCATCACCGGTCAGAGCCTGCCGGCCGGTCTGCAGGGCGATCCGCCGGAGGTGACCCGGCTCCATCTCCCGGCCGGCAGCTATTTCGTCATGATCTCCGACGGCATCGCCGACGAGACCAACGATGAGTGGCTGCAGAACCTGCTGGCCGGCTGGCAGGGCCGGGACGTCAACGCCCTGGTATCCCTGATCCTCAGTGAGTCCCGCACCCGCAAGGGACTCAGCGATGACTGCGCCGTCTTGATCCTGCAGCTTCCAATGCCGGGAGAAAATGAGAAAACCCAGGTATAAGCCGTCGGCGGATGAGCCATACTGGATGTAAGATATTGCAAAGGAGGACGGACTCTTGGTAAAAGGAATTTCCCGGCGGGTGATTGTGGTGGACTCCCCCGACCCTCACGTTTTTGAACAGGCGATCTTTATCATTCGCAACGACTCGGTGGATAGCGGCGTCAGCTCCCAACAGCTGGTGGACCAGGCCGTGCAAATCGCCAAGAGTTACACCCGCTATCACACGGTGCCCCGCCGCCGCTTTCACATGACGCCCCTGGTGGCCGGGCTCTGCGGCGCAGCCGCCATCGCCGCCGTATGGCTGGTGGTGTCGTTTCTATAATCTTCCCCGCCTCGGTGGAGCAGGAAACCTGCTCCACCCTCGATATGTCGCTTTGCCATCGACATATCGAGGAGCAAATTCAGAGCTTCCTTCTGAATTTGCGTCATTTAAATGTGAAGAGGGGACTCCCCTCCCCTCTTCACAATCTCCCCATGCGCATCGAAACCCTACCGCATGGGTTTTGACGCCCCCTAGGGTGGAGCAGGTTTCCTGCTCCACCCTCTTTTTTTATTTGGGGCTTTATGGTATAATAAATTATTCGTTTGCTGAAGGGAGGTCCCGCTATGAGAATCGGCCATGTGGAAATTGCGTCCCGCCTGGCGCTGGCGCCCATGGCGGGGGTCACGGACCTGGCCTTCCGTCAGATCTGCTGTGAGCTGGGCGCCGGCATGACCACCACGGAGCTGGTCAGCTCCAAGGCCCTGTGCTATCAGGACCAGAAGAGCCGGGGCCTTTTGAAGCTCTTTCCCGGCGAGCATCCCGCCAGCGCCCAGATCTTCGGCAGCGACCCGGTGTGTATGGCCGAGGCCGCCCAGATCGCCGCGGAGATCTCCGGGGCCGACTTTATCGACATCAACATGGGCTGTCCCGTGGGCAAGGTGGTGGCCAACGGCGACGGCAGCGCCCTGATGCGGGATCCGGAGAAGGCCGCCCGGGTGGCCGAGGCGGTGGTGAAGGCCTCCCCCGTTCCGGTGACGGTGAAGATGCGCCGGGGCTGGGACAAGGGCAGCATCAACGCCGTGGAGCTTTCGAAGATGCTGGAGCAGGTGGGCGTGGCAGCCATCGCCGTCCACGGCCGGACCCGCGCCCAGATGTACGCCGGTCAGGCCGACTGGACCACCATCCGGGAGGTGAAGGAGGCGGTCTCCATCCCTGTCATTGCCAACGGCGACGTGTTCTCCGGTGAGGACGCGGTGCGGATCCTCCGCTTCACCGGGGCCGACATGGCCATGATCGGCCGGGGCAGCTTCGGCAATCCCTGGATCTTTCAGCAGGCCCAGGCGGCGCTGGACGGCAAAGCCATCCCGCCCCTGCCGCCGCTCCGGGAGCGGTTCGACACCGCCGTGCGGCAGGTGGAGCTGGCGGCGGAGGACAAGGGTGAGCACATCGCCGTGCTGGAGGCCCGGAAGCAGCTTTGCTGGTACCTGAAGGGCGTGGCCTACGCCAACTACTACAAGGAGCAGATCGTGGCTATGAACACTCTGGCTGACGTCCACCGCATCGCCGAGGGCGTGAAACGGGATCTGAAATGAGTGAAAACAGGGGTGGTTTTTCAGAAAACCGCCCCTATTTTTCCGAAACAGCCCGGTTTTGTTCAAAAAAAGCTTGACTTTTCCCGGCGATCCGGTATAATAAATAGGCTCGCGTATCAGCGGGTAAATCCTTGCTCTCACCAAAGAGTGAGGGCCATTTGTCCAAAAGGAGGTGCAAAAGTATGGCTAAGATTTCTGCCAACTATGAGGTCGTTTACATCATCGACCCTGCACAGGGTGAGGAGGCTATTGCCGCTACCGTGGCAAAGTTCCAGGCTCTGGCTGAGCAGAACGGTACCAACGTGGTCGTAGACGAGTGGGGCACGCGCAAGCTGGCCTACGCCATCGACTACAAGACGGAAGGTCACTATGTCCTGATGTCCTTCACCAGCGGTCCCGAGTTCCCCAAGGAGCTGGATCGTATCCTCGGCATTACCGAGGGCATCATGCGTTCCATGATCGTCTGCAGAGGCGAGTAAGGGAGGCACTCACATGCTGAACAAGATTTTTATCATGGGTCGTCTGACCCGGGATCCCGAACTGCGCCGCACCCAGAGCGGCACAGCCGTGACCAGCTTCTCCCTGGCCGTTGACCGGGACTTCAAGTCCCAGAGCGGCGAGAAGGAGACCGATTTCATCGACGTGGTCGCCTGGCGCTCCACCGCTGAATTCGTGGCCAAGTACTTCGCCAAGGGCCGCATGGCCGTGGTGGAGGGCCGGCTGCAGATGCGCGACTGGACGGATCGGGACGGCAACAAGCGCCGCAGCGCGGAGGTTGTTGCCGACAACATCTATTTCGGCGACAGCCGGCGCGACGGCGCTGACCGGGGCGAGAGCTTCGGCGGCGGCTACAACGCTCCGGCCTACGGCGCCCCCTCCGGCGGCTACAGCGCCCCGGTAGGCGGCACATCCGACTTTGCCGAGATCGATGAGGAGGACGGCGAGCTGCCGTTCTGATGTGTGCTGGACACACCACAAAATCTTTTAAGGAGGAATCTTCCATGGCTATGGAACGCGAAAATAGAGCACCCCGCGGCAACGGCCGCAAGCGCAAGAAGGTTTGCCAGTTCTGCGTTGACAAGGTCGAGTGGATCGACTACAAGGATGCTGCCAAGCTGCGTCGCTTCATCAGCGAGCGCTCCAAGATCCTGCCCCGCCGCACCACCGGCACCTGCGCCATGCATCAGCGTCAGCTGACCGAGGCCATCAAGCGCGCCCGTCAGATCGCTCTGCTGCCCTTTGTGACCGAGTAATTGAGGTACAAAAAAGATCCCGCTGCTCTTGAGCAGCGGGATCTTTTTTATGTGCAGCTCCCGGTACGGGGCACCATATTGACGGTCAACGGACTTTTTGTTATACTTTTCCTATCCCATTCGAGTAAAAACGCCAATACGCTGCCTCTTTCGGCAAATCATAACGATAAGGAGAACGACTATGCTGAAAAAAATCTCTGCTCTGCTGCTGGCACTGGTGCTGGTATTGGGTCTGGCGGCCTGCGGCGGAAAGAAGGCACCCGCACCCGCCGACGACAAGACCCCCACCCAGAGCGGTGAAACCACCGACAACACGCAGGAAACGGAGAACACCGACGTCCCCCAGAACGCCGAAAATACCGGCGATTCCCAGAACACGGACAGCGTCGATGAGGTGGAATTCCAGCGGGGCACGGTGGACGGCAGCACCTACACCAGCGACTTCCTGGGCATTACAGCCACCCTGGACGAGAACTGGATCATCGCCAGCGACGAGCAGCTGGCCCAGCTGGGCGGTCTGGTGGTGGATTCCTTTGAAGACGAGGACGTCAAGAAGCTGCTCAGCGACGGCTCCACCGTATACGAATTCTATGCTCTGAACCAAAAGGACAACTCCTCCGTCAACATCACCGTGCAGGAGCTGGGCAGACTGGGCGGCATCATGGTGGATGAGGACGCCTACGCCGATGCCAATCTGAAGAGTCTGCCCGAGGTGCTCTCCTCCGGCGGCATCACCGTCACCAAACTGGAGAAGACCACCGTGGAGTTCGCCGGCAGCACCCACGCCGCCCTGTCGCTGGAGGGAACTGTCAATGACGTGGCGCTGTATGAGACCATCGTCCTGCTGAAAAACGGCCCCTACATGGCCGTGGTCACCGCCGCCTCCTTCGACGAGGCCAATCCCCCCGTCAATCTGCTGGCTCTGTTTCAGGGACTCCAATAAAAATGCACGGTAAAAGCCCACCGCCGATGGCGGTGGGCTTTTTTGCTTTCTTTTTCAGTTCTGCATGGGATCCGGCAGGTCGTCCTGGGCCACCCAGTCCTGCACGTCCACCACCTCGAACTCGGTGGGCGTGCGGCGGATCACTACCCGGGCGATGCCGGCGTTGATGACCGTGCGGCGGCACATGGAACAGGAGGTGGCGTCGTTCAACAGCTCCTTGGTCTGGGCGTTGCGGCCCACCAGATACAGCGTGGCGCCCACCATGTCCCGCCGGGCGGCGGAGATGATGGCGTTGGCCTCAGCATGGACGCTGCGGCACAGCTCGTACCGCTCGCCGCGAGGCACCATCAATGCCTCCCGGGTACAGTAGCCCATGTCCACGCAGTTGCGGCGGCCCCGGGGCGCGCCGTTATAGCCGGTGGAGATGATCTCGTCGTTCTTCACGATGATGGCGCCGTAGACCCGACGCAGGCAGGTGGCCCGCTCCAGCACCGTCTCGGCGATGTCCAGATAATAGTTCTCCTTGCTGATGCGCTCCATGATCGGCCCTCCTTGCAATTTTTCTCATTATAGCGTGGAAATGGCCCGGTTGCAAGGGTTATTGTCCGTCGTTCAGCTTGAACAGATTGCGGTCGGCGGCAAAATTGCTCAGCTCGTACAGCACCAGCACGTCGGTGACGCCCTGCTTCTCCATCAATTCCTCCACCGGATCGTTGCAGTAACGCAGATCCAGCATGGTGATGGTCTCGTAGTCCCCGGTCAGGAAGGGTACAAAGCAGTTGGCGAAGGAGTCCTTCACCAGCAGCAGATGCCGGCCGTTCTCCACGCCGGTGTCGATGGTGACCTTCGCCCAGTTGCCGCCCTGGAACAGGGTGTACTGGTCCTTCTCCATCAGTTTTGTCATGTCATAGAGGCTGTCCGTCACCGTGCCGTCGCAGTCCACGGAGCGGACGGTCACGTCCCGGTCCATGGAAATAACGTCATAGGCGGCGTCGGGCAGCAGCACCTTGGAGTAGAGGGTGCCCCGGAAATCGGCTGTGGCGGTGGAGGGCGTCCAGGAACGGGCCTCGTGTCCCGTGGCCTCGCACCAGACGCCATAGGCGGCGTAGGCGCCCTCGGTGGTCCAATGGTGGTCGGTGCGGTAGTAGGGTTGGGGCACAGTCGCCAGCGCGGCGCGCACGTCGATCACACGGTCTTCCCCCACCATCTCCGCCAACTGTTCATGGCGCACAGCTGCGTCATACATAGGGGCGTTGGCCGGGAGCAGTTCTGAGAGTACATAGGCCGGAGAAGGGGCCAGCAGGATCCGGCAGTCCAGATCCTCGTGGGCGTCGAAGAAGTCCGTCACGGCCCGGAGATTCTTCTCGTAGGCAGGCTGGTCGAACTCGTCCTCCGTCAGCCTGGCAAACAGATAGCCGTCTTTTCCCAGGTAGACTCCGCCGATGTCCTGCTTGCCCGCCAGGCGCTGCAGGGTGGAAGCGGCGCCCATCCAGAAGTCCCGGAGGGCGATCTGGTCGCTCTCGTATTTCTCCGCCTCCTCGGTGAACTTGCCAGAGAGGACCCGCTGTACGGTCAGCTCCGGTGCCTGCTGGAGACAGCGGTTTTCGTTGGCGGAATAATCCCGGTCCGGCAGGAGCAGGGAGCCCACAGACAGGGCCAGCAGGATCACCGCGATGGCGATCAGGGGCGGCAATTCTCTTTTTCTCATCTCGCCCCTCCTTTAGAACCGGAAATACAGAAACGGATTGTAGCTGTCGCCCACCAGGAAGGCGATGCTCAGCAGCAGGATAACCGCGACGCCCACGGTCCGCGCCGTCACGGCGGCGGTGTCGGACAGCTTGCCGTCCAGCCGCTGCCAGGCCCTGGCCGGCAGCATGGTGCAGCCCACGGCCGCCAGAAGCAGCAGCACGGCGTTGGACCGCAACAGATACCAGGCGGTGCCGTCGGCAAAGGGGGCGGTGAACATGGCGGACACGTAGCGGCCCAGCGCGCCGAAGTCGGTGATGGCGAACAGCACCCAGCCCATGACGAAGCAGAAGCAGGTGTAGACGTGACCCACCCATCGGGGCAGCTTTTCCAGCACCCGGAGCAGCAGCGTCTTCTCCAGGATCAGCAGCACGGCGTAGTAGAGGCCCCACAGCACGAAGTTCCAGCTGGCGCCGTGCCACAGGCCCGTCAAAAACCAAACGATGGCCAGATTGATGAGCTGGCGGCCCATTCCCCGGCGGTTGCCGCCCAGGGGGATATAGACGTACTCCCGGAACCAGGTGCCCAGGCTGATGTGCCAGCGGCGCCAGAATTCCGTGACGCTGCGGGACTCATAGGGGTAGCGGAAGTTCTCCAGGAAGGTGAAGCCGAACAGATGGCCCAGGCCGATGGCCATGTCGGAATAGCCGGAGAAGTCGAAATAGATCTGGAAGGTAAAGGCCAGGGCGCCCAGCCAGGCCGTCAGGGCCGACGGGTGATCCATGGCGGAGATGGTCTCCCACACCGCCCCCACCTGGTTGGCGATAAGCACCTTCTTGCCCAGACCGATGACGAAGCGCTGCAGGCCCCGGCTGGCCTCCAGCCAGTTCTCCCGGCGCAGATGCAGGTCCTTCTCTACCGTCTTATACTGGACGATGGGGCCGGCGATCAGCTGGGGGAACAGGGTCACGTAAGCGGCGAAATCCAGAATGTTCCGCTGGGGCGCCACCTGGCCGCGATAGACGTCGATGGTGTAGGACATGGTCTGGAAGGTATAGAAGGAGATGCCGATGGGCAGAGCCAGACCCAGGGCCGGCAGGCCCAGGTGCAGCAGGCTGTTGACGTTGGCGATGGCGAAGTCCGTATACTTGAAGAAGCCCATGATGGACAGGTTGCCCACCACCGACAGAATCAGCACCGCCTTGGCGGCCTTCTCCCTGCCCCGCTGGCGGGCGCGGGCGATGCCCAGGCCGTTGCAGTAGTCAAACACGGTGGAGAAGAGCATGATGAGGATGTATTTGGGCTCGCCCCAGCCGTAGAACAGCAGGCTGGCGATCAGCAGCACCGCGTTGCGGCCCCGGCGCGGGCAGAGATAGTATAGTATCGCCACCAGCGGCAGAAACAGCAGAAGAAAAACGGTGCTGGAGAAAACCATGGCTTCGTATCCTTTCAGAAATCACGCAGAAGTGGGGCAGAATGACTCTGTCCCACTTCTGATCGTTACATGATGCCCTGCAGCTTGCCCATCAGGTAGCTGCTGCGGATGGCGGACAGGTTGTTGATGAAGATCACGTCCTGCACGCCGTTTTTGCGGACAAAGTCCGCCAGATTGCCATCCCAGTACCGATAGTCGATGACGTGAATGGTCTGGTAGTGGTCCACCAGGTACGGCACGAAGGCGTTGCCGAAGGACTCCTTGACCACCACGCAGGAGGAGTTGTCCGTCAGATCCGGATTCCGGATGACGGTATAGGAATGGTCGCTGCCGATGAAGCAGCTGTACTTCAGGTCGGCGGGGTAGTCCGTCACGTCATAGATGACCTGCCAGCGCTGGACGCTGCCGTCCTCATCGGTATAGTCCAGCTCGGCATTCTGGCTCACCGGATGGTAGGCCTCCACCGTGTCGGGCGTCTTTCCCAGTTCCTTGTCGCCGTTGCTGTCCCGATAGAAGGAGCCCAGGAAGCCGGTGTACTCGTCCTTCACGTAGTCCGCCAGCGGATGGGGCGTGATGCCCTTGACCTGACAGAACTGGCAGTAGGCGTAGTAGGCGCCCAGAGCCGTCCAGTGGTGGTCGGTGCGGAAGTAGATATACTCGCTCCGGTGCTGCATTAGCGTGTCGTAGAGGGGCACGAGGCGGACACTGTCGCCCATCATACCGCCCAGCTGCTCCACGGCGTCCTTCTGGTCGCCGAACAGCTCGTTCCCAGCCAGTTTGTCCGGCAGGGTGATGGAGGAGGACAGGGGGATGGTGATGTCATAGACCGTGGCGATCCCCTTCAGGCCGTTGGCCGTGGCGGTGACGGCGGCGGCGTACTTCTCGCCCAGCTCGGGGAGATAGGTGAAGTACTCAAAGCCGGTGTTGCCCACCCGATACAGGGTATCATACTCCTGTGCCTCGCCGCCGATCTCAATGGTGGCGTATCCGGTCTCCGGGGAGTCCTGCTCCGGGTCCGGATCCGGTTTGGGATCGGGGGCGGGATTGGGCTGGTTCTCGCCCTCCTCCGGCGTACGGATCGGGTCGGGATCCGTCTGCTCCGTGGGCTCATGATGGGGCAGCAGGGCCCACAGCTTGGGGAAAGCCCCGCCGAAATACAGGGCGGCGACAGCGCCCAGCACCAGGATCGCCCCGGCGATGATGGGCACCAGATTCACCCGCCAGCTGCTGCGGCCCCTGTATCCCTTATAAGCGCTCTTGTAGCGTTTCTTCATCCCAGATACTCCTTGATGATCCCTTCGGCGGTCTGGGTGTCGGCGGTGACGCAGAGCACCACGCAGCTGCCCTTCCGGGCCAGAACGGCGCTTTCCAGACGGGCCACCTCGCCGGGCAGATAGCGCTCCATCTCGGCGCGCTGATCGGCCAGGAAGCTCTCGATGGACGCCTGGACCGCGGCGGCATCGTCGCCGCTGGCGCACCGCACCACCATGATCTCCTCGGCGGTGGTGCCGCTGCTCATATAGGCTGCCGCCTCGGCGCCCTCCGGCAGCGTCACGTAGTTGCCCAGCTGCTCCGCCGTCAGCTCCTTCAGCGGGGCCTCATAGGTCACCTGCTGGGCCAAGGCGGAGGCCAGAGCGGACACGTCCACGTCCTTCTCGCCGCCGGCGCCGCAGCCAACGGTTGTCAACGCCAGAGCCATGATCAGTATCAGGGATAAAATGCGCTTCATATCTCAATCATCCTTTATCTTTGAAAAGCCGGCCCCATCCGGAGGCGGTCAGTACCAGCTATTATATTACAAACCAAGCGGAAAAGGAAGTACCATCCGGTAACAAAACCGTCAATTTTTGCCTTTTTCAGACGGTTTTTTTATCTCTTGGCGAACCAATCCACGATGCCCTCCAGCACCCGGACCGCCTTGTCCATCTGCTGGGCGGAGATGTGCTCATAGGGGCCGTGGAAGCTGTAGCCGCCGGTGCCCAGGTTGGGGCAGGGCAGGCCGCGGAAGGACAGCTGGGCGCCGTCGGTGCCGCCGCGGATCGGGTTGCTCACCGGCTCCAGACCCACGCCGCGGATGGCGGCCCGGGCTGCCTCCACCACCTCGGGGTGCTCCTCGATGACCTGGCGCATATTGCGGTACTGGTCGGTGATGGTCACCTTGGCCACCTGGGCGCCATAACGGGCATTGATGGTTTTCTCCACGCCGCGCATGATCTCCTTGCGCTCCTCAAAGCGGGCGCTGTCATGGTCGCGGATGATATACTGCACCTTGGCATGGCTCACGTCGCCGGCGAGGTCGGTCAGGTGATAGAAGCCTTGGTAGCCCTCGGTGTCGCGGGGACGCTCATTGGCGGGCAGCAGATGGTCGATCTCGGTGGCCACCCGGGCGGCGTTGATCATCACGTCCTTGGCGCTGCCGGGATGGACGGAAACGCCCTCGATCTCCCACTTGGCGGAGGCGGCGTTGAAGGTCTCGTACTCGATCTCACCCACGGCGGAGCCGTCGGCGGTATAGGCCAGCTCCGCGCCGAACCGCTCCAGGTCCAGCAGGGCGGCGCCGTGGCCGATCTCCTCGTCGGGGGTGAAGCAGACGCTGATGGGGCCGTGGGGACGATCGCTCTGCAGCAGATGCTCGCACATGGTCAGGATCTCGGCGATGCCCGCCTTGTCGTCCGCACCAAGGACCATGGTGCCGTCGGTGGTGATGAGGGTCTCGCCCACCATGTTCTTCAAATGGGGGAAGGTCGCCGGGTCCAGCGTCAGGCCGCTGTCGCCCAGAGCGACGGGGCCGCCGTCATAGTCGGGCACCATCCGGTACTGGGCGGGGCCGTTCTTGCCGGTGGTGACGGTGTCCAGATGGGCGATAAAGCCGATCTTGGCGGCGTTCTCCAATCCGGCGGTGGCGGGAATCTTCCCGTAAACGTAGGCGTGATCGTCCAGATACACGTCCTGCAGGCCCATCTCCCTCATCTCGCGCTCCAGCGCACGGGACAGATCGAACTGGCAGGGGGTGGACGGGGTGGTTTCGCTCTCCTCGTCGCTGACGGTGTCGATGCCGATATAGCGGATCAGTCTCTCATAAGCTTCCATAGTGCCCTCCTTATATGATGGCTGTTTTATTATAGGTCATTCCGAGAAAGATTATAGCCCCGCATCCCCCAAAGGTCAAGGGATACGGGGCTTTCCTTTCTCACTCGGCGGCGGCCAGCAGCTTTTTGGTGTACTCCTCTCTGGGGTGGTTGAACACCTCGTCGATGGTGCCCTGCTCCACGATGCGGCCGCTCTTCATGACCAGCACCCGGTCGCAGAGCTGATAGACCACGTTCAGATCGTGGGAGATGAAGAGGTAGCTCAGATCCAGCTCCTCCCGGAGGTTTCGCATCAGCCGCAGGATCTGGGCCTGGATGGTGACGTCCAGGGCGGAGACGGGCTCGTCGGCGATGATGAAACGGGGGCGGCGGATCAGGGCCGCGGCGATGCTGACACGCTGGCGCTGTCCGCCGGAGAGCTCGTCGGGCTTGGCCTTCAGACACTCCTCCGACAGCTCCACGCGCTCCAGCATCTCCCGGACCCGGCGCTTGCGCTCGGCGGCGTCGTATTTGCCGTAGATCCGCAGTGGCTCCTCGATGGACCATTCCACCGTATAGGCGGGGTTCAGAGAGCTGTAGGGATCCTGGAAGATGATCTGGGGGCGGGGGGTATGGTGGATGACCCGGCCCTGCTCCGGCTGGACCAGACCCAGAATGATGCGGGCCAGGGTGGTTTTGCCGGTGCCGCTCTCGCCTACCAGACCCAAAATCTCGCCGTGGTGGACCACGAAGTCCACGTCGTGGAGGACCTCCTTATAGCTGTTCCTGCCGCGGCCGAAAAGGGACGGCGTACGGTAGCCGCCGCTGACGTGCTGTACTTCCAGCACAAGGTTCTGCTCGCTCATACCGTCTCCTTTCCGTGGCGGGTGGGAATGGCCTCAATGAGGCGCTTGGTATAGGGGTGCCGGGGATGGAAGAACACCTCGTCGGTGTTGCCCGACTCCACCAGCAGGCCACGCTGCATCACCGCCACTCTCTTGCACAGCTTGCGCACCACGTTCAGGTTGTGGGAGATGAAGAGCATGGAGATGCCCTTCTCGGCGTTCAGCTTTTTCAGAAGCTCCAGGATCTGGGCCTGGATGGTCACGTCCAGCGCCGTGGTGGGTTCGTCCAGCAGCAGCAGACTGGGATGGATCACGATGGCACCGGCGATCATGGCCCGCTGCAGCATACCGCCGGAGAGCTCGTGGGGATACTTGTCATAGACGCCCTCCGGGTCCGGCAGCTCCACCGCGGAGAGCACCTCCAGCACCTTTTCCTTGCGCTGGGCCGGCGTCAGCTTCGTGTGGATACGCAGCACCTCACCCACCTGCTCGCCCACCCGCATCAGCGGGTCCATGGCACTCATGGGCTCCTGGAACACCACGCCGATCTTCCGGCCGTGGATCTGCCGCAGGGCGCTGCGGGGTGCGTGGAGCAGATCCTCCCCGTCCAGCAGGATGTCGCCGGACAGGTCGCACTGCTTCCGGGGCAGCAGGCCGGCGATGCTCATGGCGGTGACGCTCTTGCCGCTGCCGCTCTCGCCCACCAGACCCATGATCTCGCCGTCCTGGATGGTCAGAGAGATACCGGCCACCGCTTCCCGGTCCCGGTTGTGGAATTTTACGTGCAGGTCACGAATTTCCAGCATCACGCCACCTCCCTGTCCATCTTCTGCAGGCCCTCGCCGATGAGTCCGGCGCCGAACACCAGCAGAGCGATGACGCTGCCGGTGCTCAGGGCGTACCAGGGGGCCCGGGCGAACATGCTCTGGGCCTCCGAGAGCATATAGCCCAGAGAGGCGTCCGGCGGGGTGACGCCGATGCCCAGAAAGCTCATGCTGGCCTCCGCCAGCACGGCGTTGTTGAAGCCGATGGTGATGGCGGGCAGCAGGACCCGCATGGTGTTGGGCAGCATATGCACCGCCAGGATCCGCAGGTTGGACGCGCCCATCAGCCGGGCGCTGGTGATGTAGTTCACGTCCCGCAATCCGGCGAAGGCCGTACGGGTGACGCGGGCGAAGCTGGGAATGAACACGATGCCCAGGGCCACCACCACGTTATATTTGTTGCCGGGGCCCACGATACTAATGACCAGCAGGGCCAGCAGGATGCCGGGAAAGGCGGTCAGCGCGTCGTTGAGCCGCATCAGCGTGTCGTCCACGATGCCGCCGAAATAGCCCGTCACAGCGCCGACCAGCGTGCCCACCACGGCGCCGATGGCCACCGTGGCCAGGGCGATGGCCAACGTGTTGCCGCTGCCCTTGAGCACCCGGCTGAAGATGTCCCGGCCGAAGTTGTCCGTGCCGAAGAGGTGGGCCGCAGAAGGCCCCTGGAACTTGACGTCCACAAATGCATTGGGATCATAGGGGGTATGAAACACGCCCACCAGCGTCATCAGCAGCAGTGCACCGGTAATGAGGATTCCCACCAGCAGATAGGCATTGATCTTTTTCTTCTTCATGCGTTACCTCCCAGCCGCAGACGCGGGTCAATGCGCTGGTTGACCAGGTCGGCAACGGTGCCGGCCAGCACCACCCAGAAGGCCATGATGACCACCACCGTCTGGACCACGGGATAGTCCCGGGTGGAGATGGACATCACCAGCAGCCGGCTCAGACCGGGGATGCCGAACACCTGCTCCACCACCACGCTGCCGCCCACGATCTCCGCCATGGTCTGACCCAGGAAGGTGACGGCGGACACCAGGGAGTTCTTCAGCACGTGCCGGGTCAGCACGGCGTGGCGGTCGTTGCCCCGGGAGATGGCGGTACGGACGTAGGCCTTCTGCATCTCGCTGATGACGGTGCTGCGCATCATGCGCACCGTCATGGCGATCTTGGGGATGCTCAGACAAATTGCGGCAAAGAACAGATGCCGCATAGCCGAAGCAAAATGGCTGTGGATGTCCGGAAAGTCGCCGGGGGTGAAGAACCGCAGGACGATGCCGAAGGCCCAGGACATCAGAATGCCCACGAAGAAGGACGGCACCGCCATGCACAGCTGGTTAAAGGCGGTGCGGACACCGTCAAAGGGCCCCCCCACCCAGCGGTAGGACCAGATGGCCAGAGGGATGGAAATGGCGGTGATGAGGATGAAGCTGATGAGACACATGTACAGGGTGACCTCCAGCTTGGGGGCGATCAGATCCCACACCGGCTGGCGGTAGCGGAAGGACGTGCCCAGGTCGCCGGAAAAGAAGCCGGCCAGCCAGCTGATATAGCGGGTCAGGAAGGGGCGGTCCAGTCCCAGTTCATGGCGAAGGGCAGCCAGCCGCTCGGGGGTGGCCTCAGTACCCAGCAGGCTCTGGGCCGGATCGCCGGAGATCAGCTCAAATGCCGTAAACGTCAAAAACGACACCAGCAGCATGGTCAGCAGCAGCATCAGAATTCGATTGAGCGCATATTTCACAGTGCGTTCCTCCAAATGCCGCAAGGGCAGAGGGGCTGATGCCCCCTGCCCTCGCGCGGTTTCTCTTTACTTGTTCCAGTACAGGCTGGACACGTCCAGCACGTACATGGGATAGAAGGTCGGGCCCTCCAGGCCGTTCCGTACGGCAACCAGATCCGCCAGATCCTGGATGTAGACGTTGGCGGCGTTCTCGGTGAGGTTGCGCTCCATCTGGCGGTAGATCTGGGTCTGCTCGGCGTCGTCAGCGCAGGCAATGGCCTTCTCGTACAGCGCGTCATACTCGGCGTTGCTGTAGTTGATGAAGTTGCCGTGCTCCGGGGTGTGGAACCGCTGCAGCAGATCCCGGGCTGTCAGGGTATGGGCGTCCAGGCCGATGACCGTGCTCTGGAACTGGCGGCCGCTGTAGACGTCCGCTTTCCAGCTGCTCCACTCCACAGGCTGGATGGTGGCGTTGACGCCGATATCCTGGAGCTGCTGGGCGATGACCTGGGCCGTATCCACGTGCGGCTGATGGATGGAGGGTACGGTGATGGTCATGTCAAAGCCGTTGGGATAGCCGGCCTCGGTCAGAAGCTCCTTGGCCTCGGCTATATCGTGGGGATAGTAGTCGGTGAGGCTCTCGTCAAAGTACTTGCCGAAGGCGGGGAACATGGAGGAGCCCAGGAGGCTGCCGTAGCCGTCAAAGGCCAGATCCAGGATGGCCTGCTTATCCACGGCATAACACAGCGCCTGACGGACCCGCACGTCGTCAAAGGGCTTGACGGCGTTGTTCAGATACAGGGCCTGCACCAGGTTCATGGTGCCCATCTCCACGTGGAAATCAGCGGTGTTCAGCTGGTTGATCTGGGTGGCGGTCATGTGGGACACCAGATCCAGAGCGCCGCTCTGAAGACCCTGTACCAGGCTCTCAGCCTTCTCAATGATCTTGAAGGTCACCTTGTCCACCTTGCCGGGGGTGCCCCAGTAGTCCTCGAAGCGCTCCAGCACGAAATTGTCCTGCACCACGCGGGAGACGTACTTGTAGGGGCCGGTGCCTACGGGATCGGTGGCCTGTTTGTCGTAATCCGCGGGGATGATGGCCAGCGTCATGTTGGCCAGGAACTCCGTGTTGGGCTCGGACAGGGTGATGATCAGCTGATCGCCCTCGGCCTTCATGTCGGAAATCACGGCCAGCTCCGGGATCAGGGGGTCGTTCTCCCCGTCACCGGCGTTGCGCCGGATAGAATACAAAACGTCCTCCATCTCCACCGTGTCGCCATTGTGGAATTTCACGCCCTGACGCAGGGTAAAGGTATACGTCAGACCGTCGTCCGACACGTGGACGTCAGATGCGATGGCAGGAACAAGATCACCATCGGGGGTGGGCTTTACCAGCCCCTCGAACACGTTGAACATGATTCCTCTGGTTCCTGCCGCCACACTCATGTGGGGGTCAAGACTCTCGTCAAGGTCCTCAGCCAGGCCAATCGTGATCTCATTGGCCTCAGCCCGCTTCTCCGGGCCATCCGCTGCTTTGCTGCCGCCGCAGCCGGCCAGCAGGGTCAGCGCCATGCCCAGAGCAAGAAAAATTGCCAAAAACCTCTTTTTCATGTGAATCTCCTTTCATCACTGCCGCAGAGGGTCAGTGTGCGGTGCCGGGCGGCACCAAGTTTCGCAAGAAAACTCCGGTTTCCTATTCAGTTTTCAAGCCGGGGGTTATTATACTATAACCGTTTCGAAAACGCAAGAAAAAAGTAGAGCGAAAATGGATACAATTCGGTTTCAAAACGGCCGCCGCCCGGCCGGGTTGACAGGGGCGGCGGCGGGATATAGAATGATGCCACATCAAACGGGGAGGAGATCCCGACATGAACAAGGAAAACCTGGAAAAGATCATCGCTCTGCGCCACGAACTGCACCGGCATCCGGAGCTGTCCGGCCGGGAGAAGGGCACCATGGAGCGGCTCAGGGTCTTCCTGCGGGAGAATACCTCTCTGACCATCGTGGACCGGGATGGCTGGTTCTACGCGGTGAAGGAGGCCCCCTCCCCCGCCGCAGCGCCCATCGCCTTCCGGGCGGACGTGGACGCCCTGCCCATCGACGAGGGCATCGATCTGCCCTACGGCTCCGCCTGCGGCGGCGTATCCCACAAGTGCGGCCACGACGGCCACAGCGCCGCCCTTTGCGGCTTGGCGCTGGAGCTGGAGCGTCGGACACCCCTCCGGACGGTATATCTCATCTTCCAGCCGGCGGAGGAGATCGGTGCGGGCGCTCAGCGCTGCGCCGGGCTGATCCGGGAAAAGGGCATCGGTGAGATCTACGGCTTCCACAATCTGGGGGGCTATCCGGAGGGAACGGTAGTCTACCGCCGTGGTCTGACCCAGCCGGCGTCGGAGGGGCTGACCATCGTCCTCCACGGGCGGCAATCCCACGCCAGCGCCCCGGAAAAGGGCGTCAATCCGGCGGAGGCCATCGCCCGGCTGGTCCTGTACGTCCGGGAACTGCTGACAATGCCCCACCGCGGCATGGTGCTGTGCACCGTGACAGGCATTCGGGTGGGCACCGGGAACTTCGGCATCTCTGCCGGAGACGGGGAACTCCGTTTGACTCTCCGGGCCGAGGAGGAATCCGAGATGACGGCCCTGGAAAACTCCCTGCTCCAGTATACCGCCCGGCTGGCGGAGGCGTCGGGTCTCACCCCGGAGCACCACATCTCCGACTACTTTCCCGAGACGCGGAATCACGACATCTGTCTCCACCGGGTCATCCGAACGGCGGAAAAACTGCGCATCCCCCACCGGGCCATGGAGGAACTGTGGCGGGCCTCCGAGGATTTCGGATACTACACCAAGATCTGCCCCGGCGCCATCTTCTACGTGGGAAGTGGGGAAAACTATCCGCCCCTCCACACCCGGGAATATGACTTCAACGACCGCATCCTGCCGACAGCGGTGGATCTGTTTGCCGGTCTGGCCATGGAATAAGCAGAAAAAGCCCTTCCCGACTGTGTTCGGGAAGGGCTTTTTTCTAAGCATCATTCTCTGCGGCCATGCCCGCGGCAGTATGTGCGATCGTGGTCGCGCTTTTCGCGTGGCCGATCAGTCGCTCTCCTCTATGACCCGGATGCCGTAATCGTCCTCATAGGAGACGGTCAGGCGGTACTCGTTCCCCTCGCCGTCCCGCAGGGTGATCACATTGGGTTCCTTCGCATACAGGTGCAGGCGGAGAATGTAGTCGCCGTCGTCCATCGTGTCCAGCTCCGCCGTGCTGATCTTCTCATCCGCCGCAGACACCGTCCAGTTCTCGTCCACGGCGTATTTGCTCTCGTCCAGATCCACGATCATAACCGTATCCATGGCCGGCTGACGCAGCATATGCCATCCTGCGACAAGAACGGCCAGCACGCTGATGACCGCCGCCAGCCATCTGGCCTTTTTGTCCTTCAGGATGCCGAAGATATACAGCGGCACCTGGCCGAGGCAGAACAGCGTGGAGATCAGGTGGCGGGGGAAGTTCCGGACCGTGTCTTCCAGGTAGCCCATACCCAGCAGCACCAGCAGCACCAGCATCAACGAGAGGATCAGGCCGGACCACACCTTGTCCTTCTTGATGAACCACCCCAGAAACGCACCGGGGAAGGTCAGCACAGTGATCATGAACCAGTACCGGTAGTAGCCGAACAGGCCCCAGCCCATATAGCTGAAGGGAACCTGGATCAGATACACCAGCGGCTGGGAGATCAGGAAGAATACGAAGGTCTTGCAGGCGGCATCCAGCGGCGTGTCGCAGTTTGCGATGATGATGATCGCAAACAGGATCCACGCCTCAAAGCTCACGGCGATCTCATGGAAGGAATTGCCGTCCGGGACAAGCATGGCCGCCAGAGCCGTCACCGCGCCTGCCGCGACAGCAAACAGGATCACCACAGGCCAGGTCATCCGGATCCCGCCAAACAGTTTTTTGATCATTTCGTTATCCTCTTCCTTGTTCGGTTCTCCGCGCCACGGGATCAGTCGCCCTGAGAGGGCATCATGCTGGCGATCATGCTGGCAAAGGCGCTGGCGGGCATGGTCTGAAGCACCACCCGGCCGGGGCCGGTGATCACCGTGTTGAACAGACCCTCACCGCCGAAAAGCACGTTCTTGACGCCCTTGACCTGCTGCACGTCCAGGGAGCAGGTGGCGTCGATCATGGCCACATTGCCGGTGTTGACCACGATCTGCTGCCCGGCGGAGAGCTCATACTCCACCACGCTGCCGTCGATCTCCAGGAAGGCGGTACCGTGGCCGGAGAGCTTCTGCATGATGAAGCCCTCGCCGCCGAAGAAGCCAGCCATGCCCTTCTTCTGGAAGTACACAGACAGCTCCACGTCGGGCTCCGAGGCCAGATATGCCCGCTTCTGAACGATCACCGGGTGGCTGGGATCGATCTCCACCGCGCGGATGGAGCCGGGGAAGCTGGCGGCAAAGGCGATCATCCCCTCGCCCTGGGCGACATATTTGTTCCGGAACATGGTCTCTCCGGAGAAGAGGCGCCCGAACATCTTGCCGATGCCGCCGCCGCTGGTCTCCATCTTCATGTTGGGACTCATCCAGCTCATCGCGCCGGATTCGCAGTTCAGGCTCTCGCCGTTTTGCATCTGGCAGATGACGACGGGCATGGGCTCGCCTTTGATCTCATATCGCATAATGATAACCTCCTCAAATCATAAAATGTGTTTTTGTTCAGCGGCCGCGGATCTTGTTCAGGATCAAAACCGCGGCGATGATAATGCCAACCGCGCCCATGCCGATCATGATGTAGGCGCCGGTGGTGCCGGGCAGCGTGACGTCCGTGGGCTTATCCATGTTGTAGATCACGGTCAGTTCCATGCCCTCGTAGAACTCCTTCGGGGTCTCCCGCAGCTGCGAGACGATCTTCTTGCCGTCCACGGTATACTCCACGGTGATCTCGTAGTCCTCCCGGATGCCGCCGGGGGCATCATCATCGGAAACCTCCATGGTCTCGATCTTGGTGATGGTGGCCTGGGTCTCCACGAACTTGCCGGCGTTCAGCTTCTGCAGGTGACTGATCCCCGTCACAAGAGTGAAAATACCTGCGGCAAGAAACAGGAGGGCCAGTACGATACCCATCACGCCTGATACGATTCTTTTCATGTTCTTTCTCCTTTCGCTCCTGGTGGTAATACATCCGCTTCCGTCAGGGAGACGCTTACTCTCCCTCGTACGCGAACACAGCGACATAGTCCGCACTCTCCGCCAGCTCCAGGGTGATCTGGGCGTCGGTGGAGTAATCGGCTCCGTCCTTGGTCCACTTCACAAACTTCCACCCCTCCTCATAAGCCGTGGCCACGAAGGTGTAGGTGGCGGGCTCCGCCAGATTGATCTGGGCAGACTGATAGGGATGCTCCGGATCGAATTCCGGTGCCTCCTCACCCTCGGCATATTCGATGGCGCCAATACCCTCGGTATTGACATGGACGATGATGGTGGCCTCCGGTATATCCATGGGCTTGAAGTGATAGGTCTCGCCGCCCTCTACCACCACCTGGAGGCCGTCCTCGCCCTCCTCGGAAAGGGTCACGATGAAATCGTCGGCACCCTCTTCGTATTCAGAGGTCAGGTTGCCATGAAGTGTTTCGCCCTCCTGCTGAATGAACCAGCCGTGCATCTCATCGCCCACCATGAGCATCACAGACCAGCCCGGATACGCCTCGTCTTCAGAAGCTGCCACCATGAGATAGTTCTCATTTCCGTCCTCATAGGTTCCCACACGGGTCCAGGTGAAATCATTGTTCCCCTGTTTGGAACCGCCGCAGGCGACCAGGGAGCAGACCATCAGCACGGTCAGCAGCAACGCCATTACTTTCTTCATTGTGGTTCCTCCTGTTCTTTTTTGTTATAGATAAAGCGCTCTCATGTCGCTTGATCTTCAGAGAAGCGGCAGATCGCCGCGGGGCAATTCTCACAGGATATTGGACAGATATACCACATAGACCATGGCCAGCGCAGCGGCCAGCATCACCAGAATGACCCGGACGTGGGTTCGCCGCTCGGCGTACATCGTGGCGATAAACTCCCGGATAAAGGCGTTGATCCAGAAATAGCTGCGGGTTTTTCCGCCGACGCCCTCCATGGGAACGCCCTGCCGGTTGGCCAGGATACCGGCACGGAACACGTGGTAGTTGGTGGTGGAGAAGGCGATCTTCGCCTCCTGTCCGCCGGCGGCCTCCCGGATCAGCGCCGCGGAGTTGCGGATGTTCTCCTCGGTGTTGGCAGACTGATCCTCCACCAGGATCCGGTCCGCCGGGACGCCTGTCTCCGCCAGATAGCGGCGGATGGCCTCCGCCTCGGAGGTCACCTCGTCCGGCCCCTTTCCGCCGGAGGGGACAAAGATCAGCTTCTTCCCCGCGGCCTCCTCCTGCATCCGGGCAAACTCCAGCGCCCGGTCCGCCCGGCCCTTCAGCAGTTTGGTCAGCGTGCCGTCGGCGTTGATCTGGCAGCCCAGGATCAGCATGTAATCCTTGTCAAAGGCCGGGATCCTCCGGGCCGCCTTGATCCCCAGGATAATGGTGGCCAGCAGGATGCTCTCCAGATAGGACACCGCTACCAGCACGCCGCTCTCCACGGCCATTTCCATATAGAGCCAGACGCCGCCCTCGTTGTGTACGTCGATGATGGTGCTGGTTGACCTCTGCAGGTATTCCCCCAACAGATGCGGGAACAGCGTGGCCAGACACACCAGCAGTCCCAGCATGAAGCCCAGCATGTTCCGCCAGTTCCGGCCCTCTTTATGCATCAGCTGGATGTTGCTCACCGTCACCAGAACCGACACGATAAAGGCCAGCGGCAGCGCAACATAGGCGAAGGAGGACGCCACGCTCAATGTGGTCCTGGCCGCCTGTTCGATCCCTCCGGCGGCAAAAAGATCCAGGATCAGACCCAGCAGCAGGCCTCCCAGATAAATGATCAATCCCAGGTTTTTGACGTTTCTGTATTGATAGAGACTTCGTCTGACGTCCGAGCGGTACCGCCAGATCAGTGTCCACAGAATCAGCGCCAGATACAAACTGACGGCAACGGGGATAATACGGCCGCCGGTGCAGTCTCCAAAGTATTCTTCATAGGTGAGCACGCCAAAATAGTGGCTGTAAAGGCGAATATACTGAATCGGCCCCTCCGGACCATACACGTCCACAAAAGCTTTTCCCCGGTGGACGGATCGGAATTCCAGATACAGCGTCCCGTTCTCGACCCGCTGGTGCGCCAGTGACACCGCCTGCACATTCTGCTCGATCTCCACGGAATAATCCTCGAAACGCCCCTCTTTTTCCTCAAGCGGCACCTTTACCGTATAGGATCTGCCGCTTATCAGGATCACGGCGAAACACACGACTGCCAGCAGGAGTCCTGTGAGTACCAATGTTCTGTTCTTCATATGCCTCTGCTCTTCTCCATCTTGTTCTTGGGGCCGCCTGTCCCCTGTCCGCTCGGCAGGCATATTGGCTGACAGGGCCTTTTCTGTATATAATAGTTCATGATATATCATATCTGATTATCATGTTTTTCAAGTTTTTTTAGAAAACCTTTCCGCGAAAGCATTCGGCAAAAGGGCGTCTTTACGCGAAAGGAGCAAAACGAAAGCAGCCCCGGGGAGCAGATCTGCTCTTCGGGGCTGCTTGGTCTTTTCCGGGTCAAATGTCCCGCTTCCCTGACAATTTCCCTGACGCGGCGGCGCAGGGAGGTGGGGACGTCTATCCGGTCATCCGTTTCCCTTCAAGGCGTCCTTATAGGTCAGATAGGCGATCACCAGATAGGCGAAATCAAAGGCCAGGGCGGCCAGCATGGCGATAAAGCTGGAAAAACTGCCCCGACCGCCGAACAGCAGCGTCATCAGCATTTCCACGGCCAGTAGGGCCAACAGCAGCAGGCCTGCCCCCCTGCGGTCCTTCATGCGGCCCAGGACGGTCATCCAAAGCACTGCCGCCAGCGCCACCGCCAGCAGGGTGGGCAGCAGGAACAGAACGGGGGGATGCCACCACCGGAAAACCGTGATGATGGACACCACACCCATAGCCGCAGTCAGGGTCTTGGGAACGGCCATGAACTTGCTTCCCTCGGAAAGGTCATTGCCCTTCATGATGAGGTAGGCCAAAAGGGCGGCGGCAATCACCGGAATCACATAGGAGATGCCGCGCAGCAGCATCAGCAGCTGCAGCACGGCGGAGCCGGCGGCGGCCAGAAAGGCGATTTGGCGCAGCTTGGGCAGGGTCCGGATCTGTCCGGCCAGCTTGGAGGAGGAGGCGGCAGATTCGGCGGCAGCTGCCGTACCGGTGCTGCGGGTGGTCTCCGTGGAGGCTTCCACTTCGCTTTTTACCGGAGTGGGGATGCCGAAGGTGGCGGTGATCCAGCCGTCGAAGTTGCAGATCTGGGCCAGCTGGGCCCACAGGAGCATGGCATCGTCATTCTTCACGCCCTTGCTCTCATTCACCAGCACCTGATACAGGCGCCGGTTGACGGACTCTCTGTCGCCCCGCAGCTCCTCAAACTGGCCCAGCGTCACCTGGGCCAGGCTGTCCTCCGGGTGGGCGGCGCACCACTTGGTCATCTCGTCCACCGCACGGGTGACGGCGGGTACCGGATCGGGGAACATATTGGTATAGAGCGCGTAATTGTTGTAGCCCGGAGTGCCCACCTCCTCAATGCCGCCGCGGATATACATCAACTCGTTGAAGGCGGGGAAATCCGGGTGGGCCTTGGCGAACTTTTCGCAGTCCAGGCTGGCCAGGCTCTGGGCCACGTTGCTCAGCTGCTCATAGGAAAAGCCCTCGGTGGCGCTGCGCATCACCTCGATGCGGGAATAGAGAAAGCTCTTCTTCAGGTCCACGCCGTCAGGCGTCACGGTGCCGGATGCCACGGCGCGAGGCGCCGCGGTGCCAGACGTCACCGCGCCATGTTTCACACGGTGGGCGGATTTGTTTACATCATGTTCCATTAGCTGTTTACATCATGTTCCATTAGCTCGTCTCCTTTTCTCTCTCATCCGCACAGGTCCGCGATGGCCTGGGCAAACATCTGGGCGCTGAGGATCAGATCCTCCACCACGGCGAACTCGTCGGCGCCGTGCAGCCGGTTGTCCACGCCGGGCATGGAGCAGCCGAAGGCCACGCCGTTCTTCAGGTTGTGGACGTAGGTGCCGCCGCCGATGGCCAGAGGCTCTCCTTTTTGGCCGGTGTACTGCTCGTAGCACTTCAGCAGTTCCCGGACGATGGGCGCGTCCGCCGGCACGTAGTGTACGTCCCGGCAGCGGCAGTCCAGGGTGATGCCCCGCTCCGCCATTTTGCTCACCAGCACGTCAGCCGTGTTCTCCCGGGTGGCACCGATGGCGGTGCGGCCGTCAAACTGGCCGTCCAGCCGGCCGTCCTCCAGGTGAAGCACCGTGCAGGCCAGGGTGGTGGGGCCGGACTCGGCGTGATCCCGGGCCACGCCCGCCGCCACGCCACGGCTGTCCCCGTGGGGGAAGATCTCCGCCAGCCCACGGATGCGGGCGGTTGCGCCGTCCTCCGCCAGAGGCAGACGGCAAAGCAGGGTCATGAGGCCCGTCAGGGCGTTGTTGCCGTGCATGGGCTCGGAGGCATGGGAGCTCTCGCCCACGGCGTGGATGGCGGTGCCGTTTTCGGCCTCGGTCATCCCAAAGGCCACGCCGGTCTCGCCGGTGACCGTCTCCGCCGCGGGGCGGATCTCGTCCGCGGACAGGCCCGCCACCACCGCGTCCGCCACGCCAGGCACCACGTTGGCCCGGCTGCCGGCGTGGAAGCTCACCAGCCGGGGCAGGGCGGCGCCGTCGTCCCAACGGGCGGTGAAAACGCCCTGGGCCCGGCCCTTTTCGATGTTGATCACGGGATAGTCCGCGTCCGGGGAGAAGGTCATGGGGGCCTCCGCCTCGGTCTGATAGTAGTGGGCGATGTCGGCGCTGCCGCTCTCCTCGTCGGTGCCCAGGATCAGACGGACGCTCTTCTGCAGGGGAATGCCCAGATCCTTCACGGCCCGCATGGCGTACAGGGCGGCCACCGCCGGGCCCTTGTCGTCCGCCGTGCCCCGGCCGTAGAGCATGCCGTCCTTCTCCACCGGGACAAAGGGGGCCGTCACGGTCCAGTCGTCGCCCACCGGCACCACGTCCAGATGGGCCAGCATATCCAGCTGACGGGGGCCGGGGCCGTAATCCACAGTGCCCACGTAGCCGTCCCGGTTCTCCGCGGCAAAGCCCATGCTCCGGGCCATCTCCAGCGCCGCCTCCAATGCGGCGGCGGGGCCGGGGCCGAAGGGCTGGCCGGGCCGAGCCTCCCCCTTCACACTGTCGATCCGCACCAGACGGCAGATATCCTCCACCATCTCCTGCCGGTGCCGGGCAAAGTATTCCTCCAAACGCTCTTTCAGCATCTTTGCGCCTCCTCGGTTTCGTTGTATTTCGCCTACTACTATACAACCGCCGGCGCCTTTCGTCAACGGAGAGGACGCGCCATTGACTTCATCCGTGGATTGTGCAAAAATAGTCGTAACAAAAACTGGAGGAGGGATCCCCTTGAAAATCGTTGTTCTGGACGGCTACACCGAAAATCCCGGCGATCTGAGCTGGGACGTCCTGGCCCAATACGGCGAGCTGGCCGTATATGACCGCACCCCCAATGACGACGCGGAGATCATCCGGCGCATCGGCGACGCGGAGGTGATCTTCACCAACAAGTGCCCCATCCGCAGAGCGGTGATAGACGCCTGCCCCAACCTGAAATATATCTCTGTTCTGGCCACCGGCTACAACGTGGTGGACGTGGCGTACGCCGCCCGGCGGGGCATCCCCGTGTCCAACATCCCTACCTACGGCACCGCCGCCGTGGCCCAGTTTGCCATCGCCCTGCTGCTGGAGATCTGCCACCACGTGGCCCATCACTCCCAGGCGGTCCACGCCGGACGCTGGGAGAACAGCGCCGACTGGTGCTTCTGGGACTACCCCCTCATCGAGCTGGACGGCAAGACCATGGGCATCATCGGCTTCGGGCGCATCGGCCAGGCTACCGGACGGATCGCCAAGGTCCTGGGCATGAAGGTGCTGGCCTACGATATGCATCAGAACGAGACGGGCAGACAGATCGGCACGTACGTGGATCTGGACACCCTGCTGTCCGCCTCCGACGTCATCGCCCTCCACTGCCCCCTGTTTCCGGAGACGGAGGGGATCATCAACAGGGACACCATCGCCAAAATGAAGGACGGCGTGATCCTCCTCAACAACAGCCGGGGACCGCTGGTGGCGGAACAGGATCTGGCGGACGCGCTGAACAGCGGCAAGGTGGCCGCCGCCGGTGTGGACGTGGTGTCCACGGAGCCCATCCAGGGGGACAATCCCCTGCTGGGGGCCAAAAACTGCTTCATCACCCCCCACATCAGCTGGGCCGCCAAGGAGAGCCGCCAGCGGATCATGGATATGTCGGCGGACAACCTCCGCGCCTATCTCAGCGGCGCGCCCGTCAACGTGGTCAACGGGATCTGAGGGCAAGGCGATGGATCTGCGCAGAGATTGTGACCGGATCACAGCCGGTGCCATCGCCCGGGTGCTGCCGGGCGAGGCGGTGTGCCGGGCGTTGGCGGGTCGGGATTTCGGCCCGGGGCGGCTGATCCTGGTGGCGGCGGGCAAGGCCGCCTGGTCCATGGCCGACGCCGCCTGCGGCGTTCTGGGCAGCGCTGTCGACGGCGGCATCGTCATCACCAAATACGGCCACAGCCGCGGCGCTATTGGGTCCCTCACCATCCGGGAGGCGGGGCATCCCATCCCGGATGAGAGCGGCTTTTCCGCCACACGGGAGGCGCTGGATCTGACGGTGGATCTGCGCCCCGAGGACACGGTGCTGTTTCTCCTGTCCGGCGGCGGCAGCGCCCTCTTTGAGGCGCCGCTGATCGACCCGGAGGAGCTGCGGAATATCACCGCTCGATTGCTGGCCTGCGGGGCGGATATCACGGAGATCAACACCGTCCGCAAGCGGCTTTCCGCCGTGAAGGGCGGGCGCTTCGCCGCCCATTGCGCCCCGGCGCAGGTGTTCACCGTGGTGCTCTCGGACGTGATCGGCGATCCCCTGGACGTGATCGCCTCCGGGCCCGCCTATCCCGACAGCAGTACCTGCGCCCACGCCCGGGCCATTGTGGAAAAATACGGTCTCTCCCTCTCCCCTGCGGCCCGGCGCCATCTGGACAAGGAGACCCCCAAGACGCTGAGCAACGTGACCACCCTGGTCACCGGCAGCGTGAGGGAGCTGTGCGGCGCCGCGGCGGCGGTATGCCGGGAGCTGGGGTATGAGCCGGTGGTGCTCACCGACTGTCTGGCCTGCGAAGCCCGGGAGGCGGGACGGTTTCTGGCGGCCATCGCCCGGAGCCATCAGGACACGGATAAGTCGTTGGCCTTTCTGGCCGGCGGCGAGACGGTGGTCCACGTCACCGGGCAGGGGCTGGGCGGACGGAACCAGGAGATCGCCCTGGCCGCGGCGGAGGGCATCGCCGGACTGCGCGGCACGGCCGTCTTCTCCCTGGGCTCCGACGGCACCGACGGCCCCACCGACGCCGCCGGGGGCTATGCCGACGGCGGCACGGCGGCAAAGCTGGCGGAGCGGGGCGTCTCCATCCACGAGACGCTGCAGAATAACGACGCCTACCACGCCCTGCGGGCGGTGGACGGTCTGCTGATGACCGGGCCCACCGGCACCAACGTCAACGACGTGTCCGTGGTGCTGATCCGCCGGGATTAAAACAAAAAGCGCCGGAGAGGGCAATGCTCCTCTCCGGCGCTTTTCTTGTGTTCATTTATACGATCAGGGACAGCAGAACGTACAGCCAGTGGGCCGCCACGCCGGCACACAGGCCGCCGACGGTGTGACTGATGATGGCCTTGCTGATGAGGTTCTCGCAGTGGAGGCTGTTCATCATGGACACGTGGGTGCTGAGATAGCCGCTCCAGCACATGCACATGGCGGTGAACACGGCGATGTCGCCGGTGTTGGCCAGGCCCTCCGTCACCAGCTGGGAGGCCACGCCGATGGCGGCGCCCGCCGCGCCCAGGGCGGTGATGGGGACGCCGATGGCCTCGGGAGACGAGAAGCCGAACAGGGGCCCCAGGATGAAGCTGCATTTATCCGCCAGATAGGGCAGCAGGTGGATGCCCTCGTAGGCTGCGCCGGTATAGGTGCCGTCGGCGCTGGCGCCGTTGGTCAGCATCATGACCAGGGTGCAGATGATGACCACGCCGGGGATGATGCTCAGGCCCATCTTCACGCCGGAGGCGCCGCCCTCCAGAATGGCGGCCATCAGGCGGCTGCCCACGCTGCCCTCCCGGACGGGACGCATATTCTTCTCGATGCCCCGGACGCGTTCTTCCTCCGGTACCATGTCCCGCTCCTTGCCGTAGAGCTTCGCGGTGAAGTGGAGCATCAGCCGGGTGCTGACCACGCTGCCCACCACGGCGCCAAGCAGGCCCACCAGCACCGCCAGGCCATAGGACTGACCGGTGTGGGCCGACAGGCTCACCATATAGGTGCAGACGATCATTCCCATGCCGAAGGAGGTGCCCAGGTTGGTCAGAGCCGGGAACTGATAGGCTTTGAAAAAGCTGCGGAAATAGCGGTTGTCCGCCAAGGTCAGAATGACCGGGTTATCCGACAGAAACGTGGTCACAATGCCCAGAGACGCGGCGCCGGGCAGGCCGTACAGGGGCTTCATCAGCGGGTACAGCAGCCGGTTGGCCAGAGACACCACGCCGAACTCGGAAAACATATCCGAAACCGCGCCCATCACCACGCAGATGGCCATGAGATAAAACACCGTGTCCATCAGCAGCGAATAGGCGGTGTTCATCAGGGTGTTCATGGTGTTGACCAGCCCCATCTTCATAGAAAAAACAGCGAAAAAGCCCACAAACAGGGCAATAAAGACGAAGGTCTCCAGACCGATTTCCTTTTTCTGGGCAGGACGGGACTCCGTCTCCCTGGTGGGCATCTCCATTTCCGGCATGTGCGTAACTCTCCCTTTCCCCGCGCCGCTCTCTCCGGCGGCGCACAATCATGTAGAGCATAACACGCTTCCCGCTAAAAAGCAATGGAAACCGCCCTCCTTCACCAAAAAACAGATTGGCCCGCCGGGAGAGGCAGGTCGATCTGCTGATCGGTTTTCTTTTATGTTTTCCATTTATTTTTTCCAGATGTGTCGGCTGGCCACCTCCACCACCATGAAGCCCAGCACGATGCCGAAGCAGGCCAGTAGCAGCTCCACCCCTTTGGCTGTGGCAAATGCCGTGTCCCGGATTACCAGACCGTACATGGTGTAATACAGTGCGGCTCCCGGGATCAGCGGGAACACGGACACCGTCTGGAAAATGGTGGCAGGTGCCTTATTCACCCTAGCCATGACCTGAGCGAACAGGGCGCAGATTACCGCTCCCAACAGCGTGGCGGCAAAGGCATTGGGCAAAAAGCGATAGGCGATCAGATAGGCACCCCAGGTCAGAAACGCACCCACCGCGCAAAAGATGATCTGTCTGCCCCGCAGCACGCCGAACCAGATGGCAAAGCCCACGCAGCCTACCGTGGCGGAGATTAGCTCCAAAGCCACGCTGGGGTTCAGGATCATGATCTCGCTGTCCCCCCAGCGGCGAAACAGCAGCAGCGGCAGCGCGATGCCCAGAGCGATCCCCACCGCCCCGGTGAGGGAGGCGGTGATGTTCATCAGGCCCGACAGGGTATCCAGATGCACCAGATCCCGCACGCCGTTGGTGGTGCCCAGGGCGCTGATGAGGAGCATCACCACGCCCACAGTGATGTAGCCCATATGGTGTCCGAAGCCCAGGTGGACGGAGAACAGGATGGAGATCTCCGTTAGAAACGAAATAATAAAGTTGAGGATCAACGGATTGGACTCCCGCTTGCTCAGCCGGCGGCCCAGAAAGGTGATCAGCAGCGAGGCGCAGACCGCCACCAGGGCATCCAGCCAGTCGCAGTTGAAGAACACGCCGAAACCGGCCCCGGCCAGAGCACCGGACAGGTAGATGAGCCACGGCCTCTGGGCAGGGACGGACAGAACCTGCTGAAGCTGCCGGTACAGCTCCCCGGCATCCGGCGTGTCGGCGCAGGCGCGGCGGCACAGATCGTTGAGCCGGTCCAGCCGGTCAAGGTTGACGCCGGGACTGCGGATGTGGCGGATCTGGGTCAGGCTCTCCCCCTCCCGGTCGGTGACTGTGGCCTGGATATTGGTGGGTACCACCCAGATATTGCAGGCGGTGAAGCCATAGCTGGCGCAGAGGCGGTACAGGCTGTCCTCCACCCGGCGTGTCTCCGCGCCGCTGCGGGTCATCTCCGCGCCGATGTCCAGAATCAGCCCCAGGATCTTCGTGGTGTCCATAGGCGATCAGTACTCGAATCCGCTGGGCTCGCACAGGGGTTGATCCAGCAGTTCGGGGTGGCGGAAGATATGGTGGATCAGCTTCATGCTGCGGGCGAAGTAGAAGCCGTCGGCGATGCGCTCGTCCAGGGTGACGCCGTAATCCAGCACATCCCGGATCTCCCGGCTGCCGTCGGGCATCAGCATCTCCTCCTTGTGGAGCGTGCCGATGGTGATCATGATGCTGTTGGTGCCGTAGTTATTCAGATGGTGATAGACGGACGGGGTCTGGATGCTGCCCAGATTGGAGCAGAGGATGGTGGTATAGTTGGGGTCGCCCTCGGTGAGCACCTTGGGATTGATGCCCCAGAAGTCCAGCCAGCGAATGATCCGGATCGCCGCCATCAGCACGAACCGGGGCAGCTTGGCAAAGCCGTCCAGCAGGGCGTCCACGCCGCCGGTGGAGTGCTCGCTCTTGCGGGTCTCCTTCACATCGCCCACGATGCGGCGGCTGATATCCTTCAGGGTGTCGGTATCCTTCGGCACCAGCACCACGAGGGACTCCTCCGCCCCGTCGGCAAAGCGGCGCTTGACCACGAAGCTGATGCTGATCTCGTTGCGCTCGTACATCCGGTAGCCCTGGATAAACCGGTTCATCAGCGGGCGCTCCCGCACCACCCGGGCCATGGCAGTGACGGCGCAGTGGAACACGGTGGTCTTATACTCCGGATGGGCGGCGTTCTTGGCCTCCAGATATTTCACCAGCTCCGTGGCGTCCAGCTTGTCGTTGAGGTACACCTCGCAGTCCGTCCGCTTGGGCAGCAGATAGCCCATGACGGTCTGCAGGCCGGGTGCCTTCACCCAGCGGGCGTCCCGCCGGTCGCCCCAGTGGCGTCTGGTCTTTTTCTCGCTCATGCTGTTGTCCTCTCTCTCCTGTTTCTTTCCGCGGCAAAAGGATATTTTCTGCCTCATATCCCGCAAAACGCTGTCAACTACTCACATTATAGGGCAGAGCAGGGACGTAATCAATTTATTTTTGCGTCTTTCGGACGGAATTTTCCGTTTATCCCACGATTTCTCTTTGAAAAACCGTGGGAATCGTGTATAATAGATTGAATCTTTTTGAGGGGGAGCCCGGCGGCTGCCGTCCGGTATCCCCCCCATACACAAGTCATACAGAGGAGGATAATATGATGGAGACAAGACCCTATGTTTCCTGGGAGATGATGAACGCGTTTATGATCGACGTGTTCAAGGCCTACGGCGTGCCCGAGGAGGACGCCAGGATCTGCGCCGACGTGCTGCTGGAGTCGGACCGCCGGGGCATCGAGAGCCACGGCTGCAACCGCTTCAAGCCCATCTATCTGGACCGGATCCAGAACGGCACGCTGCTGCCCGTCACCAAGATCGACATCATCAAGGACACCCCCACCACCGTGGTCATGGACGCCAACAACGGCATGGGCATGGTGGCCAGCCACAAGATGATGGAGATGCTCATCGAGAAGGCGAAGAAGTACGGCATGGCCGGCGGCGCCATCTACAACTCCACCCACTACGGGATCGCCGGTTATTGGACCACCATGGCCGAGAAGGCCGGCATGATCGGCATCTCCGGCACCAACGCCCGGCCCTCCGTGGCCCCCACCTGGGGCGTGGAGCCCATGATGGGCACCAACCCCCTGACCTTCACCATGCCCACCGACGAGGAGTTCCCCTTCAACTTCGACTGCGCCACCTCCACCGTGCAGAACGGCAAGATCGAGTTCTATGAGCGCAGCGGCAAGGAGACCCCGGCCGGTCTGGTCGTCACCAAGGACGGCGGCACCATGACCGATTCCGGCAAGATCCTCAAGGATATGCGCGCCGGCAAGTGCGCTCTGCTGCCTCTGGGCGGCCTGGGCGAGGCCACCGGCGGCTACAAGGGCTACGGCTTCACCACCATCGTGGAGATCCTCTCCGCAGCATTGTGCGGCGGCCCCTTCATGAAGGAGCTCAGTGGCAAGGACGCCCAGGGCAACAACCGCTTCTACCGTCTGGGCCACTTCTTCTTCGTCATCAACCCCGAGTTCTTTATGGGTCTGGACACCTTCAAGAAGACCGCCGGCGACATCTGCCGCGGCCTGCGCAATTCCGAGAAGGCCCCCGGCGCTGAGCGGATCTACACCGCCGGCGAGAAGGAGTGGGAGGCCTGGCAGGATCGCAAGGACAAGGGCGTGCCCGTGGGCGAGTCCATCCAGAAGGAGCTGCTGGAGCTGCGCGATAAGTTCCAGCTGCCCTATCACTTCCCCTTTGAAGACTGAGAAAGGTTGGTAAACTGACTATGGATTACGCAAAAGAGTCCCTGCGCCTCCACGGCGAGTGGAAGGGCAAGATCGAGGTCATCTCCACCGTGCCCGTGGCCACCAAGGAGGATCTGTCCCTGGCCTACACCCCCGGCGTGGCCCAGCCCTGCCTGGAGATCCAGAAGGACATCAACAAGAGCTATGAGCTGACCCGCCGCCACAACCTCTGCGCCGTCATCACCGACGGCAGCGCCGTGCTGGGTCTGGGCGATATCGGCCCCGAGGCCGGCATGCCCGTCATGGAGGGCAAGTGCGTGCTGTTCAAGTCCTTCGGCGGCGTGGACGCCTTCCCTCTCTGCGTCAAGACCAAGGACGTGGACGAATTCGTGGAGACCGTTTACAACATCTCCGGCTCCTTCGGCGGCATCAATCTGGAGGACATCTCCGCCCCCCGCTGCTTTGAGATCGAGCGGAAGCTGAAGGAAAAGTGCGACATCCCCATCTTCCACGACGATCAGCACGGCACCGCCATCATCACGCTGGCGGGCCTGACCAACGCCCTGAAGGTGGTGGGCAAGCGCAAGGAGGACGTGAAGGTGGTCACCTCCGGCGCCGGCGCCGCCGCCATCTCCATCGTGAAGCTGCTGCTCTCCGCCGGCTTCACCAACATCGTGATGACCGACCGCAAGGGCGCCATCTATGAAGGCCGCGAGGGGCTGAACTGGATCAAGGAGGAGATGGCCGCCGTCACCAACCGCAACATGGAGAAGGGCGTTCTGGCCGACGTGATCCGCGGCGCCGACGTATTCATCGGCGTGTCCGCTCCCGGCACCCTCACCACCGAGATGGTGAAGACCATGAACAAGGACGCCATCGTCTTTGCCTGCGCCAACCCCACGCCGGAGATCTTCCCCGACGACGCCAAGGCCGGCGGCGCCCGGGTCATCTCCACCGGCCGCAGCGACTATCCCAACCAGATCAACAACGTGCTGGCATTCCCCGGCGTGTTCCGCGGCACCTTTGACGTCCGCGCCAGCGACATCAACGAGGAGATGAAGATGGCCGCCGCCCAGGCCCTGGCCGGTCTGATCTCCGACGAGGAGCTGTGCGAGGATTACATCATCCCCAAGGCCTTCGATCCCCGGGTGGGCCCCACCGTGGCCGCCGCCGTGGCCGAAGCCGCCCGCCGCACCGGCGTGGCCCGTCTGTAACGGGACCTGCCGCCGACACAACACGACACAACACATTATATAATAAGCAGGACCGCAGCTGTTGGGCTGCGGTCCTGCTTGTTATTGTGTGGCGGTCACGCTGTTTTTTGCGCAAACGCCGCCAGGTCCACGGATCCAGTACCTCGCCGCGTCCTCCTCTCCCCCCCGTCGAAAATATGTGCAAATCGCCGAGAAAAAGCATTGAAAGCCGGGGCGGATATGTGATATAATGTTTTGGAACGTGGGCTTTCGGGAAGGAGGCCTTACGTGCTTATGCAGACCAAAGGTGACAAGGTGTCACCTTGTGACAAAAGGAGGCGTTTTTATGTACATGGATGCCGTCAGGGAGATCCAGAAGCTGGAGGAGCAGATGGAGCAGGCCAAGGCCGATGCCCGCGCTCAGGCGAAGGATGCGCTGACTGCCGTCGAGAAGGACGGCCGTGCCCTGCTGGCCGCCACACGCCAGACCATCCGGGAGGCGGACGCCGCAGCCATGGCGGACTGCGAGGCCCGGGCCGCCCGTCAGCGCGAGGACGTGCTGCGCAGCGCCGAGGCCCAGTGCCAGGCACTGCGCCAGCAGGCCGGCAGCCGCATGGACGAGGCCGTGTCCCAGATCGTTGGAAGGGTGGTGGGACGCTGAATGGCCATTGTAAAGATGAAGCGCATTCGTCTCATCGCGCTGGAATCCGACCGGGCAGAATTGTTCCGGCGGCTCCAGAGGATGGGCTGCCTTCACTTGAGCGAGCCGCCTTCTGACAGTGCCCAATGGGAGGATCTCCTCCACCGGGAGGACGATCATACCGCCGACCGGCAGGCCAAGCTCCGTCTGCTGCAGAACGCGCTGGATACCCTCAAGCGTTTTGCGCCCCAGAAGACCGGCCTGCTGACGCCCCGCCCCATGGTGAGCGAGACTGACTTCCTGGACGAGAGCACGCTGGCCGATGAGCTGGCGCTGGCGCGGGAGGTCAACGACCACGCCGCCGAGCTGAACCGCCTGGGCACCCAGGAGACGCGGCTTCTCAGCGAGCGGGCCTCGCTGGCGCCCTGGGCGGAGCTGGACGTACCCATGGACTTCACCGCCACCCGGGCGGTGGACATCACCACAGGCACCGTCCCCGGGCCGGTGGACTTCGAGAAAATGCAGGCCCATCTGGCCGACCGGGTGGAGGAGGCGGCGATCTACCGCCTGTCCCAGAGCAGCGAGCAGCAGTGTCTCCTCCTGCTCAGCCATCGATCCGCCACCGAGGCCGCGCTGGAGGTCCTCCGGGCCTACGGCTTTACCGCCGGGCAGCTCAAGGGCTGGCAGGGCACCGTCCGGGAAAACGCCGATCAGATCGACGACGAGTTGGACCGGGTCCGCAAAAACAAAGAGCTGGAGCTGGAATTTCTGGTCCAGCTGGGGGACCGGCAGGACGACCTGCGTCTGGCCGCCGACCGGATCTCCACCCAATTGGATCAGGAGATCAACCGCCACCGGCTGCTGACGGATCAGCGGATCTTCTGTCTCCGGGGCTGGGTCCCGGCGGACAAGGCAGGCGGTCTCACCGCGTTGCTGGACGAATACGACTGCGCCTGGGAGCTGGCCGACCCCACCGAGGAGGAGATCCCGGAGGTGCCGGTGCAGCTGAAGGGCAACCGGTTCACCCGGTCCATGAACTGCATCACCGAGCAGTATTCCCTGCCCGCCTACGACGGCATCGATCCCAACCCCGTCATGGCCCCTTTCTTCATCCTGTTCTTCGGCATGATGATGGCGGATATGGCCTACGGCATTCTGATGATCGCCGGATCCCTGCTGTTTCTGAAGAAAAAGCGGCCCGCCGACCCCAGCTTCATGGAGATGATCTTCTGGTGCGGCATCAGCACCTTTATCTTCGGCGCGCTGACCGGCGGCTTCCTGGGCGACTTTATCCCCCAGCTGTGCCGGCTCATCAACCCCAACAGCACCTTTGAACTGCCGGCCCTCTTCACGCCCCTCAACGACACCATGATGGTCATGCTGGGCTCGCTGGTGCTGGGCCTCATCCAGATCATCACCGGCATGACGGTGAGCGTGGTGAAAAAGACGAAGGAGGGCCACTTCGCCGATGCCCTGTGGGACGAGATCACCTGGTGGGTGATCCTGGCGGGTCTGGCGCTGATGATCCTGAAGATCGGCACCGTGGGCGGTGTGCCCGTGGTGCTGGTGATCGGCGGCTTGATGCTGCTCTACGGCTCCACCCGCAACGCCAAAGGCTTCGGGAAGGTCACGGCTCTCATCTCCGCCGTCTACAACGGCGTCACCGGATTCTTCAGCGACACCCTCTCCTATGTGCGTCTGATGGCGCTGATGCTCTCCGGCTCCGTCATCGCCCAGGTCTTCAACACCCTGGGCTCCACCTTCGGCAGCGTGATCCTGTTCGTCATCATCTCGCTGATCGGCAACGCGCTGAACCTGGCGCTGAACCTGCTGGGCTGCTACGTTCACGATATGCGCTTGCAGTTCCTGGAGTTCTTCAACCGCTTCTACCGCGACGGCGGCAAAGCGTATCAACCCCTGTCACTTCAATCTAAAAATGTGGAAATTATAAAGGAGGACAAATAAAATGGCAGCTTTCTTTGAATCTTTCGGTGGACTGGGTCTGGCTTTTCTGGGCGCGGCGCTGGCCGTGGGCCTGTGCTGCATCGGCTCCGCCCGCGGTACCGGTATGGTGGGTGAGGCCGCTGCCGGCCTGACCAGTGAGGATCCTGAGAAGTCCACCAAGTGCCTGATCCTGCAGGTGCTGCCCGGCACCCAGGGCCTGTACGGCATGGTGGCCTGGTTCTTCGTTCTGCTGCAGATCGGTGTGTTCGGCGGCAGTGGCATCCAGCAGCTGTCCGTCCAGCAGGGTCTGGCCGTGTTTGCCTCCTGCCTGCCCATCGCTCTGGGCGGCTGGCTCAGCGCCATCTATCAGGGCCGCGTGGCCGCCGCCGCGGTGAACATCGTGGCCAAGCACCCCGAGGCCTCCACCAAGGGCATCATCTTCTGCGGTATCGTGGAGTTTTACGCCATTTTGTCCCTGCTGGCCACCATCCTGCTGCTCATGAACGCCCTGTAAGGAGGGTGCCATGAACGGACTGGAAAAAATCAACGCCCATATCCAGCGTGACGGCAAGGCCGAGGTGGACGCCATCCTGGCCGAGGCCGGCAAGCGCATCGAGGTGGCCCAGGCCGGCTACCGGGCCCAAGCCCGGCAGCTGACGGCTGACGCCCAGGTCAAGCGGGAGCGCACTGTGACCGAGCGGCTGGAGCGTCTGGCCGGCAGCGCCGACATGGAGCGCCGTCAGATGCTGCTGGGGGCCAAGCAGGCCTGCATCGACGAGGCCTTTGACCGGGCGGCCCGGGCCCTGCGGGCCCTGCCCCGGGAAGAGTACGTCGCCCTGCTGGCAAAGACGGCGGTAGCCGCCGGCACCGGCTGTGAGGAGATCGTCCTCTCTGCCGCTGACCGGGAGAACGTAGGCCAGGCCGTGGTGTCCGCCGCCAACGCCGGCGGCGCCGCCTTCACCCTGTCCGACGAGACCCGGGAGCTGGGCGGCGGTCTGGTGCTGAAGAAGGGCAAGGTGGAGATCAACTGCGCCTTTGACACCCAACTGCGGCAGCTGCGGCAGGAGATGGCGTCGGACGTGGCCCACACCCTGTTTGACTGAAAGGGGGACGTCCCTTTGGCAAAGAAACCGAAAGACACGGACTATCTGTTCCTGTCGGCCAGCATCCGCAGCAGGGAACGGAACCTGCTGGGCCGCTCCGGCATCGACCGCATGCTCCACGCCGCCACTGTGGCCGAGAGCGCCCAGGTACTGAACGAACTGGGTTATCCGCCCTTTGACCCCAACAGCGAGAGCGGCCTCAACGCCGCCATCGCCCAGGTGCGCACCGATATGTTCCGGGAGCTGGAGCAGCAGATGCCGGACAAGGGCATTCTGGACGTGTTCAAGCTGAAATACGATTACCACAATCTCAAGACCATCATCAAGAGCCGCGGCGCCGACGTGCGCTCCCTGCTGCTGGACGCCGGGCGCGTCCGGGCGGAGGATCTGGCCGCCAAATACCAGCAGACGGGCAAGTGGGACTTCCTGCCTCCCGTCCCCGCCCAGGCCGCCGCGGAGGCCACCCGGGTCCTGGCGGAAACAGGCGATCCCCAGCGCAGCGACTTCGTACTGGACCGGGCCTGCTTTGCCGAGATGCAGGATATGGCCAAGGCCACCGGCTGTGAATTCCTGGTGTCCTACGTCCGCACCCTCATCGACGCGGCCAACCTGCGTTCCGCTGTCCGTACCCTGCGGATGCGCCGTCCGGGCACGTTCCTCCAGCAGGTGCTGTTTGAGGGCGGTGCCGTCTCCGTCAGCCGGATCCTGGCCGGCGTCAACGACGGCGTGGCGGAGCTGTACCGGGCCACACCCCTGGCCCAGGCCGCGGAGCTGGGACAGGAGGCAGCGTCCGGCGGCAGTCTGATCGCCTTTGAAAAGGCCTGCGACAACGCCGTGCTGGCCAGCGCCGCCGCGTCCCGCAGCGTCCCCTTCGGTCCGGAGGTGCCCATCGGCTACGTGGTGGCCCGGGAGAACGACTTTACCTCCGCCCGGATCATCCTCTCCGGCCGTCTGGCAGGGCTGGACGCCGATACCATTCGTGAAAGGCTGCGTGATAGCTATGTATAAGATCGCCGTCATCGGCGACCGGGACAGTGTGCTGGCCTTCAAGGCCCTGGGGCTGGACGTCTATTTCGTCGAGACCGCGGAGGAGGCCCGCGCTGTGCTGCACAGGATCGTGCAGCAGGAGTACGCCGTCATCTACCTGACGGAGCAGCTGGCGACACCCCTCCAGAGTGAGATCGCCAGGCACAAGGACACCGCTATCCCGGCCATCATCCTCATCCCCGGCAAGTCCGGCTCTCTGGGCCTGGCCGAGGCCGCGCTTCAGAGCGCGGTGGAACGCGCCGTGGGCGCAGATATCTCTTGAAAGGAGAACAATGCGAAGAAATGGGTAAGATCATCAAAGTATCCGGCCCGCTGGTGGTGGCGGACGGCATGGCCGACGCCAACATGGCCGATGTCGTCCGCGTGGGTCCCCAGCGTCTGATCGGAGAGATTCTGAATATGACCGGCGACCGGGCCTCCATCCAGGTCTACGAGGAGACCTCCGGCCTCGGCCCCGGCGCCGACGTGGTGACCACGGGCGCGCCGCTGAGCGTGGAGCTGGGCCCCGGCCTGATCGAGAACATCTACGACGGCATCCAGCGCCCGCTGGAGGAGATCGTCAAGCGGGTGGGTGCCAACATCACCCGCGGCATTGAGGTGCCCCCTCTGCCCCGTGACAAGAAGTGGCAGTGGACCCCTGCGGCAAACGTGGGCGACGCCGTCATCGGCGGCGACGTGCTGGGCACGGTGCCGGAGACCTCCTCCGTGCTCCACAAGATCATGGTGCCCAACGGCATCCGGGGCAAGGTGGAGTGGCTGGCCGAGGCCGGTGAATACACCATCCAGGACGTTATCGCCAAGGTCCGCACCGAAAAGGGCGAGCTCCGGGAACTGACCATGGTGCAGAAGTGGCCGGTCCGTGTGGGCCGTCCCTATCAGAAGAAGTTCCCGCCGGTGACGCCCCTGCAGTCCGGCCAGCGTGTCATCGACACCATGTTCCCCATCGCCAAGGGCGGTACCGCCGCCGTGCCCGGCCCCTTCGGCTCCGGCAAGACGGTGGTGCAGCACCAGCTGGCCAAGTGGTCCGACGTGGACATCGTGGTCTACATCGGCTGCGGCGAGCGCGGCAACGAGATGACCGACGTGCTGCGGGAGTTCCCGGAGCTGACCGACCCCCGCACCGGTGAGACGCTGATGAAGCGCACCGTGCTGATCGCCAACACCTCCGACATGCCCGTGGCCGCCCGTGAGGCCAGCGTCTACACCGGCATCACCATCGCCGAATACTTCCGCGATATGGGCTACGCCGTGGCCGTTATCGCCGACTCCACCTCGCGCTGGGCCGAGGCCCTGCGCGAGATGTCCGGCCGTCTGGAGGAGATGCCCGGCGAGGAGGGCTACCCCGCCTACCTTGCCTCCCGCCTGGCCCAGTTCTATGAGCGGGCCGGCGTGGTCCAGTGCATGGGCAGCGACGGACGCACCGGCTCCCTCACCGCCGTGGGCGCCGTGTCGCCTCCCGGCGGCGATTTGAGCGAGCCCGTGAGCCAGGGCACCATGCGCATCGTCAAGGTGTTCTGGTCCCTGGACGCCTCCCTGGCCTACCGGCGCCACTTCCCCGCCATCAACTGGCTGAACTCCTACTCCCTGTATCTGGACTCCATGCGCCCCTGGTTCGACGAGAATCTGGGCAGCGAGTTCATGATCAACCGCGACCGGGCCATGCACATCCTCCAGGAGGAGAACGAGCTCAACGAGATCGTCCAGCTGGTGGGCAAGGACTCCCTGTCCGCAAACGATCAGCTGACCCTGGAGGTCGCCCGTATGCTGCGGGAGGACTTCCTCCAGCAAAACGCCTTTATGGACGTGGACTCCTATTCCAGCTTTGACCGCCAGAAGATGCTGCTGGCGCTGATCCTCCGCTACGAGAATCTGTGCCGCGGCGCCATCGCCAGGGGCGCCGCCCTGGTGGATCTGTTCACCATCCCCGCCCGGGAACAGCTGGGCTGGGCCAAGTACACCGAGGCGGACAAATACGCCGCTGTCTATGAGCAGCTGGGCCAGGATATGGAGCAGGAGATCGAAGAGCTGATCCGAAAGGCAGGTGAGGACGAATGATGAAGGAATATCGTACCATCCACGAGGTATCCGGTCCTCTGATGGTGGTTGACCATGTGGAGGGCGTCACCTACGACGAGCTGGCTGAGATCGAGCTCTCCGACGGCACCGTTCGCCGCTGCAAGGTGCTGGAGGTGGACGGCAGCCGCGCCGTGGTGCAGCTGTTTGACAGCTCCGCCGGCATCAACCTGCGGGACAGCAAGATCCGTTTCCTGGGCCACCCCCTGCAGATGGGCGTGTCCGGCGATATGCTGGGCCGCGTGTTCAACGGCATGGGCCAGCCCATCGACGGCGGCCCAGAGCTGCTGGCTGAAAAGTACATGGACATCAACGGCCTGCCCATGAATCCCGCCGCCCGGGACTACCCCAATGAGTTTATCCAGACCGGCGTATCCACCATCGACGGCCTGAACACCCTGGTCCGCGGCCAGAAGCTGCCCATCTTCTCCGGTTCCGGTCTGCCCCACGCCCAGCTGGCGGCCCAGATCGCCCGCCAGGCCAAGGTGCTGGACGACTCCACCAGCTTCGCCGTGGTGTTCGCCGCCATCGGCATCACCTTCGAGGAGTCGGAGTTCTTCGTCCGTGAGTTCAAGCGCACCGGTGCCATCGACCGCACGGTGCTGTTCACCAACCTGGCCAACGACCCCGCCGTGGAGCGTATCGCCACGCCCCGCATGGCCCTGACCGCCGCGGAATACCTGGCCTTTGAGAAGGAGATGCAGGTGCTGGTCATCCTCACCGACATCACCAACTACGCCGAGGCCCTGCGCGAGGTGTCCGCCGCCAAGAAAGAGGTGCCGGGCCGCCGCGGCTATCCCGGCTACCTGTACACCGACCTGGCCACCCTGTATGAGCGGGCCGGCCGGAAACTGGGCTGCAAGGGCTCCATCACCATGATCCCCATCCTGACCATGCCGGAGGATGACAAGACCCATCCCATCCCCGACCTGACCGGCTACATCACCGAGGGGCAGATCATCCTCAGCCGCGACCTGTACCGCAAGAACATCCTGCCTCCCGTGGACGTGCTGCCCAGTCTGAGCCGTCTGAAGGACAAGGGCGTGGGCGAGGGCAAGACCCGTGAGGATCACGCCCCCACCATGAACCAGCTTTTCGCCGCATACGCCTCCGGCAAGGAGGCCAAGGAGCTGATGACCATCCTGGGCGAGGCCGCCCTGACCCCCACCGACTTGCTCTACGCCAAGTTTGCCGACGAGTTTGAAAAGCGCTACGTGAACCAGGGCTTTGAGGAGAACCGCTCCGTCCAGCAGACGCTGGATCTGGGCTGGGAGCTGCTGAGCATGCTGCCCCGCTCCGAGCTCAAGCGCATCAAGCCGGAGATGCTGGACAAGTATCTGCCCAGGAAAGACTGAGGTGCGCCATGGCAGGGAAAACCATCAACCCCACCCGCATGGAGCTGACCCGGCTGAAGGGCCGGCTGAAAACAGCGGTGCGGGGCCACAAGCTGCTCAAGGACAAGCGGGACGAGATGATGAAGCAGTTTCTGGAGATCGTCCGTAAAAACCGGGCTCTGCGCAAAAAGGTGGAGGAGGGCCTCCAGCGGGCCAACGCCGCCTTTACGGTGGCCTCCGCGGTCATGGGTCCGGAGATGCTGGAGCAGGCGCTGCTCTATCCCAAGGCCGGTGTGGAGCTGGACGTAAGCTTCCGCAACGTCATGTCGGTGAACGTGCCGGTCTATGATTTCCACACCACCGGCGACGGCGCCGAGATCTATCCCTATGGCTTTGCCCAGACCAGCGGCGAGCTGGACGCGGCTCTGGAGACGCTGGAGAGCGTGTTCCGCGACATGCTGGAACTGGCCGAGGTGGAGAAATCCATGCAGCTGCTGGCCCAGGAGATCGAAAAGACCCGCCGCCGCGTCAACGCCCTGGAATATGTGGTCATTCCGGAGGCCCAGCAGAACATCCGCTACATCTCCATGAAGCTGGATGAGAATGAGCGCGGCAACACCACCCGATTGATGAAGGTCAAGGATATGGTGCTGCAGGATGCCCACAACTTCAAGAGCTGATAAGCGCAAAAAAAAGACGCCTGAAATCTGAGATTTCAGGCGTCTTTTTGTGCGTTATGGGGAGATTTCAACTATTTCTGAAAATTTCGGACGGCGATGCCCTCCCGCTGGAAGTCCCGGCGGATCCGCTCTACGAAGGCCTGGGCCTGGGCGCCGTCGCCGTGGACGCACAGGGTATCGCCCCGCATGGGCACGTCCCGCCCGGTGATGGTGGTGACCACGCCCTCCTTGACCATGCGGATGCAGCGCTGCGCCGCCAGATCCTCGTCTGTGATCATGGCGCCGGGCTGGCTGCGGGGTACCAGGGACAGGTCGTCCAGGTAGGCCCGGTCGGCAAAGATCTCCGACACGGCGGTCAGCCCCAGCTTCTCCGCCTCCTCACCCAGTACGGCCCCCGCGCAGTAGAAGATCATCAGGGAGGGATCCACCTCATGCACCGCCTGGCAGATGGCGCGGGCCACCTCCCGGTCGTGCTGACAGAGATTGGACAGGGCGCCGTGGGGCTTCACATGCTGGAGGGACACCCCGTGGCTGCGAGCAAAGGCCCACAAGGCGCCGATCTGGTATTTGACGCAGTTTTTCACCTCGTCGGGGGAGAGGGACATTTTCCTCCGGCCGAAGCCCATCAGATCCGGGTAGCCGGGATGGGCTCCCACGGCCACGTTGTACTCCCGGGCCAGACGGACCACCCGGTCCATCACCATGGGGTCGCCGGCGTGATAGCCGCAGGCTACGTTGGCGGAGGTGATGCGGCGGAGGATCTCCTCATCGTTTCCGATGCGATAGGCGCCGAAACTCTCCCCCACGTCGCTGTTCAAATCGATCTGATACATGGTGTTTCCTCCTGTTCGATTCGCTGGATCTTCACGTGATACACCTGGCCGTTGAGGTGGATGCGATACTGCTGTTCCGCCACTTACTTGCCGCCCTCCTCGTCGGAGGAGGACTTGCGGTATTGGCTGGGGGTCATGCCGGTATTGACCTTGAAAAAACGGGAGAAGTAGTAGGAGTCCTGGAACCCGCAGGCAGCGGCCACCTCGGCGATGGGGGAGGCGGTTGTGCTCAGTAGCTCCTTGGACTGGGAGAGGCGGATGTTGGCCAGATACCGGGCCGGGGTCAGACCCATCTCGGCGCTGAACCTGGAGGTCAGATACGACCGGCTCACATGGAGTTCCTCGGCAATCCGCTCGATGGAGATGTCCCGGCTGTAATTGAGGCTGATGTACTGGGCGGCCTTTTTCACGATGCCGGACTTGAAGCCGCTGTGTACGTCTGCCGGCGCGGCGGAGGAGTGGTACCAAAAGCTCTCAATGGTCACATCGCAGTTGGTGGCCTTGTTGTTGGCTTCGCCGTTGCAGAAAATCTTGATGATGTGGTGACCGGGGGAGAGATGGGTATTGGAGTAGAGGAGCTGCCGGGGCAGCCGGTTGGGACTGTAGGCGTCCACGGTAGTCTGGTAGACGCCGTCGATCATCACATCGGCCTTGCCGCAGTCGAAGTTCATGGCGCCGTACCAGCGGATGCCGCTGCCGTAGAAGTCCAGCTCCGCATAGGAGCGGGTGGTATTGGTATAGATCTCGTTGTGCCGCCCCTGAAGGGGGGAGGGCCACAGGTTCCACGTGCCGGTGTACATGATGGCGTCGGAGTGATAGGGTACGGCGGTCCAGGAGCTGCTGATGCACTCGTCCACCAGGATCGCCAGAATGCGGTAGGTACTGCCGATGCAGTTCATGGTGTCGGCGGGGCTGTTGTCGTAGTAGTTGAGCACCAGACTCTGCAGCTCCCGCATAAAGCCCGGGTTGGAGATCCGCTGGGTGATCCGGCTGCCATCCAGAGCCGAAACCTGGTTGAGAAAGGCAGTCAGCCCCTTGCCGGTCAGATCCAGCCACCAGATCTCCGCCGGCTCGACGGAGGTGACCTTGATGGAGCACTCATCACCCCCCCGCAGGAAGAAAATGTCGTTCTGACGCAGCAGGTAGTCTTTTCCCTCCAGCGTCAGCAGAAAAGCCCCGGAGGAAACCGCCACGATCCGGGCCGGGTTAACAATTTTCCAGTTTGCTGATATGCCGGACAGCTCCTTCAGATATCCGCTGCCGGAGGGGACACAGTTGCTGTAGGCCCGGACCGCGTCATAATCAATGGTGTTTACGATGTGCTTAAGTGACATAATTTGCTCCTTTTTGTGGGAAAACGGACTTTTTTCGCCGTAAAGCGGCGGAGGGAAAACGTGCCGCCGGCGACAGGATATAGCTCTCAATACGATTATATACAAAAAAGCACAGAAAACAAGATTGGGAACAAACTTCCCGCTCTTTTATCCAGTTTATTTCGTTATGTCTATTCTTGATTGCACTTTAATGAGGTAATATGTATAACAACGAGGGTAGTATTACTTCGCTTTTTGTTCATTTATACAAGGAGGAGTTGTGACATGAAAGAATACAAAATTGCGGTTGTCGGCGCTATGGGCGCTGTGGGCAGCGAAATGCTGAAGACCCTGGCCCAGCGGCACTTCCCCGCCAGCGAGGTCAAGGCGCTGGATATCGCCGCCAACGCCGGCAAGAAGGTCCCCTTCGGTGACGGGGAGCTGACCGTGCGTGAGACGAAGATCGAGGAGTTCCGGGGTGTCAACGCCGCTCTCTTCGCCGTAGGCGACGCCATCAGCAAGGAGCTGGCGCCCCAGGTGGCCGCCACTGGCTGCGTGGTCATCGACAACTCCGCCGCCTGGCGTATGGATCCCAACGTGCCCCTGGTGGTCCCCGAGTGCAACCCCGAGGATCTGCGGTGGCACAAGGGCATCATTGCCAATCCCAACTGCTCCACCATCATCGCCATGGTGCCCCTGAAGCCCCTCCACGATTATGCTGGACTGAAGCGCATTACGGCCGCCACCTATCAGGCTGTCTCCGGCGCCGGCATCCTGGGCCTGAGCGAGCTGAGCAACCAGACCCGCGACGTGCTGGACGGCAAGCCTGCCCAGCCCAAGGTGTTCCAGCACCAGATTGCCTTCAACCTGATCCCCCATATCGACTACTTTGAGGACAACGGCTATACCCACGAGGAGATGAAGATGTTCCGCGAGGGCCGGAAGATCCTGGGTCTGCCCAACCTGATGGTCAACTGCACCTGCGTCCGCGTGCCCGTGTTCCGCAGTCACAGCGAGGCCATTACCATTGAGACCGAGCGGGAGCTGACCCCCGAGAAGGCCCGTGAGCTGCTGGCCAACGCCCCCGGCGTGAAGCTGTTTGACGATCCGTCCAAGAACGAATACCCCATGCCCGTCGACACCTCCAACGGCGACCTGGTCTGGGTGGGCCGCATCCGCAAGGATATCTCCGCCCCCAACAGCCTGACCTTCTGGTGCGCCGGCGATCAGATCCGCAAGGGCGCTGCCCTGAACGCGGTCCAGATCGCAGAGACCATGGCCAAGATGGACATTCTGTAAGGAAGAAGTAAGAAGAGAACGGGAGGAACAGTATTATGAAAGTTGCGATCATCGGCCTGGGCGTCGTCGGTTACGGTGCCTATGAGATCATCCGGGATGAGCTGGCGCCCGAGATCGAGGTCAAATACGTAATGGACCTGCGCCCCTTTGAGGAGATTCCCTGCATCCACGCCAAGGACATCAACCAGATCGTCTCCGACCCGGAGGTGGATGTGGTGGTGGAGTCCATCGGCGGCCTGCATCCGGCCTACGAGTTCATCACCGCCTCCCTGAAGGCGGGCAAGAGTGTGGTGACTGCCAACAAGCACCTGATCAGCAAGTACTACAAGGAGCTGTATCAGCTCTCCCACGAGACCGGCGCCTGCCTGCAGTATACCCCCAGCGCCGGCGGCGGCATCCCCTGGCTGCACAATCTGACCCGCACCCGCCGCTGCGGCGCCATCGAGTCCTTCAGCGGCATCATCAACGGCACCACCAACTATATCCTGGACAACATGACCCTCACCGGCGCCGCCTTTGAGCCCACGCTCAAGCGGGCCCAGGAGCTGGGCTACGCCGAGGCGGATCCCTCCGCCGACATCGACGGCCTGGACGTGCAGCGCAAGTGCGCCATCTCCGTCAACCGCGCTTACGACGCCGTGATCGCCCCGGAGGACATCCCCACCGCCGGCATCCGCTTCATCACCGACGAGGACATCGCCGCCTTCCGGTCCAAGGGACTGGTGTGCCGGCTGATCTGCCGGGGTTCCCGGAAGGACGGCAAGGTCTCCGCTTACGTGGAGCCCACCCTGTTCGCCGCGGACACCCTGGAGGCCAACGTGCCCGACAACAACAACCTCATCACCCTGGTGGGCAAGTATGTGGGCCGCCTCAGCTTCTACGGGCAGGGCGCCGGCCGCTATCCCACGGCCCACTCCATGGTGGAGGATATCGTCGATATCCACATGGGCTGGGTCCGCGATCCGCAGCTCACGGGAGCTGCCGAGGTGGACAACTCCGCCCAGATCCATCGCTATTATGTTCGCTGTGAGAACCTCTCCTTCCTTGGCGACCTGGTGGAGGCGAAGCTGGGCAGCGGCGTGGTGACCGTTCCGGTCAGCGTAGGAGAGATGCACCGCATCGCCTCCACCCGGTTAGCCCAAGGGGAGAAGCTGTTCTTCGCCGGTTTCGACGAATAAGGAGACGCCCCTATGGCACTTGTTGTGATGAAATTCGGCGGCACGTCCGTCTCTACCCCGGAAAACCGCAGCGCGGCCATCGCTCACGTGCGCGCGGAGCTGCAGCGCGGCAACCGGGTCGTGGCGGTGGTGTCCGCCATGGGCCGCAAGGGCGCGCCCTACGCCACGGATACACTGCTGTCCCTTCTGCAGGGCGGCGATCCGATGGTGAAGGACCAGCTGATCTCCTGCGGCGAGACCATTTCCGCCTGCGTCTTTTCCGATGAACTGAGCCGCTGCGGCGTGAAAGCCAGGCCCTTTACCGGCGAAAGCGCCCGGATCCTCACCGACGACGTGTTCGGCAGCGCCACCGTGACCGGTATGGATGTGACGCCTCTGACCGAGGCCCTGGAAGCGGGCGTCGTTCCCGTGGTAACCGGCTTCCAGGGCAGGACGGCCGACGGCCGCACCACCACCCTGGGCCGGGGAGGGAGCGATACCTCCGCCGTCCTCATCGGCGGATATCTGAAAGCCGACGCCGTGGATATTTACACCGACGTGCCCGGCGTGGCCAAGGCCGATCCCCGCATCGTGCCCGAGGCGGCGTTCATGGACACCATCTCCCAGCGGGATATGCTGATTCTGGCCCAGTGGGGCAGCGGCGTCATCCATCCCAAGGCGGTCCAGGCCGCCATGGATTTCCGCGTACCGCTGCTGCGGGTGCGCTCCACCTTCGACGATCTGCCGGGAACGGCCATCGGGACGGAGGAGACGCCGGGTCTGGCCGGTATCGCCGTGCTGAAGGACCTCAGCAAAGCGCCGGAGGAGGGCCGGACGTTCGTCCAGTCCCTGCCGGAGGGCGGTGCCGTCATCACCGTGGTGTACCACGGGGACGCAGAGAAGGTTCTGGCAGCGGCGGCAGGCCGCAGCGTGAGCCGGGAGGGCGACACGGTCCACATTGGTGTTTCCCGGGAAGAAGTACAGGAAACCGCTGTAAAGCTTTATGCAGAATTGATTGAAGGAGTGTGACGAAAGTCATGAAGAAGAATGAGGAGTGCAGCAACAGCCCGATCGTTCGTCCGGAGTATCTGTTTACCGATCCCCCCTGCGCGCCGGACACGCCGATGGAGAGCCTGTCCAGCTACGGAAGCCTGGATTTCGTCTCCCACGGGTCTCACCTTTATGGTCAGATCATGTGGCCTGACGCCAGCTTCAGCAAGCCCCGGCCCTGCGTCATCATGTTCCACGGCTATCCGGGAACGGCCCGCCACGACGATATCCTCCACGCCCTGGTCCGCATCGGTTGCGTGACCGTATCGCCGCACCACAGAGGTGCTTGGGGAAGTGAGGGCAAGTACCTGGTCACCAACTGCATCGAGGATGCCATGGCTCTGGCGGAATACGTCCACGGCGAGGAATTCTGCAAGCAGTACAACGTGGATCCCGACCGGATCTACATCATGGGCCACAGTATGGGCGGCAATACCTCCATCCACACCGGCGCGGCCCTGCCCTGGCTGCGGGGTATCATCCTGCTGGCACCCTTTGATCCCACCTACTTCGTCCGCCACGACCGGATGGACGACCAGATGTTCGTTCTTCGGGACGGCTATCCCCTCCATTGGGACGGCGTTGAGTCCGTCTGCCGGAACATTGATGAAAACCTGGAAGCCATGGTCTTTGACGACGACCTGGCCAAGCTGGCTGCCAGCAACCGGAACGTGCTGTGTATCGTAGGCGATGCGGACATCAACGCGCCTCCGGGCGACATGGTCAAGCCCATCTGGGATCGGGTCTGGTCCCCGGAGCATCCCAACTTCCGGCCGCTGCTGGTGCTGCACACGGACCACGATCTGTTCGGACAGCGTGTCCGCGCCACCAAGGCCATCGCGGACTTCATCTGTGAAACGGTCTGACCGGGAGAGATCAGACTGGAAACATATATCACAGAAGCGTGTAAGAGATTGAAAATCACAAACGGGGGAATGCTTATGGGGGTTGCCTGATCAGCGCAAAGACCGATCGCAACTACATGACAAACAAAGAATTTTGAATTGAGGTGGAATTAAAATGTCATCATTTCTGACAAGTCTGGACAATTTCTTTAATGCCGGCACGGGCTTCCTGTTTGGTCCCATCATGCTGGTTGTGTTCTTTGGTACCGGCCTTTTGATGACCATCGTGACCCGCGGCGTCCAGTTCCGTAAGTTCGGTGTCGCCATCCGCGAGGTGTTCGGCGGTCTGAAGAAGAAGACCAGCGGCGGCGACGGCCAGCTGCATCCCTTCCAGGCTCTGGCAACGGCTCTGTCCTCCTGCGTCGGTAACGGCAACGTGGTTGGCGTGTCCGCCGCTCTGGTTTCCGGCGGCCCCGGCGCCATCTTCTGGATGTGGATCGCGGCCATCATCGGCATGGCCACCAAGTACTCTGAGATCATCCTGGCCATGCACTTCCGTGAGAAGGACGACAAGGGCATCTGGCGTGGCGGCGTCATGTACATCCTGACCCGCGGTATGAAGGACAACTGGAAGTGGCTGGCCAAGATTCTGGGTGTCATCTTCGCCTTCTGCTGCGTCCTGGTTTCCTACATCTCCTGCAACGCCGTGCAGTCCAGCTCCATTGCCAGCGTGCTGGGCACTACCATTCCCTCCGTCCCCGTGTGGGTCTGGGGTATCCTGTTCTGCATCCTGTCCGGCCTGGTCATCATGGGCGGTATCAAGAAGATCGGCAAGGTCTGCACCGTCCTGACCCCTGTCATGGCTGTGATCTACGTTTTCTTCGGTTTGATCATTCTGATCATGCACGCCACTGCCATCCCCGCTGCTTTCGGTGTCATCTTCAAGAGCGCCTTCAGCAACAGCGCTGTCTGGGGCGGCATTACCGGTATCACCATCCGGACCGCTATCTCCAAGGGCGTGACCCGCGGCGTGTTCTCCAATGAGGCCGGTGTCGGCGGCGCTCCTCTGGTCCATGTTACCTCCGATATCGATGTTCCCGCCCGTCAGAGCCTGTATGGTATCGTTGAGGTCTTCTTCGACACCATCGTTATCTGCACCTTCACCGCTCTGGTCATCCTGGTCTCCGGCGTGGGCGACATGGTCGCCGGCGGTCAGATCGCCGTTACCGAGACGGCTGTGATCTCCAACACGGCGTGGTCCCTTGCTCTGGGCAAGCTGGGTGACATCGTGGTGACGATCTCCCTGGTCCTGTTCTGCTTCTCCACCATCATCGGCTGGTGCACCTACGGCGAGACCTCTTGGGAGTATCTGTTCGGCTCCAAGTCCCTGATCATCTTCCGCATCCTGCACGTGGCCATGGGCTGCGTGATCTCCGCTCAGGTCCTGTGGGACGCCGCTGACTTCTGCAACGGCGTTATGTGCATCCCCAACCTGTTCTCCCTGATTCTGTTTGCCGGCCTGATTGCCAAGGATACGAAGAAGTATATCGACCCGCTCAAGTAGTCGGGCCGTGCTTCCGGCCTGAATATGACGAAAGCGCCCGGACGGATTTCCGGGCGCTTTCGCGCAGATCACGAAGGAGGAGAGCGCATGCTCAAATACACGAAACAGTCCGATCCGGAGCTGTATGAGCTGGTGGAGGAGGAGCTCCACCGCCAGGAACAGAACATCGAGATGATCGCATCGGAGAGCACGGTCCCCCTGGAGGTCATGGAGCTGAGCGGGTCCGTGTTCACCAACAAGACCCTGGAGGGGCTGCCCGGCAAACGGTTCCAGGCCGGCTCCGAGGTGGCCGACAAGCTGGAGGAGCTGGGCTGGCGGCGGGCAAAGGAGCTGTTTGGCGCCGAGCACGTGAACCTGCAGGCCTACTCCGGCTCCACGGCCAATTACAGCGTTTTCGCCGCCGTTCTGACGCCGGGGGACAGGATCCTGTCCATGCGGCTGGATCAGGGCGGCCATCTGACCCACGGCTCGCCCGCCAACTGGGTGAGCAAGATCTATCACCACGATTTTTACGGCGTGAACGCAGAGACGGAGCAGATCGACTACGACGCCCTGGAGGCCATGGCGAAGGAGATCCGCCCCCGGCTGATCATCGCCGGCGCCAGTGCGTATCCCCGGCTCATCGACTATGAGCGGATGGCCCGGATCGCCGAAGAAACGGGGGCCTACCTGATGGTGGACATGGCCCACATCGCCGGTCTGGTGGCGGCAAAGCTGATCCCCAGCCCCATCCCCTGGGCGGACTTTGTCACCACCTCCACCACCAAGACCTTCTGCTCCGCCCGGGCGGGCATGGTGTTCTGCAAGGAGAAATACGCCAAAATGCTGGATCGGGGCACCTTCCCCGGCTCCCTGGGTTCGATCCATCTGCACACCATGGCCGCCAAGATCTGGTCGCTCAAATATGCGGGCACCCCCGCCTTCCGCGCCGTCATGCAGCGTGTGCTGGACAACGCCCAGACGCTGGCCCGGGCCCTTGACGAGAGAGGCTTCCGGCTGGTCTCCGGCGGCACGGACAACCACCTTCTGCTGGTGGATCTGCGGTCCAAGGACATCTCCGGCAAGGTCTTTCAAAACGCCCTGGACAGCGTGGGCATCACGGTCAACAAGAACCAGATCCCCAACGATCCGGCGTCCCCCTTTGTCACCAGCGGCGTCCGGATCGGCATGACGTCCACCGCCCAGCGGGGGCTGGGCGAGGCCGAGATCATCCGCATCGCCGATATCATGGAACGGATCGCCGGCGCCCCGGAGGATCCCGCCGTGCTGGACGCCTGCCGGGCGGAGGCCAGGGAGCTGATCTTCCGCTTCCCGCTGTATCCCCCCGGCGCGTTCGACTGCTGAAACGCGCAGGAAAGTACAACAGAAAATGCAGCACCGCCGCATCCGCGGCGGTGCTGCTGTGTTGAGCGCTCCCGATCAGAGCCTCCTGCACGTGGCCATGACCTTCGTGGGCTGCGTGATCTCCGCTCAGGTCCTGTGGGACGCCGCTGACTTCTGCAACGGCGTTATGTGCATCCCCAACC
>ONGR01000021.1 GCA_900317425.1 uncultured Eubacteriales bacterium | reverse complement strand
CTACACCACACAGCTTGCCGTGCTGTATCTGTTCGCGCTCTATGCGGCGGAGAAGCTGGGGCGCCTGCAGAAAGCCGAGTATTCCTCTCTGGTACGCTCTCTGAAAATGCTGCCAAAGCTCCTCCAGGAGACGATCGATATGAACTATCAGATCCCCGCCCTGGCCGGACGCTATGCCAGCCAATCCCTCTTTTTTATCGGCCGCAATACGGATTATGCCGTGGCGCTGGAAGGCGCGCTGAAGATGAAGGAGATCTCCTATCTGCACGCGGAGTCCTATGCCGCCGGGGAGCTCAAGCACGGCACCATCGCGCTCATCGATGAGGGACAGCCGGTGATCGCCGTCTGCTGCAACGAGGCGCTCTGTGACAAAACGCTGTCGAACATCGTGGAGGTCAAGGCCAGGGGCGCAAAGGTGCTGGCGCTGGCCTTTCGCGGGAACAGGAAGATTGTCTCCCAGGCCGACGACGTGATCTACATCCCGCAGATCGAGACCATCTTCTCCGCGGCGCTGGCCGTCGTGCCGCTGCAGCTGCTGGCGTATTATGCCGCGAAAGAAAAGGGCTGCGACATCGACAAGCCGAAAAATCTGGCCAAGTCCGTAACGGTGGAATAAACTGTATCACAGAATAGGCGGAAATAATCTGAAACCAAAAGACCGGCGAGAGGAACATCCCTGTATGGGTTCCTCTCGCCGGCGTATCTTTGTCATACTGCGGCTCAATATTCAGTAGTAAATCGGTAGTAAAATTCAGAATTTACCGTGGATTTTCGTGGTGAAACGGCGCAAAAGGGGGCTGGTTTGTGCCCTGCCATGGCACACGAAGAGGATCTTTTTCACAGCGCTGCCTCCCCGAAGAGATTCCAGGGATATGCGTCCGGCGGCGGGCAGAAGACGTCTACCGGCCGGTGGGTAACGGGGTGGTCAAAGGCCAGGTGGCAGGACCAGAGGGCCGCCGTGCAGCGGGGATCCTTGCTGCCGTAGCGGATGTCCCCCAGCAGGGGCAGATGCCGGGAGGCGAACTGTACCCGGATCTGATGGGTGCGCCCTGTGTGGAGCCGGACGCGGACCAGGGACAGATCCTCCGTCCGTCCCAGCTCCCGGTAATCCAGGCTGGCCTCCCGGACGCCCTTGCGCATCCGCTGCACCACGTAGCTCTTGTTGTGGGCGGCGTCCCGGAAGAGCAGGTCGGTGAGAGTGTCGCTGGGCCGCTCCGGATGGCCACGCAGTACCGCCAGATACTCCTTGGTGAAGCGGTGTTCCTGCATGGCGGCGGTGAGCTTGCCGGTGACCTCCCGGCGGCGGGAGAACACCATGGCCCCGCCCACGATCTTGTCCAGCCGGTGGACGGTGGCGATATAGTCATTCTGCCCCGCATCCCGGTAGTGCTGCCGCAGGAGGGCGGGCATGGAGGCGCCCTTCTCACTGTCCTCCGACAGAACGCCGACTGGCTTGACGGCCACCACCAGATGGGCGTCCTCGTATAAAATGGTCAGATCCGGCATGGAAATACTCCTTTCGGAAAAGCTGCCATCCCCATGGGGATGGCAGCTTTCAAACGGCGTGATTATCTTCTTCTGCCCCGGTAGGTGGGGGTGCGGCGATAGCGCTTGCCGCCCCGTCCGTAACGGCGCTTGGGGCGGATGAGCTTCAGCCAGATCAGCAGCAGCACGATCAGAACCACCAGGGCTGCGATGGCCACCTTGACGATGGTGCGGCTCAGGAAGGTCTGCACCGCGTTCCTGCCCACCAGGAAGCTGGAGGAGGACACGTCGCTGAGAGCCAGCAGGGGAACGGTGACGTAGTCCTGCCCGTCGTAGCTGACGGTGACGCTGCCCAGCACGTCACCCGTGGTGATGGGGGCCTCCACCGATTCCGGCAGATCCAGGGTGTAGGTCAGATCGGTCTCAGGATCCAGATCCTTGGGCAGCACCACCTGGGTGGTGGCCTTCGGGTGGGCCATCACGGTGTCCGTCTCCTTGGAGAGAGACACCGGCACGGCGTAGAGCTTATCCTCCTCCAGCACCGTCAGGGGGGCGAAGTTATCGAAGCCCCAGTCGAAGAGCCGGCTGGTCTCCGTGAAGCTCATGACCCGGTCGTCCTTGTCCAGAGTGGCGCCCAGGACCACGCTGATGAGGCTGCGGTCGCCCCTGACGGCGGAGGAGACCAGGCAGTGGCCCGCCTCGTCGGTGGTGCCGGTCTTGATGCCGTGGGCGTCGTCATAGATGTAACCCAGCACCCGCCAGTTGGAGATGAGGCAGTTGGTGCTGTGGAGCTCCCGCTCCTCGGATTTGTTGGTGGCGGGAACGGTATAGGATTTGCTGTCGCAGACGGTCATGAACAGGGGATACTTCATGGCCTCTTTGGTGATGAGATAGATGTCCCAGGCGGAGGTGTAGTGCTGGGGATCGTGAAGACCGGAGGTGTTGACGAAGTGGGTGTTTTCGCAGCCCAGCTCCTGAGCCCGCTGGTTCATCCGCTCCACGAAGGCGGCGGAGGAGCCGTCGATGGTTTCGGCGAAGATGTTGCCCACCTCGTTGGCGGAAACCACCATCATACAGTAGAGCAGCTGCTCCACCGTCAGGGTCTCGCCCTCCACGATGTCCGCTGTGCTGCTGTCCTCCGTCAGATCGGCCAGGGCGGAGGCGGTGGCGGTGATGGGCTGGTCCAGCCGCAGATCGCCGCGGTCCACGGCCTCCAGCACCAGCAGCATGACCATGATCTTGGTGATGCTGGCGGGATACTGCTGGGTGTGGGCGTTTTTGTCGTAGAGGACCATGCCGGTATTGCCGTCCACCAGCAGGGCCGCCTTGGCCTTGATGTCCGGATCGGAGATGGCGTAGGCCCGGGGCAGGCAGAACAGACCGCTCAGCAGGGCGGCCAGCAAAAAAACGGATAAAATACGGCGGATTTTCATAGGATTTTTTCTCCCTGTATGCTATAATGATCTAAAATACGGACGGGCTTGTCGATCCCGGCGGTGGGGGCCCGATTCTTTGGTATAATAATATCAACATTATAAGCAAAAAAGGTGGGGTAGTCAACTGTGAGGAGACCGGTAAAAATAACAAAAAGCGAGGTTCTCCTGTTGGCGGTGACGCTGGTTTTTATGGCGTTGGTGACGGTGCTCCACCTTGTGACGGTAACGGGCCCCGACCAGGGCCGCTACACGGTGACGGCCCGGCAGGGGACAGAGCAGACACCGCCCCGGGAGACGCGGATCGATATCAACACGGCGGATGCCGAGACGCTGCAGCAGCTGCCGGGTATCGGCCCGGCGCTGGCGGAGCGGATCGTGGCGGACCGGGAGGCCAACGGCCCCTTTGCCGACGCGGCGGACCTGACACGGGTAAACGGTATCGGCGAGAAGACGGTGCAGGCTATTGCCCCCTATATCACCGTGCAGAATGAGGGAGAGGAGATGACGGCAGATGAAAATACTGGTGGTTGACGACGAGAAGCTGCTGGTCAAGGGAATCCGGTTCAATCTGGAGAACGAGGGCTATCAGGTGGAGGTGGCTTACGACGGAGCCGCCGCCGTGGAGCTGGCCCGGACGGGGAATTTCGACCTCATCATTCTGGATCTGATGATGCCGGTCCTCTCCGGCAGCGAGGCCTGCATGAAGATCCGGGAGTTCTCCAACGTGCCGGTGATCATGCTGACGGCCCGCAGCGAGGACGCGGACAAGCTGATGGGCTTTGCCTGCGGCGCTGACGACTACGTGACCAAGCCCTTTAACATCATGGAACTGAAGGCCCGGATCCGGGCCCTGCTGCGCCGGGCTGGGACCGCCCGTCAGCAGCGGCGCAGCGCCGCGCTGCTGACGGTGGGCTCCCTGAGCCTGGATACAGAACAGCGGGTGGCCATCCGGGACGGCCGGATCATCGATCTGACTGCCAAGGAGTACGACCTCATCGAACTGCTGATGAAGAATCCCCGGCGGGTCTACAGTCGGGAGAACCTGATGAACCTGGTGTGGGGCTACTCCTACGTGGGGGATTACCGCACGGTGGACGTCCACGTCCGCCGCCTGCGGGAGAAACTGGAGCCAAACCCGGCCGAGCCGGTGTATATCATCACAAAGTGGGGAGTTGGTTACTATTTTCAGGGGGAGAACCAGCCTGCAATTTAAGTTGAGGTCAAGCGTGTCCGCCTGATTTCGTCGGATTGTGAGGTGAGCCTCGCAGAGTTCGCGCCGCGCACGGCGCGAAGATATGCAATCGTTTTTTCTGGCGACATGCGCGTCAGAAAAAACACTGATCAGACCACGAAGTGTGCGAGCGTCTCCCGCAAGTGAGTGCGCGGAGTGGGCTGCAAGCCATCTCAAAAAATGGTTTGCCATTTTTTGAAGTGTGACAAAGTGGGGAGTTGGTTACTATTTTCAGGGGGAGAACGAGCCTGCAATTTAAGTTCGGCATGAGCTACATCGTCATCATCCTGGCGGTGCTGGTGCTGCTGAACTCCTATCCGCTGCTGGTGTCGCAGAACCTGGTGTTCCGGTCCAAGGAGGCCTCCATGACCAGCAGCGTGAAGGTCATCGAGTCGTCCCTGTCCGGCCTGGCGGAGCTGACGGAGGAGAACGTTGCCCAGGCCCTGGGCGAGCTGCGGGAGACCGGCGTCAGCCGCATCCTCATCACCGATACCGCCGGACGCATCCTCTACGACAGCCGCGAGACGGGCAGCGCCAAGGGCCTTTTTGTGTTCTATACGGAGGTGGCCCAGGCCCTGGCGGGCAACGACGCCTTCTACTGCCGATATGACAGCGAGGCGTTTTTGAGCCGCGCCGCCGCCCCGGTGGTCTACCGCAACCAGATCGTGGGGGCCATCTACGCCTATGAATACGACGCCGAGCAGGCGGCGCTGCTGAAGAGCTTCCAGAAGAACCTGATGGCCATCTCCCTCATGGTGGGGGTGCTGGTCCTGCTGCTGAGCTTCGTGCTGTCACGGCTCTTTACCCGGCGGATCAGCGATCTGCTCCAGGCCATCCGCAACGTGCGGGAGGGTGCCTACAGCCACCGGGCCAACGTCCGGGGCAGCGATGAGATCGCCCAGATCGCCGCGGAGTTCAACAGCCTCACCGACCGGCTCCAGACCACGGAGAACGCCCGCCGCCGCTTCGTGTCCGACGCCAGCCACGAGCTGAAGACGCCTCTGGCCGGCATCCGCCTGCTGACGGACTCCATCCTGCAGACCGACGGCATGGACGGCGCCACCGTGCGGGAATTTGTCAGCGATATCGGCCAGGAGGCGGAGCGGCTGAGCCGCATCAGCGAGGATCTGCTGCGCCTGACCCGGCTGGACAGCGACAATCTGGACCAGGCCCAGCCGGTCTGCGTGGCGCCGGTGCTGGAGCGCGTGGCGCGCATGCTGGGCATGGTAGCCCGGGAGAAGGAGGTTTCCCTCTCCTGCGAGGCGGACGAGAAGGCCGTGGTCATGGCCACGGAGGACGACATCCATCAGATCCTGTACAATCTCATTGAAAACGGCATCAAGTACTCCGGCCGGATGGGCTTTGTCCACACGGCGGTGCGCGTGGAGGATCGGGCCGTGGTCATCGACGTGGAGGACAACGGCATCGGCATCCCCGACGAGGATCTGGACCATATCTTCGAGCGGTTTTACCGGGTGGACAAGGATCGCTCCCGCCAGGTGGGCGGTACCGGCCTGGGCCTCGCCATCGTGCGGGACACGGTGGTGCGCCGTGGCGGCACCGTGTCGGCCCATCACCGCCCGGCGGGCGTGGGTACGGTGTTTACCGTGCGCCTGCCTCTGGCGGAGGGAGGTGAGGTATCGTGAAACGATTGATGATCACCCTGCTGGCGGCAGTTATGCTGTGGAGCGTCTCCGGCTGCGCGGCGGCCCAGAAAGCCCAGGAGGGCGTGACCCTGGCGGTGTACTACGCCGCAGAGCCTGAGAGCGTCCGCGGCGGCGATATCCTGGCCACAGCCTCGGTGGATTGGACCGGACAAACGGACCTTTCCGTGGAGGAGCAGGCCCGGGCGGCGCTGGAGCTGCTGCTGGGCGGCTGCGAGGAGCCGAACTTCGTCAGCCCCATCCCCAAGGGCACACAGCTGTTGAGCTGCACCGTGGACGGTGGCCGGGCCACGGTGGATTTCTCCGCCGCCTACGGACAGCTGTCCGGCATGGACCTGACCGTCGCCGACTATTGCGTCACCCTGACGCTGACCCAGATCCGGCAGATCTACACGGTGCATATTCTGGTAAACGGCCGGGAACTGGCCTATCGCAGCGACAGCACTTTCCTGGCCAGCGACGTGCTGATGAGCAGCATGGACGATGTGGTCCGATCCTTCACGGCCTGGCTGTACTTCGCCGGGGCGGACGGCCAGCTTACCGGCGAGGACCGGCTCCTGACCCTGTATGAGGGGCAGAGCCGGGTGGCGGTGGTGATGGACGCCCTGCTGAGCGGCCCGGAGAACGCCGATCTGCAGCCGCTGCTGCCGGCGGACTTTGCCGTGCTGGGTCTGCGGACGGAGAACAACGTGTGCTATCTCAACCTGCCCGGCGCGGACGAGGCTCTGCTGCCGGCGGATGCGGCGGCGCAGGGGGCACTGATCCAGAGCATCGTCCGGTCCCTCTGCTCCATCAACGGCGTGAGCAGGGTGCAGATCCTGCTGGATGGCGAGATCCGCGGTACCTTCGGCACGGTGGACGTCAGCCAGCCTATCACACCTTCCAAATAAAAATGAAGACCCGCTGAAAGAGATCCTTTCAGCGGGTCGTTCTTTTTTGTTATGCCAGCGCCATGGCCAGACCGACCACCAAGGGCATGGTCAGCACGGAGAGCACCGTCTCCGCCGCCACCACGCCGGCGGGCAGGGCGGATTCGTCGCTGTATTTGTTGGCCATCATGGTCAGCAGGGCCGCCGGCGGGGTGCTGGCCGCGATGACGATGACGATGAGCACGCTGCGATCCAGCCCCAGGACCAGGCACAGGGCCAGGGCGGCGGCGGGGACCACCAGCAGACGCAGCGCCGTGGCCAGCCAGAAGGAGCCGCTGCCCAGAACGGACCGAAAGTCCACCCGGGAGAGCTGATAGCCCACGATGATCATGGGCAGGGGCGTGTTCAGCGCGGAGAGATAGGTCAGGGGCGTCAGCAGCAGGCCCGGCAGCCGGATCCCCGGCAGATACAGGGCCAGCGCGATGACCACGCCCAAAATGCCGGGGTTGAGCAGCAGGGAGCGGGGGGAGAGCTTGCCCTTTGCCCCGGAGATCAGCCGCAGGCCGTAGGTCCAGCCCACGATGTTGAAGACCGCCGTGTAGGCCGAACCGTAAAAGATGCCGATGGGGCCCAGCATGGCCTCCTCCAACGGAAAGCCCATGAAGCCGCAGTTGGACAGCACCACGCTGTACTGGAAAATGCGGCGCCGCTGGTCATCCCGGTCCCGGACCAGCAGATGGGCGATGGCGATGCTGATGAGATGGATCGCAAAGGCCAGGACGATGACGATGCAGAAATTGCGGAAGCCCTCCGCCTCCCGGGGACGCTGGAAGGACACGATCGTCATGGCGGGGACCACCACGTAGAGCATCAGATTGCTCATGCCCAGGGAGACCTTATCGTTCATCAGTCCGGTCTTTCCCAGCACGTAGCCCACGCAGACGATGACGAACAGGTATATCACCTGCTGTCCCACCGTCAAAAAGGAATCCAGCAAAATCTCCGCCTCCTCGCTTTCATTGCATGCCAGAAAAGTCTACACAGGAAAAGGTGCCCTGTCAAGACTTAACGGTTGTTTTGCCGGGAAAAATGTACTATAATACCTATATTATGCAGATCAAAACTGGGAGGGATCGCCCTTGAAACTTATGGTTCTGGACGGCAACAGCATCATCAACCGCTCCTTTTATGGTATCCGCCCCCTCACCACCCGGGAGGGGCTCTATACCCACGCGGTCTACGGCTTTCTGACTACCCTCCAGCGCTTGGTGGATGAGGAGCGGCCGGAGGCGCTGTGCGTCACCTTCGACCGCCGGGAGCCCACCTTCCGCCATGAGGCGGACGCCAATTACAAGGCCACCCGCCACGGCATGCCGGAGGAGCTGGCCATGCAGATGCCGGTTTTGAAGCAGGTGCTGGACGCCATGTCCATCCCCCGCTACGAGCTGGCAGGGTATGAGGCCGACGATCTCATCGGCACCATCTCCCGCAAGTGCGAGGCATCGGGCTGGGACTGCGTGGTGGTCACCGGCGACAAGGACAGCCTCCAGCTGATCACCGACCACACCAAGGTGAAGCTGGTCTCCACCCGCATGGGACAGACCACCACCAAGGACATGACCCCCGATGCCTTCCGGGAGCAGTACGGCTTTGATCCCATCCACATGATCGACCTGAAGGCTCTGATGGGCGATACCTCCGACAACATCCCCGGCGTGCCCGGCGTGGGGGAGAAGACCGCCATGGCCCTGGTGCAGGAGTACGGGACGGTGGACGCTATCTACGCCGACCTGCCGGATCTCCACGCCAAGCCCGGCGTCATCAAGAAGCTGACGGAGGGGGCCGAGAGCGCCCGCCACTCCTACTGGCTGGCCACCATCGTTACCGATGCGCCTCTGGATTTCGACCCGGCGGAGAATTTGCGCCGGCCCTTTCGTCCGGAGCTGTACGACATTTTCCTGAAGCTGGAGTTCAAGAAGCTCATCGACAAATACCATCTGACCCCCGCCCATGAGACGGCGGAGCGGGACACCGACTGCGAGGTCACCGTGGAGAACGTGACCAATCCGGACCGGGCGGCGGAACTGCTGGGCCTGTGGCGAAACGCCGAGTCGGTGACCGTCTATGCCCTGCCGGATCTGTCCGCCATCGCCGTGGCGTGCCAGACGGGGGAGAAGACGAGCCTCACCGCCAATCTCATTGCCAGCTGCTACGGCGGGCACTGGTACGGCCTCATGGAGCAGCTGTTCGCCGCCGATATCAGGAAGACCTCCCACGACGTGAAGGATCTGATCCGCGCCCTGCTGGAGGCCGGCCTGAGCGCGGAGGGTTTCGTGTTCGACACGGCGCTGGCCGGCTATCTGCTGGACGCCACCGCCGGGAGCTACGACGTCGACCGGCTGTTCATGACCTATTACAACGAGGAACTGACCGGCCAGGCCCATTTGGGCGCCGCCGATTTTTCTCCCCTCTCCGGCGATACCGCCGTGGCCGAGGCGGCACTGGACAGTCGCTGCAGCGCCATCGCCGCCCTGCGGGAGTTCCAGGAGCCCCGGCTCCGCCAGCAGGAGATGTGGCAGCTCTACACCGAGGTGGAGCTGCCCCTGTGCCGCGTCCTAGCGGAGATGGAGCTGACCGGTATGCGCTGTGACGGCAAGGCGCTGGCCGCCTTCGGCGACTGGCTTCGGGAGCGGATCGGCGCACTGGAGCAGGAGATCTACACCGCCGCCGGCGGTGCGTTCAACATCAACTCCCCCAAGCAGCTGGGCAAGATCCTTTTTGAGGATCTCCATCTGCCCCACGGGAAGAAGACCAAGACCGGCTGGTCCACCAGCGCAGACGTGCTGGAGAAGCTGCGCTATGACGCCCCCATCGTGGACAAGATCCTGACCTACCGGCAGTACACCAAGCTGAAATCCACCTATGCCGACGGCCTCTTGAAGGCCATCGGCCACGACGGCCGGGTCCACACCAGTTTTCAGATGACCGTCACCGCTACCGGCCGTCTCAGCTCCACAGAGCCCAACCTCCAGAATATCCCCACTCGCACGGAGCTGGGCAGCGAGATCCGCCGCCTGTTCACGGCGGAGGAGGGCTGCGTCCTGGTGGACGCCGACTATTCCCAGATCGAGCTGCGGCTCCTGGCCCACATCGCCGGCGACACGGTGATGCAGCAGGCCTTCACCGCCGGCGCGGATTTCCATACCGTCACCGCCGCCCGGGTCTTCCACGTGCCCACCGAGGCCGTGACGCCGGATATGCGCCGCAGCGCCAAGGCGGTGAACTTCGGCATCGTCTACGGCATCTCTGCCTTCTCCCTGAGCCAGGATATCGGCGTCACGGTGGCGGAGGCCAGGGACTATATGGAGCGGTACTTCGACACCTATCAGGGTGTGAAGCAGTATATGACCGACGTGGTGGCCGAGGCCAGGGAGCGGGGCTACGTGGAGACCCTGTGGCACCGCCGCCGCGCCCTGCCGGAGCTGAAATCCTCCAATTTCAATATGCGCTCCTTTGGGGAGCGGGTGGCGCTGAACATGCCCATCCAGGGCACCGCCGCCGATATCATCAAGCTGGCCATGGTCCGGGTCCACCGGCGGCTGAAGGACGAGGGGCTGGCCGCCCGCCTCATCATGCAGGTCCACGACGAGCTGATCGTGGAGTGTCCCGAGGCGGAGCAGGAGACGGTGAAAAACCTGCTGACCGAGGAGATGGAGCAGGTGGTGACGCTGGCCGTCCCCCTGACGGCCGAGGCCCACGCCGGAAAGAACTGGCTGGAGGCGAAAGGATAACAATATGGAAAAAATGCGCGTGAATATCGTCCCCATGACGGCGGACCATCTGGAGGAACTGGAGCGGCTGGAGAGGATCTGCTTCTCCCGCCCTTGGTCCCGGAAGATGCTGGCCGAGGAACTGGACAATGAGTGCGCCGCCTTTCTGGTGGCGGAAGATCCGGGCACAAAGGAGGTGGTGGGCTATGCCGGACTGCTGGTGATGGCCGACGAGGGCTACATCACCAACGTGGCCGTGTTCCCTGAATACCGCCGCCGCGGCGTGGCCGGGCAGATCATCGCCGTGTTCGATAACTTCGCCCGGGGCAACCGTCTGGCCTTCCTCACGTTGGAGGTGCGCCCCTCCAACGCCGCCGCCATCGCCCTCTACCGGAGCTTCGGCTTCGAGGAGGTGGGCCGTCGGAAGAACTACTACGACCTTCCCAAAGAGGACGCCCTCATTCTGACGAAGGAATACACCTATGAGGAGGATGCCCAATGAACATTCTGGCCTTTGAATCCTCCTGCGACGAGACAGCCGTGGCGGTGGTGCGAGATGGGCGGACCGTCCTGTCCGACGCCATCTTGTCCCAGGCGGATATGCACGCCCTGTACGGCGGCGTGGTGCCGGAGATCGCCTCCCGCAAGCACGTGGAGGCTGTCGCCGGTCTGACGGACAAGGCCTTGGCCGACGCGGGCCTGACCAAAAAGGACATTGACGCCGTGGCTGTCACATACGCCCCGGGCCTCATCGGCGCGGTGCTGGTAGGCGTCAGCTTTGCCAAGTCGGTGGCCTACGCCCTGGGTGTGCCGCTGATCCCGGTCCACCATATCCGGGGCCATATCGCCGCCAACTATCTGGCCTTCCCGGAGCTGACCCCGCCGTTCCTGGCCCTGGCCATCTCCGGCGGCAACACGCTGATCGTGGACGTGCGGGACTATACTGACATGGAGATCCTGGGCGCCACCCGGGACGACGCCGCCGGCGAGTGCTTCGACAAGGCAGCCCGGGTATTGGGCCTGCCCTATCCCGGCGGGAAGCCCATGGATGAGCTGGCCCGGCAGTCGGCAGGGGGGGAGTACGATCTGCCCCGGGCCCACGTGGAGGGCGCGGAGCTGGACATGAGCTTCTCCGGTCTCAAGACGGCGGTGGTGAACCTGGCCCACAACGCCCAGCAGAAAGGGGAGCCCCTGGACGCCGCCGCTCTGGCCCGCGATTTCACGAAGGCAGTCAGCGATGAGCTGGTGCCCCGGGCCATGCGGGCCATCGAGATGACCGGCCGCACCAAACTGGTGGCGGCCGGCGGCGTGGCGGCCAACTCCATCATCCGGGCGGACCTGGAGGCGGCCTGCGCAGCGGCCGGCGTGAAGCTGTACCTGCCGCCCCTGCGCTGGTGCGGCGACAACGGCGCCATGATCGGCGCCCAGGGCTACTACGAGTACCTGGCGGGCCGCCGGGCCGGCCTGGATCTCAACGCCTACGCCACCATGGATCTGGGAAGCACCAAATAAAAAACGTGAGGGACCTGCGGCGATCAGAGCTGCGGGTCCCTGCCGTTTTTTGGAGGGCGTGCGGTCCATGTGCACATGATCTGCACGGTATGCGCAAAAAAACGTCAGCTCCACATTATGTAAATAAAAACGACAAGATCAGAGAAGGGAAAAATGTCGATTGCGGGTTTGGGGGGTTTTTGCAAAAAGAGCGGAAAAGTGTTTGATTATAAGGAAAAACAAGGTGTGGAAAAAACGGTGGAAAATGTGGATAACTGCTTGTAGAAGGTTATCCGACAAAATATTATGTCAAATATTTGGGGCCGTAAGCGAAAAACGCACCGGCGCAAAAAGGTGCGAAAAAACAGGGGAATTGTGGCCCGGCGGGTGATTTTTCTCCCCGGGTACTTTGCCGGGACGGTTTCGCGCAAGGAACCCGATCCGCATATTTCGGGAAGGAATTGGCCGCTTTCTCGACAACTGATTACGTCTTGTATTATTCTGGCAAATGGCAGCCATAACTCATAATTTTAGTTGACAAAACGGGGAAAGAGGGGTAAAATATTTAAGCTGTCTTTTCAAAGCGGAAATGCGGAGAGACACGCTGGATTAGCTCAGCTGGTAGAGCGCCTGATTCGTAATCATGAGGTCGCGGGTTCGAATCCCGCATCCAGCTCCAGAAAAAAGCACCCCCTTATGGGGGGTGTTTTTTTCTGCGATCCGGCGGGATTCGAAACGAACTCCGAAGGTGCCGAGTGTCAGCGACGGCAGCTTCGGCAGAAAACGTGCCGGTGGCACGTTTTTGCAGTAAGAAGAGAATCCCGCATCCAGCTCCAGAAAAAAGCACCCCCTTGTGGGGGTGCTTTTTTCTGCGATCGGGCGAAAGTCAAAGTCCGTCCCCGGACAGGGAAATGCTGCATCCGGCGGCATGGCACTAATTGAGCGAGGCCGGGAAACGGATCTGCGGCAACATTGTGGATATTTACAATTATTTTGCGGATAATTTGGATTTTCATAGCCAATCCGCTGTGATATAATAGTCCGGTATGGTGGCACGGCTATGCGCGTGCCGAGAATCTCTAAACGATATTTTCAATAAGTAGGAGGCATCTCATGGAAAATGTAAAGGTTGCCATCTGGGGCTTTGGCGCAATGGGCTCCGGCATCGCAAAGGTCCTTCTGGGCAAGAAGGGTGTTGACATCGTGGGCGTGTGTGACATCCACCCCGCCCGTGTGGGCAAGAGCATCTTCGAGCTGCTGGGCGTGGAGCGCGGCGATCGTGCCGACGTGACCGTCAACCCGGAGATCAAGGAAGTCGTCCATGACGGCAACTGCGATATCTGCGTGCTGGCTACGGACTCCTTCACCCGCAAGGCTTTCGATAAAATCAAGTACATTGTGAGCCAGAAGGTCAACGTTGTTGCCACCGCCGAGCAGATGAGCTATCCCAAGGCCCAGGAGCCCGAACTGGCTGCCGAGATGGACCGCCTGGCCAAGGAGAACGGTGTCTCCATTCTGGGTACCGGCATCAACCCCGGCCTGATGATGGATCTGCTGGCCGTCTGCCTGAGCGGCTGCATGACCGACGTGGAGAAGGTCACCTGCCGCCGCGTCAACAGCCTGTCTCCCTTTGGCCCCGCCGTTATGGAGGAGCAGGGTGTGGGCCTGACCGTGGACGCCTTCATGAAGGGCGTGGAGGACGGCACGCTGGCCGGCCACGTGGGCTTTGCCGAGTCCGTCGGCATGATCGCCGAGGCGCTGGGCTGGAACGTGGAGAAGTTCGAGCAGCAGATGAAGCCCATCGTCACCTCCGTGGACCGCAAGTCCCCTTACGGCTTTGCCAAGGCCGGTGATGTGGCCGGCGTCAACATGACCGGTCAGGGCTATGTGGACGGCCAGGTGAAGATCGATATGATCCACCCCCAGCAGATCGAGCCGGAGATGGAGGGCACTCACACCGGCGACTACATCGTCCTGGAGGGCACCCCCAAGGTCAACATGAGCATCCAGCCCGAGGTGGACGGCGGCATCGGCACCATCGCCATGGTGGTGAACATGATCCCCCACGTCATCAACGCCCGTCCCGGCTTGAAGACCATGCTGGATCTGCCCGTGCCCCGCGCCATCATGGGCGATTTCCGGGATTACATCGAGAAATAAACCGCCAACACCGGTTTTGGGAATCTGAAATAACTGGGAGGCAAACATGGCAAAGAAAAACGATTGGGTCCGGATCCACCGGAACGTGCTGGAGCCTGAGGAGCGCACCGGCAAGCTGCCCGAGGATACCAAGCAGGTTCCTCTGGAGATGTGGGTCAAGGGCCGTCTGCAGAATGAGACCGCCGAGATCGGCGATGAAGTGACTATCGTGACCTCCGTGGGCCGCACCGAGCACGGCCGGCTGATCGAGGTCAACCCCTGCTACGAGCTGAACTACGGCGCCTTCGTGCCGGAGATCCTGGAGATGGAGGACCGGCTTCGCAGCGCGCTGTTTGGAGGTGACCGGGCATGATCAACGGAATGATCGTCGATAAGAGCTACCAGGCCGTCACCGGCCGCAAGGGTGAGATCATCCAGAAGGCCATGGGCGTGGACTACAGCAAGTACGAGCGCGATGGCGTGGCCTTCGACTACGAGGCCATGATGAACGACACCGGCTATACGCTGGAAGATCACATCCGCATCCAGCGGCAGCACAACGTGGGCAACACCCCCATCTTTGAGCTGCACAACCTGACCGCGCTGGCCCGGAAGTACGCCGCTCCCGGCAAGGGCGCCCGCATCTTCGTCAAGGACGAGGCCTCCAACCCCGCCGGCAGCTTCAAGGAGCGCCGCGCCGCCGCCTCCGTCTACCACGCCAAGAAGATGGGCTACAAGGGCGTCATCGCCGCCACCAGCGGCAACTACGGCGCCGCCGTGGCATCCCAGGCCGCCATGCAGGGCCTGAAGTGCATCATCGTCCAGGAGTGCTACGACTCCAAGGCCAGCGGCCAGCCCGAGATCATCGAGAAGGCCCGCAAGTGCGAGGCCCTGGGCGCCGAGGTGCTGCAGCTGACGGTGGGCCCGGAGCTGTTCTATGAGGTGCTGATGATGCTGGAGGAGACCGGCTACTTCAACGCCTCCCTGTACTCCGCCTTCGGTATCGGCGGCGTGGAGACCCTGGGCTGGGAGCTGGGTCACCAGTTCATGGAGCGCTACGGCAGACACCCCGACGTGGTGGTCTGCGCCAACGCCGGCGGCGGCAACCTGACCGGCACCGCCCGCGGCCTCATCAAGGCCGGCTGCCCCGCCCAGGTGGTGGCTGCCTCCGTGGATCTGAAGGGCCTGAGCATGGCCTCCGACAAGCAGTTCAACCGCAAGAGCTTTACCACCGCCCACACCGGCTTCGGCGTGCCCTACGCCACCGATCCCGACCACAGTGACGTGCCCCGCAGCGCCGCCCGGCCTCTGCGCTACATGGATCGCTACGTGACCGTCAAGCAGGGCGAGGTGTTCTACATCACCGAGGCTCTGGCCACGTTGGAAGGCATGGAGAAGGGCCCCGCCGGCAACACCAGTCTGGCCGCCGCCTTCTCCCTTGCCCAGGAGATGGATCAGGACCAGATCATCGTGGCCCAGGAGACCGAGTACACCGGCGCCGGCAAGCACATCCAGCCCCAGCTGGCCTTCGCCCGTCAGAACGGCATCGAGCTGCTGTTCGGTGATCCCGCCGACGAGATCCCCGGCACCAACATCGTGTTCCCCGCCGACCCCGGCCTGCTGAAGGCCCGTGACGCGGATCTGGACCATATGCGCGCCTCTCTGATCAAGCGCCAGGTCCGGAACGCCACCGCCCCCCTCACCGACGCCGACGTGGCGTATCTGGTGGAGGAGACCAAGAGCAACGAGGCCTTTGTCCGCAAGGTCCTGGCCTCCCTGTAAACGCCCAACAAAAAAACTGAACAATAAGGATATGGAGATATGAAGAGAAACGACGATTATCTGGAGCGCAGAGCGCACCTTGCCGATCTCTCCGACAAGCAGTTGGAGGAGCGGTTCTGGGAACTGGCAAACAAGCTGGTGGATCCCCTGCTGCAGATGGGCTATGAGTACACCTCTCCCGCCGTGGAGCGTTCCGTCCTGCTGCGCATGGGCTTTTCCTCCATCGAGGCCAAGGCCATCGTGGAGGGCTGCATCGAGCACGAGCTGATGTCCCACGGCGCCGGCAACGTGGTGTACCGTCTGTCCAAGGCGGAGAACATGGAGCTGCGCGAGGCGGGCGTTGCCCTGTCTGAGGGCAAGCTCTGGGAGCAGGCCGAGAAATTGTTTGAAGGAGGGAACGAGGAATGAGCGACTACAAGCTGGAGCCCAACAAGCCCATCAACGTGGCTGAAATCCTGAAGGATCTGGAATCCTACCGTCCCCGCCGCCGCGGCTGGACCTGGCGCAAGCCGGTGCCCAACCTGCACATGGGCCCCTTTGAGTACCATGACTGCACCGAGCCACTGAAGGCCAGCGTGCCCCTGCCCCCGGCCCACTATTTCGGCGACATCGACCCCCAGCCCGGCCCCGTGATCACCACCGAGATCGCCTCCGGCCGCTTTGAGGACGATATCCGCCGCATGCGCATGGCTGCCCACCATGGCGCCGACCACATCATGGTCATCCGCACCGCCGGTCAGAGCCACTTCGACGGTCTGATCGAGGGTACCCCCCAGGGTATGGGCGGCGTGCCCATCACCCGCAAGCAGGTCCGTGCCCAGCGCAAGGCGCTGGACATGATCGAGGATGAGGTGGGCCGGCCCATCAACTACCACAGCTACGTCTCCGGCGTCGCCGGTCCCGACATCGCCGTCATGTTCGCCGAGGAGGGCGTCAACGGTGTCCATCAGGACCCCCAGTACAACGTCATCTACCGCAACATCAATATGATCCGCTCCTTTGTGGACGCCTGCGAGAGCAAGAAGCTGATCGCCTGGGCCGGCATGGCCCAGATCGACGGCGCCCACAACGCCAACGCCACCGCCCGGGAGGCCTGGAAGGTCATGCCCGAGCTGATGGTGCAGCACGGCATCAACGCTATCTTCTCCGCCCGGGTGGGCATCAACAAGAAGAACATCTGCCTGTCCACCGTGCCCCCCACGGCCACTCCTGCCCCCTGCGTGTACATGGATCTGCCCTACGCCGTGGCCCTGCGCGATCTGTTCCATGAGTACCGGATGCGCGCCCAGATGAACACCAAGTATATCGAGTCCAGCACCCGTGAGGCCACCGTGACCCACGTGCTGAACATGGTCATCTCCAAGCTGACCAGCGCCGATATCCAGAGCACCATCACCCCCGACGAAGGCCGCAACGTGCCCTGGCACATCTACAACATCGAGGCCTGCGACACCGCCAAGCAGACGCTGGTGGGTCTGGACGGCCTGATGGAGATGGTGGAGCTGAAGAAGGACGGCTATCTCCGTGAGAAGGCCCGTGAGCTGAAGGAGCGGGCGGTGCTGTTCATGGAGGAGATGCTGGAGCTGGGCGGCTACTTCAACGCCGTTCAGGAGGGCTTCTTCGTCGACAGCGGCATCTATCCCGAGCGCAACGGCGACGGCATCGCCCGCAAGATCGACGGCGGCATCGGCGCCGGCACCATCGTCAAGCGTGCCAAGGACTACATGGCCCCCGTCACCGCCCACTACGGCTACAACAACGTGGCCCAGTACGGCGAGGAATACGTGAACAATCCCTCCGCCCTCATCGGCGGCTGCACCCTGGAGTGCCCCGAGAAGATCGTCTATATCGACGAGCTGGACGAGCAGGACAACGTCAACGTCCGCATGGAGGAAGTGAAGGAGTTTGTCCCCGGCGGCAAGAAGATCCGTCCCGAGATGGAGTGGCTGGCCGACGGTACCGTCATGCTGACCATGTTCTTCCCGGCCCCCAAGCCCATCGCCGAGGCGGCCGCCCTGGAGTGCGCCAAGCGGATGAACCTCACCGAGGTGGAGGTCATCAGCCGGGAGATCATGCACGGCCAGGAGGGCACCCGCATCGAGGTCAAGGGCAAGGTGCCCTTCGCCATCGACGTGGATTCCCTGGTCATCCCCAAGGAGCCCGACGTCCTCAGCGATGACGTGATCCGCAAGGATATCGAGCGCAAGCCCATGCGCATCGTCGCCGCCACCGTGGGCGAGGATGAGCACTCCGTGGGCCTCCGGGAGATCATCGACATCAAGCACGGCGGCATCGAGAAGTACGGCATGGAAGTGTTCTATCTGGGCACCTCCTGCCCGCCGGAAAAGCTGGTGAACGCCGCCGTCGAGCTGAACGCCGACGCCATCATGGCCTCCACCATCATCAGCCACGACGATATCCACTACAAGAACATCGCCAAGATCGACCAGATCGCCCGGGAAATGGGTATCCGCGATAAGATCATCTTCATCGCCGGCGGCACCCAGGTCACCCCGGAGCTGGCCCGCAAGGCCGGCGCCGACGAGGGCTTCGGCCGCGGCAGCCACGGTGTCCACAACGCCACCTTCCTCATCAAGCGCAGATGGGAGATGGAGGCCGCCGAGGCAGCCAGGAAGGCGGAGAACAAGTAACTTTTCACCCTATCGTGGAACGGCAATGGGCCGCACCATTGCCGTTCCGCGGCGTTTTTCATGGACGGAGCAGTATGTATATTGATATTCTTGTGGCGGAGATCGGCTCCACCACCACATTGGTCAACGGTTTTGCCGGCATCAACACGGATTCCCCCCGTTTCATCGGCCAGGGACAGGCTCCCACCAGCGTGCTGGAGGGCGACGTCCGGGTGGGCCTGCAGGGTGCCGTGTCGGATCTGGCAAGGAATCTGGGCGTGGAGTCCGTGGAGTACGGCGAGATGTTCGCCACCTCCAGCGCCGCCGGCGGTCTGCGCATGACCGTCCACGGTCTGGTGTACGACATGACCGCCAAGGCGGCCCAGGCGGCGGCTTTGGGCGCCGGCGCCATCATCAAGCTGACCACGGCGGGCAAGCTCTCGGAGTTTGACCTGGAGGATATCAGGCTGGTGCAGCCCAATCTGATCCTGCTGGCCGGCGGCACCGACTACGGCGAGCGGGAGACGGCGGTGTACAACGCCAGGCTGCTGGCCACTATGGGTCTCAAGACCCCGGTGATCTACGGCGGCAACGTCCAGAACCAGCACCTCATCGAAAAGATTTTCCGGGAGGCGGACATCCCCTGCTATATCACGGAGAACGTCTATCCCAAGCTGGACCTGCTGAACATTGAGCCGGCCCGGCGGATCATCCACAGCGTGTTTGAAGAGCACATCGTCAAGGCCGCGGGCATGGAGCACATCCGGGACATGGTCACCGGCAATATCATCCCCACCCCCGGCGCGGTGATGGAGGCGTCCCAGATGCTCTATGAGGAGCTGGGCGACCTGGCCGTCATCGATATCGGCGGCGCCACCACCGACGTCCACTCCGTCACCGCCGGTTCCGAGGAGATCGCCGTGCTGCAGACCTCCCCGGAGCCCTTCGCCAAGCGGACCGTGGAGGGCGATTTGGGCCTGTTCGTCAACGCCGGAAACCTCATCAACATGATCGGCAAGGACAAGCTGCAGCAGGAGCTGGGCATCGACATGGACGCCGTCATGGCAAATTATAAGCCCATCCCCGATACGGCGGATCAGTTCAAGCTGACGGAGCGGCTGTGCCTGGAGGCTGGCATCACGGCGGTGGAGCGCCACGCCGGCCATCTGCGGTATATCTATACGCCCCGTGGCCGCCAGACCATCGCCGAGGGCAAGGATTTGTCCGTGCTGAAGTATATCGTGGGCACCGGCGGCGCACTGACCCGCCTGCCCCACCATGAGGAGATCGCCCGCCGCGTGGCGGACTGCAACAAGAACGGCATGATGCTCTATCCCAAGCCGGGAAAGCTGCAGCTGCTGTTCGACAACCACTATATCATGGCCTCTTTGGGCGTGCTCAGCAAGCGCTACCCCGAGGCGGCTCTGAATCTGATGAAGCAGAGCCTGGGCATTGCGTAAGAACGTTCAACGGATCCGCCCGACGCGGGGGGATCCGTTTTTCCTGCATACAAAAGAGATGACCCGATCAGCGGGAGGGAGGAAAACGACGTGGCAAAATACCCCACATACGGGCGGGAGGAGTTCCCGTACGGCGACGAGGAGGCCTTCAAGCAGGTATTCTTCGAGGCCTATGAAAACGGCCGGGAGATGGTGGGATGCGGCAAGGTGGCCGACTACATCCCGGAGCTGCGGAAGGCGGATTACCGCTCCTTCGGCATCTGCCTTTTGAAGAAGGACGGCAGCTTCCTGTCCCACGGCGACGTGGAGACCCGCTTTTCCATGCAGAGCATCTGCAAGACGGTGATGCTGGCGGTGGCGCTTCGGTCCTTCGGGTTTGCCAAAACCTTTTCCCACGTGAAGATGGAGCCCTCCGGCGACTCCTTCAACTCCATCATCAAGCTGGATACCGCCAGCAACCTGCCCTATAACCCCATGATCAACGCCGGCGCCATCCAGATCGCCAGTCTGCTGTCCACCCGTTTCTCCTTCGAGGAACTGCTGGGCATCACCAAAAGCTTCTGTATGGACGACGGGATCACCCTCAACCGGGCGGTCTATGAGTCTGAGTGGGAGACCGGCGACCGCAACCGGGCCATCGCCTACCTGCTCAAGAGCAAGGGGGTGCTCCAGGCGGATCCGCAGCAGACCCTGGACCTCTATATCAGGATGTGCTCCCTGAACGTCACGGCCAAGAGCCTGGCGGGCCTGGGCCTGATCCTGGCCAACGACGGGCAGAACCCCTTTACCGGCGAGCAGCTGGTCCACCCCAGGCATATCCGCACCGTCAACAGCATCATGTTCACCTGCGGTATGTATGACGGCTCCGGCGAGTTCGGCGTCAAGGTGGGCATCCCCGCCAAGAGCGGCGTGGGCGGCGGCATCACCTGCGGTGTCAAGGGTCGCATGGGCATCGGTATCTACGGCCCCTCTCTGGACGAGAAGGGCAACAGCATCGCCGGCATCACGGCGTTGGAACACCTGTCCCACCTGATGCATCTGAGCGTGTTTGACTACCACCCGATCCCCGAAAACGGCGAGAAGGGAAGAGAATAGCGGTTTGCCGCCCTCCTGCATAGGCTGTAGCAGTACCTGTGAGGAGGTGTAGCAATGGATCCCGATTCCGTCATCATGGTGGGCCGTGTTCTCCACGTGCACCGGGACCATCTGCTGGTGCGGGACTGCCGCACCCGGCAGGAGGTGCGGGTCAATACGCCCCGCGCCCGGCGATTCCGCCGGGGGGAGAGCGTCATCATCCAGTACAGCGGCGCCATGACCATGAGCATTCCGCCCCAGATCAGCGCCCAGAGCATCATGCGGAACATCCGCTGCTGAAGAGAAAAAACCGTCCGGTGTCACCGGACGGTTTTTGTTTTGCGGCGGGCGGGACGGGCCCGTCCGTTGACAATTGAACGCTGAATTGATAAACTGTTACCGGTGTCCGCTGCGGACAGATTTCGGAAAAAAGAGAGTGTAGATGATATGCGGAAAAGCGGTATTCTGATGGCCATGACCTCCCTGCCGTCCCCCTACGGGATCGGCACCATGGGCAAGGCCGCCTATCGTTTTGTGGACTTTTTGCGCGCTGCCGGCCAGACCTACTGGCAGCTGCTGCCCCTGGGCCCCACCAGCTACGGGGACAGCCCCTATTCGTCCTTTTCCACCTTTGCCGGGAACCCCTATCTTATCGACCTGGACCTGCTGGCGCGGGACGGTCTGGTGAAGCGCGCCGAGCTCCGGGACATCGACTGGGGCGATAACGAGCAGCGGGTGGACTACGGCAAGATCTACGCCGGCCGCTTTCCCGTGCTGCGCAGGGCCTTTGCCCGGGGCCGGGAGCAGCTGGGCGGCGAGATGGCGGCCTTCCGCCGGGAAAACCGGGGCTGGCTGGAGGATTACGCCCTGTTCATGGCCGTGAAGGTCCATTTCGGCATGGCGAGCTGGACGGAGTGGCCGGAGGAGGACATCCGCCTGCACAGAGCGGAGGCGGTGGAGCGGTATCACCGGGAGCTCCGGGACGAGGTGGATTTCTGGGTCTTCACCCAGTTCCTGTTCTTCCGCCAGTGGAACGACCTGCACCGCTATGCCCATGACAAGGGCATCCAGTTCATCGGCGACGTACCCATCTACGTGGCGCTGGACTCCGCCGACGTGTGGAGCAGCCCATCCTTTTTCCAGCTGGACGAGGAGAACGTGCCCAAGGAGGTGGCCGGCGTGCCCCCGGATGCCTTCACCGATGACGGCCAGCTGTGGGGCAATCCCCTCTACGACTGGGATGCCATGCGCGCCGACGGCTTCGGCTGGTGGATCCGCCGGATCGAGGGGGCGCACAAACTGTACGACGTGATCCGTATCGACCATTTCCGGGGCTTTGAAAGCTATTGGGCTGTCCCGTATGGAGACGATACCGCCCGCCGGGGCTGCTGGAAGCCTGGACCGGGCATGGATCTGGTGGGCGTGCTGACCAGCTGGTTCCCCAACCTGCGCTTTATTGCCGAGGATCTGGGCTACACCACGCCGGAGGTGGAGAAGCTGCTCTCCGATTCCGGGTTGCCGGGCATGAAGATCCTGGAGTTCGGCTTCGATCCCCAGTGCGAGTCCGACTACGTGCCCCACAACTGCCAGAAGCACAGCGTCTGCTATATCGGCACCCACGACAACGAGACGGTGAAGGGCTGGGTCAGCAGGGGAAGAGGCCAGGCCTATCTCCGCTACGCCCGGGAGTACATGCACATCGACCGGGCGGAGGGCTGGTGCTGGGGCATGATCCGCACCGGCATGTCCACGGCCTCGGAACTATTCGTCATGCAGATGCAGGACGTGCTGGAGCTGCCCGGCTGGAGCCGGATGAACGCCCCCGGCACCACCGAGGGCAACTGGCAGTGGCGCATGAAGAGCGATGCCATCAACGCCAGGCTGGCCCGAAAACTCCGAAAATACACCCATATTTATCGGAGAATATAAGAATATTACGAAAAAAACCGGACGGCGGAGTACTCCGCCGTCCGGTTTTCTATGCAAAAAGCAGATTACGCCTCGGGTTCGGAGGCGTCCTCCAGCAGCACCCGCATGGTGCCGCCGCAGACCATACCCTCGTCGGCAGCCACGTCGTTGCTCATGTCCACCTCAATGACGCGGCGCTCGCCGGTGCCCACCATGCGGCGGGCCTGTGCCATGGCCTCGGCCTCGCCCAGGCCGCCGCCGATGGTGCCGTAGCCCCGCCCCAGGGCGTCCACCGCCATGACGGCGCCGGACTTCACCGGCGTGGAGCCGGTGGAGGAGAGCACCAGCAGCAAGGCCTTGGGCTCGTTATTGCCGGAAAGATATTCCAGCAGGGCGGGGTCGGTGTTGGTCTGCTCCAGCAGGCCCGGCACCTTTTCCCGGGTGGGCAGAGAACGGCGGTGCTGCACCAGCTGGGCGCAGATGGACACGGCGATCTCCGCCGGCGTGATGGCGCCGATCTTCAGACCGATGGGGGTGTGGACCCGTCGGAGCAGATCCGCTTCAAAACCCTCCTCCGCCAGCAGCTGCAGCTGGGCCGTCACCCGGCGCCGGGAGCCGATCATGCCCAGATAGGAGGGCATCACGCCGCTGAGGATCTGGCGCAGGCACTGGCCGTCCCAGCGGTGGCCCCGGGTGATGATGCAGACGTAGTCGGTGGGACGGATATCCAGCACGTCGATGGCGTGGGCGAAGCTGTCGCAGATCACCTCCGCCGCCTGGGGGAACCGCTCCCGGTTGGCAAAGTCCGGGCGGTCGTCCACCACCGTGACGGAGAAGTCCAGCAGAGCGCCCATGGCGCACAGGGGCCGGGCGATGTGTCCGCCGCCCAGGATGATGAGCCGCTCCTCCGGCACGAAGCGGCGGACGTATGTCTGACCGTCCACCTCACGGATCAGATCGGCGGCATGGCCCCTTTGGAGATGAGCGAGAATCGTTTGAAACTCTTTGGTTGACATCATTTCATCCTCCTGTCCTTTTATAGGTGCCCGCCCAGAGCCCGGGAGAGCTGGCGGGCATAGAGCACCGTCTGCTCCACGGCGTGGCGGAACTCGTCGCTGCCCACCCGGCGAAAAAGGCCCACCACGCCCAGGGCGTACCGGGGCCGGCCGTACCGATCACTGACCGGAGCCGCCACGGAGCGCAGGCCGATCTTGTACTCGCCGTCCTCAATGGCGTAGCCCTCCCGGCGGATGATCTCCAGGGCGTGGAGCAGTTGACCGGTGTCGGTGATGGTGTGGGGGGTATAGGCGTGGAGTCCGGCGCGCTGAAGGCGCTGGAGGGCGTCGCTGTCGGAGAGCTGACTGAGGAACAGCTTGCCCTGGGACGTGGCGTGGAGGGGCAGGCGGCTGCCCACCTCCGGGATCACCACCAACCCGTCGCCCCCGGCGCACTGGTCAAAGGAGATGACGTGGTCCCCCTCCAGCACGGAGAGAAAGGCACCGGCGCCGGTCTGGGCCGCCAGTTTCTCCAGATATGGCCCGGCCAGGCGGGATACGTCCCAGCCGGCGGACACGGCACAGCCGCACTCAAAAAGCCGGATGCCCAGGGCGTAGCGGCCCTCCTCGTCCTGGCGCACCATCTCGTGGCGGCGCAGGGTGGCCAGCAGGGCGTGGACGGTGCTCTTGGGATAGCCGGTAGCGGCTGACAGCTCCTGCAGGGACATGGGCAGCCGGTTTTGCAGCAGCAGCTCCAGCAGCTCCATGGCCTTGTCCACCGAGTGGACGGTGCGGGGATCTTTGGTTGCCATAGCCTCGCCTCCTTTTTTCTCAAGCATACCACGGCGCGGCGGGAAAGACAACGGAATTCTTTATAACTGGATAAGAATTCGGCAATACCGAACTACGGCATGGAAACGGGGAGGCGTTTTCGGTAAAATAAAGATATAAATATGCGAGAGGAGTACTTGGCCATGAAAAAGGTATTTGCTTTGCTGATGGCGCTGGTGATGGCGCTGGGCCTGACCGCCTGCGGCCGGAGCGCCAAACCCGCGAAGAAGACGGAACTGATCGTATTTGCCGCCGCCTCCATGACGGAGACGCTGACAGAGATCGAGACCAAATACGAGGCGGCTCATGGGGACATCGACCTGGTGTTCACCTTCGACTCCTCCGGCACGCTGAAGACCCAGATCGCCGAGGGAGCCCCCTGCGACGTGTTTATCTCCGCGGCGCCCAAACAGATGAATCAGCTGGACGCGTCCAAGGACAAGGATGCCAACCCCGACGGGCTGGATTTCGTGCTCCAGGGCAGCCGCATCGACCTGCTGGAGAACAAGGTGGCTCTGTGCGTGGCGGAGGGCAATCCGGCCGACATCCACTCCTATGACGATCTGGCCAAGGCCCTGCAGGCGGGCACGGTACTGCTGGCCGTGGGCAACGGCGACGTGCCGGTAGGCCAGTATACCCAGAAGATCTTTGCTTACTACGACCTGAATGAGGAAGCGCTGACTTCCTGCCTGACCTACGGCTCCAACGTGAAGGAGGTCACCACCGCCGTCACCGAGGCCACCGCCGACTGCGGCATCATCTACGCCACCGACGCCTTCTCCGCCGGACTCACCCCGGTGGACACGGCCACCGCCGAGATGTGCGGCCGGGTGATTTATCCGGCGGCGGTGCTGAATATCTCCAACCATCAGGAGGAGGCCCAGGCCTTCCTGGACTATCTGACGGGGGAGGAGGCCTCCGCCATCTTTGAGGCGGTGGGCTTTACGCCTCTGAACAAGTAGACGTTGAACAGAAGGAGAGCGCCATGGACTGGTATCCCCTCTTAAACTCCCTGCGTATCGCGGTGATCTCGGCGGCGGTCGTGTTCTTCGCCGGCATTGCCGCGGCGTACTATATCGCCAAGCTGCCCCGAGTCCTGAAGGGCGTGCTGGACGTGGTGCTGACGCTGCCGCTGGTGCTGCCGCCCACGGTGGTGGGTTATCTGCTGCTGTGTCTGCTTGGGCCGCGGCGTACCGTCGGCGCCTGGGTGCTGGAGACCTTCGGCACCCGGCTCACCATGCAGTGGTGGTCGGCGGTGTTCGCCGTGACGGTGGTGGTGTTTCCCCTGATGTACCGCACCGCCCGAGGCGCCTTCGAGAGCTTCGACGAGGATCTGGCCCGGGCGGGAAAGACCCTGGGCCTCAGCAATACGTACATTTTCTGGCGGATCCGCATGCCCTGCTGCCGGCAGGGGATCATCGCCGGGGCGGTGCTGTCCTTTGCCCGGGCCATCGGCGAATACGGCGCCACCAGCATGGTGGCGGGCTATACCCCGGGCCGGACAGCCACCGTGGCCACGGAGGTCTATCAGCTCTGGCGCATCGGCAACGACGCCCTGGCCCTCCGGTGGGTGCTGGTGAACATCGCCATCTCGGCGGTGGTGCTGCTGGCGGTGAATCTGCTGGAGCGGAGGAGGTGAGCCCGTGCTGCAGGTGAACATACAGAAGAAGCTGGGCAGCTTCCGGCTGGACGTGAGCTTCGAGACGGAGGGCGGCGTGCTGGCTCTGCTGGGCGCCTCCGGCTGCGGCAAGAGCATGACGCTCAAGTGCATCGCCGGGGTGGAAAAGCCCGACAGCGGCCGCATCGTGCTGAACGGACGGGTGCTGTTCGACAGTGAAAAGCACATCGACCTGCCTCCCCAGAAGCGGCGAGTGGGGTATCTCTTCCAGAATTACGCCCTGTTTCCCCATATGACGGTGGCGGAGAACATCGCCGCCGGAGCGAGGCATCTGCCGCCCAGGGAGCGGCAGACGGCGGTGGCGGAGCAGATCCGGGCCTTCCGGCTGGAGGGACTGGAGAAGCACCGGCCCCATCAGCTCTCCGGCGGACAGCAGCAGCGGCTGGCCCTGGCCCGGATCCTGGCCGGGGATCCGGAGATCTTGCTGCTGGACGAGCCCTTTTCCGCGCTGGACAGCTACCTGAAGTGGCAGCTGGAGCTGGAACTGATGGATACGCTGCAGGACTTTGGCGGCGACGTGGTGTTCGTCAGCCATAACCGGGACGAGGTGTTCCGCCTGTGTCAGTCCGTGTGCGTGCTGACGGAGGGAAAATCCGAGCCCCGGGAGACGGTGCGCCGTCTGATGGAGTCGCCGGGCACCGTCAGCGCCGCCCTGCTCTCCGGGTGCAAGAACTATTCCCGGGCGGAGCGATTGGACGAGCATGCCGTCCGCTGTATCGACTGGGTCGTGGTGCTCCGCACGGCGGCGGAAGTGCCGGAGAACGTGACGGCGGTGGGCGTTCGGGCCCACCACCTTGTGCCGGGCGGGTCGGAAGAGAACGACATTCCCTGCACCGTGGTGCGGGTGATCGAGGACGCCTTCTCTACGGTAGTGATGCTGGCCACGCCGGGCGGCGAAAAGGGAAAAGCCCTGCTGCGGCTGGAACTGGACAAGTCGGACTGGGCGGCTTTGGGAAACCCGGACAAGCTGACCGTCCACGTCTCACCGGAGCAGGTGATGGCATTGACAGGAGGCGGTTTGTGATGCGGGACAAGACAGGGAGGACCATTGACTATCTGCGCCTGTCGGTGACGGATTTGTGCAACTACCGCTGCATCTACTGCATGGGCGAGGACGGCGTCTGCAAGAAGGATCACCGGGAGATCCTGTCCATCGAGGAACTGGCGGAGATGGGCCGGGCCGCCGTGGCCTGCGGCGTGCGGAAGATCCGGCTCACCGGCGGCGAGCCCCTGGTGCGCCGGGGGATCCTGGAGCTGTGCCGTCAGCTCCGCGGGCTGGAGGGTCTGGAGGAACTGACCCTTACCACCAACGGCTCCCTGCTGCCCGGAATGGCGGCGGATCTGAAGACCGCCGGGGTGGACCGGCTGAACATCAGCCTGGACACGCTGGACGAGGAGCGGTTCCGCGCCGTCACCCGGCGGGGCGAGCTGAAAGACGTATTGGAGGGCCTCCGGGCGGCGGAGGACGCCGGGTTTGTCCGGACCAAGATCAATACGGTGCTGCTGAGCGGCATCAACGACGACGAGATCCCCACTCTGGTGGGGTTGACCAGAGAAAAAGCGATCGGCGTGCGGTTCATCGAGCTGATGCCCATGGGCCCCTGCGCCGACTGGCCAAAAGAGCGGTTTATCGGCGCTGACACGGTGCTGGAGAAGGTGCCGGCGCTGCAATTGGTGCGCACGGATGGCGTGGCGGAGGTCTATCAGGTGCCCGGCTGGGCCGGGACGGTGGGCCTGATCCGGCCCGTGAGCCACTGCTTCTGTGATCGCTGCAACCGCATCCGCATCACGGCGGACGGCAGGCTGAAGCCCTGCCTTCACTCTGCCCGGGAGATCCCCCTGCGGGGGCTGTCGGGAGCGGATCTGGAGCGGGCGATCCGGGAGGCCGTGGCTGAAAAGCCGGAGCGGCACCATCTGGCGGAGGAGCATCTCAGCCGTAGCACCAGAAATATGAACGAGATCGGAGGATAAGGCCATGGACTTTACCCATTTCAATGAACAGGGCCGGGCTCGGATGGTGGACGTGACGGGCAAAGTGCCCACGGAGCGCACCGCCACCGCCATGGCCAGCGTCAAAATGGCGCCGGAGACGGCGGAGGCCATCCGCACCGGCGGCGTCAGCAAGGGCGACGTGCTGGCGGTGGCCCAGGTGGCGGGCATCATGGCCGCCAAGCGGACGGGGGATCTGATCCCCATGTGCCATCCCATCGCCCTGACAGGGGTGGACATCCGCTTTGCGCTGAAGGAGGATCGGGTGGACATCCTGGCCACCGCCCGCTGCAAGGGGGAGACCGGGGTGGAGATGGAGGCCATGACGGCGGCCTCCGTGGCGGCGCTGACCGTCTACGACATGTGCAAGGCTTTGCAGAAGGATATGGAGATCACCGACGTGCGCCTGCTGGAAAAGACCGGCGGCAAAAGCGGCACGTTCCGAAGGGAGGATATCGTATGGCAAGAGTGATAGCTGTCTGTATCAGCGAGAAGAAGGGTGTGGTAAAGCACCCGGTGCCCTATATCGACGTGAGGCAGCACCACGGCATCGTGGGGGACGCCCACGCCGGGGACTGGCACCGCCAGATCAGCCTCCTGGCTGACGAGAGCGTGGATACCATGCGCGCCATGGGCCTGACGCTGGAGGCCGGCGCCTTTGCCGAGAACATTCTCACCCGTGGCATCGAGCTGAAGACCCTGCCCATCGGCACCCGGCTCCGTGTGGGCCAAACCCTGCTGGAGGTGACTCAGATCGGCAAGGAGTGCCACAGCGACTGCGCCATCAAGCAGACCACCGGCAAATGCGTCATGCCCACCGAGGGCATCTTTGCCGTGGTGCTGGAGGAGGGTCGCATCCAGCGCGGCGACGAGATCACCATCGAGGAGGCGGCAAAATGAAACTCATCCAAACGGAGGAGGCCGTGGGTCACGTGCTGTGCCACGACATGACACAGATCATCCCCGGCCAGTATAAGGACGCCCGGTTCCGCAAGGGACATATCGTCACGGCGGAGGACGTGCCGGTGCTGCTGGCCATGGGCAAGGAGAACCTGTACGTCTGGGAGAAGACCGAGGGCATGCTCCACGAGAACGAGGCAGCGGAGCGGCTGGCGGCCCTGTGCCGCAACCAGCACATGATCGCCACCCCCGTCAAGGAGGGCAAGATCGAGCTGAAGGCGGAGATCCCGGGCCTGTTCCGGGTGGACAGCAAGCGGCTGCGGGCGGTGAACGCCATCGACGAGCTGATGATCGCCACCCGCCACGGCAACGTGCCCGTCCGCCCCGGTGACAAGCTGTGCGGCACCCGCTGCATCCCCCTGGTCATCGACGAACAAAAACTGATCGCCGCCGAGAAGGCGGTGGGGGACAAGCCCATTCTGGAGCTGTTGCCTTACAAATTGAAGAAGGCCGGCGTCATCACCACCGGCAGCGAGGTGTTCCACGGCCGCATCCAGGATGCCTTTACCCCCGCCGTGGTGAAAAAGCTGAACACATACGGCATTGAGATGACGGAGCACGTCACCGTGGACGACGGGCTGGAGAACATCCGCGCCGCCATCACCGAAATGCGGACAAAGGACGTGGAGCTGATCCTCTGCACCGGCGGCATGAGCGTGGACCCGGACGACAACACCCCCGGCGCCATCAGAAGAAGCGGGGCCCAGATCGTCACCTACGGCGCGCCGGTGCTGCCGGGCGCCATGTTCCTGCTGGGTTACTATGAGGACGGCATGCCTGTCATGGGCCTGCCCGGCTGCGTCATGTATGCCAAGGCCACCATCTTTGATCTGGCCCTGCCCCGGATCGCCGCCGGCGTGGAGATGACCCGGGACGACTTCGTGGACATGGGCGAGGGTGGCCTGTGCCTGGGCTGCGAGGCGTGTCACTACCCCGTCTGCCCCTTTGGAAAGTGAGGAAAAGCGTCATGTTTACAGCGAGAGTGATCACCGTCAGCGACCGCAGCTACCGGGGCGAGCGCCCCGACGCCGGCGGCCCGCTGGTGCGGCAGATTCTGGAAGAGGCCGGGTATGAGGTGGACGGCGTGGTGATCGTGCCGGACGAACAGCCCAAAATCGAGGAGGCGCTGATAGCCGCTGCGGAGGCGGACGTGGCGCTGGTGGTGACCACCGGCGGCACCGGCTTTGCGCCTCGGGACGTGACGCCGGAGGCCACCGTTGCCGTGTGCCGGAAGCTGACGCCGGGGATCCCCGAGGCCATGCGGTCCGCGTCTATGGCCGTCACCCCCCGGGGTATGCTGTCCCGGGCGGCGGCGGGGATCCGGGACCGGAGCCTCATCATCAATCTGCCCGGCAGTCCCAAGGCGGCCCGGGAGAACCTGGAGGCGGTGCTGCCTGCCCTGGATCACGGCCTGACCATGCTGCGGGGCAAGCCCATGGACTGCGCCGCCATCCGGGATTGACAAGCCGGGAACAATTCGATAAGATAACACATGAACACAGATTCATCTGTCGGGAGGTGAGCACATGGCAAATCAATACGCAACGGACGGACTGCCCGCGGAGGGACATCCCCTGTCCTGTATCGGGGAGGACGAACTCAGCGATCTGGCGGAGTTGTTCAAGATGTTCGGCGACTCCACTCGCATCAAGATCCTCTACGACCTCACAGGCGGGGAGAAAAACGTGACGGAGATCTGCGAGGATCTGGAGATGAATCAGTCGGCTATCTCCCACCAGCTGAAGCTGCTGAAAACCGCCAAGCTCATCGGCTGCCGCCGGGAGGGCAAGCAGATGATCTATTTCCTGGCGGATGACCACGTGAAGACCATCATCGCCATGGGCAAGGAGCACATCGAGGAGTGATCCTAGCGGTTTCAATCGGAATCAAAAAGCAGACCGTCCAAGGCGGACGGTCTGCTTTTTTGAACAGAAGATACAAGATAATAAGCTAAATAAACAATATAAGGGGTTAATTCCGGAGGAGAGCCTGCCGTTGGCGGTAATCCGGCAGGTAGCGGGATACCTCGGCGTAGAAGGCGGGGCCGTGGTTTTTGTGGCGGATATGGGCCAGCTCATGGACCACCACGTAGTCCACGGCCTCGGGCGGATACTGCATGAGATAGAGGGAGAAGCAGAGGCTGTTCTTGCCGGAGCAGCTGCCGAAACGGGTGCGGGCGGAGGTGATCTTCACGCCGGAGGGGGCGACCCCCATACGCTCTGCCCAGAACGCCACCCGGCCGGGGAGGTACGTCTTGGCCCGCTCACGCAGGGCGGCGATCTCCGCCTCCGTGGGGGCGGGGTGGGAGGCCAGATAGTCCTGCCGCCGTGTCAGGTGGGTGTCGATCCACTGCTGATGGGCGTCCACAAAGCGGCGGATGGCCGCATCGGCGGTCCGATAGGGGGCCCGGACCAGCACCCGGGCATCCCGGGTGATCTCCAGAGCCATGGTGCGGCGGCGGGAACGAACGACGGTATAATCCATAGTCACTCTCCGATATAGACGAACCGGGGCCCGTGATAGCCGTTCCGGTCCACGATCTCGCTCCACATGGAGGCGGGACGCACCCAGAGACCGCCCTCACCGTAGAGGGCCTGGTAGACCACCAGCTCCTCCAGCGTTTCGCTGTGGCGGGCGGTGCCGATGACGCGGTATTCGTTTCCCTTGAAGTGGCGGTAGCGGCCGGGGCGGATGGGTTCCATCATGGTGATCTCCTTTACGGTGTGGGACTCTTCCGGAAAAGTGTAGCACAAAACCGCGAAAAAAGAAAGGAAAACTGCTTCGCGGCGGAAAAGACTCTTTACGGCTTCGGAAACCGCGGGTATAATTCTCTTCAGAACGAGAGGAGGAGCGGACATGATCCAATCCACGCTGTGCTATATTGAAAACGACCGGGATCAGTACCTGATGCTGCACCGGGTGAAAAAGGAAAACGATGCCAACCACGACAAGTGGATCGGCATCGGCGGAAAATTCGAGGACGGGGAGAGCCCGGAGGAGTGCGTGTGCCGGGAGACCCTGGAGGAGACCGGCCTGACGCTGACGGAATACCGCTACCGGGGGCTGGTGACCTTTGTCAGCGACCAGTGGGAGACGGAGTATATGCATCTGTTCACCGCCACCGGCTATACGGGGACGCTCCGGGAGTGTGACGAGGGCGTGCTGGAATGGATCGGCAAGGCGGACCTCATGGCCCTGCCCCATTGGGAGGGCGACCGGATCTTCCTGGATCTGCTAGACCGGGACGTGCCCTTCTTCTCTCTAAAGCTGCGCTACGAGGGCGAGACGCTGCGGCAGGCCGTTCTCAACGGCGAGGAGCTGGAGGTGGGACGGTGAAGATCCTGATCAGCGCGTGCCTGCTGGGTACGGCCTGCCGCTACGACGGGCGGCGTAAGGCCCATCCCCTGGCCGCGGCTCTGGCGAAGCGGCATCAGCTGGTGCCGGTTTGTCCGGAGCAGTTGGGGGGCTTGCCCACGCCCCGGACGCCGTCGGAGCGGCGGGGCGGGAGCGTGGTCACGGCGGAGGGCGCAGACGTGACGGAGCAGTACCGCCGGGGCGCCGAGGAGGCTCTGCGACTGTGCCGCCTGTTTGACTGTGAGGCCGCCGTTCTGAAGGAGCGCAGCCCCTCCTGCGGCGCCGGGGAGATCTACGACGGCACTTTTTCCGGTACGTTGACGGCCGGCTGGGGCGTTATGGCGGAGCTGCTGGCGCAAAACGGCATCGCCGTCTACGGCGAGAGCCGGATCGGCGAGCTGCTGGAGAATCTGGACGCAGATAAGTGAACAGAAACGGGAAACGCCCCGGCTCCAGGTGAAGTGAACCCCAAAAGTTAGACAAAATATTATAATATTAAGCGACCAGAAGGGTCTGAGATCTGTGTTGAGCAGGTGTCAGGCCCTTTAGTTTT
>ONGR01000006.1 GCA_900317425.1 uncultured Eubacteriales bacterium | reverse complement strand
CCTGTGTATCTCTTGTTTGGTATTCCCTTTGGCATATAACAACACCCCACTTGTTAGTAGTATACCATACTTGTCTAACAAATGGGGTGCAGTTCAAGGTTCGTCCGGGGCTTTTATTGTTCACAAATAATTCAAAGCCCCACCTATTGACTTTGCAGGAAAGGGGTGGTAAACTGTGTTAGCACTCCGGGAAAAGGAGTGCTAAACGAAGCGAGGCATACTATGGAATTGACCGAGCGAAAAAGACAAATATTAAAGATCGTGGTGGACAGCTACATCGAGACCGCCGAGCCCATCGGCTCCAAGGCCATCGTGGAGCGGATGCCCGGCAAGATCAGCTCCGCCACCGTCCGCAACGAGCTGGCGGATCTGACGGAGCTGGGCTATCTGGAGCAGCCCCACACCTCCGCCGGACGGATCCCCTCCCCCAAGGGCTACCGGCTGTACGTCAACGAGCTGATGGAGCGCAAGGCCCTCAGCCCCGAGGAGACGGCGGAGATCAACCGGAGCCTGTCCGGCAAGATGGCCGGCATGGACGAGGTGATCTCCCGGGCGGGCCAGATGGTGTCCAGCTTCGTGGGCTACCCCACCTACACCGTGGCCGACCACCGCAGCGCCGCCACCGTCCGCCGCTTCGAGCTGATCGGCGTGGACAGCGCCAGCTTCATCGCCGTGGTGATGCTCTCCGACAGCCGGGTCAAGAGCCAGCTGATGGGTCTGGACCTGCCGGTGGAGCAGGCGCACCTGCCGGAGCTGAGCCATCTGCTCAACACCCACTTCACCGGCATCGGCGCCGCCGAGATGAACACCCATCTGATGAGCCTCAGCGATCAGGTGGACGGCAACTGGTTCCTGCTTCTGAACCGTGTGGTGGAATACGCCGGCGATCTGGTTCGCCAGAGCGAGCAGCAGGAGGTGTTCACCAACGGCGCCAGCCAGCTGCTGAAGTTTCCGGAGTACCGGGACGTGGACAAGGCCCACGATCTGATGAGCTTCATGGTGGACAACAAGGAAAACCTGCCGGTACCCTCCGGCGACGCCCCCATGCAGATCCTGATCGGGCCGGAAAACGTGAACGACGCCCTGAAGGAGAGCAGCGTGGTCATCGCCAGCTATGATATCGGCGACAATATGCGGGGACTGGTGGGCGTGGTTGGCCCCACGCGGATGGATTACGCCACCGTGGCGGCCCGGCTCAGCTACTTTGCCGAGAGCCTGAGCGCCATGTTCGGCAAGAAAAACCAGCTGCCCCCCAAGGAGGAAGAGGAATGAGCGAGAAGGAAAAGAAGGATCTGCCCGAGAACGAGGAGGTCAAGGAGGAAACCACCCAGCCGGAGAGCCAGGAGCCCCAGGCGGAGGAGACCTTCACCGTTACCCGCGAGCAGATGGAGAAGATGGAGGCCCTGGCCAAGATGGTCAGCGACGGCAACGACAAGTATCTGCGCCTGGCCGCCGAATATGACAACTACCGCAAGCGCACCGCCAAGGAGAAGGAAAACCTCTACACCACCGCCAAGGCGGACACCATACGCCCGTTCCTGGACGTGTACGACAACCTGGAGCGGGGCGCGGCCCAGTGCGCCGAGGACGACCCCCATCGTCAGGGCCTGGAGATGATCACCAAGCAGCTGCTGGACGTGCTCCAAAAGCTGGGCGTCACGGAGATCGAGGCACAGGGCGTGCCCTTCGACCCGGAGAAGCACAACGCCGTCATGCACGTGGAGGACGAGAGCGTGGGCGAGAACACCGTGGTGGAGGTCTTCCAGAAGGGCTTCGCCCTGGGCGAGAAGGTGCTCCGCTTCGCCGTGGTCAAGGTGGCCAACTGAGCTGAGTCGCGGTCAAAACGCTTCGCTGGTTTTGCCCACGAAGGAGATCGCAGTCCGCTCCGCGCACTCATTTCATTGGCACACTGCGCGGCCTGAGAAGTATTTTTTCTGACGCGCATGTCGCCAGAAAAAATGATTCTAAATCTTCCGCTGCTGCGCCAGCCGCCGTCTGCGCAGATGCGCAGCAATGGCGGCAAGTACCCTTGGGGTGCGGCAGCAGAACTCTGCGAGGCAAATACGCATCGAATGGATGCGTTGTATATAGAAACCAAATTCGGAAACAAATAATAAATTGATATATCATTAGGAGGCAATCATCATGTCTAAAGTTATCGGTATCGATCTGGGTACGACCAACTCCTGCGTAGCCGTCATGGAAGGCGGCGAGGCAGTCGTCATCGCCAACGCCGAGGGCAACCGCACCACCCCGTCCGTGGTGGCCTTCTCCAAGACCGGCGAGCGTATGGTGGGCCAGGTGGCAAAGCGCCAGGCCATCACCAACCCCGACCGCACCATCTCCTCCATCAAGCGTGAGATGGGCAGCGATCACCGCGTCAACATCGACGGCAAGAACTACACCCCCCAGGAGATCAGCGCCATGATCCTCCAGAAGCTGAAGGCCGACGCCGAGAGCTACTTGGGCAGCCCCGTCACCGAGGCCGTCATCACCGTTCCCGCCTACTTCACCGACTCCCAGCGCCAGGCCACCAAGGACGCCGGCAAGATCGCCGGTCTGGACGTCAAGCGCATCATCAACGAGCCCACCGCCGCCGCTCTGGCCTACGGTGTGGACAAGGAGCAGGCCCAGAAGATCATGGTCTACGACCTGGGCGGCGGCACCTTCGATGTGTCCATCCTGGAGATCGACGACGGCGTCATCGAGGTCCTGGCCACCGCCGGCAACAACCGTCTGGGCGGCGACGACTTCGACCAGTGCATCATGAAGTATCTGGTCAGCGAGTTCAAGAAGGCCGAGGGCATCGACCTGAGCGGCGACAAGGTGGCCATGCAGCGCCTGAAGGAGGCCGCCGAGAAGGCCAAGATCGAGCTCTCCGGCGTCACCACCTCCAACATCAACCTGCCCTATATCACCGCCGACGCCACCGGCCCCAAGCATCTGGACGTGACGCTGACCCGCGCCAAGTTCAACGAGCTGACCGGCCATCTGGTGGACGCCACCATGGGCCCCGTGCGTCAGGCCATGTCCGACGCCGGCCTGAAGCCCTCGGATCTGGCCAAGGTGCTGATGGTGGGCGGCTCCAGCCGTATCCCCGCCGTGGTGGACGCCGTCAAGAGCTTCACCGGCTCCGAGCCCTTCAAGGGCATCAACCCCGATGAGTGCGTGGCCATGGGCGCCGCCCTCCAGGCCGGCGTGCTGACCGGCGACGTCAAGGGCCTGCTGCTGCTGGACGTCACCCCCCTGTCCCTGGGCATCGAGACCATGGGCGGCGTGTGCACCCGTCTGATCGAGCGCAACACCACCATCCCCGTCAAGAAGAGCCAGATCTTCTCCACCGCCGCCGACAACCAGACCTCCGTGGAGGTCAACGTGCTGCAGGGCGAGCGTGAGATGGCCGCCGCCAACAAGAGCCTGGGCCGCTTCCATCTGGACGGCATCGCCCCGGCCCGCCGCGGCGTGCCCCAGATCGAGGTGACCTTCGATATCGACGCCAACGGCATCGTCAACGTCAGCGCCAAGGACCTGGGCACCGGCACCGAGCAGCACATCACCATCACCTCCTCCTCCAACATGAGCAAGGAGGACATTGAGAAGGCCGTCAAGGAGGCCGAGCAGTATGCCGCCGAGGACGCCAAGATCAAGGAGAAGGTGGAGGTCCGCAACCAGGCCGACCAGATGGTCTATCAGTCCGAGAAGACGCTCAGCGAGGTGGGCGACAAGCTGCCCGAGAGCGAGAAGGCCCCCATCCAGGCCGGCATCGACAAGCTGAAGGAGACCCTGAAGGGCGAGGACACCGACGCCATCAAGGCCGCCACCGAGGAGCTGACCCAGCTGTTCTACAAGATGAGCGAGAAGCTCTATCAGCAGCAGGCCCCCCAGGGCGATCCCAACGCGGGCGGCCAGGCCGGCCAGCAGAGCGGCCCCCAGGGCGGTCAGTACTATGACGCCGACTACAAGGTCGTGGACGACGAGGATCAGAACAAGTAAGGGCCATCGCAGGTAAAACGCTTCGCCGGTTTTACCTGCGAGAGAGCGGCACGCTGCGCGCACTCGCTTCCGTGAGACGCTCGCACACTCCGCTTTGCCGAGAAGGATTTTTTCTGACGCGCATGTCGTCAGAAAAAATGATTGAATATCTTTGCGGCGCATGCCGCAAACGCTGCGAGGATTTTGGCATCGCCAACGGTCGTCGCAGAGCAATAGAGAAAGAGGCATTTTCATCGCAAATAGGGGACAGGGAGAACCTGCCCCTATTTGCGGCGTTAGGAGAGTTTGACCATGGCGCAGGAAAAACGCGATTATTACGAGGTCCTGGGGGTATCCAGAGACGCCACCGAGGACGAGATCAAAAAAGCATATAAGAAGCTGGCCCGGAAATACCACCCGGACATGAACCCCGGCGACAAGGAGGCCGAGGAGAAGTTCAAGGAGGTCAACGAGGCCAACGAGGTCCTGTCCGACCCGGAGAAGAAGGCCCGGTACGACCAGTTCGGCTTTGCCGGCGTGGATCCCACCTACGGGGCCGGCGCCGGCGGCGGCGCCTACGGCGGAGCCGGCGGCTTCGACTTCGGCGATCTGGGCGATATCTTCGGCAGCTTTTTCGGCGGCGGCTTCGGCGGCGGAGCGGCCCGGCACAACGGCCCCCAGCGGGGCGCCAGCATCCGGGCCAGCGTGGCCATCAGCTTCACCGAGGCGGCCTTCGGCTGCGAGAAGGAGGTCACCCTGGAGCGCAGCGAGCAGTGCTCTGCCTGTAAGGGCAACGGCTGCGCCCCCGGCACCACGCCGGAGATCTGCCCCGACTGCCGCGGCACCGGCACCGTCATGCGCGCCCAGCGGACGCCCTTCGGCGTCATGCAGTCCCAGATGCCCTGCCAGAAGTGCGGCGGCACCGGCAAGATCATCCACCAGCCCTGCCAGGAGTGCCACGGCAGCGGCAGCGTCCGGCATCGCCGGACCATCAAGGTGTCCATCCCCGCCGGCATCGACGACGGCCAGACCATCTCCCTCCGGGGCCAGGGCCACGCCGGCCGGAACGGCGGCCCCAGCGGCGATCTGCTGATCACCATCATGGTGCGGCCCCACGACATCTTCCGCCGGGAGGGCACGGCCGTGTTCTGCGAGGCGCCCATCACCTTCACCCAGGCGGTGCTGGGCGGCGAGCTGGAGATCCCCACCATCGACGGCAAGGTGAAGTACTCCATCCCCGAGGGGACCCAGACCGGCACTGTGTTCCGTCTGAAGGGCAAGGGCATCCCCGTCCTCAACGGCCGCGGCCGGGGCGACCAGTACGTCACCGTCACCATCGAGACGCCCACCAACCTCAACAAGGAGCAGAAGGAGGCCCTGCGGAAGTTTGACGCCACGCTGGGCGAGAACAACCACCAAAAGCAGAAGAGCTTTTTCAAGAAGTTCCGGAAGTAAGACTGCGGGACAGGCCTTGCCGGACGGCAGGTTTTGTGATAGCGTAATTCCATAGAGTTTGCGGCGCGCACGCCGCAAGGATTTTTATCATTTTTGACCGCGGCGTGCACGTGGGCAAAAATACATCTCGGCCTGCAAACGTGCGAGCGAATGCGAGTGCGCTGCAGCAGGCCGCAAACCACCTCAAAAAAGTGACGCCGTCACTTTTTTGACTGAGAAGAGCTTTTTCAAGAAGTTCCGGAAATAAGAGCGGAAAAAAGACACACTATGTACCTGGCTGATTATCATCTACATTCCACCTGCTCCCCCGACGGGGAGTACACCATGGCCCAAATGGCGGAAGCCGCCGTGGACCACGGCCTGCAGGAGATCTGCGTGACGGACCATCTGGACACCATCGAATGGGGCACCTACGCCCCCCGGACCGACTTCCCCTGGCCGGAGGCCCTGCGCCAGATCGAGGAGGCCCGCCGCCTCTGGGGCGACAGGCTCACCATCCGCCTGGGGGCGGAGCTGGGGGAGGCGGTGCTGTCCTTTGACCGGGCGGAGCAGCTGCTCACCGCCGCGCCCGGGCTGGACTTCGTCATCGGCTCGGTCCACATGGCCAGCCCCCGATATGGGAACATGGACCTCTATTATCTGCCCAAGGCCGACATAGACTACTATCAGGGCCTCATCGCCGACTATCTGGGCGACGTGCTGACGCTGGCGCGGTGGGGAAAGTTCCAGGTGCTGGGCCACCTGACGCTGCCCCTGCGCTACATCCGCAACAACGCCGGCCTCACCATGGATTTCTCCGCCCACATGGACGCCGTGGAGGAGATCTTCCGCTGCATCATCCCCAGGGGCATCGGCATCGAGTGCAACACCAACCGGGGGGACATCCCCCTGCCGGACGCCGACATCCTGCGGCTCTACCGCCGGATGGGCGGCGAGATCATCACCATCGGCACCGACGCCCACTCCACGGAGTACGTGGGCTGCCGGGTGGCGGAGACCCAGCAGCTGCTGCGCGAGAGCGGCTTCCGCTATTTCACCACGTTTACACAGGGCGTGCCGGAATTCCGGCCTCTGTAAGATTGGAAAGGAGAGAGCACCATGAAAATTGCCATCGGCTGTGACCACGGCGGCTACCTGCTCAAGCAGGACATCCTCATCTGGCTGGAGGAGAACGACATCGACTATGAGGACTTCGGCTGCTACAGCACCGAGAGCGTGGACTACCCCATCTACGGCGAGAAGGTGGCCCGTGCGGTGGCCTCCGGCGCGTGCGACAAGGGCATCGTCATCTGCACCACCGGCATCGGCATCTCCATCGCGGCCAACAAGGTCAAGGGCATCCGCTGCGCCCACTGCTGCGATCCCCTGTCCGCCGAGATGACCCGCCGTCATAACGACGCAAACGTGCTGGCTTTGGGCGCCGGCATCGTGGGCCCCAACCTGGCCAAGCGGATGGTGGAGGTGTTCCTGAACACCGAGTTTGAGGGCGGCCGCCACGCCCGCCGCGTGGGCCAGCTGGACGCCATCGAGCCGTAAGCGCCATGAGGACGAAAGGCTATAGCAGCTACCACGGCCGCGGCGGCGGGAAAAAGACCGGCTGGGTGGTGGTGCTGTCCCTGATCCTGCTGGCAGCGGTGGCGTTCCTCTTCAGCCAGCGGTACCTGGTCTATGACGAGACGGGCAAGGCCCACTGGGAGCTGCCCTTCAGCCGTTCCGACGAGCCCACCCCGGAGCAGCCGGAGAACAATCCCGTCTCCCCCGAGGACGTGGTCATCGAGCGGGAGGAGCCGGAGCCCCAGCCCCAGCCGGAGCCCCAGGTCCCGGAGCGGCCCAAGCTGAAGGAGCTCCACGCCCAGGAGCTGGAGAACGGCAGCCTGTGGTGGAGCCCGGAATACGTGCTGTCCCTGGTGGATGAGTCCATGATGGTGGAGGTGAAGCGCCCCACCGGCGGCATCACCTACGGCACGGACGTGGATACGGCCTCCGGCGTGGTGGTGGAGCGGGGCGTGACCCGGGAGAACCTGACCACCCTCCTCAAGAGCGACAGCTATGCGGTGGCCCGGATCAGCTGCTTGCGGGACACCTCCTATGCCGAGGGCAGGCCGGAGACCGCCCTGACCACGGCGTCCGGGGACGTCTGGTACGACGGCGACGGCCGCGCCTGGCTGGATCCGACCAACGCCGATACGCTGGCGTATCTGTCCGCCATCTGCCAGGAGTGCGCCAAGCTGGGCTTCGACGAGATTTTGCTGGACGGCTTCGGCTATCCCGTCAGCGGCAGCCAGGACGCCCTGGCCCTGCCCGGGGGACTGGATAAGACCGCCGCGCTGACGGCGTTTGCCGCCGCCATCCGGGAGGCGCTGCCGGAGAACGTGGCCCTGAGCGTGACGTACCGGGGCGAGATGGGCGCATTGGGCGGCGCCAGCGGCCTGACGGCAGAGTTGCTGAGCGGCTTTGACCGGATCTACGTGGACGAGTCGGTGGACCGGGAGGCGCTGGACAAGGCCCTGCCCGAGACCTTCGACCGCGCCGGCGGACTGGTCCTGCTGTGCTACGACAAGCCCCAATCCGGCGGCTACGTGATCATGCCGTAAAAAGAGAACAAAAGGACACCTTCCTTGCGGAGGGTGTCCTTTTTCCTTTTCAAATATCGCCTGTTATGTTACAATAGAGAACAGCAATCGACGGAAAGGGGCGTGCGCCGTGCTGAACAGAGTCTACGTGGAGATCACCAACGTCTGCAACCTGGCCTGCTCCTTCTGCCCCGGCACGGCCCGGCCCCGCCGCTTTATGACGGCGGCGGAATTCCGCGCCGCGGCCGGCGGACTGCAGGGCCACACGGACTATCTCTATCTCCACGTCATGGGCGAGCCGCTGCTCCATCCGGAGCTGGCGGAGATTTTGTCCATCGCCGGTGAGCTGGGCTTTCGGGTCTGCCTCACCACCAACGGCACCCTGCTGCCCCGGGCAGGGGAAACGCTGCTGGCCGCCCCGGCCCTCCACAAGGTCAGCGTCTCCCTCCACAGCTTCGAGGGCAACGACCGCCGGGACGATCTGGCGGCGTATCTGGACGGCGTGCTGGATTTCTGCCGCCGGGCGTCGTCGCGGGGGATTATCTGCGCCCTGCGGCTGTGGAACGAGGGCGGCGCCAACCGCCGCAACGATGAGATCGAGGCCTATCTGAGCCGCCGCTGCGGCGTGGACGTGTCCGCCCTGCCCGCCGACCCCAACGGCAACCGCAGGCTGGCCGATCACCTCTATCTGGAGTCGGCGGAGAAATTCGACTGGCCGGCCCCCGCCGCCCCGGAGCGGCACACCCAGTTCTGCCACGCCCTGCGCCGGCAGGTGGCCGTCCTGTGTGACGGCACGGTGGTGCCCTGCTGTCTGGACGGGGAGGGCCGCATCCCCCTGGGCAATCTGTTTGCCGAGAGCTTGGACGAGATTCTGGCCTCGCCCCGGGCGAAGGCCATGGAGCGGGGCTTCGCCGCCCGGCAGCCGGTCGAGGAGCTGTGCCGCCGCTGCGGCTATGCCGCGAGGTTTAACCGATGAGTATACAGGCTGAACAACTGAAACGGCTGGCCGGGCCCCTGCTCCGGTGGTACGACGCCAACCGCCGCGTCCTGCCCTGGCGGGAGGAGGTCAGCGCCTACCGCACCTGGGTGTCGGAGATCATGCTCCAGCAGACCCGTGTCACGGCGGTGCTGCCCTACTTCGCCCGCTTCATGGCGGCCTATCCCACGGTGGAGGCGCTGGCGGCGGCGGACACGGAGCAGCTCATGAAGCTGTGGGAGGGCCTGGGCTATTACAGCCGGGCCCGGAACCTGCAAAAAGCCGCCCGGATCGTGACGGAGCGGTACGGCGGGCAGTTCCCCGCCACCTATGAGGAGATCATCGCCCTGCCCGGCATCGGCGACTATACGGCCGGCGCCATCCTTTCCATCGCCTTCGGCCGGGCCGTTCCGGCGGTAGACGGCAACGTGCTCCGCGTGGCCGCCCGGATCACCGGCAGCCGCCTGGACGTGCTGGACGCGAAGAATCGGAAGCTGTTTCGGAGCTGGATGGCGGAGGCCATGCCGGCGGACCGCCCCGGCGCCTATAACCAGGCCCTGATGGACCTGGGCGCCACGGTGTGCCTCCCCCACGGGAAGCCCCTGTGCGAGGCCTGCCCCGCCCGGGACTTCTGCGCGGCCAACCGGGAGGGCTGCCAGACGGAGCTGCCCGTCCGCACCCGGAAGAAGGAGAAGCGCTTGGAGCGGCTGACGGTGTTCGTCCTCCGGCGTGAGGGGTGCATTGCCCTGCGCCGCCGGAGCGACGAGGGCCTGCTGGCCGGGCTGTGGGAGTATCCCCACGTCCCCGGCGCCCTGGACGAGACCGCCGCCGCGGCGCAGCTGGCGGAATGGGGGCTTACGCCCCACCGGTGGGTCAAACGGCTCACCGCCAGGCACGAGTTCACCCACATCCGCTGGGAGATGACGGGATATATCCTGGACGTACAGGGCCGCGGCCCCACCGACTGGCTCTGGGCCGACGGCGGGGAGCGGCGGAAGCGGGCCGTCCCGTCCGCCTTTGAACGCTTTACGAGAGAGATCACCGAGGAGGAGAGAGGATAATGGCACAGCTTTACTTCAAATACGGCGCCATGGGCTCCAGCAAGACCGCCAACGCCCTGATGGCCCGGTTCAACTATGAGGAGCGGGGGCAGGAGACGCTGCTGGTGAAGCCCCAGCTGGACACCCGGGACGGGGACCACATGGTCCGCTCCCGCATCGGCCTGACCCACCCCTGCGTCTACTTCCACGAGATGCAGGCCATGCCGGACGCGGAGCTGCAGAAATACGCCTGCATTATCGTGGACGAGGCCCAGTTCCTGACGAAGGAGGAGGTCTACTACCTGGTGCATCTGGTGGACGACTGCAACATCCCCGTCATCTGCTACGGCCTCCGGGCGGACTTCCGGGGCGAGCTGTTCCCCGGCAGCTACCACCTGCTGGTGCTGGCGGACAAGCTGGAGGAGGTCAAGACCATCTGCTGGTGCGGCAAGAAGGCCGCCTTCAACGCCCGGTTCGATGAGCACGGCCGCGTGGTGAAGGAGGGCGCCCAGGTGGTCATCGGCGCCAACGACAAGTATATCGGCCTGTGCCGCCGCCACTGGATGAGCGGCGATCTGGGCCCGGATTTCGACATCAACAAGGTATGATCTGCAATCTGTGTCCCCGCCGCTGCAACGCTCTGCGCACCGAGACGGCGGGCGAGGGCTTCTGCGCCATGCCGGCGGGCCCCGTGGTGGCCCGTGCCGCCCTCCACCGGTGGGAGGAGCCGGTGATCTCCGGCACCCGGGGCAGCGGCACCGTGTTCTTCTCCGGCTGCACGCTGCGGTGCGTTTTCTGCCAGAACCACGACATCTCCGCTGAGGGCTTTGGCAAGAGGGTCTCCGTGGAGCGGCTGCGCCAAATTTTCCGGGACCTGGTGGCCCAGGGCGCCCACAACATCAATCTGGTCACCCCCACCCACTTCACCCCCTGGATCCTGGAGGCGCTGGAGGGGGACGTGGGCGTGCCGGTGGTGTGGAACTGCGGCGGCTATGAGAGGGTGGAAACGCTGCGCTCGCTGGAGGGCAAGGTGGACGTCTACCTGCCGGACCTCAAGTATGCCGACAGCGCCCTCAGCGCAGAACTCTCAGCGGCCCCGGACTATTTTGAGGTGGCCACCGCCGCCATTGCCGAGATGTTCCGCCAGACGGGCCCCTGCGTGCTGGAGGACGGCCTGCTGCGCCGGGGCGTGGTGATCCGCCACCTGGTGCTGCCGGGCCGGCTGGAGAACACCAAGCGCTGCATCGACTGGGTGGCCCGGACCTTCCGGCCGGGGGAGGTGCTCTTCTCCCTCATGAGCCAGTACACGCCCCAGCCCGGGGCCACAGGTCTGCTGGCGCGCCACGTGAGGCGCAGCGAATACGCCGCCGCCGTGGAATATATGGGCAACTGCGGCATCACCGAGGGCTTCTGTCAGGAGCGGACCTCCGCCCGGGCCGAGTACACGCCGCCCTTCGATCTGACGGGTGTTTAAACGCCCGGAAAGGTTGGATCGTTCCGTACAGCTGGTGGAATTTTACAGTTTAATTCGGGAAATTGTTGTGATTTTCCGTTGCTTTTCCCGACGGAATGTGGTAGGGTAAAGACATGAGAAGAAGCGCTTCGGCGCCGCAATGTGAGCAAGGAGGAATTGCTATGAGCTATCCCAAGACCGGCAATGAGGTCTATGTGAGCCTGAACCTGTCCAACACCATGCTGACCGGCATCGGCGACGGCACTGTCACCCGTGAGACCGTCAGTGCCGACTATCTCAAGCGCCTGTTCAGTGAATACGGCGTCATCGTGTCCGGCAAGCCCAGTCAGCGGGCGCTGCTGGAGCGCATCAACGATACTTACGGCTTCGGCTGGGAGATCCCCGAGAAGCTGAGCCTGTTCCAGCTGAGCGAGGAGCACCGCCGTCTGGTGGTGATCCAGGTCCAGGGCCTGGCCCGCAAGGAGGGCTCCCTGCTGCCCCAGTATACCGAGGAGGAGCTGGACGAGGCCACCTTCACCTTCGTCAAGTACTATGTCCAGTCCGTCCACTATGACGACCTGGTGGCGGAGAACAAGAAGCTCCGCTTCGACCTGGAGCAGGAGATCGCCTGGCGCAACCGCACCGACAGCTGATCCCTTCCGAGACGCAGAAAGAGAGGGCGTGAAACGTCCTCTCTTTTTTGGTGCGGCGGGGCCGTCCCGCCTCTCCGACTTCCCACCCCGGCGATATCATAAAGGGCAAAGGGCGAAACCGGTATGAACAGAACGACAGGCAAATTGAAAAAGCGGCATCTCCCGGCAGGGGCCGTGCTGCTGGTGCAGCTGGCGGCGGCGCTGCTCCTGCTGTGCGCCTGCGCCGGCGGCATCCACACGCCGCCGGGCGAAACCGTGGCGGGACCGGAAGAGCCCGGACTCCCGGCAGGCAACGAACTCCCGACAGAGAGCGAGCCCCCGGCAGAGGATGGACCCGCAGGTGACGATCCGGCGCCGGAGGCTCCCCCGGAGTACGCCATAGACTGTCTGGTGCTGGTGGACGAGACCCATCCCCTGCCGGACGGCTGGGAGGATGAGATCCGGCTGGAGCAGTTTACCAACGCCGTGGGGGATGAGGTCCGGGTGGAAAAGACGGCCTACGCGGCATACCTGGACCTGAAGGAGGCCCTCGCGGCCCGGGGCGTGTACGTGGACCTGGATTCCGCCTTCCGGAGCGTGGCGGAGCAGCAGGCCATCGTGGATGAGTTCACGGAGAAGTACGGCCCGGCCTACGCCGAAGCGTACGTGGCCGAGCCGGGCACCTCCGAGCATCACACCGGCCTTGCGCTGGATCTCTTCCTGATCGTGGACGACCGGATCGTCTATGAAAACGAGGACCTGATGGAGTACCCCGGGATCTGGGCGGAGATCCACGCGATCCTGCCCGACTACGGGTTCATCCTGCGCTACCCGGGCGGCAACGGATACCCCTATGAGCCGTGGCACATCCGCTACGTGGGGCCGGACGCCGCCGGGGAGATGGCGGAGCGGGGGCTCACCCTGGAGGAGTATCTGGCCGCCGCGCCGTGAGGAGATTTTGCCGACAAAAAGAGCGCTTCCCCAAAAGGGGAGGCGCTCTCCTGTTTTTATTTGATCCGCAGCTGCCGCATCCGCTCCCGGGCGGCGGAGACGTACCAGGTGTCGCCGCCGTGGGCCAGGACGTATTCCAGGTGCCTGGCGGATTCGTCCTTGCTGCCCTCCTGGAGGCTGACCCAGGCCAGGGCGTAGTGGTCGGCCACCCGGCTGCGCGCCGTGGCGTCGGTCTGAAGCTCCGTCTCGAAAAAGACCCGGGCCCCGTCAAAGCTCCCCCGGGCCATGTTCAGCAGCATGGCCTGCTTGCGGTATTGGGTCGCCGTCTGGGCCCGCTGTGGCGTTTTCTCCGGCGCGGCGGCCAGATCGGCCTGATACCGGTTCAGCAGCGCCTCGGCCATGTCCAGATCGCCCAGCATCCGGAGGCACACCGCCGTGTTGTTGTCATAGACCAGACGCAGCGCGGCGCCGCCCCGCCCCTTGGGGAAATCGGGCAGGTCCCGCAGCAGCTCTAACGCCTTCCGGGGATGGCCCAGCTCGATATAGCCGGCGGAGAGATTCAGCTTCACCGGCAGGACCGTCTTGCGCCGGGCCCGCGCCAGCAGCTTCTCGTATTGCGCCACGTACTCCTTCACCCGGCACTCGTTCAGCAGGGCCATGACCTTGTTGAGCCGCTTCACCGCCAGCCACTGGAAGAAAAAGACGCAGACGACGATCCAGAGGAACGCCAGCAGGGAGGGGAGCAGAATGTTCTGATCCCGCAGGGTGGGCGGCAGCACGATGGCCACCGCGCCGGCCACTGCCAGCAAAAAAGAGACGATATTCAGATCACGATACAGCTTCATGGGATACACTCCTTTAAGAGGAAAAACTCACACCACCCGGTAGTCGCCCCGGGCGGCCCTGTCCAGCCGCATGGCCTCGTCGGTGCCCATGGCCTCCAGCAGCGCGCCGATGATCTGGTTGGACACCAGGAAGCCCCGGGGCGTCAGACGCCAGCCCGCTTCCGTGGCCTCCGCCAGACCGTGGGCGGCATAGGTTTGGAACAGGGATTCCATGGGGGCGAAGGGGCGGCGGTAGTGGTACTCCACCTCCCTGCGGCTGATGCCCTCCACCGTCCGCAGCGACAGCATGATATACTCCTGCTGGCGCTCCATGGGCGGGATCTCCGAGGACTCCGAAAGCCGCAGTTCCCCGGCGATGTAGCCGTTCAGATCCCGGTCGTAGGCATAGCGGACGCCGCCCCAGTCGGAGTGGGCGCCGGGCCCGAAGCCGGCGTACTCCTCCATGTGCCAGTACTTGAGATTGTGGCGGGAGGCCCGGCCCGGCTTGGCGAAGTTGGAGATCTCGTACTGCTCATAGCCGTTTTGGGCCAGAAAATCCACGGCGTAGAGGTACATATCCGCCTGCAGATCATCGTCCGGCAGGACGATGGACTCCCGGCGCTGATAGAGGGGCGTGCCCGGCTCCAGCTTGAGCCCGTAGGCGCTGATATGCTCCGGGGCCAGGGCCACCGCGTCATCCAGCGTCTGCCGCCAGATCTCCATGGTCTGGCCCGGCAGGCCGTAGATCAGATCCAGGCTGAAGTTGTCGAACCCCGCCCGGCGGATGGCCTCCGCCGCGTTTTTCACCTGCTCCCAGGTATGGATGCGGCCGATCTGCCGCAGAATGGCGTCGTCGGAGGACTGTACCCCCAGGGAGATGCGGTTGAAGCCGGCGTGCCGCAGCTTGCGGAGGGCCCGCCAGTCCCCGGCGCTGTCCGGGTTGGCCTCCAGGGTGATCTCCGCATCGGGGGCCAGATGGTAGCGCTTTTTCACCGTCTGCAGCAGGCGCAAGAGCCGCTTGACGCCCAGATAGCTGGGGGTGCCGCCGCCGAAATAGACGGTCTCCACCCGGTGACGGTCGGCCTGGGGCGCGGACTCCGTCAGATGGCGGCAGAGGGCGGCCACGTAGTCGTCCATCCTGTCCTCGCTGCGGGCCAGGGAGTAGAAGTCGCAGTAGGCGCACTTGGCGGCGCAGAAGGGAATGTGGAGATAGAGGCCCAGGGGCCGGTCTTTGTTGGTCGCGCTTCGCATATCAGACCTCCTGCTTGGGCGGCAGGATGGTCACCGCGTCGAAGGGGCAGTTGACCTTGCAGGAGCGGCAGCCGATGCACAGCTCCGGGTCCACCTCATAAAAGCCGTCCTCACGCTGGGGGATGCAGTTCATGATGCAGAACATGGCGCAGTAGCCGCAGCCGGTGCAGCTCACCGGATCGATGACGGCTAGCGCCCGGGCCTTTCGGCCAAAGGGATGGGCGGAATCAGACATATAATATCATCCTCCTCTTTGAGGTTCATCACATTAGTATAGCCGTTTTGCCGCCGTTTGGCAAGGCGGCGCATGTTTTTTCCAAAACCGGGAAACACTATGGGCGAAAGGATGTGATCCCATGGATATGTCGCCCCAGGAGTATCAGGCGTATATCAAGAAGAAGCAGGAGCCCTCGCCCCTGGTGAAGAACGTGGTCATCGCCTTCGTGGTGGGCGGCGCCATCTGCGTGCTGGGCCAGCTGCTGACCAACGGCTTCAAGAGCATGGGCCTGGACACCGAGGACGCCGGCACCGCCACGTCCATATCCCTGGTGTTTCTCTCGGCGGTGCTGACGGCCCTGGGCCTCTACCACCGCCTGGCCCGGTTTGCCGGCGCCGGGACGCTGGTGCCCATCACCGGCTTTGCCAACTCCGTGGTGTCCCCGGCCATCGACTACCGGGCCGAGGGGATCATCACCGGCACTGCCATCAAGATGTTCACCATCGCCGGGCCGGTGATCGTCTTCGGCACGGCGGCCAGCGCCCTGTACGGGCTGGTCCTGTGGCTGGCGCAAAAGGCATAAAAAGCAGGAGGGGTTTCCCTCCTGCTTTTACTCGTTCCGTTTTTTTGCCTGTCAGATATCCAGGGTTTTGAGATCCGCCTCGTCCACCTTCCGCAGCTCCCGCTTGTTCATCATGTCGTACATACACGGCACCACGAAAAGGGTCATCAGCGTGGCGTACAGCAATCCGCCGATGCACACCAGCGCCACGGGCTGCATCATGGACGTGCCCACGTTCCGGGCCAGGGCCATGACGATGAGGCCCAGGATGGTGGTCAGGGAGGTCATGAGGATGGGCCGCATGCGGGTCACGCCGGCGTCGATGATGGCCTCGCGCCGCTCCATGCCGGCCATGCGCTGCTGGTTGATGTAGTCCACCAGCACGATGCCGTTGTTGACGATGATGCCCACCAGCATCACGAAGCCGATCAGGGAGATGACGCTCACCTCGATGCCGGAGATCAGCAGGGCCAGGAAGCCGCCGGTAAAGGCCAGGGGAATGGTGAACATGACGATGAACGGCGACTTGAGGGACTGGAACTGGGCCACCATGATGAAGTACACCAGCAGCACGCCCAGCACCATCATCAGGAGCAGCTGCTGCATGGCCTCCATGATGGCCTCGTTCTCGCCGTCGAAGGACACGGTGACGGTGTCCGGCAGCTCCACGCCGCCCACCGCCTGCTGCACGGCGGCGGTGACGCGGGTGATGTTGTACCCCTCGGCCACGCCGGCGCTGACGGTCAGATACCGGCGCTGCTGATCCCGCTGGATGGTGTTGAGGCTGACGGTCTCCTCCACCGTGGCCACGTCGCCCAGCCGGAAGCTCCGATCCTCGCCGCTGCCCTCGCCGGTGAGTCCGGCAAAGGAGGAGAGATCCTCCCCGGCAGAGGGCATGGCGCCGCTCATGCCGCTCATGCCGCTCATGCCGCCGCTCATGGAGCCGCCCATGGCGCCCATCATGGAGGACATGCCGCCCATGGAGACGGCGGAGCTGTCCGGGTCGATGACCAGATCCAGGAGCTTCTCCCGGGTCAGGCGGCTGCCCTGGGCGCTCTCAATGACCACGTCCATGCTGGTGTCGTCCAGGGTCATGCCGGCGTTGGTGGCGGAATCGGTGAGGGCGGCGGTGATCTGGAGATAGATCTGGGCCACCGTCATGCCCTTTTTCATGGCCTCGGTGCGGTCGATGGACACGTGGAGAGCCGGGGCGGCCTCCTCCAGTCCGTCGGACACGTCGGCCGTGCCGGGGACGGTCTCCATCCGCCGGGCCAGGGCTTGGGCGGCGGTCTGGAGGTCCTCCATGTCGTCGCCGTAGAGCTTGATGGAGATGCCGGAGCCGGTGAGCATATCCATGTTCATCACCGGCGCGGCGGTGACCTGGCAGGGGAGATCGTCGCACAGCGCCTCGATCTGCCGCCCGGCGGCCATGCCGAACTCACCCTCCGGCAGGGTGATGTAGAGGGTCACGTCGTAGGCGCCGCCCTGCCGGCCCATCATGGCCATCCGGCCGCCGCTGTCCATCATGGCGCCCACGGTGTCGATGTTGTCCACCGTCATGGCCCGCTTGGCCACCTCGTCCGCCAGCTCCACGGCCTTCTCTCGGCTGCAGTTTTCCGGCATGGTGACGGTGACGTTCAGGTTGTTCATGTCCATCTCCGGCATGAAGGTGAAGCCCCGGCTCAAGGCGCCCCAGGCGGAGCCGATGAGCAGCAGGAGCGCCAGGCCCAGCACCGCGGCCTTGTGGTCCAGGGACCAGCCGATGGCCCGGCGGTACACGGGGTAGACCCGGTCCAGGAGACCGGGCTTCACGGTCCGCTCCCGTCGCAGCAGGCCGGAGGCCATGGCGGGCACCAGCGTCAGGGCCACCAGCAGGCTGGCCATCAGGGAGAAGCCCATGGTCAGCGCCAGATCGGTGAACAGCTGCTTGGTGATGCCCTCCACGAACACGATGGGCAGAAAGACGCACACGGTGGTCAGCGTGGAGGCCACGATGGCCCCCAGCACCTGCTGGGCCCCGGACACGGCGGCCTGGACCACCGTGGCGCCCTTGGAGCGCAGGCGATAGATATTCTCGATGACCACCACCGAGTTGTCCACCAGCATGCCCACCGACACGGCCAGACCGCTGAGGGAGATCATGTTGATGGTGACGCCGGTGAAGTACATCAGCACCACCGCGAAGATGACGCTGGTGGGGATGGAGAGCAGGGTGATGAGGGTGGGCCGCCAATCCCGCAGGAAGAGGAACAGCACCACCACGGAGAACAGCGCGCCCCACAGCAGGGACGAGAGGATGGACCGTACGATCAGATGGATGTAGTCGCCCTGATCCATCAGCGGCTTGAACCGCAGGCCGGGGTAGTCCTTCTCCAGCTGGGCCAACCGCCTGGCGATGTTGTCGGACACCTCCGCCGTGGCGAAGTTGGACTGCTTGGTAAAGGTGGCGATGACGCCGTGCTCGCCGTTGATCTTGGTGTAGATCTGGTCGGAGTCGTCGGTGATGAACACGTCGGCCACGTCCTTGAGATAGATGGGCGCCACGCCGTCGATGCCCAGGTCGAAGAGGAGCAGATTCTCCAGCTGATCCCGGCTCTCGAACTCGTCGCCCACGGACACCATGTACTGCACGCCGTCGTTGTCCCGGATGTATCCGGCGGGCATGGAGAAATTCTGGGCCGTCAGAATGGCGGAGATGGTGTTGATGCCCAGCATGCTGCCCAGATCGGACTGCTGGGCCACCTTGCTGCGGTAGGCCTCCACGCTGGCCAGACCCTGTTCGATCTGGGTCAGCGCCTGGGTAATCTGGACGGTGCCGGCGGTCATCTGGCCCAGGGCGTCCAGCCCGGACAGCACGCCGCCGGTGACCTGCCGGGAGAGATCGGTGATGGTGGAATCCTCCGTCAGATGATCGATGGCGTCGTTCACCTGATCCAGGGATTTCTGGAGCTCCTCCAGCTGCTGCTGGAGCTCCTCGGGGGCGGTGCCCATGGCCCGGAGCTGGGTCTCGATGGTCTGGCGGCGGGCGGTGAGCTCCGCCTCCTGCTTCCGGAGGGTGGTCAGCTCCGCCTCCTGCTCCTCGGTGGGCTCCTCGGCAGCCTCCAGGGCGGCGATCTGGGCCCGGACGGTGACCAGTTCGGCGTCCACCCGGCTCAGTTCGTCGGACAGGCTCTGCAGCTTCTCCCGCCGCTCGGTCAGCTCCCGGCGCTGCTGCTGCAGGGTGATGAGACCCTGCTGCACGGTGCCCAGGGCGTTTTCCACGGCGCCGCCGATGGCGGACTCCTGGGCGTCGGCGATGGCGCTGCGGGCGGCCTCGATCCGGGCCTTGGCGTCTTTGAGCTGCCCCTCGGCGTCGTCCAGCTGCCTGTTGATGGCCTCGGCCAGCGTGCCGCTGAGGACGTCCAGCTTCTCCTGGCTCAATATCACGTGGGCCTGGCTGGTGACGGTGCCGCTGACCTCCACGCCGGCCACGCCGGAGATGCCCTCCAGCTTGCCGGTCAGCGTGTCGGCCACGAAATCGCTGAGGGCGTGGATGTCCTTGCCCTCATAGACCACGGCGGCCACCTCCACCGGCAGCATGGAGGGGTTGATCTTCAGCACGTAGGGGGTGGCCACGGAGTCGTCCCACCGGCCCCGCAGCATCTCGATCCGCTGCTGGATATCCACGCTGACGGTGTCCATGTTGATGCCGTCCTCAAATTCCAGCACCACCATGGACATGCTGTTCTGGCTGGTGGAGGTGACGGACTTGATCCGGTCCAGGGTGGCCATGGTCTGCTCCATGGGCCGGGTGATCTCCGTCTCCACGGATTCCGGACTGGCGCCGGGGTCGGCGGTGACGATGATCACGTAGGGAAAGTCCATATTGGGCAGCAGGTCGGGGGTCATCTTCAGATAGGCCACCACACCCAGCACCAGAACGGCCAGAACGGCCACGAAGACGGTCAGCGGTTTTTTGACGCTGAATTTGGGCATAGGTTACGCTCCTTTTGACACGGAAAACGCGGCGAGCCGCGGTGGATCGCGATAATAAAGAAGTCTACCACGCCGAAAAGCCGAAAGCAAGCCGGGCCGGACATTGTTTACGAAAACGGTATAAAAAAAGATCGGCCGCCCGAAAGGGCGGCCGAAAAAACAGGAAAAAGTTTACTTTTCAGCAGGAACTTCCTCGTCGGCGTGGTCCACTTCGTACATGTGCTCCAGCATGCGGATCACCATGTTGCTGTAACCCCACTCATTGTCGTACCAGGCGATCAGCTTGACGAAGTCGTGATCCAGCATGATGCCGGCGGTCTCGTCGAAGATGCAGGGGCAGTTGTTGCCGATCAGATCGGTGGACACCACCTGGTCGGTGGTATAGGCGATGATGTCCTTCATGTAGGTCTCGGAGGCGTGACGGATGGCGTAGCAGATCTCGGCGTAGGTGGTGGTGCGGCTGAGACGTGCGGTCAGATCCACCACGGACACGTCCGCCGTGGGCACGCGGAAGGACATACCGGTCATCTTGCCCTTCAGGGAGGGGATGACGCGGCCCACAGCCTTGGCGGCGCCGGTGGAGGAGGGGATGATGTTGTTCAGGATGGAACGGCCGGTGCGCCAGTCGCTGCCGCCGCGGGAGTCAACAGCCTTCTGCTTGGCGGTGGAGGCGTGGATGGTGGACATCAGGGACTGCTCGATGCCGAACTCGTCGTGGATGACCTTGGCCAGAGGGGCCAGGCAGTTGGTGGTGCAGCTGGCGTTGGAGACCACGTCCATATCCTTCTGATACAGCTCCTGGTTGACGCCGTACACGAAGGTGGGGGTCACCTCATCCTTGGCGGGGGCGGTGATAATGACCTTTTTGGCGCCGCCCTTGAAGTGGCGCATGGCCTTCTCCATGGTGTTGAAGGCGCCGGTGGACTCGATGATGTACTCCGCGCCGCAGGTGTGCCAGGGGATCATGACGGCGTCGCTCTCGCTGAAGACCTTGATCTTGTGGCCGTTGATGACCAGATGGCCGTCCTCATGCTCCACGGTGCCGTTGAAGTTGCGGAAAACGGAGTCATACTTGATGAGATACACCATGTAGGGCAGATCCGCCTTGCGCAGGTTGATGCCGCAGATATCGTACTTTTCGGGATGCTCGGACAGGATTCGCAGGATGACGCGGCCGATGCGGCCAAAACCGTTGATACCAATTTTGATTGCCATGAGATGTTCCCCTTCCTATGTTCCGTCATTTTTGACGGCTTTTTAGTTCCAAATTTATTATAGCATGAAAAAATCTCCTGTCTGCCCCTTTTGGCAAAAATTTTATACAAAAAATGCAAAATCTTCTTGGTGGAAATGGACATTGCTGACAGTTTTGCACAAAATATTCCCCAAACATTCCGTACATTTGAAACTACTTCTACAAGTGCCGCGGCAAAAAAAGCTCCCGCCTTCCGGCGGGAGCTGCGGGGGCATATCAGTCGATGGTGCGGGCGAAGGTGACGCCGCTTTTCTGCATGTGCACGTCCAGCCTGACCCGGTCGCCCCGGATGTAGCTGCGGGTGTACTCGTAGATCCGGCCGTCCTCGGTGCGGGTGCGGCGCTGGTGGCAGAAGGCGCAGGCGCCCTCCCGGGTGCCCAGAAGGTGTGCCTGGGGCGCGTTGAGCACCACGGCCTCGTAGGTCTCCTCGGCGGAGGCGGGGGTGATGCCCACGTGGTAGAGCAGGCTGTAAAAGCTGTGGGTCTGCACCATGTCCCGGGTCAGGTTGGGGTAGATGTACTGGGGATAGTAGCTGGTCTCCAGGATCAGAGGCTTGCCGTCCACGTTCCGGACCCGGGTGAAGCAGTAGACGCTGGTGCCGTCCTGCAGGTCCATCTTTTTGCAGATGTCGGCCCCCGGCCGGATCACCCCGAAATCCACCAGGGTGGAGGAGGGGTGCTTGCCCATGGAGGAGACCTCGGTGGTGAAGGAGTAGCGGACGCCCCGGTGGTTGGTGTTGGGGTCAGCCACGAAGGTGCCCTTGCCCCGCTTGCGGACCACCAGTCCCTCGTCCTCCAGCTCGCCGATGGCCTGGCGCACCGTGTTGCGGCTGATGTCCAGCGCGCGGCACAGCTCCGATTCGGAGGGGAGCAGTTCCCCCACCTGCAGAGCGCCGGAGGAGATATGGTGTTTGATGATACCCACCAGCTGGGTATACAGGGGGATATCGCTGTCCAGACTGAGCTTACTGTTCAGGATCTGATGTTGAGCCATGTCGGATAGTCCTTTCATCTGCGCGGCGGGGAGCAGGGCTTGCCGCACGCGTATGTAATCGGGATGCGGGGGCGGGACGCAGGAAGGGGGATGGAAATAGCGCCGCCCCGAACAGGGCGGCGTCATTCCCGGAACAAAAAAGAAGGAAAACTGGAAAAGAAAAGATCGCTTACTTGTGGTCGACAGAGTACATGTGCTCGATGAGGCACAGGATCTTGTCGGAATAACCGATCTCGTTGTCGTACCAGGAGACCACCTTCACGAAGGTGTCGGTCAGAGCGATGCCGGCCTTGGCGTCGAAGATGGAGGTCCGGGGATCGCCCAGGAAGTCGGAGGACACCAGCGGCTCGTCGGTGTAGCCCAGGATACCCTTCAGCTCGCCCTCGGCGGCGTTCTTCATGGCCTGGCAGATCTCGTCATAGGTGGCGGGCTTGGCCAGGTTCACCGTCAGATCCACCACGGACACGTCCAGGGTGGGGACGCGGTAGGACATGCCGGTCAGCTTGCCGTTCAGGGCGGGGATCACCTTGCCCACGGCCTTGGCGGCGCCGGTGGAGGAGGGAATGATGTTGCCGGCAGCGGCGCGGCCGCCCCGCCAATCCTTCAGGGACACGCCGTCCACGGTCTTCTGGGTGGCGGTGGTGGCGTGGACGGTGGCCATCAGGCCGTCCTTGATGCCGAAGCTGTCGTTCAGGACCTTGGCGATGGGGGCCAGGCAGTTGGTGGTGCAGCTGGCGTTGGAGACGAAGGTCATATCAGAGGTGTAGGTGTTCTCGTTCACGCCCACCACGAACATGGGGGTGTCGTCCTTGGAGGGGGCGGACATGACCACGTGCTTGGCGCCGGCGGAGATGTGGCCCTGGGCCTTCTCCTTGGTCAGGAACAGGCCGGTGGCCTCGATGACGTACTCCGCGCCGGTCTTGCCCCAGGGCAGGTTGGCGGGGTCGCGCTCGGCGTACACGGGGATGCTCTTGCCGTTGACGACGATGGTGGTCTCGGTGGCGCTGACGTCGGCGTCGAACTTGCCGTGCATGGTGTCGTACTTCAGCATATAGGCCAGATAGTCGGCCGGGCAAAGATCGTTGATGCCCACGATCTCGATGTCGGGGTGATGCATGCTCTCGCGCAGGACCATGCGGCCGATACGGCCGAAACCGTTGATACCGATTTTAATGCTCATAAATAACAACCTCTCTGATGGAATATATCAAATGTATGGTACGTTTAGTATTATATTCAAAAATCCGAAAAAAGCAACCCCTCTTTTCAAAAAAATTTACGGTGGGTGAAAATACGACGGCGTTCTTGTTTTTTTGCGCCGACTCTGCTATAGTGGGGCACGAAGAGAAGTTGGCGGGATTTACCGGGGATAAGGGCCCGGCGTCGCCGCCAAGTTAAGAGGGAAGGGGGATGGCTATGAACGAGGAACAAGATCTGGATCTGCTGTGCCGGGTTCTGGGCAGCGTGGCCGAGCAGCTGAGGGGCTCACTGGGCAATATCCACTCGGCGCTGAACCGGCTGCTGCCGCCGGAGGATCCGGCCAGCGGCGGCGCCGATGAGCAGAGCGCGGCCATTCTCAACCAGAGCTACTACCGGCTGCTCCGGGTGATCAACAATCTGTCCGCGGCAACCGTTTTGGCTGAGGACACGCCCTTTGTCCGCTGGGATCTGGAGCTGGTGGGCTGGCTGGAGGAGCTGTGCCGCCAGGCTCGGCCTCTGGCGGAGGAGATGGGCCTGACCCTCGCCTTCCACTGTGACCGGAGCTATCACAAAGCGGGCGTGCACCGGGAGCACATGGAGCGCCTGGTGTGGAACCTGCTGTCCAACGCCATCAAATTCACCCCCGCCGGCGGACGCATCGACGTGACGCTGGACTTCCGGGGCGATCAGATACTGCTGACGGTGGCGGATACCGGCTGCGGCATCTCGGAGGAGATGATGGGCGTGGTCTACGAGCGGTATCTCCACCCCGAGCGCATCGACCCGCCGCCCCACGGTCTGGGCCTGGGCCTGCCCCTGTGCCGGAAGATCGCGGAGCGCCACGGCGGCCGGTTCCTGCTGACCTCCCGGGAGGGCGAGGGCACCACGGTGACGGTCTCCCTGCCGGACGAGCGGCTGGAGGACAAGACGCTGGAGGAGCCGACGTTTGCCTATACCGGCGGATTCCAGCCGGCCATGGTGGAGCTGAGCGACGCCCTGTCCTATCGGGTGTTCAGCCGCAAAAACCTGGATGCTTGACCCATTGACCCCGGCTTTTGCCGGGGTCATGACACATACAGCTTTTCCGCCTGTTGGAAAAATATACATGAGGATAAACGAATGAGCAAAAAGAGAGTGCTGGTGGCCATGTCCGGCGGGGTGGACAGCTCCGCGGCGGCCCTGCTGCTCCGGCGGCAGGGCTACGAATGTGACGGCGCCATGCTGAAGCTGCTGCCCAATGAGGGCGGCAAGTGCTGCAGTATGGACGACGCGGCGGATGCCCGCAGTGTGGCCTACCGGCTGGGCATGAAATTCTATGTGTTCAACGCCACGGAGCAGTTCAAGCGTGACGTGGTGGACCGGTTCATCAGCGAATACTGTGCCGGCCGGACCCCCAACCCCTGTATCGACTGCAACCGCTGCCTGAAATTCGGCACTTTGCTGGAAAAGGCGTTGGTGTTGGGCTACGACTACCTTGCCACCGGCCACTACGCCCGGGTGGCCTATGACGAAGCGTCCGGCCGCTACCGGCTTTTGCGGGGCCGGGACCGCCGCAAGGATCAGAGCTACGTGCTCTATCAGCTGACCCAGCGTCAGCTCGCCCATCTGCTGCTGCCGGTGGGGGAGTATGACAAGCCCGCCATCCGGGAGAATGCCCGGCAGGCCGGTCTGGAGAACGCCGACAAGGCGGACAGTCAGGACATCTGCTTCGTGCCGGACGGGGATTACGTGGGCTTTCTGGAGCGCAGCGGCGTGGAGCTGACGCCGGGCGACTTCGTGGACCGGGCCGGCAACGTCCTGGGCCGTCACCGGGGCCTGCCCTGCTATACCACCGGCCAGGGCAAGGGCCTGGGCATCAGCCTGGGCCGCCACGTCTACGTGGTCAGCAAGGACCCCGTTTCCAACACCGTCACCCTGGGGGACAACGCCGACCTCTTCCGCAGCACCCTGACGGCCTGCCGGGTCAACTGGATTGCCGGCGAGCCGCCGGCGGCGCCCGTCCGCTGCACCGCCAAAACCCGCTACAGCCAGACCGAGACCCCCGCCACGGCGGAGCCCCTGCCGGAGGGACGGCTGCATCTCACCTTCGACGAGCCCCAGCGGGCCATCACCGCCGGACAGGCGGTGGTGCTCTATGACGGCGACGCGGTCCTGGGCGGCGGCACCATCGAATAGCAGAACACCCGCACCGTGTGAAAACGGCGCGGGTGCTTTTCATCGCTGGCTGACCTGCCACTCGTCCCGGAAGATCAGATCGTCGATATCGGTGATGCGCTCGTCATCCATGGGAAATCCCTCCTTCTCTCGGTACCACCCATTCTATGCGCCGGAGGGAGGTCCCGTTGCCGCAAAAAGCCAAAAAAGGACAGGTTTGCACCTGTCCTTTTCATCATAGTCATTCCTTTGTCAGCGGCAGCGTGACGATAAACCGGGTGGAGCGGCTGTCGCTCTCACAGCGGATGGCGCCACGGTGCTCCTTCACGATGGACTGGGCGATGGACAGGCCCAGGCCGAAGCCCTCGGGCCCGGACCGTGCGCTGTCGGCCCGGTAGAAGCGGTCGAAGAGATGGGCCGCCACCTCCGGTGGGATGGGCTCGCCGCCGTTTTCCACGGTGAGCCGGGCGGTTTTCTCCTCCGCCGCCAGCGTCAGCCGGATGGGGGTGTGGGCCGGGGCGTATTTGGTGGCGTTGTCCAGCAGGATGCTCACCAGCTGGCGCAGCTTGTCGCCGTCGCCGCTGACGCGCAGCGCCTCGTCGATGTGGTAGAGCAGCTCCCGCCCGGCCTCAAAGGCCACCGGCTCAAAGAGGAGGGCCGTGTCGGTGACCACGTCGCTCCAGTCCAGAGGCGTGAACACCAGCTTGTGTCCGCCGTCGTCGGCCCGGGCCAGGGTCAGCATGCTCTCCACCAGCTTCTTCATGCGCCGGGACTCGCTGCGGATGTTGTCCACGTAGCCCTGCTCCTGTCCGTCGGCGCTCTGGGCCAGCAGATCGGCGGAGGACAGGATCACGGTCAGCGGCGTTTTCAGCTCGTGAGAGGCGTCGGAGAGGAACCGCTGCTGCTCCTGCCAGGCCTTCTCCACCGGCCGGGTGATGAGCCCGGAGAGGAGATAGCTGAAGCCGAACAGCACCGCGAAGGCCGCCAGGCCGATCAGCACCACGGTGCGGGTGAGGGATCGGATGGTGCTGCGGTCCAGGGAACTGTCGGTGAAGGCGATGCGCAGGGTGAAGGGCGTCCGTTCCCGCTGGTAGCGGAGGTGGAAATCGTCCAGCTCCCCGGCGTCCTCCCGCCGCCCCAGACACGCCTCCACGATCTCTGTCAGGATCTCCGTCTGGTCCTCATCCGCCTCGTCGTCCCCGTCGTCATCGTCCATATAGCGGCTCAGATCGAAGTTCTGGCTCTCGGTGACCACGGCGGCGCCGGTGGGATAGACCTCCACGGTGAGATAGGAGAAGTTCCGCAGCTCCCGGGGAACGGCGTCGCCGGGCCTGAGCTGCAGCACCTGCTGGAGCATCTGCCGGGACCGCCCCTCCAGGGAGGCCCGGGAGGACAGGAACACCGCCGCCAGCGCCAGGATCAGCACCGCCGCCACGGTGCCCATGGTGAGGGCCACGACTTTCCAGCGCAGCTTGCGGATCATGGCGTCACCTCCAGACAGTAGCCCACCATGCGGATGGTCTTGATGCGCACGGCGGAGTGCAGGTGGGTCAGCTTCCGCCGCAGGAAGGAGATGTAGACCTCCACGTTGTTGTCCTCGGCGTCGGAGTCGTAGCCCCAGACCTTCAGCAGCAGCTGCTCCTTGGTGACGATCTGGGTACCGTTGCGCATGAGAAGCTCCATCAGGTCGTATTCCCGGCGGCTCAGCCGCACGGACCGCTCCTGACAGCTCAGCAGGAAGGTGCCGCTCTCCAGATGCAGGTCGCCGCAGGTCAGGGCGTCGTCCAGCCGGACGCCGCTGTTCCCCCGGCGCAGCAGCAGCCGGATGCAGGCCAGCAGCTCTTCGGGCTCGAAGGGCTTGGTGAGATAGTAGTCGGCGCCGCTGTCCAGCCCGTGGACCTTGTCCGTCACGTCGCTGCGGGCCGTCAGCATCAGCACGGGCACGCTGTGCCCGCCGGCTCGCAGCTCCTGCAGCAGGGTGAAGCCGTCCATCCCCGGCAGCATGGCGTCCAGGAGGACGAGATCGTAGATGCCGGAGGCGGCGTTGTCCAGGCCGGACACGCCGTCGTGGCACATATCCGCCGTGTAGCCCTGGCGCTTCAGGAGGTCGGCCAGCGTCCGGGCCAGCCGCACCTCGTCCTCCACAATGAGAATCCGCATCGTCCGCCTCCTTATCCGCCGATGGTCCAGCCCGCCAGCAGGGCGGGCACGTCGCCGCTCATGAGATAGATGGTGGTGTCGTCGCCGATGGTGACGAAATAGGCGCTCTCCGCCTGGTCATATCCCCCCACGCGGAGGAGGAACTCCCCCTTGTCCAGCTCCAGATGCAGCACGGCCGCCGGGGATGCCAGACCGCAGACCTCCGCGGCGCCGGCGGCGGGGGCGTAGTCCACGCATTTCATCACGGACAGGGTCTCCAGCCCCGCCGCCAGCTTCTGGACCTGCTCCTCGCCGGTGACGTCCTGTCCGGCCCGGCTCCAGCTGCCCCGGGAGAGGGTCAGCTGATCGGCCTCGTCCCCCCGGGTGATGGTCACAGACCGGAGAGCGTCGGCGGAGAGATCGGGGATATCGGGCAGCAGGGCCATGTCATAGATGCTGCGGCCCAGCAGATCCAGGATCCGCTCCGGCGCCACGCAGATCCGGGCCGTGTCGGCGCTGGAATTGCAGTAGTAACCGCCCTCGGCCTCACTGCCGAAGGAATAGGTCACCTGGGAGCCGTCGCTGCCCACCACGGTGAGATAGCTCTTGCTGCCCACCAGACCGTAGACCTCCGGCCCCTTGGGGTCGGCGATGGGGGTCAGACCGTCCAGCTCCCGGGCGGCGGCGATCAGCTGGTCCACGTACTGCCCGTCCAGCGGGAAGGACACGTCGTCGGTCCACTGCCAGCCGTCCTGGTCGTTGCGGCTGAAGCGCAGGGTTCTGGCCCCGTCGCTGCAGAGGACGGACGCGGACTCCTCGGCGGAGACGGTGGAGACGGGTTCTTCCGCCCCCGGCGTTTCCGGCGTCTCCGGCGCTTTCCGGCCGCAGGCACACAGCAGGACCGCCGTCAGCAGCACGGCGGAAATCACGGTACGATATGTTTTCATCAGGTTTCCCCTTTTCCGATGGTATTCTATCTTTTCAGTATAGCAATTACGGGAGAAAAAGGGAAGAAAAAAATGGAACGGCCGGAAAAACTTGTGGTTTGCTCCGGCCTGTGGTAGGATGGTGTGCGTAAGGAGGTGGCCCCATGCCCACGTTGCTTCTTTTCAACATCGCGCCGCCCAAGCGGGCCAAAATGCAGGTGATCGCCCTGCGCTGCGCATGCCGGATGCAGGTGGTGCCGCCGGAGCGCCACGGCGCAAAGCTGGAGGAGATCCTGTCCGGTTCGGCCGGGGAGACAGGGGAGCCCGCCTTTTCCGAGGAGCTGCTGGTCATGTCCGGGCTGGGGGAGCGCCAGATGGACGTCCTGCTCTCCGAGCTGCGCCGCCAGCGGATTCCCATCGCCCTCAAGGCGGTGGTGACCCCCACCAACGCCGGCTGGACGGCGGCGGAGCTGTATACCGAGCTGTGCCGGGAGCGGGAGGCCTTCGCGGCGGGAAGGCAGGTCCACACATGATGGATTTTGCCGCCCGCGTGGCGTACGTGCTCTCCCGCGTGCCGGAGGGCAAGGCGGTGACCTACGGCCAGCTGGCCGCCCTGTGCGGCAAGCCTCTCTGCGCCCGGCTGGCGGGACGGGTGGTGAGCCAGGGCGTCTCGCCCCGGGCCTGGAAGGTGGTGGGCGCCGGCGGGCGTCTCACCGGCGCCGCGGCCTTCCTGACGCCGGGACTCCAGGCGGAGCTGCTGCGGAATGACGGGGTGTCCCTCCTGCCCCGGGACCGGGTGGACCTGGGCAAGAGCGGCTGGGTCCCCACGGATGAGGAGCTGGCGGCGCTGAAAACAGCCTTTGCGCAGCGGGAAATATGAGTAAAAAACGGGAACAGCCGGAAAGCTGTTCCCGTTTTTTTGCAGGTTTTTCCCGTGTCACAGCGCCGCGGCGCCGATGATGCCGGCCTCGTTGCCCAGCTTGGCCTCCGCGATGACGGGGATGGCCCCTTGGCGCTGGCCGAAGCAGTGGGTGGCCACGTACTCCCGGATGGGCCCCAGGATCCGCTCCCCCTGACGGCTGATGCCGCCGCCCAGCAGGATCATCTCCGGGGCCAGGGCATTCACCAGATCGGTGAGGCCCGCGGCCACGTATTGGCAGTAGCGGTCGATGACGGCCTGTGCCACGGCGTCGCCCCGGTCGGCGGCGTCGAAGACGGTGCGGCCGGTGATATCCTCCGCCGGCGTGGCGGCCAGCAGGGATTCCGGGTGCTTCATGGCGGCCTGCCCCGTCTGACGGATCAGGGCCGTGGCGGAGGCGTAGGCCTCCCAGCAGCCCCGGCGGCCGCAGGTGCAGCTCTCGCCGTCCAGCACCAGCAAGGTGTGGCCCAGCTCGGCCCCGGCGGAGCGCATGCCCGCGTAGATCTTGCCGTCGATGATGATGCCGCCACCCACGCCGGTGCCCAGGGTGATGAGCACCATGTTCCGGCAGCCGATGGCCGCGCCGGCCACCGTCTCGGCCAGGGCGGCGCAGTTGGCGTCGTTGCTGAGCCGGGCGGGGATGCCGAAGCGCTCCGTCAGCATGGCGCACACGGGCACCTCGTGCCAGCCCAGATTGTAGGCCCGGACCACCACGCCCCGCTCCGAGTCGCAGGTGCCGGGGGAGCCCACGCCGATGGAGGCGCAGTCCCCGGCGGTGAGGCCCGCCTGATCCAGGGCGGCCCGGACGGCGTCGCCCATGTCGCGGATGACGGCCCGGGGCGCCCGGTGTGCCAGGGTGGGCACGCTGGTGTGGGCGACGATCTCGTGCCGTTCGTTGACGATGCCGACGGCGATATTGGTGCCGCCCAGATCGATACCGATGCGATACATGGCGATGGCTCCTTCCGGCGGATTACAGGTGACTGACGAAGGAGGGGTTCACGCCCACCGTATGCCCGGCCTCCGAGGACTCGATGCAGGCGAAAATGGTGCGCATGGTGGCCAGGGCCTCCTGGCCGGACACCTCCGGCTCCCGGCCGTGGACCAGGGCGTCCACGAACTCGTCGATGACGCCGGAGCGGGTGCTCTCGGTGTTGATGGTATAAGAGGTGGAGGTGCCGTCCAGCCCCCGGACGATGATGGGATATTCGTCGTCGTGATAGAGGAGCAGGTTGCCCTTGGTGCCGTAGAAGCAGGTGGAGTTGCAGTGGTGGGCGTAGATGGTCCAGCTGGCGGCCAGGGTGCCCATGGCGCCGCCGGACATCCGCAGGATGCACAGGGCGTTGTCGTCCACGTCGATGGGGGTGCCGTCGTCGTTCCTCTTCTGGAGGGTCACCACCTTGGCGGTGGCCTCGATGACCTTCTGGCCCGTCAGATACTGGAGCAGGTCGATCTTGTGGATGCCCAGGTCGGACAGGGCGCCCATGGCGGCCTTGTTCTTGTCGAAATACCAGGTGTCCTCCCGGTTGCTGTCCAGGGACCAGCCCTCGGGGCCGGCGTTGCCGATGACGGTGCGGAAGGTGATGATGTCGCCGATGATACCGGCGTCCAGCATCTCCTTGGCCCTGCGGTGGACCGGGTCAAAGCGCATGTTGTGGCCGATCATCAGGTGCCGGTCGTTATGCTCGGCGGCGGCCACCATGGATTCGCACTCGCCCAGGGTGACGGCCATGGGCTTCTCGCACAGAACGTGCTTGCCGGCGTACAGAGCCGCCGTGGCGATCTCCGCGTGGGCGCGGTTTTCCACGCAGATGGACACCGCGTCGATGCCGGGGTCATTCAGCAGCTCGAAGTAGCTGTTGTACACGGTGCCGCCGTACCGGGCGGCCACCTCTCTGGCGCGGTCCATATTCTTGTCATAGTAGGCCACCAGCCGGGCGTTGGGGTTGGTGGCGTATTCCGGCAAATGGCGCACCTGGGCGATCTTGCCGCAGCCGATGATTCCGATCCTGATCATATCTCAATCCTCCCATTCGTTGCGCATCTCGCCCCGTGCCACCGTCAGGGCGCAGCCGTAGCGCTCCATGTAGCACACGGTGACGTGCTCCGGCAGAGCCAGCTTGCTGAGCTTCAGCAGCGGCCCGTGGCCGGTGAGCTTGAAGATGGCCTCCTTGGCGGTCCACAGCTCCCAGAACCGGCGCTCCATGTCGCCGCCCCGGAGGGCGTAGGAGAGCTCCTCCTCGCTGCAGACCCGGCGCATGAACTTCTCCTCCACGGCCCGGACCGTCTCCACGTCCACGCCCACGGGCGCGTCGTCCACGGCGCAGACCACGTAGGCGCCGGAGTGGCTGACGCTGACGTACAGCCCCGTGCCGGGCACAGTGGGTTTGCCGTCCTCATCGTATTGGAGGGGGACGTCCTTCATCGCGCAGCCCAGACGCTCGGCGAGCATCTGCCGGGCCAGGTTCTCCCCCGCCACGGTGCGCAGCCGGTCGGCCTCAGAGCGCATGGCGGCGGCCCGCTGCCGGCGATCCTCGCTCAAATAGTCGGCGGAGGGTTTGCCGTCCTCCTGCAAAATATCGTACCAGCGCAGCTCCATCATGCCCACATCCTCTCAGTTTAGTCGATATATAAACAGTATAACACATCTGACGCGGGGTTTGCTACTGCTTTTTTCCGCCTTTGCCGCATAAAATGGCACAGGACTTGCAATTTGTCGGAAAAAGAGATACACTGGGCTGTGTATGTCGAGGAGGGTAGAACCATGGTTTCTATTGTCGAAGTGACCACGAAGGCGCAGCTGCGCCGGTTCGTGGATTATCCCAATCAGCTCTACAAGGACGTGCCCCAGTTTGTGCCCGCCACCTTTGATGACGATATGTCCGACTGGGACCCCAAGAAGAATCCCGCCTTCGCCTATTGTGACGCCCGCTGCTGGCTGGCGTACCGGGGCGATGAGATCGTGGGCCGCATCGGCGCCATCCTGAGCCGCAAGGCCAACGAGAAGTGGGGCACCAAGCGGATGCGCTTCACCCAGGTGGATTTCATCGACGATCCGGAGGTGTCCGCCGCCCTGTTCGGCACGGTGGAGGAATGGGCGTTGGCAAAGGGCTGCAACGAGGTCCACGGCCCTCTGGGCTTCACGGATCTGGACCGGGAGGGCATGCTGGTGGAGGGCTTCGACCGCCGCAGCTGCTTCTTCACCTATTATAACCACCCCTATTATATCGAGCATCTGACCAACCTGGGCTACGGCAAGGACGTGGACTGGGTGGAGAACTACATCACCGTCCCCTACGACGAGAAGACCCTGAAGCGCTGGCAGCGCCTCAGCGACTTCGTGCTCCGGCGGTATAACCTGCACATCTTCAACGCCAAGAGCCGCCTGTCCTACTTCCCCCTGCTGAAGAAGTTCTTCAAGCTGGTCAACGTGGCCTACTCCCCCCTGTACGGCACGGTGGAGCTGTCCCCGGAGCAGATCAAGCGCTACTCCGGCAAGTTCGGCCCGCTGGTGAACCCCAAGCTCACCTGCTTCGTCATGGACGAGAACGACGAGATGGTGGGTCTGGGCGTGGGCGCCCCGTCCATCGCCTCCGCCCTGCAGAAGAGCCGGGGCCGCTACTTCCCCTTCGGCTGGGTGGATCTGCTGAAGTCCTTTATGAAGAACGACACCATCGACCTGCTGCTGATCGCCGTGCACCCCAAGTACCAGGGCAAGGGCGTCAACGCCGCCGTCATCAACAAGGTGCTCCACGGCTGCGTGGAGATGGGCATCACCCACGCCGAGACCGGCCCCATGCTGGAGACCAACGAGAAGGTGCAGGACCAGTGGAAGGACGTTCCCCTGGAGCAGCACAAGCGCCGCCGCTGCTTCATCAAGCGCATCGCGGAGTAAAAAATCGCAGAACCGGAAGGACAGGCATTTGCCTGTCCTTTTTTCTTGCATTTGCCGCCGTTTCTGATATGATACTACCAGACGGAAAGAAGGAGCAGACGCTATGAACATCTATCTCCAGGGGCTGACCATGGGCCTGGCCTACGTGGCCCCCATCGGCCTGCAGAACCTCTTTGTCATCAACACGGCCCTGACCCAGAAGCGGAGCCGCGCCTATCTGACGGCGCTGATCGTCATCTTCTTCGACGTGACGCTGGGCCTGGCCTGTTTCCTCGGCGCCGGAGCGCTGATGCAGGCCCTGCCCTGGCTCCAGAGGGTGATCCTGGCGGCGGGCAGCGCCATCGTCATCTATATCGGCATCGGCCTCCTCCGCGCCAAGGCCAGCCTCCAGGGGGGAAAAGACGTGGACGTGCCGCTGTGGAAGGCGGCGGTCACCGCCTGCGTGGTCACCTGGTTCAATCCCCAGGCCCTCATCGACGGCACCATGATGCTGGGCGCCTTCCGTGCCAGCCTGCCGGAGGGGACGGATCCCTGGTTCATCGGCGGCTTTGCCTCGGCGTCGGTGCTGTGGTTCCTGGGCATCACCACGGTGATCTCCCTGCTGGGCGCCCGGTTCAACGAGAAGGTGCTGACGGTCATCAACAAGATCTGCGGCGTGGTGATCATCTTCTACGGCGGCAAGCTGCTCTATAACTTTGCCCGGCTGATGGGCTGGCTGTGAGGTGCTTAAAACATGGAACAGAACTATAAGCTGACTCTCGCCTACGACGGCACCCGGTTTTACGGCTGGGAGCGCCAGCCGGGCCGGGACACCATCCAGGGCAAGCTGGAGAGCGTGCTGACGGAGCTGACCGGCAAGGCGGCGGACGTGATCGGCGCCGGCCGCACCGATGCCGGCGTCCACGCCCGGGCCATGACCGCCAGCGTGGTGCTGGACACGGACAAGACCCCCGAGGAAATCCGGGACTATCTGAACCGCTACCTGCCCGACGCCATCGCCGTCCGGGAGGTGAGGCCCTGCTCGCCCCGTTTCCACGCCCGGTACAACGCCCTGGGCAAGACCTACCGCTACACCTGCTTCGACGGTCCCGTCAAGCCGGTGTTCGACCGGCGGTACGTGACCATGCTGGACTACGAGCCCGACGTGGAGCGGATGCGGCAGGCGGCGGCCTATCTTCAGGGGGAGCACGACTTCGCCAGCTTCTGCGGCAACCCGTACATGAAAAAATCCACCGTGCGGACGGTGGATACCATTCTCATCGAGCGTCGGCGGGACCGGGTGATCTTCACCTTCCACGGCACCGGCTTTTTGCAGAACATGGTGCGCATCCTGGTGGGCACGCTGCTGGAGGTGGGCCGGGGCTACTGGGAGCCGGAGCACGTGGCGGAGATCCTGGAGGCGAAGGACCGGAAGCTGGCCGGCCCCACGGCCCCGCCGGAGGGCCTGTGCCTGATGAAAGTGGATTATTGAAGGAAGAGTAACAAAACGCTGCTGCCCGTCGGGCAGCAGCGTTTTTCTTTACATATTCTTGATGTCCTCCAGCAGCTCGTCCAGCGACATGCTCTCCAGCGGATTATCCTCCGCCGGGGTCTCCGCCGGGGTCTCCGCCGTGTCGGGGGTCACGGGCTCCGCCGGCTCCGGCCCGGGTCCCTCGGGAGCTTCCGCCGGGGTCTCCACTGCCGGCTCCGGGGCCTCCTCCGTGGCTTCCGCCACAGGCTCCTCTGCCGGCGGGGCGGGGATGGCCCGCTCCACAGGGGCTTCCTCTATCGCGGGCGCTTCCTCCGGCGCGGGAACCTCCGCAGGCGCTTCCGCCGCCTCGGGGACTTCCTCCCGGGGCGTTTCGTCCCGGGCCATGGCCCGTAGGGTCTTCTTCTTGCCGGCGTGGCGGCCTACCAGCGTGCCGATAACGTAGATCAGCAGCGCCAGGATCGCCAGGGCGGCGATGGCCAGGTACTTCAGAGGCAGGGGGCCGGTGAGCCTGCTGAGATAGGGGATGGTCACGACCTCGTTGGCCACGGCCATCACCCGCTCCCGGAGGGGGAGGTCCGCCGGATCCGGCTTCTTCTCCAGGCCGGCGATGGCGTCCTCGATGGCCTTGGCCATGGCGTCCACCTCGGCCTGCTTGTCCGGGCCGTAATTCCGGACCACGGCGTCCATGGCCTTTTTGAGCACCTCCACGCTCTCGTTGGTGTAGAGACTCAGATTGGCGGGCACCTTGGCCAGAGCGGCGTCCACGGCGCTGTAATCGGCGGAGTTGGGATCGGTGATGGTGGGCAGCACGCCGGCGAAGGCGGGCATGCGGTACACGTGGACCGTGTAGGTCTCCTTGGTCTTGCCGTCCTCGGCGGTGCAGGTGACGGTCAGCTCGTTGTCGCCGGGCTCCAGCTTGGCGGAGGCCTCGGTGACGGACAGGGCCTTGCTGTCCTGGGCCACGCCGCTGAGGGAGAACTCCTCCACCTCAAAGGGCACGTAGACCACGTAGTTCTTCGTCTCCGGCTTGAAGCCGGGGCTCAGCCGCCCGCTGCTGGGGGACAGGGACTCCAGCAGGGCGTTGGTGCCGGCTTTGTAGTTGGGGTCCTGCTGCCGGGTCACGTAGATGTTGTAGTACTTGGTGTTGCCGTTGGCAGCCTCCACACCCACGGAGACGGTGTTGTCGCCCACGCTCAGATCGTTGCCGGACACCCAGGCGTAGGCGCCGGAGTCGGCCGCGGAGTAGTAGAGATCCAGATACGTGACCTCATAGGGCACCGTGCAGGAGTAGCTGGTGGTGTCGGCGGAAAAGGAGGGGGACAGGGTGGCGTTGCCGCAGGAGAGGCTGGCCAGATTGGCGTTGCCGCTCAACGGCGCGGCGATGGTGGCGGACCAGGAAACAGAATCAGCGTAATAATCTGTATTTCCGTCTGTAGCGCTGATCCCACTGACACTTGCAGAAACAGTCGACCCAGATGAAACGGAATCTTTTACATAAAAGACAACAGAAAAAACACTACCGCCACTAAATGGAGAATCCTGCTTCCCATCCTCAAGTAGAAGTGTAGTTGTTCCGTCCATCGACCAACTACCGCCAATATTGCAGTAGGAATCAATATACTCGAGCATACTGCTATCATAATTCACTGTGGCACGGATAGACAAAAGATTGGATGCCCCACTCACATAGAACGTAACAGTAACACGCTCACCTGCTCGGAGAGAACTACTCCCAGAAAAACTGGCTCCCATTCCAGCTGCATGTGCTTGAACAGGAAAGGAGAAAAGAAGGAGCAGCGACAGAAGAAACGCAAAGCCAAGGCGCTTAAAAACTTTCATATACTATGGCCCTCCTATTACCTCGGAATAATCTCGCTACGGCCAAGCATAAACGCACGTAGCTGAACCATATCGGTCAAAGTGAGACTGCCGTCGCCGTTGAGGTCCGCCGCCTGGAGATAGGCGCCCTTGAGGGTGGTGCGGCCCAGCAGATGGGACCGGATCTGCACCATGTCGGTCAGGGTGACCTTGCCGTCGCCGTTGACGTCGCCGGTGACCACGATCACGGCGGTCTGGGCCACCTTTCCGCCCGGAGCGAAGTCCACGGTCATGCCGGTGCCAACCGGGCCGCTGACGGACTTGCCGCCGCTGTTGATGGTGATGTACTCCTTGGGCACCAGGGTGGCCAGAATGTCCTCGGCCTTGGTGCCCACCGGGATATTCCGCAGGTAGCCGTCCGCCAGACGGTACCGGCCGGTGGCGGTCATCTCCCGGACGTCCACGATGGGATGCTCCTCATACGTGGCGGTGAAGGACACGTTCCTGGTGCCCATCTTCATGCCGGGGGTGTAGCCCTTCCAGCCGCTGAAGGTGTAGTAGACGGTGTCGGTGGCGGGTCGGGAGGGATCGGCGGGCTGGGGGATGACGGCGCCCTCGGCCAGCTTGCCGGAGGCCAGAACGGTCTTGCCGTCGTAATCGTAGAAGGTGTAGGAATACTCCGTGCTGTACCGGGCGGTCAGGGTCACGTTGTGGGCCGGGGTGATGCTGGAGGCGGTGATCTTGGTGCCGTCGGCGGTATACCAGCCCACGAAGGTGCTGCCGGACTTGGTGGGCACGGGCAGATCGCCGAACATCTGGCCGGGCACGAAGGGCCGGCTGGTGACGGAGCAGGTTCCGCCTGCCGGGTCGAAGGTCACCACGTAGGTGGTGCCGTCGGATACGTAGAAGGGGGAGATCAGCTCGTAGTGGCTGCCGGAGGTGTCGTCGGCGGTGATGACCAGGGAATAGTTGCCGGCGCTCAGACGGCTGAAGGCCATGTCGTCGTCCATGTTGGCCAGATTATAGTAGGTGGTGTTGGGCCTGGCGGTGGAGGAATACAGGGCCTTTCCGGAGCCGCTGCGGATCTCCGCGTGGACGTAGGTGATGGGATAGGTGCTGCGCAGCGTGCCCCGGAAGGGGAAGCTGGAGGAGCCTACCTGGAGCCCGTTGGCGTAGGTGGGATAGGAGGCACCGGAGAGGGTCCAGTTGGCGGCGCCGGGGATCAGCTGCCAGGACGCGGCGGTGTCACCGGCGGAGACCTTGCCGCCGGCGGAGAAGCTGCTGGCGGTGAGATACTGGCCGGTGCCCCGGTTCTTCAGGGCGAAGCGGCTGCCGTCCCGGACCAGGGCCCACAGCTGATTGCTCTCGGCGGTGGGGGCGGCTGCGGAGACCGTGCCCTTCCCGGCGGTGAGGCGCAGGGAGCTGTCGGCGTTGGTGATGGTGTAGTAGCCGCTGGCGTAGTAGACCAGATAGAACTGCTGGTTGGCGCCGCCCTTGCGCTCGTTGATGGTGAGGCCGGAGCCCTGAGCGCCCACGGCCAGATTGGTGTTGGCGTCGGGGCAGATGAGATAGCTGCCCTCGCCCAGCGGCGCGTCGTTGTAGCCGTACTCGGCCAGCATGGCCTGGGCCTTGGCGGGCTCGTTGATCCGCAGCCGGATGTATACGCCCAGCTGGATGTCGGCGGAGCAGCCGCTGTAGTAGGCCAGGGCGTAGCCCTCCACGCCGTAGCTGCGGGCCAGAGCGCCGCTCATCTTGGTGGAGGCGTCGGTGGTCAGCCGTCCGCTCTCGGCGTAGATGGCGTTGATCAGCTCGCTCTCGGACTGGTTGGCAAAGCCGCCCATGGCGTCAAAGGAGCGCTGGCAGATATTGGCGGCGCTGTAGGCCCCGTGCTGCACGGCCCGGGACCAGATCACGTTCCGCAGGGCGATGCTGTAGTTGGAGATGTCGAAGGCGGGGACCTTGTCCTTCAGCGCGTCGATGCAGACGTCGTAGTATTCCGACCGCACGAAGTCCCGCTGGGCCCGGCCGAAGCCGTCGGCGTTTTCCTCCGCCAGACGCCGCCACGCGGCGTCAAACCGGGCGCCGTAGCCGGGGGAGCCGTAGTAATAGGCCTCGCTGAGGGTGTTGCCGATGCCCCGGTAGTAGGCGTTGGAGGAGCCCTGGCACCACTCGAAGAAGGCCCTGGGCGATCCGGCGCTGGAGGAGAACATATACATGCCGTAGGACTTGCCGCCGGGATCGCCGGCGGTCTCGGCGATGGCGCCGGGATTGCCGTTGGATTCGTACTGGGCGCTCAGCTGGCCCAGCATCCGCTCCTCCAGATCGTCCGCCGCCGTGGCCCCCGCCAGAGGCAGCAGCACCGTGGGCAGAAATGCCAGCAGCACGCACAGGCACAGAATGACAGATGGAATTTTACGAGAATTTTTCATAGAATCACCTGTTCAGTAAAATCCGGGCAATTTACATAATTATAGATAATAGCAGTATATCATGCACCGGGCCGGATGTCCACCGGAAAAACGGGAAAAACACAAAAAATATGAACAATCTGTCGAACCGCCACAAGATTTGGGTGGAAATTTCCCGCCTGTTCCCGTATAATAGAAAAAACGCCGAAAGGATTTGCATATTATGTCAACGACGGAAGCCCGCCCCCGACGGCGCGCGAAACAGAAGAGATCCCCTGTGGTGCCCCTGCTGCTGGCCTTCATCGTGCTGGCGGTGGCGGCGGCTGTGGTGCTGCACTTTCTGAAAAAGCCGGAGCCGGAACCGGAACCGGAGCCCCTGCAGCTGCAGACCATGTACGTGGCCTCCCCCACGGAGAGGGCCTCCGCCACCGAGTACGACGAGGAGGGCCAGCCCTCGGAGTGGATCCTCATCCGCGGCACGCCGGTGCAGCGGGTGGTGGAGGAGCTTGTCCCGCCGGAGGAGGGGGAGGAGCCGGAGCGGCCTTTGATGCCCCGGATCCTGCTGGACGAGGCGGCGGAGACCTTCGCCTACATACCGGAGGAGAATCTGGCGGCGGATCTGTCCCAGGTGGTGACCACCCCCTGCGTCTACGCCCGGCGCACCATGAACCTGCTGGATGAGACCGGCGCGGTGCCCGGCGATCTGGTGACCAGGGGCGACGCGCTGACCGTCACCGGCTACGACGGCCTGAACAATGACGGCACCGTGGAGCGCTACCGGGTGGAGGGCGGCTATATCTCCGCCGACCTGATCGCCATGACCGCCGAGGATGCCACCGCCGTGACGGACCCGGAGCTGGCGGCCTTCCACGCCGCCCGGGGCGACGCCTATGGCGGCGGCGACGCCGGCGGCCTGGACTACGAGCCCTGGGACAAGCCGGCCTTCCCCGACAACCCCATGCCCGAGACGGTGAAGGCCCTCTATCTCAACGTTGAGTCCATCGACTACGTGGATGACTACATCGCCGTGGCGGACGGCTGCGGTATCAACGCCTTCGTGGTGGACGTGGTGGACGGCGGCGCCATCGGCTACGCCTCCCCGGTGATGCGGGAATTCTGCCCCTCGGCCTATGCCAACGCCTACAATTCCCTGGAGTCCTATCAGCAGGCCGTGGCCCGGCTGAAGGAGGCGGGGTATTACGTCGTCGGCCGCATCACCGCCTTCAACGATCCCAACCTGGCGGCGGATCATCCGGAGTGCGTCATCTCCGACACCTCCGGCCAGCCGCTGGAGGTGGTGGGCATGTACTGGCCCAGCGTCTATGACCGCCGGGTCTGGCAGTACAAGGTGGATCTGGCCCTGGAGGCGGTGGAGCTGATGGGCTTCGACGAGATCCAGTTCGACTACATGCGCTTCCCCGACGGCGCCTGGCGCTATGAGGAGGACGGCACCATCGACTATCACAACACCTACGGCGAGAGCAAGGCCCAGGCGGTCCAGCGGTTCCTGGCCTATGCCGCCCGGCGGCTCCACGACCGGGGCGTGTATATCTCCGCTGACGTGTTCGGCGAGTGCGCCGAGAGCTACGTCACCTCCTACGGCCAGTACTGGCCCGCCATCAGCGCCGTGGTGGACGCCATCTCCGCCATGCCCTACCCCGACCACTACGGCGCCGAGGGGGACTATCTCCCCTGGGAACACCCCTACGACACCCTGTACGCCTTCGGCACCAAGGCCATGGAGCGCCAGAGCGAGACGCCGGGCACCCCCGCCCGGGTCCGCACCTGGATCCAGGCCTATAACGCCATCCGGGAGCCCTACACCCCCTACGGCCCCGACGAGGTGGGCGCCGAGATCCGGGCGCTGACGGACGCCGGCTGCACCGGCGGCTACATGACCTGGCACGGCGCCGCCCCGGTGGAGAAATACGCCTATCTGATGCCGGCCTTTCAGTGAGAAGACGGACAACACAAAACAGGCCTGTCATTCCGAAGAAAAATGCCGCCCGCAAGGGCGGCATTTTTCTGTGGGAATCCGTCTCTTTTTTTAGAAGAGCGGATTGCCACGTCACCGGCGTGCGCACCGGTTCCTCGCAATGACAGGTACTTTTTATTTCACCGCCTCGGCGAAGTCGTTGGTGACCAGCGTCTCGAAGGGCACCCAATCGGATTCGGCCAGCTGGCCCGCCCCGGTCATGATCGTCTCCAAACGCTCCCATGCTGACGATTCCATGGCCGGCGCGGCGTTCCAGGCGTCGATGGACCGCAGGCGGCCCACCACCTCCGCCACCAGCTTGACGTCCGTGTCGGGGAACTGGGGCGCGATGGCCTCCGCCACCTCCTGATCGCTGTGCTCCGCCACCCACTTCTGCCCCCTGGCGATGGCGTTGGTGAACTTCTGCACCACGTCGGCGTGGTCTTTCAGATAGCTCTGGGTGGCAAAATAGGTGGTGTAGGGCACGTCGCCGCTCTCGGCGCCCAGGGAGCAGAGGATATAGCCCTGCCCCGCCTGGACCACCTGGGTGGCGCTGGGCTCAAAGAGGGCCACGTAGTCCCCGTTGCCGCCGGTGAAGGCGCCGGCCATCATGTTGAACTGCACCGAGGTGTCCACCGTGGCGTCCACGTTGGGCTCCACGCCGTTCTTCCGCATCACGTACTCCAGTGTCATCTCCGGCATGCCGCCCAGACGTCCGCCGATGATGGTCTTGCCCTTCACGTCGTCCCAGGAGAAGGCGGCGTCGGTGCGGCCCACCAGGAAGGAGCCGTCCCGCTTGGTCAGCTGGGCGAAGATCCGGGGATAGTCCTCCTTGCCCTGGTTGTAGACGTAGATGCAGCTCTCGCCGCCGGCCAGGCCGATGTCGCTCTGACCGGACACCACGGCGGTCATCACCTTGTCGGCGCCGCCGCCGTTGGTCAGCTCGATGTCCAGCCCCTCGTCGGCAAAGAAGCCCAGCTCCATGGCCACGTACTGCGGCGCGTAGAAGACGGAGTGGGTCACCTCGTTGAGCCGCACCGTTACCGTTTCCGTTTTGCCGCCGCACCCGGTGAGCGCCGCCCCCAGCAGCGCAAACACAGCCAGCAGAAGAGACAGCTTTCGTTTCATTGCATTACCCCCAATAAATGATTCAGATATTTTTCCACCCACAGCACCAGCCGGTACATGATCACCGCGGCGACAGCCAGGATCAGCACGCTGGCCATGACCAGATCCATGTTGAACACCTGGGAGCCGTAGACGATCAGATAGCCCAGACCGGCCCGTGAGACCAGAAACTCGCCCATGATGACGCCCACCCACGAAAGGCCCACGTTGACCTTCAGCGTGGCCAGCAGGGTGGCGTAGTTGGCCGGGAAGACCAGCAGGTGCAGGATCTGCCCCCGGCTGGCGCCCAGCGTCCGCATCAGACGGATCTTCTCGGGATCGGTGCCCCGGAAGCCCTGGTACATGTTGAGAATGGTGACGATCAGGGAGATGGCCAGCGTCATGGTGATGATGGCGCCCATCCCGGCCCCCATCCACACGATGAAGATGGGGCCCAGCGCCGTCTTGGGCAGGGCGTTGAGCACCACCAGATAGGGATCCAGGATCCGGGACAGGGTGTCCGACCACCACATGCACACGGCGATGAGGGTGCCCAGGGCCGTACCGGCGGTGAAGCCCACCACCGTCTCCAGCACCGACGTGCCCACGTGGTGCCACAGCTGTCCCTCGCGCCACAGCTTTGCCACCGTGGCCGCCATGCGGCTGGGGCTGCTGATGAGGAAACCGTCGCTCCAGCCCAGGCGGGTGCTCAGCTCCCACAGACCCAGCAGAAGGACCAGCAGGGCGATCTGCCACGCCCGGATGACCCGGGCCCGGCGCTGCCGCCGGCGCAGGTAGGCCAGCCGCTGGGGGGAGGGGGTCAGCTCAGTCATGGAGATCCAACTCCTTCCAGATTTGATTGAAATACCCGGCAAAGGCCGGGGAATCCCGCCGCTCCAGCGGCGGCAGAGCCTTCAGCCCGCCCATGTCGAAGACGTCCTTCACCACGGCGGGCCGGCGGCTGAGGACGATCACCCGGTCCGACATGCTGATGGCCTCGGAGATATCGTGGGTCACCAGCAGGGCGGTCTTGTGCTGTTCCCGGATGATCCGGTAGATGTCCGAGGATACGCTCAGCCGGGTCTGATAGTCCAGGGCGGAGAAGGGCTCATCCAGCAGCAATATCCTGGGGTCGGTGGCCAGGGTGCGGATCAGGGCGCAGCGCTGACGCATGCCGCCGGACAGCTGCCCCGGCTTTTTCCGGGCGAAATCCCCCAGATCGTACCGCTCCAGCAGCTCCCGGACGTGATGCTGCCGCTCCGGCGTGTTCCGCCCCGTTATCTGCAGGCCCAGCGTCACGTTGTCCCAGATGCTCCGCCACTCGAAGAGCTGATCCCGTTGGGGCATGAGCCCGATCCGAGGCGTGGGGGCGGTGACCTCCTGTCCGTCCACCCGGACGCTGCCGGAGCTCAGCCGCTCCAGCCCGGCGATGGCGCTCAGCAGCGTGGACTTGCCGCAGCCGGAGGGGCCCACGATGCTGCAGAATTCCCCCTCCTCCACGCCGAAGGACACGTCCCGGAGGGCCTCCACCTCGCCGTCGGGCGCCTGGTAGGTGGCCGCGGCGTTTTGGAGCTCGATGATCATACGCGTATGACCTCCTTTTGTGTAGTCGGAGAAATGCTCTCCGGGGTCATTCTATGCCGCCGTGTGCCCCGGCGGTGCTTGCCCGGCGGGGCGATCTGTGGTAGAGTGAGAAAAAAGGAGGTGGGCCGATGGAAACCTTTGCCTGTTACGACACCGGGCTGGGCCTCCTGCTGGTGGCCTGTGAGGGCGGCGCGGTGACGCGCCTGCAGTGGGTGGAGGAGAGGCCCCGCCCCGACGAGCCCACGCCCCTTTCCGATGAGGCGGCGGAGCAGGTGCGGCAGTTTCTGGATGGACGGCGGCAGGGCTTCGACCTGCCGCTGGCGCCCCGGGGAACGGACTTCCAGCGCACCGTGTGGCAGCAGGTGAGCGCCATCCCCTACGGCCGGACCCGGTCCTACAGCGACATCGCCGCCGCGCTGGGCCGCCCCGCGGCGGTGCGGGCGGTAGGGGCCGCCATCGGCCGCAACCCCATCTGGCTGGCCATCCCCTGCCACCGTGTGGTGGGCAAGGGCGGCGCCCTCACCGGCTATGCCGGGGGCCTTGCCCGCAAGGCCTTCCTGCTGGAGCTGGAACGGGGCGGAAAAAGTCGGTAAAGGGTCTTTCAAGCCCCGACAATTTATGATATAATCTCCAAAAACGTGAGCGGAGGACGGAACTATGGGAATCGTGGTGCTGGGCGCAGTGTTCGTGGACATCAAGGGCTACCCGCTGGACGCCTATATCCCCGGCGGGCGGAACGCCGGCCGGGTGGAGCAGGTCCACGGCGGCGTCAGCCGCAACATCGTGGAGGACATCGCCAACGTGGAGCTGCGGCCCACCTTCGTCAGTCTGGTGGACCGGGGCGGCACGGGACTGGACGTCATCGAGAAGCTGCGCAAGCACAAGGTCAACACCGACTACGTCCGGGCCACCCGGGACGGCATGGGCACCTGGCTGGCCATCTTCGACAACGACGGCGACGTCACCGCCGCCATCTCCAAGCGGCCCGACCTGATGCCCATCCTCCGCACGCTGGAAGAGCACGGCGACGAGATCTTCTCGGGCGCCGACAGCGTGGTGCTGGAGATCGACATGGACAAGGACATCGTCAAGGAGGTGTTCCGCTGCGCCGAGAAGTACGGCAAGGACGTCTACGCCGTGGTGTCCAACATGAGCATCGCTGTGGAGCGTCGGGACTTCCTGCGCCAGACGGCCTGCTTCGTCTGCAACCGCCAGGAGGCGGGGATCCTGTTCCTGGAGGACTACGAGGACAAAACGCCGGAGGAGATGATGGCCCTTCTCCCCGAGCGGGTGAAGAGCGCCGGTATCCGGCGCATGGTGGTCACCATGGGCGGCGACGGCGCCGTCTACGTGGACGAGGACGGCTCCGTGGGCTTCTGCCCGGCCCAGAAGGTGGACGTGAAGGACACCACCGGCGCCGGAGACGCCTTCTTCGCCGGCGTGACCATCGGCCTGACCTATGGGAAGACCCTCTCCGACTCCTGCCAGATCGGCACCCGTCTGGCGGCCTCGGTGATCTGCACGTCGGAGAACGTGTGCCCCCGGTTCCTGCCCGGCGAGTTCGGGCTGGACGTGGAGGTGGAGGAGTAAAACAGCAAAAAAAAAGAGACCGGATCGTTTCGATCCGGTCTTTTTTGCGCTATTTGCCGACCCGCTCCGCCAGGGCGGCGATGTCCTGGGGCGTGGTGCCGCAGCAGCCGCCTACGTAGCGGAGGCCGTCCAGCGCCGGGGCCAGGGCGGACACGAAGTCCTCCGGTGTGTGGCCCGGCGGCATGTTGGGCTTGCAGAGGAGGGGCAGGCCGGTACACCGGCGGAATTCCGCCATCACGGCCACGGCGGCCTCCGCCCCGCAGGAGCAGTTGAGCCCGATGGCGGCGGGGTGATACGGCTCCGCCAGCGCCGCGAAATCCGCCGCCGTGCAGCCGCCGTAGGTGCGGCCGTCCGGGCCGAAGGTCATGGCGCACAGAAGGGGCAGATCAAATTCAGCCGCCCGCTCCAGGGCCAGGGTCAGCAGCTCCTTCTCCCAGAAGGTCTGGAGGAAGATACAGTCCGCCCCGGCGTCCACCCCGGCGCCCATCTGCTGGTCGTAGGCGGCAGCGGCGGCGAAGCGGCCCGCCTTGTCAGCGGGCACCGTCTCCAGCGGCCCGACGGACAGGGCCACCTGCGCCTTGTCACCCGCCGCGGCCTTGGCCAGGCGGACGCCGGCGGACACCACCTCGTCCGCCCGAAAGCCGGGGTATTTGGAAACGGCGGGGCCGTTGGCGCAGAAGGTGTTGGCCAGAATGATCCGGCTCCCGGCGCAAACGTACCGCGCCGCCAGATCGGACACCAACTCCGGGTGGGTGATGCTGTACTGCCAGACCGGGACCTTGGGGATGCCACGCTCCGCCGCCATGGCCCAGAGACTGGTGCCCACGGCGCCGTCCAGCAGGGTAATGGGATGGGTCATAAGCCTCCACCTCCTTTTTTCTCATCGTAATCCCCGGAACGGGGGGAAGTCAAGACGGAAAACGTGCGCCGCATAACGGCACGCCCGTCATTCCGAGCCGGTGACAGGGGTCACCGGCGTGGGAATCCGTCCCCCTTGGGAAAATAAATACGGATTGCCGCGGCCCCTTTCGGGGCCTCGCAATGACAGGCTGCATCGTTTTGCAACGCACGTCTGATTGATTATTCCCGGCGCAGCGCCTCGATGGGATCCAGCCTGGCGGCCCGGGAGGCGGGCATGGCGCCGAAGAGGACGCCGATGACCATGGAGAAGCCCACGGCGATGAGGATCCACGGCACGCTGACGCCAAACTCCAGACCCGCCACCACGGAGATGATCTTGGCCAGGCCGATGCCCAGCAGCACGCCCAGCAGGCCGCCCACGCTGGTGAGGACGGCGGACTCCGTCAGAAACTGGGCCAGGATGGTGCGGTTCTTGGCGCCAAGGGCCTTCTTCAGGCCGATCTCGGCGGTGCGCTCCGTCACCGACACCAGCATGATGTTCATCACGCCGATGCCGCCCACCAGCAGCGACAAACTGGCGATGGACACCAGCATCAGCTGGATGGCGTTGGTGAGGGTCTTCAGTTCCTCCGCCTCCTCCATGGCGTTGACGGCGGTGTAGCGGATGGTGTCGTGATAGACGTTGGTGTTGAGGATCTCGGCGGCCCGGTTGCCCACGGAGGCCATCTGGCCGGTGCTGGCGGCCCGGACGCCCACGGTCTGGGGCTCGTCGAACTGATAGATAATGGGCCAGGCCTCAGAGGGGATATACACCTGGCTGCCGCCGCTGCGGTAGCCGTACATATAGTAGTCTTCCAGGGAGTCGTACTCGGTGTCCGGGGCGTTTTCGTCCCGGATCACGCCCACCACCACGAAGGGCTCCTGCTGGATCTCGATGGCCAGACCCAGGGGGTCGGCGCCGTCGAAGAGGTTTTCCGCGGTGCTCTCGTTGATGAGGGCCACCTTGGCGCCCCGGGCATACTCCTGGGCGGTGAAATCCCGGCCCCGGGCCACGGAGAACTGCATGGTGGAGAGGAAGCTGTCGCTGATGCCCAGGATGGAGCCGTTGCCCAGGGGACGGTCCAGATAGTAGGCGCCGTTCCAGCTCTGACGGGTGCGGTAGGCGGTGGCGTCCTCCACGCCGTCCAGCTGCCGCACCTGCTGCAGCAGACCCTCGGACACCGTGGGGATGCCGGAGGGGACGCCGCCGCTGAAGTCATAGGGCCAGCTGTCCTGGCTCAATGCCACGGTGGTCACGTTGTTGCCGGAGCCCACCAGACTGCGCTCCAGCTTGCGGTTGGTGCCCTCCACGATGGAGACGATGGCGATGATGCTGGCGATGCCGATGATCACGCCCAGGATCGTCAGAAAGGAGCGCAGCTTATGGGACCAGATGCCCCGCAGGGATGACCGGATATTTTCCAACATAAGATCTGCCTCCTTTCTTAAAACAGATTCCACTTCATCTCGGTGGTGGTCAGGGCACCCACCCGGGCGCTCTTGCCGTAGGGGAAGGCCACCATGTCGTCCAGCGTCAGGCCGGAGAGGATCTTCACGTACTCCACCTCCGACGTGCTCTGGACGGTGACGTCCCGCCGGGCCAGATGGCCGGTGCCGTCGTCCACCAGGACGTAGTGGCCGTTTTCATCGGAGCGGACGTAGACCTTCTCCAGCACGATGAGCTGGTCCAGATCCTCGATGTAGGACTGGATGCTCACCTCCTCGCCCACGTTGAAGCCCTCGGCGTTCTCCATATAGGCGGTGAACTGATAGTAGGACACGTTGGGGTTGCCCTCGCCGCCGTAATAGCCCCCGTTGTCGGCGGGATAGTCGGCGATGTCGGTGATCTGGGCGTCGGTGGTCATGCCGGTCATCCAGGAGGTGACGCTGAGCTTGTCGCCCACCCGGGACTGCGCCAGATCCAGCTCGCTGATGTAGCCCGTCAGGGTCACGCCCTGGGCGCCGGACACCACGCAGAAGGGGGAGCCGTCCTGGGGCAGGGAATGGGGATCGCCCATGACGGTGACGGTGCCGTCCATGGCGGCGCGGACCGTGGCGTCCTCCAGATTTTTCCTGGCCTGGGCCAGGGCGTTCTGGGCCAGGGCCAGGGAGTTCTCCAGCCGGCGGATGCGCAGCTCCTGGTCGGAGATCAGCTTGGCCTTCTGGGCCTGGGTATAGGTGGGGGTGTCGGGGATATCGGGGAGCTCCGGCTCCGGCGCAAACCACTGGGCGTGGTCGGCCACGGACCAGAAGGAGTCGGCCTCCACGGCGGGCCAGTTGCGCCCGTCGATGATCCACTGGGACAGGGGCTGGGGCGTCTCCGGCTCCGCGGGCGTCTCCGGCTGGGTGGGGGTCTCCCCCTCGCCGGGTTCCGCCGGATCGGGCTCCTCGGGCGTCTCCGCCTTGGGGGGCTGACCGCCCTCCCAGATCTGCAGGGCCACCACCAGGCCCTCGTCGATCCACCGGTTGATCTGCTGGCCGGTGACCAGGGTCTTGTCGGTGCAGTAATAGGCCCGGTCGGCCTGGCCGGTCACGTCCTCGTGGTATTGGTCGGGCAGCTTCTGCTGGGCGGTGAGCTGATAGGGCTGGGGCTCGTCGGGCTCATCGGGCGTGTCCGCCACGGGCACGATCTTCTCATAGGCCGCCAGCTGCTGCCGGGCGATGTCCAGAGAGCCGGCGCAGGAGTCCACCGTCAGCTGCTTCTCCTCCACCGTCAGCTCCAGGGATTTTGTGTCGTACCGGAACAGGGGATCGCCGGCCTTCACCGTGGTGCCGGTGACGGCGAACACCTCCGCCACCACGTCGGTGGGCTGCAGGGTGATCTGCTGCCGGGCGGAGTCGGAGATGGTGCCGTAGGAGGACTCGTTCATCAGCACCCAGGTCATGTTCATGTCGGCCACCGACTGCACGTAGGCCTTGTTGTTCTTATTTCGCAGATAGATGAGGCCGAAGACGGCGCCGGCAATGATCAGCGCCGCCGCGATCAGCAGGATGATCTTCTTCGTTTTGCTCATGCCGGCTCATCCCCTTTCTCCTCGGCGGCCTGGGGGGCCTCCTTGTGCTCCAGGATCTCGCCGTCCACGATGTGGAGGATCTTCCGGGCCCGGCTGCCCACGTTGGCGTCGTGGGTGATGACGATGAGGGTGACGCCCTCGGCGTTGAGCTGTTCAAAGAGGTCCATGACGGCGGCGCCGGACTTCTGGTCCAGGGCGCCGGTGGGCTCGTCGGCCAGGACGATCTCCGGATCGTTGACCAGAGCCCGGGCGATGGCCACCCGCTGCTTCTGACCGCCGGAGAGCTGGGTGGGCAGGAAGTCCAGCCGGTCGCCCAGTCCCACACGCTCCAGGGCCCGTTTGGCGATCTCGGCGCGGTCCGAGCGCCGCACCCCGGCGAAGGACAGGGGCAGCATCACGTTCTGCAGGGCCGTCTCCCCGGGCAGGAGCTGGAAGCTCTGGAACACGAAGCCGATCTTGTGGCACCGGATCTCCGACAGGGCGTTGTCGCTGAGGGACAGGAGGTCCGCGCCGTCCAGACGGTAGGCGCCGCTGGTGGGCCGGTCCAGACAGCCGATCAGGTTCATCAGCGTGGACTTGCCGGAGCCGGAGGGGCCCATGATGGCCAGATAGTCGCCCTTTTCCACCTGGAGTGACACGTCCTTCAGCACCGGGACGTCCAGCTGATCCTGATGATAGGTTTTATAAATGTGCGAAAGTTCAAGCAGCATGACGGCCCTCCTTTACCCCTGGGGCTGGCCGTCTTCGGCGCCGTCCGGGATCACACCGTCGTCCGCCGCGCCGTCATCCGCCGCGCCGTCGTCGATGCTGCCGCCGTCGTCGGTCATGCCGTCATCCATCACGGGCTCTACGTAGACGTGCTGGCCCAGCAGCAGGTCGTCGGAGGTGGTGAGGGAGACGTAGAAATAGTACTTGGTGGCCTGGTTTTCCGGGTTGCCGCCGCCGTAGTAATAGTCGCCCTGACCGTTGTCGGCGGTGTTCTCGGTGTCGATCTTGGTGATGGTGCCGTCCCAGACCCGGCTGGCGTCCACCCGGGAGTGGACGCGCACGGCCATGCCCTCGCAGAGGGAGGACACGTTCAGCTCATCCACCGTGGCCTTGACCTGATAGGAACCGGTGGCCAGGATGGTCATGTAGGCGGTCTGGTCGTAGCCCGCGCTGCTGTTGATCTGCTTGACCACGCCGTCCATGGTGGAGGTCACCACGGCGTTTTCCAGACCCTTGCGGAGGTTCTCGATCTCCAGCTGCTGGGTCTGCAGGTTCAGCTGGGCCTGGCGGCGGGAGATCTCCATCTCGTTGATCTGCTCGGTGTAGCCCAGCTTGGTGGCCTCGTCGGCGGTCTCGGACCGGAGCTGGGTCAGCTCCCGGATCTGGCCGGCGTAGCCGTCGATCTCGTTGTTGATGCCGTCCAGCTCCAGCTGGGCCTGCTGCAGCTTCATCTCCGTGTCGGAGGTGTCGTAGGCGAAGAGCTTCTGCCCGGTGGTGACGGCGTCGCCCACGGACACGTACACCTCGGCGATGTCCCGGCTGGCGTCCTTCTGGATATCCCAGGTCTTCTGGGGCTCGATGACGCCGCTGTAATAGTTGAAGGTCTCCACGTCCACGTACTCGCCGGGATCCGCCGGGCCGGGCTCGTTCCGGTCGAGGAGACCGGCCAGCTTGGCCGCCACGGCAGCCAGCACCAGCACGGCCAGCACGATGACGATGGGCAGAATGATCCGCCTCCGGCTCTTTTTCGCCGGGGGCGTGACGTTGGTGTGGGTCTCCATTTCGCTCATAGATACGATCCTCCGTTCCAAAGGGTATGCGGCCGGGCCGCTGCGCTGTGGTATGATCTGCTCTCAGCATAGCAGATCAATGTGACAGAACTGTGACAGTTGATGGGATGCCGCAAAAAATATTTTTCATGAGAGATGGCACCGATCTGTGGATATACTACTGGACGGGCCGCCGTTTGTCAATGGAGCGGCCCGCCGGCCCGGGGTTGCGAAACCGGCATTTGTCGAATATAATATGATATGATAGAATATCAATAGACGGATTTTGCGGGCGAGAAAGGAAGGCGGCTATGGAAAACACATACTACGAGACCACCGACTACGGCAAAACGGGGACCGCGGACCACACCGATCTCCCCGGAGACGGAGGCGGCTTCGACCCGGCGGAACCCGGAAAGACCCCCATGGGCGAGGAGACCCGCCGCATCATCAGCCGGCACTTCTCCCGGATGGGCCTGGGCACGGTGGTCATCCTGCTGGCGGCCTCGGTGGTCCAGATCGTGCTGGGCCTCATCCTGGACGCCGTTGCGCCCGCTGGGATGGAGAACTCCTCCTGGGGGCTGTGGCTGGTGACGTTCGCGCCCATGTACCTGGTGGGCGTGCCGCTGGGCCTGCTGATCATGCGCCGGGCGCCGTCCCTGCCCCTGGAAAAGGAGAGCCTGAGCCTGGGGCGGTACGTCGGGATCATCCTCATCAGCATCTTCATGATGTATGCCGGCAATCTGCTGGGCATGGCCATCCAGAGCCTGGTGGAGAAGCTGGTGGGCTTCGTGCCGGGCAACCCGCTGGACGAGTACGTCAGCGGAGATTCCGTGGTGCTGCAGATCCTGTTCATGGTGATCCTGGCGCCGCTGATCGAGGAGTTCATCTTCCGCAAGACCCTCATCGACCGGATGCACCCCTACGGCGAGAAGCTGGCGGTGGTGACCACGGCGGCCATGTTCGGCCTGTTCCACGGCAACCTCTCCCAGATGTTCTACGCCTTTACCCTGGGCCTGGTGTTCGGCTACGTATACCTGCGCACCGGCAAGCTGCGCTACACCGTGGGCCTCCACATGCTCATCAACCTTCTGGGCGGCGTGGTGGGCCCGAAGCTGATGGAGTGGGCCGGCGAATCCGCGGACGGCGCCAGCGAGCTGGAGGAGCTGGACCTCACCGCTCTGGTGTCGGACGCGTCGTCCGCCGTCACGCCGGGCGCCGTCGCTGCGGGCCTGTACTCCATCATCATGATCGGCTGCGCGTTGGCGGGCCTGGTGCTGCTCATCATCCGCAGCCGGCGCCTCACCTTCCGGCCGGCAGCGCTGGAGCTGGGCAAGGGCCGGCGCTTCCGCACCGCCTGGCTCAACCCCGGCATGCTCCTGTTCACCGCCGTTTGCCTGCTTATGGTGGTGAGCACCTTCCTGACCCTCTGATGATCCATCCCCAAAGAGCCGCCGAAGGGCGGCTCTTTTGTTGTAGACAGGCGACTCTTTTACTATAAGAGAATCGAATCTTGCAATCTCCCCGCCGCCATCGTACAATAGAAGCAAATCACAAAGAGAAAGGCTGTGGAGCTATGAAACCCATCGCTGTGGATGAATTCTGCCATTTGAAATTCCTGTCAAACGTCACCTTCTCCCCGGCGGGCAGGACCGCCTGCCTGGTGGTGTCGGAGGCGGACCGGAAGAAGAACGGCTACCGCTCGTACCTCTATCTCCGCCGGAACGGCAGACTGAAGAAGCTGACCTCCTTCGGCAAGGAGAGCTCTTTCCAATATCTGGACGAGGATACCATCCTCTTCCCCGGCAAGCGGGAGGAGGACGGCGACAACGCCCTGGAGAGCCGCTGGTACCGCATCTCCCTCACCGGCGGCGAGGCGGAGCTGGCCTACACCTTTCCCATCCCGGTGTCCCGCGTCCTGCCCCTGCCCGGCGGCGACCTGCTGGTGGCGGGCACCACCTTCCCCGGCTTTGAGGAGCTGTACCGGGGGGAGAAGAAGGATCTGGCGGCCTACAAGAAATACCGCAAGGACAACGAGGACTATGAGGAGATCGCCCAGGTGCCCTGGTGGTGGAACGGCGGCACCTATACCAAAGGGGCCTATACCTCCCTCTTCCGCTACGACGCCCGGCGGAAGAAGCTGCACCGCCTGACGGAGCGGAACGTCAACGTCTCCGACGCCAAGCTCAGCGCCGACAAGGCGTCCGTCTACTTCATGACCACCCCCGTCCGGCCCCTGCTGCCCCTGACCGGGGAGAACGCCCTGTGCCGCATGGATCTGAAGACCGGGGAGATCACCACCCTGGTGAAGGACGGGGAGAAGTTCTCTCTGGGTGGCTTCGATCTGGGCGAGACCTTCGCCGTGGTCTTCGCCTCCGATGAGCGCTGCGGCCTCAACACCGACACCGACTTCTACAAACTGGACTACGCCACCGGCAAGCTGAGCCTCTACGCCCGCCACGGCGAGGCCATCGGCACCTCCGTGGGCAGCGACGTCCGCTACGGCGGCGGCCGCAGCGTGAAGATGGCGGGGGATACCTGCTACTTCATCACCACCCGGTTCGACGGGGCCTATCTCTATAAGCTGGAGAACGGCCATATCTCCCCCGTGGTGGAGAAGGACGGCTCCGTGGACTGCTTCGACGTCTGCGGCGGCAAGATCCTGATGGTGGGCCTCTACGACATGAAGGCCCAGGAGCTCTACGACGGCCGCTGCCGCCAGCTGAGCCATTTCAACGACGCCCGGCTCCGGGGCAAGTACGTGGCGGCGCCGGAGGTGCTGAACGTGGAGCGCGACGGCTACGAGGTCCACGGCTTCGTCCTCAAGCCCATGGACTACGATCCGGCGAAGAAATACCCGGTGATCCTGGACGTCCACGGCGGCCCCAAGACGGTGTACGGCCCCGTGTTCTACCACGAGATGCAGTACTGGGCCGGCAAGGGCTATTTCGTCATCTTCTGCAACCCCACCGGCTCCGACGGCCGGGGTGAGTTCATGGACATCCGGGGCAAGTACGGCACCGTGGACTATGACGACCTCATGGCCTTCTGCGACGCGGCCCTGGCCGCATATCCCGCCATGGACGCGAGCAATTTCTTCGAGACCGGCGGCTCCTACGGCGGCTTCATGACCAACTGGATCATCGGCCACACGGACCGGTTCCGGGCCTGCGCCAGCCAGCGGTCCATCTCCAACTGGTTCTCCTTCTACGGCGTGTCCGACATCGGCGTGGGCTTCGCCCCCGACCAGAACGCCTCCGATCCCTGGGGCGACCCGGAGAAGCTGTGGTGGCACAGCCCCATGAAGTATGCCGACCGGGTGAAGACCCCCACTCTGTTCATCCACTCCTTTGAGGACTACCGCTGTCCCATCGACCAGGGGTACCAGATGTTCACGGCGCTCATCGCCCACGGGGTGGAGAGCAAGATGGTCTGCTTCCGGGGCGAGAACCACGAGCTCTCCCGCAGCGGCAAGCCCGCCCACCGGCTGAAGCGGCTGAACGAGATCACCGCCTGGTTCGACAATCACAAGGGGTAAGCTTACATAATGAACAAGACCCTGCCGATTCGGCAGGGTCTTGTTGTTTGTGTCGTTACGGCCGGTTCACCACGCCCACGAACAGAGGCAGGCCGTCCTCGCCGGTGACGGCGAAGAGGAAGGGGCGGTCCAGGGTGAAGTCGATCTCGTCGCCCATCAGCATGCCGGTGGCTTCCACGTCGATGACCGTGTAGGCGGCGGCCTCCACGCCCTCCTCGTCCACCTTCACCCGGGCGGCGTGCCGGGCCTCGGAGACGCAGAGTTCATCGACCTCGTCGGTGAGGGGGGTGAAGTCAGAGATGGACCAGTCAAACACGTCGGTGATGCCCATGGCCTGCATGCCGGGGATCAGGTCCGTGTCGGAGTCCACGTCGAACTTGGGCAGGGACAGGTTGATGAGATAATGCTCCTGATCGGCCCAGTAATTGCCGGCGGTGTCGTCATCCTTCTCCGCCAGCAGGAACTGCGTGAAGCGGCCGTCCAGCAGGGCCTCGGGGGCCGTGCCCTCGTCGGGGAGGACGAACCACATGGCGCTGCCGTTTTGCATCGGCTTGGACGCGGCGGTAAAACCGTCGCCCCGGTAGAGGGCGCCGTCGTCGGTGCTGTGCATGAAGTCACAGGTCACGTCGCCCTTTGCCGAGTGGAAGGTGTCGGGGGAGGTGGCGGCCTCGCCGAACTCATCCGCCCAGCCGGCCTTGAAATAGATGGCGGTGGCCAGGGCGATGACGGTGCTGGGGTCCAGCTCCACGCCCGCCGCCTGCTCCTTCAGCAGACCGCCGGTCTGCTTGTTGAGCCAGGCCTGGAGGGCGGCGTTGTAATCCGGAGTGCCCATCGCTCCCCGGTAGGAGGAGGCGTAATAGTTTTTTGCCAGGGAGTCCAGGGCGGGCTGGAGATAGCCCATGTCGTCCCGGAGCCAGAGGGAGCCGGCCAGCAGACAGGTGGTGATTCCGTCGTCCTGGTAGTTGGCGTTCCACAGGGCGCCTACCCGGGTGCGGAGGGTCTCGATGCTGTCGGCGCCCATGGCGTCCAGGATCTGCTGTCGACTCTGGCCGTCGGTGATCTCCGCCAGCATGCCAAAGGCCAGGTAGACGTTCAGGGGGGAGTAGACCTTGTTCTCCCCGGCGGCGCCGCCCAGAAATGCCGGGATGCTGCCGGTGAGGAAATCGTCCAGAGTGCCCCGATAGTCGTCCATCAGATCGCGCCGGGTCTGGGCGTCATCCCACCAGTTGTCATAGAGTTCTCCATCCTTGGGGTAGGCCACCCGGTCCGGATACTCCGCCTGGGCCGCCACGAAGTGGGCCGGGCTGGCGTCCGGCGGAGTGGATGTGATGGGGTCTTCGGGACCGCCCGGCAGACCGCTGCGGCCGCCGCCGTGGAGCAGCAGGGCAAGGGCGCCTGCCGCCACGAAGCACAGGCAGGCCGCCATGGCGCCCCATTTCACCCAGGGGCTCTTCCGCCGCCGGGCCGGGACGCTCTGAGCCTCCTCGATCAGGTCATCGTCGATATGGGTGATGCCGTCGTATAGCTTCTTTTCGTTCATAGAGTCACACCATTCCTTTCCAGGTAGGTTTTGAGGGCCTGCCGCAGCCGGTACGTCTGCCGGGCCAGCTTCTCCGGCGTTTGGCGGTACTCTTTTGCCAGTTCCTGCAGCGATTTTCCGTTCCAGTAGCGGCGGAGGAAGAGGCACCGGTCATCAGAGGGCAGCGTCCGCAGCCAGGCGCTGATGAGACCGCCCAGCTCCCGGGCCTCCATCTCCCGCTCCACGGTCCGGGGCGAGGGGATGCAGTCGGACAGCTCGTCCAGCAGCAGCTCCATGTTGGCGTCGCGCTTCTGGGCGTGGTTTTTCTCCCACAGGTTAATGGCCAGATTCCGTGTGATCCGGCCCAGGAAGGGCCGCAGCAGCAGGGGCCGCTGGGGCGGCATGGCGTTCCAGGCGTGGAGCCACGTGTCGTTGACGCACTCCTCCGCGTCCCGCCGGTCGGAAAGCACGTTTCCGGCGATGGCGGAGCAGAAGGCGCCGTATTTCTGCGCCGTCTCCGGAATGGCGCGATCGTCCCGCTGCCAGTACAGCTCGATGATCCGATTGTCCTCCATCTGCCTCCTCCTCTCGTGAAATCTTGGAAGGTCCTTCATCAATAAAGACCGGATTTTTCCGGGAATATCCCGGAAATAATCTGTTTTTTCACTCACATGGTAGCACAGGGCGGGAAAAAAAGAAAGGCGTCCCATGAGGGGCGCCCTTCGGCTTGTCAGATAAAAAACTTTTTGTGGAGGGATCGGCGCAGGGGCTTGCAGGCTCCGATGACGATGAGCATGACGCCGATGAGAAACAGGGAGGCGAGGGGGTAGAGGGACCACCATCTCATGGCGATGCCGAAGGCCACCCGGATGAGAAACTCGATCAGCAGGCACAGACCGCCGGCGGCGATGGCGGCGCCGCCGAGAATGTAGAGGATGCGGTGGCGCTCACCGCCCACGGCATAGCGCAGCAGGACGATGACCGCCTCGGCGATCAGCAGCACCCCGCCGCCCACCGGGAAGGCGAAGGGCAAAAACCAGCGCCCGCCGGTATGGAGGCAGACGTAGAGGGCCAGCCCCAGCGCCGCCGCCATGGCGATGGGGAAGAAGACCACCGGGTTGGGCCGCCGGAACCACAGGGGCAGGCAGAAGGCGGCGTAGGCCGTCAGCAGTCCCCCGGCCACGTAGCCGCTCCAGGAGATGGAGCCGTCCATCACCAGGTCCGTCAGCAGACACACCGCCAGCGGGATGACGAAGGCGAAAGTGACGAGGAACAGCAGACCGCCCCGGCTGACGGCCTCCTCCCCGGTGTAGCGGGGGTAGGGACGGGCCTCGGGGCTCTCGTCCATATCGGGGTGATAGACGGGAAGGCCGCAGAGGGGGCAGGCGTCTGCGCCCTTTTGCAGCTCCACGCCGCATTTGACACAATACATGGCGGTTACCTCACTTGTTGTTGCTCTCGATCTTCACGTGGAAGCCCAGCTTCACCAGGGTGGTGAAAAACTCCCGCTCCAGCCGGGGCTCCACCGTGTTGCGGACGATGTTGATGAAGGTCCTGCCCTGCCAGCTGGTGACGCTGGCGTTATAGGGGGCGGTGGACTGGGGCCCCAGCACGAACTCCACCCGCTCCACGTAGGGGGCCATGGCCTCCGGCAGCCGGACAGCGCCCAGATTGGACAGGGTCAGACTGGCCACCCGCTCGCCGATGGCATCGAACACGGCCCGCATGATGAGGTTCTTCAAAAACAGCGGCACCGGCTTGAGGAAGGGGTTTCGGGCGTCGTTGACGTTGGGGGTGAAGATGGTCTGCATATTCTTGGCGGTGATGGCCAGCTGCATCTGGTGATGGACGATCTGCACCAGCTCCTCGAAGGTGTAGTCCCCCAGCCGGGGATCCACGCCGATGTTGGCCACGGCCACGAAGTTCCGCAGGGACTGGCCGCCGTAGAGCTGGCGGAGATTCACCGGGATCTGCACCTTCACCGGCCTGCGCCTGCTCCGCCGGGGCACGTCCCGGGCCTGGAGGGCCAGAATGGACGAGAGCAGCACCGCGGTGAGATAGGCGGTGACGGTGACGCCATGGGCCTTGGCCCGGCTGTGGAGCAGCTCGCTGTCCACCATGCCCAGCGTCACGTGGAGGAACCGGTCCGGCTCCACGGTGCCGCCGAAGCGGTAGACGTTGCCGTCGTCCCGGGGCGCCGCCACGGGGCCGGCGTTCTTCTGGAAGCTGTCCTCCAGCTCCTCGGGCCGGGGCGGCTCGGTCAGATCCAGCACGCCCTGCTCACAGGGCACGTCCGCCCCATAGCGCCGGCGGACGTACTCCGCCGCCAGATTCTTGGCGAAGATCAGAGCACCGGTGCCGTCGGTGACGGCGTGGAAGAATTCCACCGCCATGCGGCTGCGGTAATACAGCACCCGGATGGCGCAGCGGCGGATATCGGCGCGCTTCATGCCCACCAGCGGCTGATAGCTGTCCTCCCGGACGGCAGGGGTATGCTCCAGCTCCTCCAGATAGTACCAGAAGGCGCTGCGCCGCAGCCGGGCGCAGATGGAGGGGAAGCGTGGCGCGGCGGCGTCCAGCGCCTGCTGAAGGACGGCCGGATCCACCGGGTCCCGGAAGGTGAAGGAGATGCGGAAGGCGTTGCTCCAGTGCCGGCGGAGGGCCGCCGGGAAGATGAGGGCAGCGTTGTCCAGCCGCATCCAGCGCAGCTGGCGCGAATCGTTTTTCACGGCCTGCAGCCCTCCTTTCACAAAGCTTCTTGTGTTATAAACCGCGTTATATAATATGGCATATTATATACCTAAAGCGGCGATCCGTCCAGCCCTTTTTTCACGAAAGGGCAAAAAGAACGGGGAATGAACAAATCTGACAATTTGCGGCGACTGAGGAGGCGATTATTCTACATATCGCGGCACCGTTCGGGAATTGACAGAGGGGCGGTTTTTTGAGATAATTCCTCTATAGAAAACAGCAGCGACAGCAAAACAAAGAAGGAGCACCGGCAACTGACGGAAATGTGGATCACCACAGGGGAACCGGATGTTATATCGTTTTTGTCGACCGTCTGGGCAGCCTCATTCTTTTCAGTGGAATGCGACTGTCCTTTTTTGTTTTTTTTGCGCCGCGATCAAACCCCTTTGCAGATGAGACGAAAAGGAGTGTGCGTATGAAGAGAGTTGCGGTTATCATGGGCAGCGACAGCGATCTGCCCGTGGTGAAGAAGGCCATCGACACGCTGGAGCAGTACGGCGTGGGCGTGGAGGTCCACGTGTATTCCGCCCACCGCTGCCCCGCCGAGACGGCGGAGTTTGCCCGCCGCGCCCGGGAGAACGGGATCGGCGTGATCATCGCGGCCGCAGGCAAGGCCGCCCATCTGGCCGGCGCCATTGCGGCCAACACCACCCTGCCCGTGATCGGTATTCCCATCAGATCCTCTCTTGACGGCATTGACGCCCTGCTGTCCACCGTGCAGATGCCCAGCGGCATCCCCGTCGCCACGGTGGCCATCGACGGGGCCGCCAATGCCGCTTTGCTTTCCATCCAGATCCTGGCTCTGTCCGACGAGACCCTGGCTCGGAAGCTGGAGGAGGCCCGGCGGGAGGGGCTGGAGAAGGTCCTCGAGAAGAACGCCGCCGTCGAGGCCCAGTACAACAGGTAAACTCATAAACATTTTTATTTCACAAAGGAGACACCACCATGGAAAAGAAGCTTGTTTACACCGGAAAGACCAAGAACGTCTACGCGCTGGACAACGGCAACTACCTGCTCAAGTTCAAGGACGACTGCACCGGCAAGGACGGTGTGTTTGATCCCGGCGAGAACTCCGTGGGCCTGACCATCGACGGCGTGGGCGACGTAAATCTGCGCATGTCCATCTATTTCTTCGAGAAGATCAACGCCGCCGGCATCCGCACCCACTACGTCAGCGCCGATCTGAACGACACCACCATGGAGGTGCTGCCCGCCAAGGTGTTCGGCCACGGTCTGGAGGTCATCTGCCGCCACAAGGCCGTGGGCAGCTTCCTGCGCCGCTACGGCGAGTACGTGGAAGAGGGCGCGGATCTGCCCGCCTACGTGGAGACCACCTTCAAAAACGACGCCCTGGGCGATCCCCTGGTCACCAAGGACGGTCTGGTGGTCCTGGGCGTGATGACCGAGGAGCAGTATGACGACATCAAGGACATGACCCAGAAGATCACCCAGATCGTGGCCGACGACCTGAAGGCCAAGGGCATGGTCCTCTACGACATCAAGTTCGAGTACGGCTACGACGCCGACGGCAAGGTGATGCTCATCGACGAGATCGCCTCCGGCAACATGCGGGTTTACAAGGACGGCAAGTACATCGATCCCATGACGCTGTCCAAGCTGTTCTTCGCCTGATGGGCGGTTATTTCGGCGCGGTTTCCCACCGCGATGTGGTGCTGGACGTGTTCTTCGGAACGGACTACCACAGCCATCTGGGTACCCGGAACGCCGGCATGGTGGTCTGGAGCGACCAGGGCGGCTATCAGCGGCAGATCCATTCCATCTCCAACGCGCCCTTCCGCACCAAGTTTGAAAACGACCTCACCAAGTTCAAGGGCAGCACCAGCGGCATCGGCTGCATCAGCGACGCCGATCCCCAGCCCCTGCTGGTCCGCTCCCATCTGGGCGTCTACGGCATCGTGGCCATCGGCCTCATCAACAACGCCGAGACCCTGGTGGAGAACTATTTCGCCCAGCACGGCCATCAGTTCATGGCCATGAGCTCCGGCAAGGTCAACTCCACCGAGCTGGTGGCCGCCCTCATCAACGAGGGGAAGGACCTGATCGACGGCATCCGCCACGCCCAGGACGTCATCGACGGGTCCATGACCATCCTGCTGCTGCTGCCCAGCGGCGACATCATCGCCGCCCGGGACCCCTTCGGCCGATTGCCGGTGCTCATCGGCAGGGACGACAACGGACACTGCGTGTCCTTCGAGTCCTTCGCCTACCGGAAGCTGGGCTACCACGACGTGTACGAGCTGGGCCCCAGGGAGATCGTCCACATCAGCGCCGACGGCTACCGGACGCTGTCCGCCGCCACCGACAAGATGAAGATCTGCGCCTTCCTCTGGGCCTACTACGGCTACCCCAACTCCAACTACGAGGGGGTCAACGTGGAGGTCATGCGCTGCCGCAACGGCGAGATCATGGCCCGGGAGGAGATGAAGCGGGGCACCCTGCCGGACGTGGACTTCGTGGCCGGCGTGCCGGATTCCGGCGTGCCCCACGCCATCGGCTACGCTAACCGCAGCGACAAGGCCTTCGGCCGGCCCTTCGTCAAGTACACCCCCACCTGGCCCCGGTCCTTCATGCCCTCCAACCAGGAGGTGCGCGACCAGGTGGCCAAGATGAAGCAGATCCCCGTCCCGGAGCTGATCGAGGGGAAGAAGCTCCTCTTCGTGGACGACTCCATCGTCCGGGGCACCCAGCTCCAGGGCACGGTGGAATTCCTCTATGAATCCGGCGCGGCGGAGGTGCATATGCGCTCCGCCTGCCCGCCCATCATGTACGCCTGCAAATATCTGGACTTCTCCCGGGGCAAATCCGACATGGAGCTGCTGGCCCGGCGGATGATCCAGGAGATCGAGGGCGACGAGGGCCAGAAGCATCTGGATGAATATGCCGACGGCGACACGGAGCGGGGCAAGTGCCTGCTCCGGGCCATCTGTGAGAAGCTGGGCTTCGATTCCCTGGGCTATCAGTCTCTGGACGGCATGCTGGAGGCCATCGGCATCGACAGGGAAAAAGTCTGCACCTACTGCTGGACAGGAAAGGAATAAACCATGGAAAAATCATTCTCCGCATCCTATGCCGCCGCAGGCGTGGACATTACCGCCGGCTATGAGGCGGTAAAGCTGATGAAGCGCCACGTGGAGCGCACCACCATCCCCGGCGTTATCGGCGGCGTGGGCGGCTTCGGCGGCCTGTTTGCCCCGGACGTCAAGGGCATGGAGGAGCCGGTGCTGGTCTCCGGCACCGACGGCGTGGGCACCAAGCTGAAGATCGCCTTCCTGCTGAACAAGCACGACACCATCGGCATCGACTGCGTGGCCATGTGCGTCAACGATATCATCTGCTGCGGCGCAAGGCCCCTGTTCTTTCTGGACTACATCGCCTGCGGCAAGAACGTGCCCGAGCGCATCGCCGAGATCGTGGGCGGCGTGGCCGAGGGCTGCGTCCAGTCCGGCGCCGCTCTCATCGGCGGCGAGACCGCCGAGCACCCCGGCATGATGCCGGAGGAGGAGTACGACCTGGCGGGCTTCGCCGTGGGCATCGTGGACAAGAAGAAGCTGCTGGACAACTCCGCCGTCACCGAGGGCGACGTGATCCTGGCCCTGCCCTCCAGCGGCGTCCACTCCAACGGCTTCTCCCTGGTGCGCAAGGTCTTCGACGTGGAGAGCGCCGATCTCACCGCCCCCTGTGAGGAGCTGGGCGGCGCCTCCATCGGTGAGACTCTGCTCACCCCCACCAGGATCTACGTCAAGCCCATGCAGGCGCTGATGGAGGAGGTCACCGTCAAGGCGGTCTCCCACATCACCGGCGGCGGCTTCTACGAGAACATTCCCCGCAGCATCCCCAAGGGCTACGCCGCCAAGATCCGGCGGTCCGACGTCCGGGTGCTGCCCATCTTCGACCTCATCGCCAGGCGGGGCAATATCCCCGAGCGGGATATGTTCAACACCTATAACATGGGTGTGGGCATGACGGTGGTGGTGTCCAAAAAGGACGCCTGCCGGGCCGCGGCCATCCTGCGCCGAAACGGTGTGGAGGCCTACAAGCTGGGCGAGATCGTCAAGGGCGACGAGGGCGTGATCCTATGGTAAAGACCCGGATCGCCGTGTTCGTCTCCGGCGGCGGCACCAACCTCCAGGCGCTGATCGACGCCCAGAGCAGAGGGGAGCTCCCCTCCGGCCAAATCGTGCTGGTGCTCTCCAGCAGCGCCAAAGCCTACGCCCTGGAGCGGGCGAAGAAGGCGGGCATCGATACCGCCGTCTGCTCCCGGAAGGCGCTGGGCAGCCAGGCGGCCTTCGAGGCAGCCATCGACGCCGAGCTCCGGCGCCACGGCGTGGACATGATCGTGCTGGCCGGTTTCATGAGCATCCTCAGCGCCGACTTTACCCGCCGGTGGCCGGACCGCATCATCAACGTCCATCCGGCGCTGATCCCGTCCTTCTGCGGCAAGGGCTTCTACGGACTCCGCGTCCATGAGGCGGCGCTTGCCTACGGCGTGAAGGTGACGGGCGCCACGGTACATTTTGTCAACGAGATCCCCGACGGCGGGCGGATCATTTTGCAGAAGGCGGTGGAGGTGGTCCCCGGCGACACGCCGGAGACGCTGCAGCGCCGCGTCATGGAGCAGGCCGAGTGGATCCTGCTGCCCCGGGCCGCCGAGCTGGTGGCTCGGCAGATTGCCGAAGAAGGAGAACGGAAATGAGTATCTACGAAGTGAAATCCATGGGCGCGCGGATCGCCGGCAACCCCTACGTGGGCCGGGGCATCGTCATCGGACGGAGCGCCGACGGCACCAAGGCCGTCTTCGCCTATTTCATCATGGGCCGCAGCGTCAACAGCCGCAACCGCGTCTTTACCAAGACCGTCGACGGCATCCGCACCGAGGCCTTCGATCCCGCCAAGCTGGCGGATCCCTCCCTCATCATCTACTCCCCGGTGCGCCGCCAGGGCAGCAGCATCGTGGTGACCAACGGAAACCAGACCGACACCATCTGCGAGTATCTGGCCCGGGGCGGCGACATGGAGGCCGCCCTGGAGATCCGAACCTTCGAGCCCGACGGCCCCAACTTCACCCCCCGCATCAGCGGCGAGCTGATCCTGGGCGATGCGTTTACCTACAAGATGAGCATCCTCAAGAGCATGGACGAGGCGGGCAGCGCCTGCACCCGCCAGTACTTCCGCTATACCGCTCTGAACGGTCTGGGCCACTTCATCCACACCTACGTCACCGACGGCAATCCCATCCCCACCTTTGTGGGCGAGCCGGAGCGGGTGAGCATCCCCGATGACATCGACGAGCTGACGGGCGACATCTGGGAGAACCTCAACGAGGACAACAAGATCTCCCTCTACGTCAGCTACACCGACCTGGAGACCGGCGTCGAGGAGACCCGTCTCATCAACAAGAACTGCTGAGGAGGACACGGAACATGAAAAAGCTGGAGCTGAAATACGGCTGCAACCCCAACCAGAAGCCCGCCAGTATCTTCGTCAACGACGGACGGGAGCTGCCGGTGGAGGTGCTGAGCGGCAAGCCCGGTTACATCAACTTTATGGACGCCCTGAACTCCTGGCAGCTGGTGCGCGAGCTGAAGGAGGCCACCGGCCTGCCCTCCGCCGCCTCCTTCAAGCACGTGTCCCCCGCCGGCGCCGCCGTGGGCCTGCCCCTGACGGAGACCGACCGGAAGATCTATTTCGTGGACGAGGACGCCCAGCTGAGCCCCATCGCCTGCGCCTATATCCGTGCCCGGGGCGCCGACCGGCTCTGCTCCTACGGCGACTGGGCCGCCCTGTCCGACGTGTGCGACGCCGCCACGGCCCGCTATCTGAAGGCCGAGGTGTCCGACGGCGTCATCGCCCCCGGCTATACCGATGAGGCGCTGGAGATCCTCCGGACCAAGAAGGGCGGCAAGTACAACGTGGTGCAGATCGACCCCGACTACGTGCCCGCCCCCGTGGAGCACAAGGACGTGTTCGGCATCACCTTTGAGCAGGGCCGCAACAACTTCAAGATCGACGAGGCGCTGCTCCGGAACATCGTCACCGAGAACAAGGAGCTGCCCGATCAGGCCAGGACCGACATGATCGTGGCCCTCATCACCCTGAAATACACCCAGTCCAACTCCGTCTGCTACGTGAAGGACGGCCAGGCCATCGGCGTGGGCGCCGGCCAGCAGAGCCGCATCCACTGCACCCGCCTGGCCGGCAGCAAGGCGGACAACTGGTTCATGCGCCAGCACCCCAAGGTACTGGGTCTGCAGTTCGTGGACGGCATCCGCCGCCCCGATCGGGACAACGCCATCGACATCTACACCTCCGACGAGTACGAGGACGTGCTCCGGGACGGCGAGTGGCAGAAGGTGTTCCAGGTCAGGCCCCAGGTGCTGACCGCCGAGGAAAAGAAAGCCTGGATCGCCACCCAGACCGGCGTCACCGTGGGCAGCGACGCCTTCTTCCCCTTCGGCGACAACGTGGAGCGGGCCCGAAAGTCCGGCGTGGCCTACATCGTGGAGCCGGGCGGCAGCATCCGGGACGACCACGTCATCGAAACCTGCAACAAGTACGGCATCGTCATGTCCTTCACCGGCATGCGGCTGTTCCATCATTGATCGAATATAATAGGAGAGTTTGCCATGAAGCTACTGGTCATCGGCGGCGGCGGGCGGGAGCACGCCATCATCCAAAAGCTGAAGGAGAACCGGGACGTGGAGACCGTCTACGCCCTGCCCGGCAACGGCGGCATCGCCGCCGACGCCGTGTGCGTGGATATCGCCGCCACGGATATCGAGGGCGCCGTGCGCTTTGCCGCGGAGCAGAAGATCGACTTCGCCGTGGTGACGCCGGACGACCCGCTGGTCCTGGGTATGGTGGACGCCCTGGAGGTGGCGGGCATCCCCTGCTTCGGCCCGGAGAAGAAGGCCGCCATCATCGAGGGCAGCAAGGTGTTTGCCAAGGATCTCATGAAGAAATACGGCATCCCCACCGCCCGGTACGAGGTGTTCACCGACCGGGACGCGGCCCTGGCCTATCTGGAGACGGCGAAGCTGCCGGTGGTCATCAAGGCCGACGGTCTGGCCCTGGGCAAGGGCGTCATCATCGCCGGGACCCGGGAGGAGGCGCGAAACGCCATCGCCACCATCATGGTGGACAAGAAGTTCGGCCACAGCGGCGACCGGGTGGTCATCGAGGAGTTCCTCACCGGGCCGGAGGTGTCCGTCCTGTCCTTTACGGACGGGGAGACGGTGGTGCCCATGGTGTCGTCCATGGACCACAAACGGGCCCATGACGGGGACGAGGGTCTCAACACCGGCGGCATGGGCACCGTGGCCCCCAACCCTTATTACACGGCGGACGTGGCGGCGCGGTGCATGGAGGAGATCTTCCTGCCCACCATCCGGGCCATGCGCGCCGAGGGCCGTACCTTCCGGGGCTGCCTCTACTTCGGCCTCATGCTGACGCCCGACGGCCCCAAGGTCATCGAATACAACTGCCGCTTCGGCGATCCGGAGACCCAGGTGGTGCTGCCGCTGATGGAGAGCGATCTGCTCACCGTCATGCGGGCCTGCCGGGACGGCAGGCTGGCCCAGACGGAGGTGAGGTTCTCCGACGGCGCCGCCTGCTGCGTGGTCATGGCCTCGGAGGGCTATCCCGCCTCCTATGAAAAGGGCTATGAGATCACCGTGGATGAGGACGTAAGTGCCCGGATCTACGTGGCCGGCGCCAAGCTGTCCGGCGGCAAGCTGCTGACCAGCGGCGGCCGGGTGCTGGGCGTGGTGGCCACGGCGGCGGATCTGAAATCCGCCGTGGCGCAGGCCTATGAGCAGGTGGAGAAAATCCATTTCGGCAACGCCTATTACCGCAGAGATATCGGCCGGCGGGCGCTGGACGCGTGAAAGGAACGGAACATGGTATATCGAGTTTATGTAGAGAAGAAAGCGGCGCTGGCCAACGAGGCCCGGAATCTGCGCCAGGATATCCGCACGTTCCTGGGCATCGAGGGACTGGAGGAGCTGCGGCTCTTCAACCGCTATGACGTGGAGGGCATCGACAGGGCCCTCTTTGACTACGCCGTGCAGACGGTGCTCAGCGAGCCCCAGCTGGACGACGTGTATGCCGAGCTGCCTGCCGGCGGCGACACGGTGTTCGCCGTGGAGTATCTGCCCGGCCAGTACGACCAGCGGGCGGACTCGGCGGCCCAGTGCATCCAGATCATCTCCCGGGCCGAGCGGCCCGTGGTCCGCACCGCCAGGGTGTACGTCCTCACCGGCAAGCTGACCGAGGAGCAGATCGCCGCCATCAAGAAATACGTCATCAACCCGGTGGAGAGCCGGGAGGCAACCCTCACCATGCCGGAGACGCTGACGGTGGACTACGGCGTGCCGGAGAGCGTGGAGACGCTCCACGGCTTCCGGGAGATGGACGAGGCCGCCCTGGCCGAGTTCATCGCCAGCCGGGGCCTTGCCATGGACCTGGGGGACATCCTCTGCTGCCGGGACTATTTCCGCGCGGAGGGCCGGGACCCCACCATCACCGAGATCAAGGTGGTGGACACCTACTGGTCCGATCACTGCCGCCACACCACCTTCCACACCATCATCGACGGCGTGACGTTCGAGGACGAGGAGCTGCAGGCGGCCTATGAGGAGTACGTGGCCGTCCGCGCCGAGCTGGGCCGCACCAAGCCCGTGACGCTGATGGACATGGGCACCATCGCGGCCAAGTACCTCAAAAAGAAGGGCCTCCTCACCAAGCTGGACGAGTCGGAGGAGATCAACGCCTGCACCGTCAAAATCAAGGTGAACGTGGAGGGCGAGGCGCAGGACTGGCTGCTGCTCTTTAAGAACGAGACCCACAACCACCCCACGGAGATCGAGCCCTTCGGCGGCGCGGCCACCTGCATCGGCGGCGCCATCCGTGACCCCCTCTCCGGCAGAAGCTACGTCTATGCCGCCATGCGCGTCACCGGCGCGGCGGACCCCCTGCGTCCGCTGGCGGAGACCATCCCCGGCAAGCTGCCCCAGCGCAAGCTGGTGACCACCGCCGCCGCGGGCTATTCCTCCTACGGCAACCAGATCGGCCTGGCCACCGGCCAGGTGGACGAGCTCTATCACGACGGCTATGCCGCCAAGCGGATGGAGATCGGCGCGGTGATCGCCGCGGCCCCGGCGGAGAACGTACGCCGGGAGCGGCCCGAGCCCGGCGACGTGGTGATCCTGCTGGGCGGCCGCACCGGCCGCGACGGCATCGGCGGCGCCACCGGATCCTCCAAGGCCCACAACGCCCACTCCGTGGAGAATTGCGGCTCCGAGGTCCAGAAGGGCAACGCACCCGAGGAGCGGAAGCTCCAGCGGCTGTTTCGCAACGCCGAGGCCGCCCGGATGATCCGCCGCTGCAACGACTTCGGGGCCGGCGGCGTGTCCGTGGCCGTGGGCGAGCTGGCCGACGGTCTGGATATCGACCTGGACAAGGTGCCCAAGAAGTACGAGGGCCTGGACGGCACCGAGCTGGCCATCTCCGAATCCCAGGAGCGGATGGCGGTTGTGGTGGGCCCGGCGGACGTGGAGCGCTTCTGCGCCATCGCCGCGGCCGAGAATCTGGAATCCACCGTCATCGCCGCCGTGAAGGCTGAGCCCCGGCTGACCATGACCTGGCGGGGCAAGCCCATCGTGGACGTGGCCCGCGCCTTCCTGGACACCAACGGCGCCGAGAAGCACATCACCGCCCACGCCGCGAAGCCCCGACCCTTTGCCAAGACCATCCCCGGCGACTTTGCCGCCGGTTACAAGGCACTGGCAGGCGATCTGAACGTCTGCTCCAAGCGGGGCCTTTCGGAGCGGTTCGACTCCACCATCGGCACCGGCACCGTGCTGATGCCCTTCGGCGGCAAATATCAGCTGACCCCGGCCCAGGCCATGGCCCACAAGATCTCCGTGGAGACCAAGGACACCGACACCTGCTCGGTGATGGCCTGGGGCTATAACCCCTATATCGCCGAGAAGAGCCCCTACCACAGCGCGTATCTGGCTGTGGTGGAATCCGTGTCCAAGCTGATCGCCTCCGGCGCCGATCGGCAGGATACCTACTTGACATTCCAGGAATATTTTGAGAAACTGGGACAGGACAGCCGCCGCTGGGGCAAGCCGCTGGCTGCCCTGCTGGGCGCCTTCCGGGCCCAGAAGGGCCTGGGCATGGCCGCCATCGGCGGCAAGGACTCCATGAGCGGCACCTTCGAGAACCTCTCCGTGCCGCCCACGCTGGTTTCCTTCGCCGTGACTACCGCCAACTTGGCGGAGATCACCTCGGGTGAGTTCAAGGCGCCGGACCACGACGTGGTGCTGCTGTGCCCGGACTACGATGAGAACGGCCTGCCCACTGCGGAGAGCCTGCTGAGGACCTACGATACCGTCCATGCCCTGCTGAAGAGCGGCAAGGCGGTCTCCGCCTACACGCCCACCTACGGCGGCGTGGCGGAGGCGGTGATGAAGATGTGCTTCGGCAACGGCATCGGCTTCGCCTATGACGCCGCCGTCACAGACGAGACCGTCTTCGGCTACCGCTACGGCGCCTTCGTGCTGGAGCTGGCGGAGAAGGCGGACGGCACCGGCGCGCTGCTGGGCCGCACCACCGCCGAAAAGGCCATCCGCCGGGGCGGCGTGACGGTGCCTCTGGACGAGCTGCTGACCGTCTACGAGGGCAAGCTGGAGAGCGTCTATCCCTGCAACATCCCCACTCCCGCAGCTCAGATCCCCTGCCTGGACTACGCGGCCAAAGACAGGACCCCGGCCATTATGAAGTGCGCCAAGCCCAAGGTGCTGATCCCCGTGTTCCCCGGCACCAACTGCGAGTATGACAGCGCCAAGGCCTTTGCCGCCGCCGGCGCCGAGCCGGAGACGGTGATCATCCGCAACCTGACCTCCGCCGCCATTGCCGACGCCACCGACTACTTTGCCCGCCAGGTGGCCCAGGCCCAGATGATCTTCATTCCCGGCGGCTTCTCCGGCGGCGACGAGCCGGACGGCTCCGGCAAGTTCATCACCGCCTTCTTCCGCAGCGCAGCGGTGAAGAAGGCCGTGGGCGAGCTGCTGGATGGGCGCGGTGGACTGATGGCCGGCATCTGCAACGGCTTCCAGGCCCTCATCAAGCTGGGCCTGGTGCCCTACGGCCGGATCATCGACACCGACGAGAACTGCCCCACCCTGACCTACAACGTCATCGGCCGCCACCAGTCCCGGATCGTGCCGGTGCGGGTGGCCTCCGACAAGTCCCCCTGGCTGGCGAACACCCGTGTGGGCGACGTGTACAACGTGCCCATCTCCCACGGCGAGGGCCGGTTCTACGCCTCCGAGGCGCTGATCCGCCAGCTGGCCGAGAACGGCCAGATCGCCACCCAGTACGTGGATCTGGCGGGGAAGCCCACCATGGACGTCCACTTCAACCCCAACGGCTCGGTCTGGGCCGTGGAGGGCATCACCTCCCCGGACGGCCGTGTCTTCGGCAAGATGGGCCACGCCGAGCGGATAGGGACTGGCCTCTATCAGAACGTACCCGGCGACTACGACATGAAGATGTTCGTCTCCGCCGTGGCATATTTCAAATAGTGAGAAAGGAAGACGACGATGGCATATTATTACAAGGAACCCTCCCGCACCTTCAGTGAATATCTGCTGATCCCCGGCTATACGTCCGAGGAGTGCGTGCCGGACAACGTGTCTCTCAAGACCCCCCTGGTCCGTTTCCGCAAGGGCGAGGAGCCGGCCATCTCCCTGAACATCCCCATGACCTCCGCCATCATGCAGTCCGTGTCCAACGACACGCTGGCGATCGCCCTGGCCAAGGAGGGCGGCATCTCCTTCATCTTCGGCTCCCAGAGCATCGAGTCCGAGGCCGCCATGGTGGCCCGGGTGAAGAACTACAAGTCCGGCTTCGTGGTCAGCGACTCCAACGTGACCCCGGACAACACGCTGGCGGACATCCTGGCCCTGAAGGAGCGCAACGGCTACTCCACCGTGGCCGTCACCGACGACGGCACCGCCAATGGCAAGCTGCTGGGCATGGTCACCAGCCGCGACTACCGGGTCAGCCGCATGACGGGCGAGGAGAAGGTGGCGACCTTCATGACCCCCCTGGAGAAGCTGGTCACCGCCCCTCTGGGCACCACGCTGAAGGAGGCCAACGACATCATCTGGGACCACAAGCTCAACACCCTGCCCATCGTGGACGGTGAGGGCCGCCTGGCCTACTTCGTCTTCCGCAAGGACTATGCCAACCACAAGGACAATCCGCTGGAGCTGCTGGACAAGGAGAAGCGCTATCTGGTAGGCGCGGGCATCAACTCCCGCGACTACGCCCGGCGCGTCCCCGCTCTGGTGGAGGCCGGCGCCGACGTACTGTGCATCGACTCCTCCGAGGGCTACTCCTGCTGGCAGAAGAAGACCATCGACTGGATCCGGGCCAATTACGGCGACACCGTGAAGGTGGGCGCCGGCAACGTGGTGGATCGGGAAGGCTTCCTCTTCCTGGCGGAGGCCGGCGCCGACTTTGTCAAGGTGGGCATCGGAGGCGGATCCATCTGCATCACCCGCGAGACCAAGGGCATCGGCCGCGGTCAGGCCAGTGCCCTCATCGACGTGGCCGCCGCCCGGGACGAGTACTATGAGAAGACCGGCATCTACGTGCCCATCTGCTCCGACGGCGGCATCGTCCACGACTATCACATGACGCTGGCTCTGGCCATGGGCGCCGATTTCCTGATGCTGGGCCGCTACTTCGCCCGGTTTGACGAGAGCCCCACCACCAAGCTGACCATCAACGGCACGGTGGTGAAGGAGTACTGGGGCGAGGGCAGCAACCGCGCCCGCAACTGGCAGCGCTACGACCTGGGCGGCAAGGAGGGCCTGTCCTTCGAGGAGGGCGTGGACTCCTACGTCACCTACGCCGGCCCCCTGCGCGAGAACGTGCGCAAGAGCCTCTACAAGGTCAAGTCCACCATGTGCAACTGCGGCGTGCTGACCATCGGTGAGCTGCAGAAGAACGCCAAGCTGACGGTGGTGTCCTCCACCAGCATCGTGGAGGGCGGCTATCACGACGTGACGCTGCGCACCACCAGACAGAGTCAGTAATAATTTGAGGAGGGATTTGTCATGAGAACTGACATCGAGATCGCCCAGGCCTGCCCCATGCGGCCCATCACCGATATTGCGGCCAAGGCCGGCGTGGACGAGAAATATCTGGAGCCCTACGGCCGCTACAAGGCCAAGGTGGACTACCAGCTGCTGCGGGACCTGGCGGACAAGCCGGACGGCAAGCTGATCCTGGTCACCGCCATCACCCCCACTCCGGCGGGCGAGGGCAAGACCACCACCAGCGTGGGCCTGACGGACGGCCTGCGGAAGATCGGCAAGAACGCCATCGTGGCGCTCCGGGAGCCCTCTCTGGGCCCGGTGTTCGGCGTCAAGGGCGGCGCCGCCGGCGGCGGCTATGCCCAGGTGGTTCCCATGGAGGACATCAACCTCCACTTCACCGGCGACTTCCACGCCATCGGCGCGGCCAACAACCTGCTGGCCGCCATGCTGGACAACCATATCCAGCAGGGCAACGCCTTAGGCATCGACCCCAAACAGATCACCTGGAAGCGCGCCGTGGATATGAACGACCGCCAGCTGCGCCACATCGTGGACGGCCTGGGCGGCAAGGTCCAGGGTGTGCCCCGGGAGGACGGCTTTGAGATCACCGTGGCCAGCGAGGTCATGGCGGTCCTGTGCCTGGCCAGCGACATCACCGACCTGAAGGCACGTCTGGCCCGGATCATCGTGGGCTATACCTACGACGGCAAGCCCGTCACCGCCCACGATCTGAAGGCCGAGGGCGCCATGGCCGCCCTGCTGAAGGACGCCCTGAAGCCCAATCTGGTCCAGACGCTGGAGGGCACCCCCGCCTTTATCCACGGCGGCCCCTTCGCCAACATCGCCCACGGCTGCAACTCCATCACCGCCACCCGCATGGCGCTGAAGCTGGGCGACTACGCCGTCACCGAGGCGGGCTTCGCCGCCGATCTGGGCGCTGAGAAGTTCCTGGACATCAAGTGCCGCATGGCCGGCTTCCATCCCTCCGCCGTGGTCATCGTGGCCACCGTCCGCGCCCTGAAGTATCACGGCGGCGTGGCCAAGGCGGATCTCAATAACGAGAACCTGGAGGCTCTGGAGAAGGGCCTGCCCAACCTGCTGCAGCACGTGGACAACATCAAGAACGTGTTCGGCCTGCCCTGCGTGGTGGCCATCAACGCCTTCCCCACCGATACCAAGGCGGAACTGGATCTGGTGGAGAAGCGGTGCAGCGAGCTGGGCGTCAACGTGGCCCTCAGCGAGGTGTGGGCCAAGGGCGGCGAGGGCGGCATGGCCCTGGCCGAAGAGGTGGTCCGTCTGTGCGAGCAGCCCAATGATTTCCGCTGCTCCTATGAGCTGGATCTGCCCATCGAGGAGAAGATCCGCGCCATTGCCAAGCGGGTCTACCACGCCAAGCACCTGCTGCTCCTGCCTGCGGCCAAGAAGAAGGCGCAGCAGCTCACGGAGCTGGGCTTTGACAAGCTCCCCATCTGCGTGGCCAAGACCCAGTACAGCTTCTCCGACGACCCGACTCTGCTGGGCGCCCCGGAGGGCTTCACCGTCACGGTGCGGAACCTGAAGGTGTCCGCCGGCGCCGGCTTCATCGTGGCCTATACCGGCGACATCATGACCATGCCGGGCCTGCCCAGGGTCCCCGCCGCCGAGCGGATCGACGTGGACGAGAACGGCGTGATTTCCGGATTGTTCTGATATCTTCCGAATAAAAGCAGGAGTGGATCCAGGGATCCGCTCCTGTTTTTTGTGTCCGTATCGTCATGGCATCCGCCGGGAACGAGAGATTGTGACAGCCGCTGCATTTGACCGGCCGTTTCGCCTTGCCGGCGCGCAACGGGGAAGTGGAGACCGGGGGAAGACCCCCGTTTTTGCCGGAGAAAGAGGAATGCCGGCGGGGCAGAAGAAAAAAACGGAAATTGGGCCGCAGGCACACACATTTTCCGCGGGATTGTCGTATAATCGAGGAAAGGAGCCGGAAACGGCGCCGGAAAACATACGTCAGGGGGAAATGTCTGTCTGACAAGGGGGACGAAAAAAGAGCGGCATACGCCGCTCTTTTTTTTGGTGATAATATTTCGTGTGATAAGCTCAGCGCTGTGCCTTCTTCCCGGAGGTCTCCTCCCACACCCGGGAGATGGCCGCGTCCTCATACTGGCGCATCCACAGGTCGTAATAGTGCCCCTTCCGGGCCAGCAACTGGCTGTGGCGGCCCTGCTCGATGATCTTGCCGTCCTGGACCACCAGAATGATATCCGCGTCCTTGACGGTGGAGAGCCGGTGGGCGATGACGATGGAGGTGCGGCCCCGGATCACCTGGTCGATGGCGGACTGGATCTTCTGCTCGGTGATGGTATCCACGGAGGCGGTGGCCTCGTCCAGCACCACGATCTTGGGGTCGGCCAGAATGGCCCGGGCAAAGGAGATCAGCTGCTTCTCACCGGTGGAGAGCAGGTCGCCGCCCTCGCCCACGTCGGTGTCCAGCCCCTTCTCCAGCTTGGCCAGGACGCTGTCCAGGGAGACCAGCCGGATGGCCCGGTCGATCTCCTCCTCGGTGGCGTCGGGCTTGCCATAGACCAGATTGTCCCGGATGGTGCCGGAGAACAGGTGGGGGGACTGGAGCACGTAGCCCAGGGCGGAGTGGAGCCACAGCTGGGAGCGGTCCCGGGCGTCCCGGCCGTCGATGAGCAGGCGGCCCCGGGTGGGCTCGTAGAACCGGCAGATGAGACTGGCCAGAGTGGACTTGCCGGCGCCTGTCTCACCCACGATGGCCACGTTGGTGCCGAAGGGGATCTTCAGATTGAAATCCGTCAGGATGTATTCCTCGCCGTCGGGGTACTTGAAGTCCACGTGCTCGAACTCGATGTCGCCCCGGATGGGCTCCCAGTTCTCCTTTTTGGGGTGGAAGCAGTCGCCGTATGTTTCGATGACCTCCGCCGTGTCCGTCACCGTGGGCTTCAGAGCCAGCAGGTCGGTGAAGCGGCCGATGTTGACCTGGGCCTGGACCAGCAGGGCCAGCACCTCCACCAGCCAGCGCACCGGCTCCATCAGATCCTGGGCATAGCTCATGAAGAGGGAGAAGGTGCCCACCTGGTCGGCGGCCAGGATGCCGCCCTTCCACAGCACCAGCGCCAGGGCGCAGGAGGAGGCCAGGTTGGTGATCATGGAGAAGGCGCCGTGGGTCCGGGCGGACTGGAGCACCGTGCGCTTCATGTGGGAGGTCTCCTCCCGGAATTCGCTGTCGATCTTTTTCTCCACCGCCAGAGACTTGATGGTCTTGGCGCCGGTGATGCCCTCGTTGAAGTTGCCGGTGATGTGGGAGTTGATCTCCCGGATCTGCTGATGCAGGTCGAAGAGCCGCTGCTGGAAAAAGGCGAACAGCAGGGCGATCACCGGCACCACCAGGAACACCAGACCTGTGAGGGTCACGTTGATCTTCAGCATGACCACGGCGGCGCCCAGAACGAAGATGGCGAAGAAGGTGCCGTCGAACAGTTGCCAGGTAAAGAGCTCGCCGATGCGGCTGGTGTCGCTCATGACCCGGGCGTGGATATAGCCCACGCTGTTCTGATTATAGTAGTCGAAGGAGAGCTCCTGCAGATGGGCGAAGGCCTTGTTGCGCATATCCCGGTTCAGACGGACCTCCGTGGCCATGCAGCTCCGGACGCCGAAGTAGCTCACCAGCGCCGTCAGCACGATCAGCAGGGCGTATACCGCCGCGAAGGGGACGATACCGGAGAGGGTGCCGGCCTTGACGAAGTGGTCCAGAGCGTACTTCTGCAGCACGGGACGGGCCACGTCGGACAGACTGCAGAGCACCTGTGCCGCCACCAGGCCCAGAAACTGCTTTTTGTAGGGCTTGGCAAAGGGGAGGAGCCGGGGGATGCCGAAAAACGGGAGGGCGATCTTCTCTTTCTTTTCCTTCATTGTGCGCCTCCCTTCTCGATGCCCAGCTGGATCTCATAGATCTTCTGGTAGGTGCCGCCGGCCGATTTGAGCTCATCCGGCGTGCCGTGCTCGGTGATGCGGCCGTCCTCCAGGACCACGACCTGATCCGCCCGGGAGAGGGTGGTGATCCGGTGGGAAATGATGATGATGGTGGCCGTGCCGAAGCGCTCCTCCAGAGAGGCGCGGATCTTGGCGTCGGTCTGGTTGTCCACGGCGGAGAGGGAGTCGTCGAAGATCATGATGGGGGCGTTCTGGGTCAGCGCCCGGGCGATGGCGGTGCGCTGCTTCTGACCACCGGAGAGGGTCACGCCCCGCTCGCCCACGAAGGTGTCGTAGCCCTCGTGGAAGCCCTCGATGGCCTCGGCGAGACAGGCGGCCTGGGAGGCCTGCTCAATGGCCGCCCGGTCCAGGTGGTCGCCGGCCATGGCGATGTTGTCGGCGATGGAACGGCTGAACAGATGGGGCTCCTGGAGCACCATGGCGATGTTCTGGCGCAGGTGCTCGGTGCGGATGTCCCGGATGTCCACACCGCCGATGGTGATGCGGCCCTGGCCCTCCGGAAGCTCGTAGAGCTTATCCAGCAGGAGCATGAGGGTGCTCTTGCCGGAGCCGGTGCCGCCCAGAATGCCCAGGGTGGTGCCGTGGGGGACCGTCACGTTGATACCCTTGAGGACCTCGTGGCCCTCCTCATAGGCGAAGTGGACGTCCTCGAAGCGGATGTCGCCGTGCATATCCGCATCCGTGGCGCCGGGGCGATCCTGCTCGGGCTCGGCGTCGATCACGTAGGCCAGGCGGTCCAGGGACACGCCGGCCTTGGCCATCTCCGAGAGCATACGGCCCAGACGGCGGATGGGGAAGGACAGTATGGTGTTGTAGGAGATGAAGGCGATGTATTCGCCGGCGGTCATCTGGCCCCGGACGACGAACACCGCGCCGAAGACCGTCACCAGAAGGATCTGGAGGCCGCAGAGGATGTCCTGGATGGAGAAAAACTTGCCGATAACGTGGCCCATATGGACCCAGCGGCCGGTGTAGTTTTCATTGACCTTCTCAAAGTGCTCCCGCTCCCGGCCCTCGCTGGCGAAGGCGCGCACCACCCGCACGCCGGTCAGGTTCTCCTGGACGATGTCGGAGACCTTGCCCTCCTCCTCGTCGCAGCGGCGGAAGCCCTCGTGCATCTCCTTGCGGAAGATGACGGAGTAGGCCAGGATGACGGGGATGGGCACGGTGGCGATGACGGCCATTTTCACGTGCATGGAGAACATGAAGTAGAGGGACATGGCCACCAGGATCAGGATGCGGAACACCGCCGTCAGCTGCTCGGCCACGAAGGAGCGCATGCGGTCCACGTCGGTGGTGCAGCGCTGGATGATGTCGCCGGTGCCGTTTTTCATGTGCCAGGCGTAGGGCAGCCGGGCGATGTGGGAGAAGAGGGTGTCCCGCATGTTCTTCACCAGGACCTCGGAGCCCCAGGAGTTCAGCATGGTGGTGCCGAACTGGGCGGCCACCCGCACAACGCCCAGACCGGCGATGGCCAGGGCCGGGATCCACAGGTGCTGCCCGATGTAGGAAAAGCCGCCCAGACGATCCACGATGTCGTTGACCCAGAGGGGGAAGTCCGATGGCTTGCCGCCCACGGCGTTGTCGATGGTGCCGCGGATGATCTGGGGGTTCAGCATATCCACCAGGGTGGTCAGTGCCGAGCACAGGATGCTCAGCGCGAAGAGCAGCTTGCTGCCCCGCAGAAAGCGGAGAAGGAGCCCGGTGTTGCCGCTGCCCGTTTTCGTTTTGCCGGTTTCTCTGTTCATAAGCTATTCTATCCCAAACTGTGTTTTTCGTGAGCTGTTACAGATCGCAGCGTTGTTCCATTCATATTATCACAGGCGCGCCGTGTTTTCCAGATAAATATGAGAAAAAGAAGCAACAGCACCCCGTTCGGGGTGCTGCTTTTTTCGCTGTGATCACCGCAAAGCGGGTTACGGGCAGACGGCGTCTTTCCCCTCAGCCTGCCGGCGGAGGGAAGCCATGAGGACGCCGGCCGTCCGGTGGCTCTCCGATTCCTTGTAGAATTCCGACATCATATCGCAGGGGAACGTGGGGCACAGGCCGCAGCAGGTGATATCCTGCTTCCGGCAGCAGGCCACGGGAGGACACTCATCCCCCTCCGGCCAGGTGCTCAGCCGGCAGCCGGGACACACCTTGCCGACGTAATCCGCACAGGCGGCGCAATCCACGCCGCAGTATCCGATGAGGGCCAGATCCATAGGTCCACCTCCGCTTGCTGTCGTCATGGTACCGCCATGGAACGGACAGTTACTTTGCGTTCTTCTCCGCCAGATAATCGATGGCGCTGTGGGCGGCCACGTTGCCCTCGCCGGCGGCCTTCACGTATTGATAGGGCCGACCGGTGCAGTCGCCGGCGGCGAAGCAGCCGGGCAGGTTGGTGACCATCTTCCGGTCCACGGCGATGTGGCCCTGTTCCGTGGCAAGGCCCGGCAGCAGCGTGGCAAGGGACACGCTGTCCCGGAGGCAGAACACACCGCTGGCGGGGATGGTCTCGCCGTTTTTCAGGGTCAGGGAGGCAAACTTGCCGTTCTCGGCGTTCATCTTCACCGCCCGCTCATCCATGAGCTCCACGTTGGCGGGGAACTGGCCGGGGTCCTTGTACAGCGGGAAGTAGTACACCTTCTCCGCCAGCTGGGCCAGGAACTCCACCTCATGCTCAAAGCGCTTGGCGTTGCAGATGACGGCGATGGTCTTGCCCTTATAGAGGAAGCCGTCGCAGGTGGCGCAGTAGCTGACGCCCTTGCCCACCAGCTCCGCCTCGCCGGGGAGCAGACCCACGGCGGTGACGCCGGTGGCGAAGATGACGGTATAGGTCTCGTAGAACTCGCTGCCGGCGGTGAGGGCGTAGTGGTCGCCGAACTTGACGATGGAGGTCACCATCCGGTCCTCGATGGCGATGCCCCGCTCCTCGCACTGGCGGCGGAACACCTCGTTCATCTCGGCGCCGGTGACCATGGGCAGGCCGGGATAGTTGGCGATGCGCTCGGCCTTGCCTACCTTGTCGCTGAAAGCTTTGCTGCCGATCCAGATAAAATTCTTCTCATTGGCCTTCAGGGTCAGGGCGGCGGACACGCCGGCAGGGCCCGTGCCGATAATGGCTGCATCGTAGATCATTGTCGTTCTCCTCTCGATATTCGGGGTGGTATTATGATGCGGGGATGGTTCTACCGGGATAGTATTCCCCAAAAGGATCGATCATCACGGGGCGGATCCGTCCCGTAAAGTTGATTCTATCATGGAAAAACCGCCGCCGCAACGCCGGATTTTGCCGCGGGCGATCGGCAGCCGGCAAAAGAGCAGGGCGGCCGGCATGTGCCGGCCGCCCTGTGGGAACGATATGGGATGGATCACTCTGCCGGCTCCGGGTGGGAGACGGTGACCATGTGCTCGTACCAGTTGCCGTGGGTGCCGATGATGGCCACGGGGAACTCCTGATCCAGACAGGGGACGGGAACGTCAAAGCCGTAGACCTCGTCGCTCATACCGTCGGGGTACGTCACGGTGTCGACGGTGGGCTCGATGAGGGCTGCGCCCTCCTTCGCCGCGTCCTCCGCCGTTCCGGGGAACAGGTTGACGATGTTCTTGGATGCCAGGGTGATGTGAACGGTCATCTGGCCGTCCCTGACTGTCAGCGTCCCCTTGCCGTCACAGGTGTCGTTGATGTGGAACATGGAGCTGCCGGTGGTGACGTCCACCGTGTAGACGCCGTCCGGCAGGACGGGCTCGCTGCTCTTGCCGCCGCAGGCCGCCAGAAACACGCAGCACAGGGCCAGCAGAGAGAGCAGCGCCGCAACTCTTTTACCCATGGGGTCCTCCGTTACTTCTCCAGAGAGTCGATGGCAGCCTGGGCGTGGGCCACGTACAGGGCCTGCACGTCGGCGATCCGGCCCAGACCGGCGATCTGGGTGTCGATCTTCTCAAACTTGGCGCTGGCGGTGAACATGCTGACCCAGGACTCGGGATCCTCGGGGTCGGCCATGTCGTTGTTGGCGTGATCGCCGGCCACCACCATCAGGGGACGCAGCACGACGGTCTTGTAGCCGGCGGCGGAAACGGCCTCGATGATGTTCTCGCAGGCGGTCTCCTCGGGCTCGCCCTCCACGGTGCCGATGAAGACGTTCTTGTAGCCCAGGGTGTTCATCTGGGTCTGCATCTGGGAATAGGTGACCTTGGCGGTGTGGGCGGTGCCGTGGCCCATGAACACGTAGGCGACGCCGGCCTGCTCGGCCTCGTCCAGAGAGGCAAAGCCGCTCTCCTTCACGGCCTCGTTCACCACGCAGGTGGCGACGGCCTGCTTGTCGGCATTGATGACGGTGGCGTCATCGCCCACCTCGCCCAGCAGGGGCTCGGCCACGACGATGGTGGGGATCTTGTCCTTGTAGTTCTCCACAGCCGCGGTCAGCTCGTCGTACTCGGCGCCGTGCATCAGATGGGTGGGCTGGATCACCAGGGTCTTGACGCCGTTGGCCACGGCGCGCTCCAGGGCCTGGTCCATGTTGTCGATCTTCTCGCCGTCACGGGCCTGGACGTGGTTGATGATGATCTGAGCGGTGAAAGCGCGGCGGACGGACCAGTCGGGGAAAGCGGCCTGCAGGGCGTCCTCGATGCCCTTGATATCCGTGGCGCGGCTGTCGTTGAAGGAGGTGCCGAAGCTGACGACCAGCAGCTCCTTCTCGCCGATCTCGTCGCCGTTGCGGGGATCGTCCTTGGAGGCATCGCCGGTGTCGCGGCCGAAGTAGTCGGGATCGGCTTCCTCGCCCTCCACCAGTTCCTTCTGCGCATCGGTCAGAGCATCCCAGGCGGCCTTGGCGGCGGCGCACTGCTCGTCGGTGTTCTCGTTGCGCTCCTGGACGTAGATGGCGTCGATCAGAGCGGCCACCTCATCGGCCAGTTCCTGATCGGTCTTCTCGGTGACGGGAGCGGGATTGGGATTGGCGGGCTCAGCGGGCTTGCTGCCGCAGGCAGCGAGAGCCAGAACCATGCACAGAGCCAGCACCAGGGAAAGAATCGTTTTTGCTTTTTTCATCTTGATTTCCTCCTGTGTGATGTATATATTTCCCGGTATACGGGATAGCGGGACAAAAATAAAAGCCGCGGAAAGATACCCTTCCGCGGCCGTTTTTCCGCAAAGAAAGCGCCGTGACCCCATGATCCGGGGGCGCAGGCATCAACCGTTTGAGCAGGTCTCCTGACTTACGCATCACTGATCCGTACGCGGCCTTCTCGGGGTCCCCCAATGGCCGGCTTTCGCCGCGCGTACGGTCTCCGCGCATACAGTGGCGGTACCGTTCCGGATTTTGACCGGATTTCCTATTCTCCGCCCGCCCATTTCAGGTGCAGACGGCACTCAAACGCTATTTTTCGTTAGCGGCTACCATGATAACGCAGCTTTTCACAAAAGTCAAGAAGGGAAAGCGCCCCGGGGCGCCGCAAATGAGCCTGCGCTTGACAAAATAAGGGATCGGGCATAGAATGAACATGTTCATAAAGCGATTTGCTAAAGTGCCGGTCATGCAGTTGCCGGCATCACGGCCGGGCCGGGATGGCCTGCGTGGCCGCGGCGAGGAGGGGCCTTTGGTGGCAAAGAAGGAAAACAACAATCAGCCGGGTGTAAACAGAAGCCGCCGGAAGCTCCGGCGCATTTTGATCCCGCTCCTTATTCTGGCGATTCTGACCGGCGTGTGCACGGCGTATCTGACGACGTACTACCCCGCCGATGAGACGGCAATCCAGGCATTTTCGGCGGATTACACCGTTGAGGAACACGTTCTGGAAAACGGAGATCTGACGTTCGGCACGGGACATGAGGATTACGGATGGATCTTCTACCCCGGCGGCAAGGTGGCCGAGGACGCATACGCGCCGCTGATGTGCCGGCTGGCGGCAAACGGCGTATTCTGCGTGATCTGCAAAATGCCGTGCCATCTGGCGGTCCTGGACGAGAACGCCGCCGACGGTATCCGGGAGGCATATCCCGGGGTAAAACACTGGTACCTGGGCGGACACTCCCTGGGCGGCGTCATGGCGGCCGACTACCTGGCGGGGCACGACGGCTTTGACGGGCTGGTCCTGCTGGCCTCCTACGCCTCGAAGGATCTGTCGGACAGCGGCCTTGGAGTGCTGTCCGTCCGCGGCAGTGAGGACGGCGTCATGAACGCCGGCGACTATGAAAAAAACAGAGCCAATCTGCCGCCTGACACCGGGGAACTGGTTATCGAGGGCGGCTGCCACGCCGGATTCGGCATGTATGGCGAACAGCGGGGCGACGGTATGCCCACCATCTCCACCGAGGAGCAAATCCGCCTCGCGGCGGACGCGATCCTTTCGCTGATGCGGAAAAGGGGTGCGTGACGAATGCCCAAACTGATTGAAAACGCGCCGCAGCAGCTGCTGGCCGAGGCCAGACGACAGGTCGTGGAGCGGGGCTACGCCAAGACCACCATCCGCTCCGTGGCCGGCGCCTGCGGCATCGCGGTGGGGACGGTCTACAACTATTTTCCGTCAAAGGAGAGCCTGATCGCGTCCTTCGTGGCGGAGGACTGGAAGAAGTCTCTTGCCGCCATGGGCGAGCGGAACCGGGAAAATGGAGAGGACTGCCTGCGTACAATATATGAGGAGCTTCTCGCCTTCACCCGGAAACACCAAACACTGTTTACCGACCCCGATGCCGCCAAAGCCGTTTCCGGAGCGCTGCTGGGGCGCCATCTGCAGCTGCGGGAGCAGCTGGCCGATCTCATCGAGCCGTTTGCGCCTTCCGCCGACGGCTTTACCGCCCGGTTCATCGCCGAGGCGCTGCTGACCTGGACGATCTCAAACACCCCGTTTGAGCGTATATACCAAGAGCTGAAAAAGCTGATATCAGATCAAAAGGAGGAATTACATGAGCAGCTTTGAAAATCTCCGCGTCGTCGACAACTTCTACCAGACGTCCCTGTTCTTCCCCATGCCCACGGTGGTCATCAGCACCCTGTGTGAAAACGGCACCACCACCCTGGGCCCCTACTCCCTGTGCCAGCCTTACTACGTGGCGGGCAAGGGCTACTACGCCATGCTGCTGTGCTGCCGCAACTCCTCCAACACCGCACAGAACATCCTGCGCAGCGGCAAATGCGCCATCAACTTCGTGGACGACAACCCCAAGACCTTCAAGGAGTGCGTCAAGCTCTCCTGGCCCGGCGACAAGCCCGAGGACAAGATGCCCAAGTGCAACTTCCGCCTGGAAAAGAGCCAGATCGAGGAGGAGACCGGCGAGCAGCGTCCCCAGGTGCTGACCGACGCCATCCAGGTCATCGAGTGCACCTGGGTCCGCGAACTGGACAACGCCCAGAACGACCAGCCCGGCATCCTGGACGGCTATGAGCCCCCCTATCAC
>ONGR01000007.1 GCA_900317425.1 uncultured Eubacteriales bacterium | reverse complement strand
AGGGTCCACCCGTTCCCATCCCGAACACGGAAGTTAAGCTCGCTTCTGCCCACGATACTTGGCTGGAGACGGCCCGGAAAAATAGGTAGCGCCAACACGCCTTCTTAGCTCAATGGTAGAGCATTCGGCTGTTAACCGAAGGGTTGTAGGTTCGAGCCCTACAGAAGGCGCCATGTAGGGGTGTGCCGCCACTCAACAAGTGGCGGCACGCTTTTTTTCTCCGAGTGACTTGGGCCTTTAGCTCAGTTGGTTAGAGCAGACGGCTCATAACCGTCCGGTCCCGGGTTCGAGTCCCCGAAGGCCCACCATAAAACACCTATGGCAAGTTGTCGTAGTTTGAAATAGGGCTTACATAGTAAGGCCCGGATATAGGGGTATAGCTCAGCTGGTAGAGCAGCGGTCTCCAAAACCGCGTGTCGAGAGTTCGAATCTTTCTGCCCCTGCCATTCCCTGAAAACCCGTATTCGTTACGAATACGGGTTTTCTTTTTGTAAAAAGTGCCAAAACTCGGACGAAATTATTCTGAAAATTGCGGGTCTCTTTTTCACCGCAAACAAGTTTACCCTTATTTTTACCCTTATTGGGAGAAAACTTACCCCGACAGAACACGCAGAATATGGTCATTCATACCTGTTTTGTATGTATTGTATATTTTGGGCCTTCAATTTCTTTTGAACGTTCTGATCTTGCTAACAATCTCATCGACAGCATCAGTGCGTATCCTGCGTTGCCCATTCCCTTGCAGATCAGATCGTTCAGTACAGCCTCCTCAGACAGCCATCCGGCATCTCTGTATAAGCCGATTCTCGTTGCGCATCCGACTCAGAGGCGATCGAGGCATCTATCCGCTTCCGGCTGGCGGGTATCTTTTAGGCGTCTGCTTCTATCCTGGTTGAGCGCACTCTGTCGCTCTCACAGCTCCCGATCCACTCGTCCAGGAACTTCATTTGTTCCTGCCTGTGGAACCAATGCTCGCCGTTTTCCATCACGGTCAGTCTCGCGTTGTGTTCCTTTGCGAACGCCGCGATCGTTTCGTATAAAGTCAGATTGTCGTTTCTCCCGTATAGGATCTCAGTGGGCGCCTTCCATCGAATGGGATGCTCCCGGACATAGCACAGATAGTCCCACGACAGATCCTCGCCGAAGGCGGCCCGGATCACGCCCTCCGCTTTCAGCTGCTCCTCTGTCACATTGGCCCAAGACATCATGTCGTGGATCAGCCGCTCCATATCGACGATGGGAGAAATGAAATATGCCCTGCGAATCATTTTATCGATCCCGGCGTTCATGCTGAAAAACGCGCCGATGCTGTTGGCAATCAAGGTGATGTTTTTATACTTGTCTTTCAGTTTTTTCACCGCTTCGTGGATTTCCTTCCCTGTTTCCCACGGGGTAAAGGTCTGATAATCCAAACCCATGACCTTACAGCCGGGGAACAGCGGTGTGTAATGCTCACTCTCCGAGGCGCTGCCGCCCTTGCCGTGGATATACAATACCAGGTTTTCCATGAGTACCTCCCAATCATGCCGGCTCAATTGCCGTAAAAGCGGAGATAGGCGTTCATATGGGAGATGACGTATTCCCCGTTGTGACATCCTTCAAAAAGGTGGTTCTGCACATCGACGCCCTTCTGCTTCAATATGAGGAACAGCTTCTCGCAGGCGCGGTAGAACTGCCCCTCATCATCCCGTCCGTCATCCAGAAAAACCTTCACGTCATCAAAGACGGCGTTCTCAGCGATTGAAACCGGATCGTACTTCAGCCACATCGCCTCATCTGCAAAATAGCACTCGTCCTCCTCCGCGTAGGACAAGTCAATGGCAGGCATATGGCCGCCGATTTTGGAGAACAGTTCCTGATGGCGCAACCCGATGTGCAGAGCAGCATACCCGCCGGAAGAAATACCGCCTATGTATCTTCCCCGGCGATCCCGGACGGTATGAAAAGCGCGGTCAACAAACGGTATGACCTCCTCAACCAGATAGTCCGCATACCGGCCCTTATGGACAATGCCATACTTGCCGCTGATCTCTCCGTATTCATCCGAGGAATTGATCCCTCTGCTGTTGTCCATATTTGGACAAACAATGAGCAGGGGCTCCATTTCTCCGGCCTTCATCAGCCTATCCGCCATTCTGTCCATCCCCAGCTGCTGCAAGAGCCGTTCATCGCCTGTTCTGCCATGGAGAAAACAGAGAACCGGAAGGTCTGTATCTTCATACCCGTCCGGGCAATAAACCGACAGGTTCATGGTTTTCCCAAGAATTCTGCTTTCCACTGTTTTCGTTATCAGACTCATGTTAACGCCTCGCTGTTCCCGGCTTGCTTGACTGTCATCTGTCCAGTTCCAGCCGCATGAGCACCAGCTCCTGCCACCCGGCCAGCCGGGAGCGGAATCCCTTGGGGTTTCGCCCATACTCCACAAAGCCCACGCTCTCATAGAGGGCGAGGGCGTTTTTGTTCTCCGCCACCGCCTCCAGCTCCATCTGGGCATATCCCGCGGCCTTGGCGCATTCGATGCAAGTCTCCGTCAGCGCCCGCCCGATGCCGAGTCCCCAATAGGCTTTGTCCACGCTGATGCCAAACCGGGCCCGGTGCCTGACCTTCTCTCTCTTCCCGACGCAGCCGATTCCGGCCACCCCGACAATCGTTCCGTTCACCTCTGCCAGAAGCTCAATTTCAGTCTGGCTCTCTGCCTTCTCCCTCAAAAACTGCACCTCCTGCTCCACTGTCATGTGGGTTTCATCGGGGTAGGTGAGCAGATAATCCGTCTGCGCGTGGGTCAGAACGAAGATATCCAGCATGGCCTGTCCGTCCTGCTCTGCACCGTTTCGGAGGACGCATGCGCTGCCATCCTTCAGCGTGATGGTTTTGTTGTATTTCATGCCGCTTCACTTCCTTCGAGTGTTTTGCGCGGGAAACTGTATAACGCGCAGGATATTCCGGCTCCCGCAGCTCCTTCACAAAGGCCGGGTCATCCCGCAGCACATGGATCACATAGTGCTCGCTGCAGCCCGGGCGGTACACGTTCCAGAAGGATTCCCGGACCAGGTTTTCCACTTCTCTGTAATCCTCTTTTTCCTCGAAACGAATGATATAGTCATTTGTGTTCATTGCATTTCCCCCCTATCTGTGGATATACATCCTCGTCATCTCCGGCTCGCCGTCGCCCTGCACCATGCAGAGGAATTCCCAGCCGTAGCGCTCGTAAAAACCGGTGTGATCGGTGACAAGGTACAGCGGTGAGACGCCTTTGGATCGCATATCCGCCACCACCATGTTCAAAAGCCGCCCGGCGATGCCCTGACAGCGGTAGGGCTCCTCTGTGTAAACTGCGCAGACGTTGGGCGCCAGATCCTTTCGGTCATGGAAGTCGTTTTCGATGACGCCCATTCCGCCGATGATCCGGTCGCCGTCCAGACACAGATACCAGCCGTACTCCGTTGCACCGGTCAGATAGGCCCGCATGCACTCCAGGTAGGCCTCCTTCGGAACCCGCCATTTCCCGTGGAACCACTCCGCCACCGTATCCATGAGTTCCGGGCGGTCACGAAGGGTGATATAGGTGTATCCCCTCAGATTTCTCGAGGCGTCCGCGTTGTTGCGGGTGATCGCACCCAGTTTTTCACAGGTGCCCATCTCGCCGCAGCCGCCGCAGGTCTCCAGCTTCCTGCCCAGGGCGCACCGGCGGATGGGGCAGAGGGAATCGCAGTAGGGCGTTTTTACCCCGTCGATCCGACAGCCGACGCAATGGATCATGTCCGGCGTGATCTTCACGTCGTTGAGCCCCGACCAGAGCTCTGCCACCTTCCGGCGCAGCGCGTCATCATGATGTACGGTTGCCAGCCGGGCCTCGCAGCTCTCGCAATCCAGCCCGCAGTAGGCGATGTATTCTTTCATAGATACCTCTTCAATATTCCCGATTGCCGCCTTTACGGTTTCTGCTGCAATAACCGCTCGACGGGCACCATCCGACATATTTCGTTTCACCCAGTTTCTCCGTTGCCCGGTGAATCATGTTTTCAATCCATACGGATTTGCTCATTTTCATTCCCCTGTCTTTTGAAATGTTTTGACAAAGTGCCGGCTGAAGGCCTCGATCTGTGCCATGGCGGCCTCCGTTTTCTCCGGCTCCCGGTCGCACAGGTGAATGAGTGCCGAGATCGGCGCGGTGTAGGAAAAGGCCAGCATCTTCGGATCATCCTGCCGGAGCAGCCCATTGTCCATCATGCCTGCGAAGATCTGCGTGAACATCTCCGTGAGCCCCGTCAGAAAATGCCTGGTCGCCAGTTCCCGGGCACGCTCGTCCCGGAACTGCTCTATGGACAGCACCTTTCGTGTCATCACGATCTTTTCATCGTGTACGGTGAAATCCGCCATCCGCATCGTCATGGCCACCAGACCCTCCAAGGAATCCGGCGCAGGAGGCAGATGCTCCGGCGAACCGAAGCGCTCTGCGTAGTAGGCGATCATCTCGTCCAGCAGGGCGTTCCAAATCTCCTCTTTGCTCTCAAAGTGGCGGTACATGGATGACTTGCCCATCCCAAGAGATGCGGCCAACTCACGGATGTTCGTCCCGGCATATCCGTTTTTTGAAAACATCTCCAGCGCGGCTGCCAATATTCTCTCTTTCGTATCCTTCGCCATATAAACACCCCCAAAGCAAAAGGCGACCGAACGGTCGCATATTATTATAGAGACCGTTCGTTCGCATGTCAAGCCCTCTTATATCTGTCATTCATCGCTCCTCCATCGAGCCCCGGTCCGCATCAGGCTGATCGCATTCTTGATGCTGCCCAAAAGTCTTAAGGGGGCAAAAACAATGACAGCGGGGGGATGCTTTCCGGGGCCGCATGTTGCCTTTACAACGGCGAATATTTTACTATTTGACGGCTCTCTTACGGGGCAGCGGCAGATAGTGGCGGAGGTTTTTGCTCATTTGCCCAAAAAGAGAGACGGAATTTAGCCATTATATACAATTCACTGCGGGTGGTATTGCATTCCACACTTTATTGAACTATACTGCTAATTAAATACAGAGGTGTCTCGCCGCGGGTTTTCTGAGGCCGCGTGCCGGCATACTGTAGCAACATAAGGCCTCTGGGGCGCAAGCCGCCGGAGGCCGTCGTGACGAGGAGAGGAAAGGTGTAAGGCGGACGAACTATGAATTCAAAGACACTGTTTTACATTCTGAAGAGGATCGGTCTGGCGATCCTGACTGTCTGGGTGGTAATCACGGTGACCTTCTTTGTCATGCACGCCGTACCGGGCGGACCGTTCATGAGCGAGAAGGCCATCACCCCTGCCGCTCAGGCGGCGCTGGAGGCCAAGTATGGCCTGGACAAACCTCTGATGGTGCAGTACGGCACCTATCTCAAGGACATCGTGACCCGGTTTGACTTTGGCCCGTCGCTGAAGCAGCGCGGCCGGATGGTCATCGACATCATCGCCGACGGCATGAAGACCTCCGCGCGGCTGGGCATCATTGCGGCTGTTCTGGCAGGCGTATCCGGCATCGTGCTGGGCGCGGTGGCTGCGCTCCGCCGCAACAAGCTGATCGACAAGATCATCATGGTCATCACCACTGCTTTCGTCTCCATGCCGTCCTTTATCATGGGCTCGCTGCTGCTGGTGCTGTTCGCCATATCGTGGATGATCCTGCCGGCCAACGGCGCGGCAAAAGGGGGCCTGATCCTGCCGATCATTACGCTGTCCCTCTATCCCATGGCGTACATCACGCGGCTGACCCGCTCCTCCATGCTGGACGTACTGGGGCAGGATTACATCCGTACCGCCAAGGCCAAGGGCGTCTCGGGCACAAAGATCATCTTCGGCCACGCGCTGAAGAATTCCCTGATCCCGGTCATCACTTATTTCGGCCCCATGCTGGCCTACATCGTCACCGGCTCGCTGGTGGTGGAGCGGATCTTCGCCGTACCCGGTATCGGGCGCGCGTTTGTCAGCAGCATTACCAACCGCGACTATCCCATGGTGATGGGCACCACCATTGTGCTGGCGGTGCTGATCGTGGTGATGAATCTGGTCAGTGATATCCTCTATAAGGTGGTTGATCCTCGGATCAACCTGGAATAAGGGGGGGAGAAGTATATGGATAAGAAGTTTACCATGCACGTTGACGTGGATTCCTTCATCCCGGCAACGGATGAGGAAAAGGCGTATATGGTGCAGATGCGCCCCTCTTCCACCTTCTTCCGGGACGGCGTGAAGCGTCTTTTGAAGAACCGCGTCGCCACGGTCAGCCTGATCGTTATCCTGGTCATAACGCTCTCCTCGCTGATCATCCCGGCCTTCTGGCCCTATTCCTACGAGAGCATGCTGGGCGTCCAGCCCGGCAAGGCCGTGGACGCCAGCTATAACAATCTGGCCCCCTTTGAATACGGCAAGACGGAGCAGCAGCGGATCGCGGCAGGGGAGAAGATCTTCCCCCACGTCTTCGGCACCGACTCCTCCGGGCGCGACTACTTCATCCGCGTGGTCTACGGGACCCGCATCTCCCTGGCGGTGGGTTTCTTCGCCAGTATCATCGTGCTGATCATCGGAATGACCATTGGATCCATCGCCGGTTATTGCGGCGGCAAGGTGGATCTGATCATCATGCGAATCGTGGATATCATCTACTCCCTGCCGGATATGCTGATGGTCATTCTGCTGGCCTCCGTGCTGAAGCTGACCCTGGGGCCGGCCCTGGAGGGCACGGCGCTGGAGAAGATCGGCAGCAACATCATCAGCCTGTTCGTCGTCTTCGGTGTGCTGTACTGGGTCAGCATGTCCCGTCTGATCCGCGGCCAGATCCTCTCGTTGAGAGAGCAGGAGTACGTGCTGGCCGCCCGTGCCGCGGGCGCCAAGGGCGGATGGGTCATCACCAAGCACCTGCTGCCCAACTGCATCAGCGTGGTCATCATCTCCACCGCCCTGCAGATCCCCAACGCCATCTTCACGGAGAGCTACCTCTCCTTCCTGGGACTGGGTGTCAACGCCCCCATGCCGTCCCTGGGCTCCCTGGCCTCGGACGCGCTGAACGGCCTGTCCTCCTATCCGTACCGCATGGTCATTCCGGCTGTGGTCATCTCCCTGATCGTCCTGTCGCTGAACCTGTTCGGCGACGGCCTCCGGGACGCCTTTGACCCCAAGCTGAGAACCTGAGAAGGGAGTGCAGAATATGTCGACTGAACCACTGCTGAAGGTCCGGGACCTTCATACCTCCTTTTTTACCCCTGCCGGCGAGGTGAAAGCCGTCAACGGCATCTCCTTCAACCTGGACCGCGGCAAGGTCCTGGGCATCGTGGGAGAGAGCGGCTCCGGCAAATCCGTTACCGCCTATTCCATCATGCAGATCCTGGCCTCCACCGGCAAGATCGTCTCCGGCTCCATCAAGCTGGACGGACAGGAGCTGGTGGGTGCAGGCGAGTCGGTGATGAAGACCGTCCGCGGCAACAAGATCTCCATCATCTTCCAGGATCCCATGACGTCTTTGAACCCTACCTACACCATCGGCCACCAGCTGGTGGAGGCGATCCTGCTCCACACCAACCGCAACAGGAAGCAGGCCTGGGACCGGGCCGTGGAGATGCTGCGTCTGGTCAACGTGAACGAGCCGGAAAAGCGCATGAAGCAGTATCCCTACGAGTTCTCCGGCGGCATGCGCCAGCGCGTCATGATCGCCATGGCCCTGGCCTGTGAACCGGACATTCTGATTGCCGACGAGCCCACCACGGCACTGGACGTGACCATCCAGGCCCAGATCCTGGACCTGATGAAGTCCCTCCAGGAGGAGCTGGGCATGGCCATCATCATGATCACCCACGATCTGGGCGTGGTGGCCCAGATGTGCGACGAGGTCATCGTCATGTACGCCGGCTCCATCTGTGAGCAGGGCACGGCGGATGAGATCTTCTACAACCCCAAGCACGAGTACACCAAGGGCCTGATGCGCTCCATCCCCACGGCGGATACCGCCGGAAGCAAGCTCCATCCCATCACCGGAACGCCCATCGACCTTTTGAACATGCCGGACGGCTGTCCCTTCGCGCCGCGCTGCGACAACGCCATGAAGATCTGTCTGAAGGAGCGGTGTCCGCGTATGCGGCTGAATGAGTACCACTTCAGCGCCTGCTGGATGAACGTGAAGGAAGGCGTAGAAAACGGCACCATCGTGCCGGAAGAGGAGAAAGGCGGTGGGGCAGAATGAGCGGAACCTTTGAGAAGAACGAGCGGCCCCTGGTGGATGTCCGTCACCTCAAGCAGTATTTCAACATCAACGTGGGCCCGCTGCGCACCAAGCCGCTGAAGGCAGTGGACGACGTCTCCTTCTCCATTCGGAAGGGCGAGACGCTGGGCCTGGTGGGCGAATCCGGCTGCGGCAAGACCACAGTGGGCCGTTCGATCCTGCATCTCTACCAGCCCACCGGCGGCGAGGTGGAGTTTGACGGGCGGCCGATCAAGACCAAGGAGGATATCCACGAGCTGCGAAAGAAGGCCACCATGGTCTTCCAGGACCCGTACTCCTCGCTGAACCCCCGCATGACCGTATCGGATATCATCGGCGAACCCCTGGACATCCACAGGATGTACAAGAACCGGAAGGAACGGGAGGAGCGGATCCTGGAGCTGATGGACCGGGTGGGCCTGAACAGCGAACACGCCTCCCGGTATGCCCATGAGTTCTCCGGCGGCCAGCGCCAGCGCATCGGCATCGCCAGAGCCCTGGCCCTCCGGCCCGAGTTCATCGTCTGCGACGAGCCCGTCTCCGCGCTGGACGTGTCCATCCAGGCGCAGGTCATCAACATGTTCGTGGAGCTGCAGGAGCAGATGGGCCTCACCTATCTGTTCATCGCCCACGACATCCTGGTGGTCCGGCATATCAGCGACCGCATCGCCGTCATGTATCTGGGCAAGATGGTGGAGCTGGCCGACGCAGACGTGATCTACGACCAGCCGCTCCATCCCTATACCCGTTCCCTGATGTCCGCCGTGCCCCAGCCGGATCCGAAGGTGGCGAGGGCAAATAAGAGGATCGTCCTCTCCGGCGACATCCCCAGTCCGCTGAATGCCCCGTCCGGCTGTCCCTTCCGCACCCGCTGCCCCCACGCCGCACCCTGCTGCGCCGAGAGCATGCCGGAGTTCAAGGAGGTGGAGAGCGGCCACTTCGTCGCCTGTCACCGGGTGAACGAGCTGTAAAAACCGTTCATTGTATGCGGCAGGTCCGCATATTCTGAAAAATTACAAGAAAGGAAGACCAACATGAAAAAGATTCTTGCACTGCTCCTTGCGCTGATCATGATGTTCGCGCTGGTCGCCTGCGGCGGCGGCAATACCCCCGCTCCGGCCGGTGACGCCTCGAGCATCGCGGTCTGCCTCGCCTCCGAGCCCGATACCCTTGACCCAGCTCTGAACTCCGCGGTGGACGGCGCTACGCTGATCAGCCACCTGTTCTCCGGCCTGGCCAAATGGTCCCAGGACAGCAACGGCGCGCTGGTGATCGTACCTGACGCCGCTGAGGAACTGGTGGAGGGCGTCGAAAACGCCGACGGTACCGTGACCTACACGTACACGCTGCGTGACGGTCTGAAGTGGTCCGACGGCAAGGACGTCACCGCCGGTGACTTCGCGTTTGCCTGGCAGCGCGCCGCTTCCGAGGATCTGGGCGCCGACTACGGCTACATGTTTGAGGTCGTCGACGGCTACGGCACCGACGCCCTGAACGTGAAAGCTGTGGACGACAAGACCCTGGAGGTCACTCTGGCCAACGCCGTCTCCTACTGGAACGAGCTGCTGGCATTCCCCACCTACTTCCCCGTGCGGGAGGATGTGGTGGCTAACGAGGGCTGGGCCACCGAACCCACCACCTACGTTTCCAACGGCCCCTACACCATGACCGGCTGGGATCACAACAGCGTGATCACCCTGGAGAAGAACCCCAACTACGTTGACGCCGACGAGATCCTGATGGATAAGATCGAGTTCTATCTGTCCGATGACGCCAACAACATGGTGGCCAACTTCAAGAACGGCACCTGGCAGTTGATCGACGACGTGCCCACCAACGAGATGGCCAGCCTGCAGGCTGAGTATCCCGATGAGTATGTGGTCGCCGGCCAGATCGGCACCTACTACGTCTGCTGGAACATCAACGAGGACATCCTGCCCGCCGACAGCGGTCTGACCGGTGTGGAGGCTGAGAATGCCCGCGCCGAGATCCGCAACGCCGTGAGCCTGCTGTTTGACCGCAACTACATCGTCGAGGAGATCGGCCAGGCCGGTCAGGTGCCCGCGTCCTCCTTCGTGGCCATGGGCATGACCAACCCCGACGGCACCCAGTTCTATGAGACCGCCGGCAACAACGCCGGCTTCACCGGCTACTACGACGTGTCCAAGGAGGCTGTGGAGAGCAACTACGCCCAGGCCATCGAGGTGCTGAAGAAGTACTATGCCTATGATGAGGCCGCCGGAAAGTTCACCAACTTCCCCACCATGACCTACCTGTACAACACCTCCGAGGCCCACAAGGCCATCGGTGAGTACTTGCAGGCTCAGCTGGCCGGCGTCGGTATCACCATGAACTTGGAGAACCAGGAGTGGAACACCTTCCTGAACACCCGTAAGAACGGCGATTACTCCATCGCCCGTAACGGCTGGCTGGCCGACTACAACGACCCCATCTGCTTCCTGGATATGTGGACCACCGGCTCCGGCAACAACGACGTCCAGTTCGGTAAGGGCGCCAACGCCGAGGTCAAGGCCTACAGCCTGGATCTGACCGACCTGGGTTATGACGTGAAGGTGGAGAACGGCACCTGGGCCGAGACCTACGACGTGATCATCAAGCTCATCAAGAGTTGCACCGACAACGGCGTCCGCTATCAGCTGATGCATCGCGCCGAGGATCTGCTGATGTCCACCGGCTGTATCTGCCCGCTGTACTTCTACACGGACACCTACATGATCAATAAGGACGTGAAGGGCTTCTTCGCCAATCCTCTGGGCTATAAGTACTTCATGTACTGCACCATCGGCTGAGTCTGACGGGATCTTTTCAGGTGTCAATCTGATGCTTCACACAGTGTGAGCGCTGTCCGGCGCCGTTCCCGTCCCGTTTGAAACGGGAGGGAGAGATGCCCTTCAGCACACGAAACGTTCACCGTCATTCTGAACCCTTTTGGCAGCACCATCCCAGCTTCTTGAAAAAAGAAATCCGAACGCCGCTCCCACTGGAACGGCGTTCGGATTTCCTGTTTTTGGCGGAGCAGAGTGAGTCAAGCAGGCAATCCAATCAACAATAACGGATAATCATCCATCACTTTTTTGCTGTACGATGCCACTGCGCACGCTCCTTACTTAGGAAATTCGTGGGGCCGCTTTTCATTTTCCGCAGATCTCCTGCATATAGGGGAGCATAGCTACATGAAAAAGGGCCTCGTTCAAATCAAGAATGATCATGACGTGGTCATTCAGTATCAGGATCACACGCCGGACAGCCTGAATGACGTGATCGTTGACACCGGCTGGCGGGATCCGATGTCTGTCATCGGCAAGGCCGCGCCCGGGTACCGCAGTTTGTCAAGCCGTTTCTCGCCGTCAGCGATGACCACATAGAGGATTATCTGGCCGACAATGGAAACGACATCCTGGATGCCGGCGCCAACGAAAAGTACGTGTTTCCGGACGACATCGTGGAGTAGCAGACGAAGAGGAGGGGAAGAACTTGCTGGGAATCATCATCTGGTTCATCTTTGGCGGTGCGATTACAGGCCTGTCGTGGACCGTTACGGGGATCCTGTGGTCCGTTACCATCGCGGGGATCCCCATCGGCAGGCAGTGTTTCAAAATAGCGAGCCTTTGCTTTTTCCCCTTCAAAAAAACCGTTCTGCTCGGCGGTGGTACGGGCAGTTTTCTGCTCAATCTGCTGCGGATATTCACAACGGGATGGGCCCTTGCCGCAGAAGCGGCGGCGCTTGGCGTGGCGTACTGCATGACGATCGTGGGCATTCCCTTTGGCAACCAGTGTTTCAAAATCGCACAGCTTGCGCTGACCCCGTTCGGCGCGAAAATCGTCAAGATCTGAGACGGAGCCCGGCGCCCGAACACCGCTCCGCCGCAAACTGTAAAAATCCCCCGGGATCAACGATTCCGGGGGATCTGTTTTATAATAAACGGCCCATTTTTTTACAATCGTATTTTCATCGGAGCCGATCCATGCTATAATGGATGCCAAAGAGATCTGCCGGAGCACGGCGTGCCGCTACCGGCTGCGGGCCCCGGATAAGAGTGCAATGAAAAACGAGGAGGAACACGAGAAATGGACATTTATGAAGAGCTGCGGCTGGAGGATTGCCCCTTCTGCGGCGGCGCCGGTCTGCTGGAGGAGGAGAACGGCTGGTGCTGGTACGTCATGTGCATGGACTGCGGCTCCCAGACCGCGGAGTGCAGCTATAAGACGCCGGAGGAGCGGCTGGAGGCCGCCCGGAAGGTGGCCCATCTCTGGAATATCGGAAAAGTGATGCGGGGCAATATCAGCGAATAAGGCGCCCGCGACTGACGAAAGAAGAAACAAGGCGGCACGACCCGGTGGGGTCGTGCCGCCTTGCGGCATATACGGAGGGATGCGACAGGGCCGCTCTCTATGGGGCTCCCTTACTTGCGGGCGATGGCCTTCTTCACGGCGGCCACGATGTTGGCGCTGCGCAGGCCGTACTCGTCCATCAGGAAGCTCTGAGGACCCACCTGGCCGAAGAGATCCTGCACGCCCACGAACTCCTGCACGGTGGGGCAGTTCCGGGCCAGGCACCCGGCCACCACGCTGCCCAGGCCGCAGGTGACGTTGTGGTTCTCGGCGGTGACGATGGCGCCGGTCTCCTTGGCGGCCTTAATCACCAGCGCTTCGTCCAGGGGCTTCCAGGTGAACATATCGATCACGCGGACGTTGATGCCTTCAGCCTGCAGCTCCTCGTAGGCCTTCAGCGCCTCGTCCACCATAATACCGGAGGTGATGATGGTGGCAACGTCGTTGTCGCTCTCGTGGAGCACCACGCCCTTGCCCACGGCGAACTCGGTGTCATCGTCGTAGATCTTGATCACGTCCTTGCGGACGAAGCGGGTGTAGGTCACGGCGTTGATGTCCGCCTGAGCCCGGGTGACAAAGGCCATCTGGGCATAGTCGCAGACGTCGAAGACCACCGTCTCCGGGATGGACATATACATGGCGCCGTCCTCCAGAGGCATGTGGGTGCCGCCGTTGAAGGCGGCGGATACGCCGGCGTCGCTGCCCAGCACGTGGACGGGCAGATCGGCATAGGCGGCGCTCATATAGATCTGGTCGTAGATGCGGCGGGAGGAGAAGGTGCCGAAGGAGTGGAGATAGACCTTCTTGCCGGTGGCGGCCAGACCGGCGGCCACGCCGGCGGCGTTGCCCTCGGCGATACCGGCCTCAATGGCCCGCTCGGGCCACTGCTGGCGCAGCTGCTTGGTGTTCACGCAGCCCATCAGGTCGCAGTCCACGTAGCAGATGCTGCTGTCCCGGGCCATCATATCCTTCAGCGTCAGGGCCAGCGCGTCGCGGCAGGGACGGCTGTCCTTCTCATGCTTGCCAATCAGATTCACTTTCATGTTCTCCGCCTCCTTTACGCGTTCATCAGTTCTGCCAGAGCCTTCTCGGAGGCGGCGATGGCCTCCTGCCACTGCTCCTCCTTGGGTTGGGAGGAGTGCTCCCGCTTGGGCTCGGCAAAGGTGGCGCCCTTGGCCTTGATGGTGTTCATCACGATGCAGGAGGGCACGCCCTTCTTGGCGTAGGCGTTCTGGATGGCGTTGTAGATCGCCTCCACGTCGTGACCGTCGATCTCCTGGGTGTAGAGGCCGAAGCCCTCGGCCTTCCGGGTCAGACTGCCGTGCGCCAGGATGTCGTCGGTGGGGCCGTCCAGCTGATAGCCGTTGTTGTCGAAGATGTAGATGATGTTGTCCAGCTTGTGGGCGTAGGCGAAGTGCAGGGCCTCCCAGACCTGGCCCTCGTCGGCCTCGCCGTCACCGATGATGCAGAAGACATGGTTGCTGCGTCCGTCGATCCGGTTGCCCAGGGCGGCGCCGGTGGCGGTGGACACGCCCTGGCCCAAAGAGCCGGTGGTCAGATCCACGCCGGGGGTCAGCTTGCGATCGGTGTGGCTGGGGAATTTGGTGCCGGGCTGGTTGAGAGTATAGGCCTCCTCCATGGGATAGTAGCCCATGAGACCGAAGGTGGCGTAAGCCACGGGGCCTGCGTGGCCCTTGCTGAGCACCAGCCAGTCGCGGTCGGGCCAGCGGGGATTCTTGGGGTCAAAATGCATGACCTCGCCGTAGAGAACGGCCATCAGATCGGCCAGGTCCATGGACCCGCCCACGTGGCCGAAGCCCCGGGAATGGATGACCTTCAGGGTTTCCAGGCGGATCTGCGCCGCCAGAATTTCAATTTTTTTCTTATCCATCGTGCTTCCCCAATCATCTTGTTGTTTTATTGGATAGGCGAATCCGCCTATGACTTATCTATTTTATCATACCCGCCCTGTAATCACAAGATGCAATTTGTCCCGGCGCCGCTCTGTGGTACTGGGGCCGCCCATATATTTCCTGTTCTTCAAACTTTCTGCCGCACCGGACTTTATTGTGGGGCCAACAGGTGATATAATTATTCTGTTAAGCAATCAAACAGATACGCCGGGACGGACCTCCGTCCCGGGATGAGGAGTGATCGTATGGAACTGTTGCACAGCAGTATCACCGACTTTACCCAGCAGCTGGCGTCCCCGGCCCCGGTTCCGGGCGGCGGCGGGGCCAGCGCCCTGGTTGGCGCTGTGGCCATCGCTCTGGGAGACATGGTGGGCGAGCTCACCGTGGGCAAGAAGAAATATGCCGACGTGGAGGAGGAGATCCTGGCCCTGATGCGGCGGGCTCAGGACCTGCGCGTCCGGCTGCTGGCGTGCGTGGAGAAGGACGCGGAGGCCTTCGAGCCCCTGTCCCGGGCCTACGGTATCCCCAAGGACGACCCCACCCGCGACGCCGTTCTGGAGGACTGCCTGCGCATCGCCGCCGCCGCGCCGCTGGAGATCTTCGACCTCTGCTGCGAGGCCGTCGTCCTGCTGCGTGATTTCGCCGAAAAGGGCAGTAAAATGGTGATCTCCGACGCGGCCACCGGCGCCGCCTTCTGCCGCGGTGCCTTATACGGCGCAGCGGTGAACGTGAAGGTCAACACCAGGCTGATGAAGAATCGGACATACGCCCAAGAGATCAATGCCCACGTGGATCGCCGTCTGGCGGAGTATGCCCCCATGGCGGACGCGGTCTACACGGCGGTCTATGAGAGGTATTGCTGATGGCGGAGATCTGGAAAGGCGCCCCTGTGGCTGCAGCCCTTTCGAAAAAAGCGGCGGAGCGGGCTGAGCGATTGAAGGAGCAGGGCGTGATCCCCACCCTGGCCATTTTCCGGGTGGGGGAGAGAGAGGATGACCTGGCCTATGAGCGCAGCGCCATGAAACGCTGTGCCCAGGTGGGCGTCCGGGTAAAAAATGTGGTCCTGCCGGGAGACGTGGACAGCGACACCTTTTTCCGTACCCTGGCGGATCTGAATGAAGACCCGTCCATCCACGGAGTTCTGCTGTTTCGCCCCCTGCCGGCCCATATCGACGGCGAGCGGGCCCGGCAGCTGCTAGCCCCGGAGAAGGACGTGGACGGCTGCACCGACGGCTCCCTGGCCGGCGTGTTTACCGGCAGTCCCACAGGCTTCCCGCCCTGTACGGCCCGGGCCGTCATGGAACTGCTTTCCTATTACGGCGCGGACCCCTGCGGCAAGCGGGCGGCAGTGATCGGCCGGTCTCTGGTCATCGGTCGCCCGGTGGCCATGCTGCTGATGCACGCCGGCGCCACCGTCACCGTCTGCCACACCCGCACAAGGGACGTGGCCGCCGTCACCAGGGAGGCGGATCTGGTGATCGCCGCCTCCGGGCAGATGGAGAGCATCGGCGCGGAGCATCTGCGCCGTGGCCAGATGGTGGTTGACGTGGGCGTGAGCTGGAGCCAGGAGAAGCAGAAGCTCTGCGGCGACGTCCGCTATGATGAAGTACTGCCCCTGGTGGATGCCATCACGCCGGTCCCCGGCGGCGTGGGAGCTGTGACCACAGCGGTGCTGTGTACCCACGTGGTGGAGGCCGCCGAGAGAGCGGCGGCACGGAAAGAGGAGTGAGCCTATGACGCCCCAAGAGGCGATCCGATATATTGAGAATTACACCTGGAGCACCACCCGCCTGGGCCTGGAGCGGACTCGGGAGCTGTTGACAAGACTGGGCGATCCCCAGAAACGGCTGAAATTCATCCACGTGGCCGGCAGCAACGGCAAGGGCAGTACCTGCGCCATGCTGGACGCCATTTTGTGGCGGGCCGGCTATCGCACCGGACTCTATACCTCCCCCTACATCCAGGATTTTTGCGAGCGGATGCAGGTGAACGGGGAGAATATCCCCGGTGAGGAGCTGGCCCGTATCACGGAGCGGGTGCGTCTGGCGGCGGATGCCATGGCCGACCACCCCAGCCAGTTCGAGCTGGTCACCGCCATCGCCATGGAGTACTTTGCTTCCAGCGGCTGCGACATCGTGGTGCTGGAGGTGGGCATGGGCGGCGCCCTGGACGCCACCAACGCCATTGACAGCCCGGAAGTGGCGGTGCTGACCAACATCGGCCTGGAGCACACGGAGTATCTGGGCGACACGCTGGAAAAGATCGCCGCCCACAAGGCCGGCATCATTAAGCCCGGCTGCCACGCCGTGTGCTACGACGGCCCCGCCGAGGCCACCGCGGTGATCCGGCAGGTCTGCGCCGAGAAAAGCGTGCCCCTGACGGCCGTGGATTTTGCCGATCTGACGCCTATCCGTCAGGATCTGGGCGGCCAGCGATTTGCCTGGCGGGGGCGGGAGTACGATCTGTCTTTGCTGGGTCAGCACCAGCTGCACAACGCGGCGGTGGCGCTGGAGACGGTGGAGGCCCTCCGTGCCCGGGGCTGGCAGATCCGCGAGATCGCGGTGGAGGAGGGGCTCCAAAACGTGAGCTGGCCCGCCCGGTTTGAGGTGATGAACCGCCATCCCGTCTTCATCGTGGACGGCGGCCACAACCCCCAGTGCGCCCAGGCGCTGTCGGCCGGCATCCGCGATCTGCTGCCGGGCCGGAAGGTGGTCTTTCTCCTGGGCGTGCTCCGGGACAAGGACTATCCCGCCATGCTGTCGTATCTCATGCCCCTGGCCCGGTCCTTCGTCTGTCTGACGCCCCTGAGCGACCGGGCGCTGCCGGCGGCGGAGCTGGCGGCCTATCTGACGGGACAGGGCGCCGCAGCCACAGCCGGGACCGATATCCCCGCCGCCATCCGGGCCGCTTTGGACGCGGCGGGGGAGGACGGCGCGGTGGTGGCCTGCGGGTCGCTGTATCTGGTGGGCGCCATCCGGGGCGAGTGGAACGGCGCCTATCGGAAGTGGCTCCGCAGCAGGAAGATCAAGGCCCGGGATGACCTCACCCCGGAAGAGCGCCGGGAGAGATCCCGGAGGATCTGTGAGCAGATCCTGGCATCTCCGGAATACCGCCGGGCCAAAACCGTGATGCTCTACCGCCATACCCGGGGCGAGGTCCAGCTGACCGGGCTGGAAAAAGCCAACGAGACGGCGGAAGAAAAGAAGCGCTTTGTCTATCCCCTCTGCGTGGAAAACCGGCAGATGCTGGCCGTGGCGCCGGGCGAGGGCGACGAGGCGTGGCGCACCGGACCATTCGGCATTTCGGAGCCGGATCCGGAGCGGGGACAGGTCGTGCCGCCGGAGGAGATCGATCTGGTGCTCTGCCCCTGCACGTCCTTTGACGGGCAGGGCCACCGGCTGGGCATGGGCGGCGGCTATTATGACCGCTTCCTGCCCCGCTGCACCCACGCCACGGTGGCGGCGGTGGCCTTTGAGGCACAGCGCCACCCGGAGCTGCCCGCCAGCCCCTGGGACGTGCCGGTGGAGCGGGTATTCACGGAGAATGACGGAAGGGGAGAACCACGATGATCAAGAATCAGGACCTGGTAGACCGTCTCAGCGCAGGCAACCGGCAGTACGTAACGGCCGCCCGGAGCGGCGGCGACGTGTCCCCGGCCATCCGCCGCCGGACCGCCGCCGAGGGACAGCATCCCTACGCCATCGTCATCGCCTGCTCCGACTCCCGGGTGATCCCGGAGAGCATCTTCTCCGCCGGGATCGGCGAACTGTTCGTGATCCGGGTGGCGGGCAACGTGCTGGACAAACACCAGCTGGGCAGCATCGAATATGCCGCCGCCCACCTCCACTGCAAGCTGGTCCTGGTGTTGGGCCACACCGGCTGCGGCGCCGTCAGCGCCGCCCTCACCGGCGGGGGAGACGGCTTCATCCGCTATATTACCGACGAGATCCTCTCCGCCATCGGCGAGGAGCGGGACCCGGACGCCGCCTGCTGTCTCAACGTGGGCCACGCCGTGGACACCATCCGCCGGGAGTTTGCCGATCATCCGGAGATCCCCTCGGCGGATCTGGACATCCTGGGCGCCGTCTACGACGTCGCCTCCGGCGAGGTCAGATGGCTGTGACGCCCGGTCGATCATCAAACCTGCCATGTTCAAGCGATAAAAACGTCTGTGAAAGGAACGAAGTGATATGAAAAAAGTCGTGATCATGGAATCCCTGGGCATCAGTCCGGAGGAGCTGTCCGCCTTCAAAAAGCCCCTGGAGGAGCAGGGCGTGGTATTTGCCGAATACCCCAAAACCACCGACGCCGATCAGTTGGTGCGCCAGGCCCGTGACGCCGACGCCATGATCATCGCCAATATGCCCATGCCCGGCGACGTGATCCGCCGGTGCGAAAAGCTGCGCTTCATCGACGTGGCCTTCACCGGTGTGGACCACGTGGGCCTGGACGCCGCCCGGGAGAAGGGCATCACCGTCAGCAACGCCTCCGGCTACTCCAACGAGGCGGTGTCGGAGCTGGTGCTGGGCATGGCGCTGTCTCTGCTGCGGAATATCCCCCAGGTCCAGCAGCGATGCCGCGACGGCCTCACCAAGGACGGCCTGGTTGGCTGCGAGCTGAAGGGCAAGACCGTGGGCATCATCGGCTACGGCAAGATCGGACGCCGCACCGGCGAGCTGTTCCACGCCTTCGGCTGCCAACTCCTGGCCCAGAGCCGCCACCATCACGACGATGCCCCCGACTACGTGGAGCAGGTGTCCCAGGAGGAGCTGCTGCGCCGGTCCGACCTCGTGGTGCTCCACTGCCCCCTGAACGACAGCACCCGGGGCATGATCGACTATGCCAAGCTGTCCCTGATGAAGCCCACGGCCTATCTCATCAACGTAGCCCGCGGCCCCGTCACAAACGAGGACGACCTGGCCCGCGCCTTGGCCGACGGCGTTATCGCCGGCGCCGCCGTGGACGTGTTCACCGCCGAGCCCCCGCTGGCGGCGGACACCCAGATGCTCCGCGCCCCCCACACCCTGCTGACGCCCCACGTGGCCTTTGCCACGAAGGAGTCCATGACCCTCCGGGCGGAGATCGTCTTTGACAATCTCCGGGCCTGGTTGGCCGGGGAGCCGAAAAACGTGGTTTTGTAAAAGATAAAAAAGAGGGAGCAGACGGAGTCTGCTCCCTCTTTTCATTACGTCGTCACGCGCCGCAGTCCAGCACCATCTTCACGTGGGGGATGCCGTCCTCCAGAAATTCCCCGGACACCTGGCGGAACCCCTGTTTTTCGTACAGGGACTTGGCGTAGACCTGCGCCTCCAGATAGATCTTGTCGGCGCCGAACTGCTGCCGGGCCACATCGATGCCGGCGCGGAGGATGCGGCTGCCCAGTCCGCAGCGCCGTTTTCTGGCGATCACCCGGCCGATGGCGGCATGCTCCTGGGTGACGCCCCTGTCCATCACCCGCAGATAGGCCTCGATGCCCTCCTCATCCTGCAGCCACACGTGGATGGCGGCCTGGTCCCGGTCGTCCAGCTCCGGGTAGGGGCAGTTCTGCTCCACCACGAACACGTCCGTCCGCAGCTTCAGGATGGCGTACAGCTCATCCGGCGTCAGCTCGTGGAATTTCTTGATGACCAGCTCCATAGGAACACCTGCCCTCCATCGTGTTGAGAAAATTATACGATGCGCCCGCCCGTGTGTCAAATGACACAACCCGAATTTCGCCGGATGTCGCATTTTTGTGGAGACGAACGGCCCGGGATGTGTTATACTGTGTTCTGTGAAAAAAGCAGAAAGGGGGGCGATCCGCCACGCCAAAGACCGGAAAGCAGGGGGAACAGACAGGAGCGCTGTTTGTGGTGCTCTCCGCCGTCCTGTTCGGCACCATGCCGCTTCTGACGAAAAATGCATATGCCTACGGCAGCAACACCTATACCGTAGCCTTCTGGCGCTTCGCCTTCGGCACGGTCACCGTGGCGCTGATCATCGCCCTCTCCCCCAAGCTGACCTTCCGGGTCACGGCGGCGGAGTTCCGGCGGCTGGCGCTGCTGTCCGTCTTCTGCGGTGTCACGCCGCTGCTGCTGTACAGCTCCTATCGGTACGTCAGCTCCGGCCTGGCCACCACCCTGCACTTCACCTATCCCGTGTCCGTCATGGTGCTGGGGACCCTCTTTTTCCGCACCAAACTCCGGGGCAGGCAGCTTGTGTGCCTGGCCATCTGCGCCGCCGGTATCATCTGCTTCTATCAACCCGGGCAGAACGAGGGCCTGGAGGGCATGGCCATCGCGGTCCTCTCCGGCGTGACCTTTGCCCTCTATATCCTGCTGCTGGGCAAGAGCGGCCTGAGCCACCTCCCCATGCTGACCATCTCCTTCTGGATCTCCCTGCTGTGCACCGCGGAGATCGGCGTGTTTTCCGCCGTCAGCGGCAAGCTGATCGTGGCCATGCCCTGGCAGGCCTGGGCGGCGGTGGCGCTGCTGGGCGTGTTTGTGGCGGCCCTGGCCCAGGTGCTGTTCCAGACCGGCGTCTTCCTCTGCGGCGAGGTGAAGGCCTCCCTGCTGAGCACCTTCGAGCCGCTGACCGGCGTGGTGATCGGCATTCTGGTGTTCCGGGAGGCGCTGACCGTCCGCATTGCCGCAGGCATCGTCCTGATCCTGCTGGCTGCGGTGCTGCTGGTGCTGCTGCCGGAGCGGGAAAAATGATCCGAAGCCCGGCGCAGGATGTTGCGCCGGACCTCTTCTTGTGGTATAATGCCAAAGTTATCGATAAAACGAAGGATGTGACGATATATGAAGGAAGAAGCCATGCGGGAATACCAGGCCCGGCTAACCACGGCGGCGGAGGCCGTCAAGTGCGTCAAGAGCGGCGACAACGTGTTCATCGGCACCTGCAGCAGCGCCGCAGGCGATCTGTGCGACGCCCTGGCGGACCGGAAGGATGAGATCCGGGACCTGACCGTCAGCTGTTCCCTGGTGCTCAAGCCCCTGCGACTTCTCCGGGGCGAGATCGAGGGCTTCCGGCTCAACACCTTTTTCGTGGGGCCCCAGGAGCGCTCCGCCATCGACCGGGGCCAGGGCGACTTTACCAGCGTCCACCTGCGGGAGATCCCCATCTGGTGCCATGAGACCAGTGTGCCGGACGTGGCGTTTCTGGAGGTGTCCCCTCCCGATGAGAACGGCTATATGAGCTTCAGCTCCTCCGGCGTGATCCTCCACCGCTTCATGGCGGATGAGGCCAAGACGGTGATCCTGGAGGTGAACCGCCGCGCGCCCTACGTCTACGGTGAGCAGAATCTGATCCACGTGACGGAGGCGGACGCCATCGTGGAGTCCGACCGGCCCTTGGGCGAGAGCGGCCTCCGCCCGGCGGACGAGACGGTGAAGCAGATCTCCCGGATCATCCTGGAGCAGATCCCGGACGGCGCCTGCATCCAGCTGGGCATCGGCAACGTAGCCACCGCCGTGGGTTACGGCCTGGTGGATCGGAACGACCTGGGCATCCACTCCGAGCTGATGAGCGACCCGCTGATGGATCTGATGAAGATGGGCGTGGTCACCAACCGGCGCAAGACCCTGCTGCCGGGCAAGACGGTGGTGGGCTTTACCTCCGGCAGCGAGAAGCTGTACCGCTTCCTGGACCACAATGAGGACATGTACTATCTGCCCTTCCCCATGATCAACGACATGAATCTCATCGGGCAGAACGACAACATGATCTCCATCAACACCGGCATGTCCGCCGACCTCTACGGCGCCATCAGCGCCGACAACATCACCGGCCGGCAGTTCAGCGGCGTGGGCGGTCAGCTGGACTACGTCCGGGGAGCCCAGATGTCCCGGGGCGGCAAGTCCATCATCGCCATGACCTCTACCTTCGTGGACAAGCGGGGCGAGCGCCACAGCCGCATCGTGCCCTACTTCCCGCCCTATACGGCGGTGACCACACCCCGGGCCGATACCCAGTATCTGATAACGGAGTACGGCTGCATCAACCTCAAGCCCCTGCTGATGAAGGACCGCATCCGGGCCGTCATCTCTCTGGCCCACCCCGACTTCCGGGATCAGCTGACAGCCTGCGCCAGAGAGGCCAAGCTGCTGTAAAGACGAAAAACACATAGGAAAAGGCACCTGAAATCCCGGATTTCAGGTGCCTTTTTACGGTGTGGTTACGGATTATTGCGGCTTTTTCTTACTTCTCCTCGTTGGGATAGGGCTCCAAGAAGGCGTGGAAGTGGCGCATGGGCAGGGTGCGGCCCTTGACGATGCGGATGTTGGGGATGGACTCCCGATCCTCATAGAGGGCCTTCACTGCGGCGATGACGTAGTCCATGTGCTCCTGATTGAGCTGGCTGCGGTTGACGGCGAAGCGCACCACGTTGCACAGCTCCTCCTGCTGCTCCGGGGTCTTCAGATCGTACTCCATGGAGTAGTCACCCAGCTCGGAGGTGCGGATACCGTAGCGCCGGATCAGCTCGATGGAGAAGCCCTGGCCGGCGAAGGTATCGTGACCCCGCTTGCCGTCGAAGAACTGGGTCATGTCGATGTACACGCCGTGGCCGCCGGCCGGCAGGATGACGCCCTTGACGCCGGCCTTGTAGAAGCCCTGGGCCAGATACTCGCACTGCTTGACGCGGGCCTCCTGATAGTGGAAGTTGCACTCCTCATAGAGACCGGCGGCCAGGGCCATGATGTCGCGGCCGGACATGCCGCCGTAGGAGTCGTTGCCGTAGCAGGAGATCTGCTTGACCTTCAGCAGCACGCCCACGTCGGTCTTGACGGTGCCGTCCTCGTTGAACTCGGAGAACTTCCGCCAGAAGCGGCCCTTGTCGCGGAAGGCCAGCATGCCGCCCATGTTGGCGTGGCCGTTCTTCTTGGCGGACATGGTGAAGCCGTCGCAGTAGGAGAACATCTCCGTGGCGATCTCGGCGATGGACTTGTCGGCATAGCCCTCCTCGTTGACCTTGATGAAGTAGCAGTCCTCCGCCCAGCGGGCCACGTCGAACATGAAGGGGATGTCGTACTTCTCGGCGATCTTGGCGGTCTCACGGATGGACTTCATGGACACGGCCTGGCCGCAAACGGTGTTGTTGGTGATGGTGGTGTAGATCAGAGGCACGTTCTCGGGACCCACCTGCTGGATCAGTTTCTCCAGCTTCTCCACGTCCATGTCGCCCTTGAAGGGGTTCTTCTCATAGACACCGCCCTCGGGGATCTCGTACAGCAGCTCCTTGTTATAGAGGTTGCGGGGGATGGAGCCCATCTGCTTGATGTTGCCCTCGGTGGTGTCAAAGTGGCCGTTGGAGGGGATGGTGAACACCTTGCCGGGATACCGCTGGGACATGATCTTCTTGACCATTTCGAAGAGGACGGACTCCGCCGCGCGGCCCTGCTGGATGAGGAAGGTGTTGGGGCGCTCCAGCTGGGCGGCGCCGCCGTTGAAGAGGCCACCCTCATATTCGCACAGGTACAGCTCATCCATCAGCTTGTCGATGTCCTGGCAGTCGGTGCGGATGAGGTCGATGGACTTCTTCCAGTTCTTCTCGCCGCCCCGCTCAAACACGTCGCGGAAGGCGTCCAGCAGGACGTAATAGCCCTTGTTGCGGCCGTAGGACTCGTCGCCCAGGAACATGGTGGACCACTGGACGTCGGTCATGGCGGTGGTACCGGAGTCGGACAGCATATCCACCGTCAGCATGCCGGCGGGGAAGGCGAACTCATTGTAGTGGGTGGCTTTCAGCGCGCGCTCACGCTGTTCCACCGTCACTTCGGGGATGTTGCGGGTCACGTAGGTGAGGGAGCGGGGGGTCTTCACGTTCAGGGGATATTCTTTTGCCATGATACAGTTACCTCCATATGTTTTTAGAGGATACCCCGGTCATCGACAGAGCGACTGGCGGACAGTATCAATCGCGGCACAGGGCCGCTGGGTTGACAGTTTTTTCAGAGACCGTACTCCGCGGCCAGGGCCCGGAAGGCGGGCAGACTGCGCAGGATCATGTCGTAGCTGACGCAGGTGCTCAGCCGGACGAAGCCGGGGCAGCCGAAGCCGTCGGCGGGGACCAGGAGCAGGTTCTTCTCCTTGGCCTTGTCGGAGAAGGCCTCGGAATTGCCGTCGGGGGCCTCCACCAGCATGTAGAAGGCGCCCTTGGGCTTGATGCACCGGAAGCCCATGTCCGTCAGATCCAGGTACAGGCGCATACGGTTGCGGTCGTAGGAGGCCATGTCCGGGCGCAGCTGGGTGCTCAGGGAGATGACCCGCTGCATCAGGGACGGGGCGCAGACGTGGCCCAGAGTGCGGGCCGCGCCGGCTACGGCGGCATAGAGATCGGCGCTGTCGGCGGCGCAGTTGGGCACGCAGACGTAGCCGATGCGCTCGCCGGGCATGGACAGGGACTTGGAGTAGGAATAGCAGATCACCGTGTTGGGATAGATGGCGGGGATATAGGGGGCGTCCTCACCGTCATAAGTCAGCTCACGGTAGGGCTCATCGGCGATGATATAGATGGGGTGGCCGTACTCCTCGCTCTTGCGGGTGAGGACGGCACCCAGCTCCTCCAGGGCCTTCCGACTGTAGACCACGCCGGAGGGGTTGTTGGGAGAGTTGACGATGACGGCCTGGGTGTGGGCGGTGATGTAGGGCTCCACCTGGTCGGCGTGGAGCTGAAAATCCCGGGTGTCGGCGGGGACCACCACGGGCTTCATGCCGTTGGTGGCGGCGAACACGGGGTATTCGGAGAAATAGGGGGCCAGCAGAAGGATCTCCGCGTCCTCCACGGCCAACGCCCGCATCACGGAGATGAGGGCGGGGGCGGCGCCGCAGGTGAAGAAGATGTTCTCGGGGCCGATGTCGTCGCCGGTGCGGCGGCGCAGATCCGCCGCCACGGCCTCCTTGGCCTCCTTGGCGCCGCTGGCGGGGGTATAGCCGTGGAGGGCCAGAGGCTCCATGCTCATCAGGTCACGGATGGTATCCGCGATCTCGGGAGGGGAGGGGACGGAGGGGTTGCCCAGAGAATAGTCGAACACGTTTTCCTTGCCGACGATGGCGGCCTGCCGCAGACCGTACTCAAACAGATCGCGGATGCGGCTCTTGGTCTTTCCGTGCTGCATCATCAGAGGAGAGATCATAAGGTTTCCTCCTTTTCGGGAATGTGATAGATGTTGGCCTGCTCCGCTCCGGTGAGGATCCGCAGTCCGCCCTGGGCCAGGGCCTCCATCTCGTTCTCGCCGGGGAGGACACAGACGGGGGCAATGAACCGGACGTAATCGGTGATCCGATCCGTCAGCAGCTTGGAGTGGGCCAGACCGCCGGTGAGAATGATGGCGTCACAGCGGCCCTTGAGGACGATGGACAGAAGGCCGATGGTCTTGGCGATCTGGTAGGCCTGGGCCTGGAAGATCAGGTCGGCGTGCTTGTCGCCCTCGGCCACACGCTTTTCGATGACACGGCAGTCGCTGGTGCCCAGGTGGGCGTACATGCCGCCCTTGCCGCGGACCTTCTTCTTCATCTCGGCCTTGGTATACTTGCCGGAGTAGCACAGGTCGATCAGCGGCAGCATGGGCACGGTGCCGGAGCGCTCCGGGGAGAACTGACCGTCGTCGTCGCCCACGGAGTCCACGATCTTGCCGTGGTCATGGACGCTGGCAGACACGCCGCCGCCCAGATGGGCCACGATCAGGTTCAGATCCTCATAGCGCTTGCCGTGCTCCTTGGCATAGCGGATGGCCATGGCACGGCTGTTGAGCACGTGGCAGAAGCTGCGGCGGGGCACGTCGGGGATGCCGGTGATCTGGGCCACCTCAGTGAGCTCGCCGGAGGTGACGGCGTCATAAATGTAGGCGGGGATGCCGTACTCATCGGCGATGGCCCGGGCCAGCAGACCGCCCAGGTTGGAGGCGTGGGGCTGGCTCAGCCGCTCGTTGACCAGGGCCTCGCACAGGGCGTCGTCCACCCGGTAGCCGCCGGTCTTCAGGCCGAACACCAGGCCACCGCGGCCCATGACAGCGGAGAGCTGACGACCGTCGATGTGGTTGCGTTCCATAAAGTCCCGGATGAGACCCAGACGGTAGGGGACCTGGTCGGCAATATGCTCATACTGCTGCAGGTCCTCCGGCTTGTGGTCCACGCTCTCCTGAAGCACCTTCTCGCTGTCCCGATACAGGGCCAGCTTGGTGCTGGTGGAGCCGGGGTTGATAATCAGCTGCAAATAGGACATGACTCCTCCTTGCCGTTACTGGCAGATGGCGGCGCAGGCCATGAGGGAGTAGTACTTCTCCTCAAAGCTGGCGCTGCGGGAGTTGAGGGCGATGGGGCACTTGGCGCCGGTGACGACGCCCACCATCCGGGTGCCGCCGAAGAGCAGCAGGCCCTTGACGAAAATGTTGCCCACCGCCATATAGGGCACCAGCAGGATATCGGTGTTGCCGCTGACGGGGCTGTCGTAGTGCTTGATCTCGCAGGAGGCCTTGTCCATGGCCAGGTCCAGAGAGATGGGACCCTCCACGGCGCAGCTGCCGAACTCGCCGGCCAGAGCCGCCTCCTTGAGAGCGGCGGCGTCCACCGTCTCCTGGATCTTGGGGCTGACGGTCTCGGCGGCGCAGACGGCGGCCACCAGGGGCCTATCATAGCCCAGAGCCCGGAAGGCCTCCACCGCGTTGCGGAGAATGCCCTTCTTCTGCTCCAGATCGGGGTGGGGGATCATGCCGCCGTCGGCCACGCCCAGCAGCTTGTGGTAGCCGGGGATCTCGATGATGGCGGTATGGGAGATGATGCCGCCGGTGCCGATGCCGGTCTGCTTGTTGACCACGGCCTTGAGGATGGTGGCGGTCTGCATGTAGCCCTTCTGCAGGAAGTCGGCCTTGCCGTCCCGGATCAGACCCACGGCGATGCGGGCGCAGTCCTCGTCGGTGTCGGCGTCGATGATGGTCTCCTCGGAAATGGTGTGGCCCAGCTCGTGGCCGATGCGGATGATGTCATCCTTGCGGCCCACCAGGATGTAGCGGAGGATGCCCTCGGCGGCGGCGTGAAGCACCGCCTCCAGGGTGTGGGCGTCGTGGGCGCAGGCCACGGCCACGGTCTTGGGCGCGCCGGACTGGACCCGGTCGCGCAGGGCCTTGAAATCTTTCAGCATGGCCCTACCTCTTACCGCTCCACCGCGTCATAGCCGGCGCGGTAGGCCTTCAGGTTCAGCTCGCGGAACTTGGCGGGCACCGTCTCGGCGATGACGGACTCCCAGTCCACCAGATCCTCCATGTGCAGGGCCTTGACCATGCTGCCGAAGAGGACGATGTTCATGCACTTGACGCTGCCCAGCTGATGGGCAATCTCCTCGGCCTTCAGCACGTGGCAGCGGAAGTTCTTCTCCATGGCCTCCAGGCAGCCCTCGGGATACTGGGCCAACCCCGCGGCGATGCTGGAGGAGGCCATCTCGTAGTCGTTGATGACCACCACACCGTCCGGCTTCAGATAGTCGGCATAGCGGACGGCCTCCATCTTCTCAAAGGCCACGATGATGTCCGCGGCGCCCTTGCCGATGACGGGGGAGTTGACCTTCTCGCCCCAGTGGACCTGGGTGGAGACGCTGCCGCCACGCTGGCTCATGCCGTGGACCTCGGACATTTTCACGTCATAACCGGCCTTCATGAGGCCGTTGACCAATACTTTTGCGGTGAGGATGGCGCCCTGACCGCCTACGCCGACCAACAGCGCGCTCTTACTCTTCGTCATGGCTTACTTTTCCTCTCTCGAAATGGCCCCCATGGGGCAGACCTGGGCGCAGACCGTGCAGCCTACGCACTGATCCCGGTCGATCCGGGCCTTCTTGTTCTCCACGATGATGGCGGGGCAGCCCACGCCGAGGCACCGCTTGCAGCCGATGCACTTGTCGGTGTCCACCACGCACTTGCCGATGTCGTGCTTAATGCGCTTGATCAGCAGGCAGGGACGGCGGGTGATGATGGCCGCCGGCTCGGTGGAGGCCAGGGCGTCCTGGACGGCCTGCTCCATAGCCTGGAGATCCTGAGGATCCACGATGATCACGTTCTTATAGCCGTAGGAGCGGAGGATGTCCTCGATCTTCAGGCTCTCGGCGATGTCGCCCTGGAGGGTGAAGCCGCTGCCGGGGTTGTCCTGATGGCCGGTCATGCCGGTGATGGAGTTATCCAGCACGATGGGGATCACGTTGCCCTTGTTGTAGATGATCTCGGCGGCGCCGGTCATGCCGCTGTGGAAGAAGGTGGAGTCGCCCATGACGCCGAAGACCTTCTTGTCGGTCTGGCCGGACATCTCAAAGGCCTTGGCCATGCCCATGGCCACGGTGAAGCCGCCGCCCATGCAGACGCAGCTGTCCAGCGCGTTCAGAGGCGCGGAGCCGCCCAGGGTGTAGCAGCCGATATCGCCGGCGATGACGAAGTCCTTGTGGCGGGACATGGTGTAGAAGAAGCCGCGGTGGGGACAGCCGGGGCACAGTGCGGGGGGACGGGACACGGCGGACACGCCCACGTCGGTGGTCTCGGCCTTGTCGCCGAAGACGCGCTCCCGGATCAGCTGGGGGTTCAGCTCATAGAGCTTGCCCGTCAGTTCCTTGCCGACGCAGTCGATGCCGGCGGCCTTGATCTGGGACTCCATGTAGTCCTCCAGCTCCTCGATGACGTAGAGCTTCTCCACCTTGGAGGCGAACTCGCGGATCAGATCCATGGGCAGAGGATAGGTGATGCCCAGCTTCAGGAAGGAGGTGTCCTCCGGGAAGGCGTCCTTGGCATAGTGATAGGCGATGGAGGCGGTGACGACGCCGATCTTGGTGCCGTTGAGCTCCATCTTGTTCAGGGGGCTGGTGCAGGCATAGGCCTCCAGGGCGGCCATGTTCTTCTCCACCTTGGGGTGGTTCAGCATGGCGTTGGCGGGGGAGGCGATGTACTTCCGGGTGTTCCGGGCATAGGGCAGGGCCTCGTGCTCGGTCCGCTCGCCGAAGGTGACCAGACTCTTGGAGTGGGCCACGCGGGTGGTGGTGCGGAAGAGGACGGGCACGTCGAACTGCTCGGAGATCTCATAGGCCGCCTTCATGAAGTCCAGGCACTCCTGGGAGTCCGAGGGCTCCAGCATGGCCAGCTTGGCGGCACGGGCATAGTAGCGGTTGTCCTGCTCGTTCTGGGAGGAGTGCATGCTGGGGTCGTCCGCCGAGACGATGACGAAGCCGCCGCCCACGCCGTTATAGGCTGCCGTGAAGATGGGATCCGCCGCCACGTTGACGCCCACGTGCTTCATGGCGCACAGGCTGCGCACGCCGGCGATGCTGGCGCCGTAGGCCACCTCGGTGGCGACCTTCTCGTTGGGAGCCCACTCGCAGTAGAGCGCGTCCTTGTACTTGGGCAGCTCCTCGAAGATCTCCGTGCTGGGAGTGCCGGGGTAGGCGGAACAGACCTTCACGCCTGCCTCATAAGCGCCTCTGGCAATGGCCTCATTGCCGGAAAGCAGATGTCGATCCAATTGAATGACCACCTTTCTATATCTCATTGAGATTATTGATGCTTTGACACATATAATTATTTTATACAAAAACCGCCGCCGTGTAAATAAGAAAACTGGAAATAATGATATTTTGGTCGTGCTTTACAGCGAGGTTGCTTTACATCGACAAAAACGGCGGCCCGGCGGAAAAGGAAAAGGCACCCGTGATACCGGGCGCCTTTTTTGACATATTTCGGTGCGCCGCTCAGTTGGCGGCGAGTAGGGCCTCCACCTGCTGGCGATCCGGCATGGCGGGGATGGCGCCCCGCCCGGTGGTGACCAGATAGGCGGCGGTGTTGGCAAAGCGCAGCATGGCGTGGAGATCGTCGCCGGACAGGCCGTCCAGACCGTGCTCCAGGACGAAGCTCAGCACCGAGGCGCAGAAGGTGTCGCCGGCGCCGGTGGTCTCGATGACGCCGCCCAGAGAGCAGGCGGGCTCGAACACGAACAGGCCGTCATAATAGGAGTAGCTGCCCTGGGCGCCGGCGGTCACGTTCAGCAGGCGGATATTGGGGAAGCGGCGGTGGAGCAGATGGGCGCCCCGGTCAAAGTCGGACTCGCCGGTCATGAACAGCAGCTCGTCGTCGGAGATCTTCAGAATGTCGCAGCGCTGAAGGCCCCAGAGAATCTGCTCCCGGGCGTCGTTGGGGGTGTTCCACAGGGGCAGGCGGAGGTTGGGGTCGAAGGAGAGCAGGGCGCCGCCGTCCCTGGCCATGGCCAGAGCCCGGCGGGTGGCGGTGCGGCAGGGCTCATCCGTCAGGGACAGGGAGCCGAAGTGGAAGATCCGGCAGTGGCGCAGGAGGCGGACGTCCAGGTCCTCCGCCGAGAGCATGATATCGGCGCCGGGCTTGCGGTAGAAGCTGAAGTCCCGGTCGCCGCCGGGCAGGGTGCGGACCATGGCCAGCGTGGTGGGGACGTGGTCGTCCCGGAGGAGGCCGCGGCTGTCGATGCCGGAATTCCGCAGGGTCTCGGCCAGCATATCGCCGAATCCGTCCCGGCCCACCTTGCCCACGAAGGCACACTTTTTGCCCAGCTTGCTGAGCATGGCCAGCACGTTGGCGGGGGCGCCGCCGGGGTTGGCCTCAAAGAGGGGGTTTCCCTGGGCGCTGATGCCGGTCTGGGTAAAGTCCACCAGCAGCTCGCCGAGAGCCACCACGTCAAACTGAGTGTAGTCCATATCGTATCTCCTTTGTGCTCAAAGGTATTTGATGCGGGAATAGATGCGCCGCCTGTCCAGCACCAGGACGCCATAGCTGGGGCGTGTGCCGTTCAGGGAGCCGGGGTTGAGAAGAACGGGGAGGGCGCGGTTTTCCAGACGGGGCTCATGGGTGTGGCCGAAGAGGATCACGTCGGCACCCGCCGCGTGGCCGGCGGCACGGAGCGCCTCCAGCGTGGGATCGTGCTTGACGTCGCAGCGGTGGCCGTGGGCGGCAAAGATGGTCACGCCGTCCACCGTGGAGCAGAGGGTCAGCGGCAGGGGGGAGAACAGGTCGCAGTTGCCCCGGACGGCGTGGATGACCAGGTCCGGGAAGGCCCTTTGCACCGGTGCCAGATCGGCCTGACCGTCGCCCAGAAAGAAGCACAGGTCCGGCGATTCCAGGGTGACGGCCCGGAGCATGGCGTCCGACGCCCCGTGGGAATCGGAAAAGACGCAGATCTTCACGCACATCACCCCTTATCATTGGTATTTTACCGCCGGAAGGGGATTCTGTCAATGAACAGGGCCGCCGTGAAAACGGCGGCCCTGTAACTGTGAGGAGTATGGGATCAGATGGTGATCTGATCGCTCATCAGATCGTCCACCAGGCGGTCGCGGCAGGCGGCAACCTCGGTCTGGCGGACCTTCTGGCGCAGGGGCAGCACGGAGCGCGGGGAGACGGACAGCTCGTCGATGCCGATGGAGAGGAAGGTCTCCGTCAGATCCAGATCGGCGCCCAGCTCACCGCAGATGCCGCACCAGATGCCCTCCTTGTGGGCGTTTTCGGCCACCATCTTGATGAGACGCAGCACGGCGGGATGGTGGGCGTTGAAGAAGCGGCCCAGATCGTTGTTCTGGCGGTCGCAGGCCAGGGTGTACTGGGTCAGATCGTTGGTGCCGATGGAGAAGAAGTCCACCACCTTGGCCAGCCGGTCGCTGATGACGGCGGCGGCGGGGGTCTCGATCATGATGCCCAGGTCCACGTCCTTGGAGAAGGGGACGCCCTCCTCGGCCAGCTCCTTCTGGACCTGCTCGCACATCTTCCGGGCCTCCTTGACCTCCCACACGGAGGTGACCATGGGGAACATGATGCTCAGATGGCCGTAGGCGGAGGCACGGTACAGGGCGCGCAGCTGGGTGCGGAAGATCTCGGGACGGTTCAGGCAGATGCGCAGGGCGCGGTTGCCCAGAGCCGGGTTCTCCTCCTTGGGCAGGTGGAAGTACTCGATCATCTTGTCGGCACCGATATCCAGAGTGCGGATGACGACCTCCTTGCCGTTCATCTCGGACAGGACCTTCTTGTAGGCCTCGAACTGGTAATCCTCGGTGGGATAGTCGTCGCAGTTGAGGTAGAGGAACTCGCTGCGGAACAGGCCGATGCCGCCGCCGTCGTTATCCAGCACGGGATAGACGTCCTCGGGATTGCCGATGTTGCAGTAGATGCGGACGGTCTGGCCGTCCTTGGTGACGTTGGGCTGGCCCTTGAGCTGGTTGAGCAGCTCCTGGCGGCGGAGAAGCTCCGCCCGCTTGGCCATCAGGTGGTCGCGGGTGGCCTCGTCGGGGTCCACCACCACGTTGCCGGTGCCGCCGTCGGCGATGACCTCGCGGCCCTCGTATTCGGGCTTGAGCTGGTCGCCCACGCCGATGATGGCGGGGATGCCCATGGTGCGGGCCAGGATGGCGGTGTGGCTGGAGCCGGAGCCGCCAGAGGTGACGAAGCCCAGGATCTTGCTCTTATCCAGCTGGACGGTCTCGCTGGGGGCCAGATCGTCAGCGGCCAGGATCACGGGCACGGGGGAGTTGATGCCGCCCTGGACCACGCCGGTCAGCAGGCCGATGATGCGGCCGGACACATCCTTCACGTCGGCGGCGCGGGCCTGCATATAGGAGTCGTCCATGGAGGCGAACATCTCGGCAAACTGGGCGGCCACGTCGGTGACCACGGCCTCGGCATTCTGGCCCTCCTCCTTGATGAGGTTTTCGATGGCCTCCTCATAGTCCAGATCCTCGGCCATCATCTGGTGGGTTTCAAACAGCATGGCGGCCTCGTCGCCGGCCTCTTCCCGGGCCTTCTCCGCCAGCTGGCCCAGCTGCTCGATGGCCTGGGCCTGAGCGTCCTTGAAGCGCTGCCACTCGGCCTCACGGTCCTCCACGGTGTAGCGGCGGATGGTGCTCTTGGCGCGCTGATAGAAGTAGAGGGGGCCGGCGGCCACGCCGACGGAGACGCCCTTTCCCTGAATGGAAATCATGGTGTTGTTCTCCTTTCAAATATAGGAATATGCGGCTGTCAAAGAGCAGCCGCATATTCGCAGATCCGATTTAGAAATTGGCCTTGAAGAAGGCTTCGATGGCAGCAGCCACGGCCTCCTCATCGCCGCCCTCCACGTTGACGGTGACGGTGTCGCCCTGCTTGATGCCCATGCCCATGAGGGCCATGAGCTTCAGCGCGTTGACAGACTTCTCACCCTTGTTGACGGTGACGGTGGAGCCGGCGTACTTCTTGATCTCCTTGACCAGCAGGCCGGCGGGACGGGCATGGATGCCCACGGGATCGGTGATGACATACTCAAATGTTTTCATGGGAAATTCCTCCTTTAAGTAATCACAGGTTTGGATGGACTGTTATTCCGCAACGCCGGGATAGGCGACGTCCTCAAAGTCGTCGGAGTTGGTCAGCAGAACCACCACGGTGTCGGGGTGGTTGGCGGCCTTGATCTTATCACGGTCGAAGAAGATCAGGGGATCGCCGGCCTTGACCTGATCGCCCTCGGCCACCAGGCAGCGGAAGCCGTCGCCGTTCATGGCCACGGTGTCCACGCCCACGTGGATCAGCAGCTCCATGCCGTTGGCCTCGATGCCCACAGCGTGGCTGGTCTCGGCCACGGAGGAGATGACGCCGTCGAAGGGGGCTACCACGATGCCCTCGGTGGGCTCCACGCCCACGCCGGTGCCCAGCACGCCGGTGGCGAAGGTCTCATCGGGGATCTCCGTGTAGGGGATGACCTTACCGGGGGTGGGCTGCAGGACGGTGCCGGCAGAGCAGGTGATGACAGGAGCGGTGGGGACGTAGCCGGGGGCCGCCTCGTCAGCGGGGGCTTCCTTCTTGGCGGGGGCGTCCTCCTTCCAGACGATGAAGGTCAGGATGAAGGCCACGCCGGCGGCGATCAGCAGCTCCACGATGTACAGAAGGCGGTTGTTGACGGCGGGGATGGCGGGGATGCCGGTGACGCCGTAGACGGGGGCGCCCAGCTTGAAGAGGGAGCCGAACAGAGCACCTACGGCGCCGCCGATCATGCCGCAGATGAAGGGCTTCATGAAGCGGAAGTTGACGCCAAAGATGGCGGGCTCGGTGATGCCCAGAGAGGCGGACAGGGAGGAGGGCAGAGCCACGGACTTGGTCTTCTGGTTCTTCACCTTCAGCGCCACGGCAAGACAGGCGCCGAACTGGGCGAAGTTGGCGGCGGAGGCGATGGGCATCCAGGTGTTGAGGCCCGTGGTGGAGATCATGCCGGCCTCAATGACGTTATACATGTGGTGCAGACCCATGACCACGGTCAGCGGGTAGATGGCGCCCATGACCGCGGCGCCGATGAGGGAGCTGGCCAGCCACTTGGCGCCGGCGAGCACCCAGTTCTCCAGAACGGAGAAGACGGGGCCGATGATGGTAAAGGTGAGGAAGGCGGTGATCAGCACGGTGCAAAGAGGCGTCACGAACAGGTCGATCATCTCCGGCACCTTTTTATGGAGCCATTTTTCCACGGTGGACATCAGCAGCACGGCCAGGATCACCGGGATCACGTGGCCCTGATAGCCCACCTGTTGGACATTGAAGAAGAGCAGGTGCCAGGTGGGGATCTCGCCGGCGGCGTAGTTGCCCACCGTCCAGGCGTTGATCAGCGCGGGGTGGACCATCATCAGACCGATGACGGCGCCCAGGAAGATGTTGCCGCCGAAGACGCGGGCCGCGGACACGGCCACCAGAACGGGCAGCAGGGCGAAGGCGGTGTTGGCCACCAGATCCAGGAAGCTGAACCAATCGCTGGTGCCGAAGGCGGGAGCGAACTTGGGGATGGCTTCCACCAGACCCATCATCAGGCCGGAGGCCACGATGGCGGGCAGGATGGGGACGAACACGTCGCCGGGAGTCTTGAGGATCTTCTTCCACAGGGGCATACGAGAGGCGGCGGCGGCCTTGACGTCGGCCTTGGTGGCGGCGCTCAGACCGGTGACGGCCAGAAACTCGTCATAGACCTTGTTGACGGTGCCGGTGCCGATGATCAGCTGGAGCTGGCCGTTGGAATCGAACAGGCCCTTGACGCCCTCCACTTCCTCCAGCGCCTTGACGTCCAGCTTGCTGTTGTCCGCGATCACGAGACGCAGACGGGTGGCACAGTGTGCCGCGCTGATGATGTTGTCTTTTCCGCCCAGATGGGAGAAAATTTCCTCAGCGCACTTGCGATAATCGAGGGCCATAGTTATTTCTCTCCTTATTTTATTCGCGGCCATGGCGACAGCCGAAGGCCTGATATTGCAATTCTACATGATGACTTCAGCAAAGTAAACAAAAAAATGACAATGGAAGGTATTTTTTTCGCCTCACTCCGTCAGACCCAGCTGGGCGAAGCCGCGGGCCAGACCGTCCTCGTCCACGGCAGGGCAGATCATGGTGCTGTGCGCCTTGAGGGTGGGGCTGCCGTTGGCCATGCAGACACTGGTGCCCACGGTCCGGATCATCTCCAGGTCGTTCATGCTGTCACCGAAGCCGATGGTGTCCGCCAGGTCCACACCCAGGGCCCGGGCCACCAGACGGACGCCGGTACCCTTATCGAACTTCCGGTTGATCAGCTCGCCGTTGATATAGTTGGCGCCGGAGATATCCTGCACCAGGAAACAGAACTCCCGCTCCAGGGCCTCCCGGGCGGGTTTGAGCTGGTCGGCGCCGGCGCACATGAAGACGATCTTATAGATGGGGCGGCCGTCGTAGCGGGACATGGGCTGGATGTTCAGATCGTCCTCCAGAGCCTTGCGCCAGCGGACCAGCTCGCTGTTGCCGCCGCTGACGGCGCCCAGGAAGTCCGCCATGCCCTCGTCGCCGTAAGTGGCGTCCTTGGCCTCGATGGTGCGGAAGACGCCCTGCTGCGCCAGCAGATCCATGGCCAGCAGCCGCTGGTCCTCCGTCATGGGGCAGTCGTAGAGGACCTCATTCCCGTACACCACGTAGCCGCCGCCGCTGGCCACAGCGCCGTCAAACCCGTAGGCCAGCAGGGGGGAGAGCATATCCAGGTTCCGGCCGGTGCAAAGCACCACCTTGTGACCGGCGGCCTGGGCCCTGCGGATAGCCTCCAGAGCGCTCTGAGGCGGCACGTTGCTGCCGGGGGAGGTCAGCGTGCCGTCGATATCCAGAAAGATCAGCTTTCTGCTCATTGGGAGTCGTCCTCCTTTTCGTCAAAGTCGCACAGCAGCCAGGCGAAGCCGCCGGCGGGGATGGAGATATCCGACATATTCGCCGGCGTGCCGGTGAGCAGATCGTGGAAATCGCCCAACTCCATCACGCTGACCCGGCGGGGATCGGCGGAGAAGTTGAACAGGGCCACCAGCTTCTCGCCATTGTAGTAGCGGCCGATACCCAGTACGCCGTCGTCTCCGGTGGGGATGATCCACGTGTCGGCCAGTCCGTCGAAGGCGCGGTGGGCGGCGCGGAGGGTTTCCAGCTGGCGCAGGGAGGAGAAGATCCGGCCTTCGGGCGTGGCGGGATCATGCCGTTTTTCGGCGGCGGCCCAGTCCATATCGCCCCGGTGGAGATAGCGGCTGTCGGCGGCCTTGAGGGGATCGTCGTGATAGGTGTAGTCGTTCTCCCGGCCCACCTCGTCGCCGCTGTAGAGGACCGGGATGCCGCTGAGGGTGAACATATAGGCGTGGAGCATCACGTCCTGGCGGATGGCCCAGTCCAGCTTGGCGTCGTCCCCCTCGTACCGGGCGGCTTCCACGCCGCACAGGGAGGCGGTGGTGCCGCACAGACGGGCGTCGCCCAGGCGGGGATCGTCGTTATAGAGCTCGCCCCGGGCGGGACTGCCGGGCCAGCGGCCGGTGAGATAGTCGTTGAGGTACTTCTTGTGGGCCACCTCGTCGGCGCCGAACCGGGACAGATAGCCGTAGTCCAGACCCCAGCCGATGTCGTCGTGACAGCGGAGATAGTTGAGGAAGGTGTACTCCCGGGGCAGGGCAAAGACCTGGCCCAGCTGGTGCTGCAGCAGGCGGGTGTCCCGGGTGGCCACCGTGTGCCAGGTGCTGGCCATGGTGGTGACGTTATAGAGCAGGTGGCACTCCGGCTTTTCCACCGAGCCGAAGTAGGGCACCACCTTGGACGGCTCCATGACCACCTCGCCCAGCAGCAGCGTGCCGGGGCAGACGATCTCGCACACCATGCGCATCATGCGCACCAGCGTATGTACCTGGGGCAGGTTGCGGCAGTTGGTGCCCAGCTCCTTCCAGATATAGGGCACCGCGTCCAGCCGGACGATGTCCACGCCCCGGTTGCACAGATAGAGCATATTCTCCGTCATGTCATTGAACACGGCGGGATTGGCGTAGTTCAGATCCCACTGATAGGGGTAGAAGGTGGTCATGACCACCTTGCCGGCCTCTTCACACCAGGTGAAGTTGCCGGGGGCTGTGGTGGGGAAGACCTGGGGTACCGTCTCCTCATAGCGGCGGGGGACGTCCCAGTTGTCAAAGAAGAAATACCGCTCCTGGAACTCCCGCTCACCGGCCCGGGCCCGGCGGGCCCACTCGTGGTCCTCACTGGTGTGGTTCATAACGAAGTCCAGGCACACGGCGATGCCGCGGCTGTGGCAGTCCTCCGCCAGAGCGGCCAGATCCTCCATGGTGCCCAGGGCGGGCTGGACGGCGCGGAAATCCGACACGGCGTAGCCGCCGTCACTGCGGCCCTCCGGGCTCTCCAGCAGGGGCATCAGGTGCAGATAGTTGACGCCGCTCTCGGCGATATAGTCCAGCTTTTCCCGGACCCCGGCCAGGTTTCCGGCAAAGGCGTTGACGTACATCAGCATGCCCACCAGCTCGTGGCCCTTGTACCAGTTGGCATCCCGGAGACGCTTCCGGTCCAGCTTCTTCAGCCCGGCGCTCCGCGCCGTCCAGGACCGGTACAGCATGTCGAGAAAATAGGCGTAGGCCTGCTCGTCACCGTGGTAGAGCTCCAGGTAGAGCCACTTCAGCTCCGCCTCATGCCGCTGGTACCGTTCGCGGAATTCTTTTCTCCAGTTCTGTTCCATAAGCCTTCCTCCCGGCTCTTCATTTTTGAATCATAGGGAAACCGGCGTCAGACAGACGCGGGGTTGTATGCTTGACCGTATACTATATGCACTATTTTACAGGTCATTCGGCCCCCTGTCAATCCGCGGCGGGGCGAAGAGGCGGAACCCCCATAAGTGCAAATGCCAAATTGTGGCAGGAGCCTTTTGACAATTTGCACAAAAAGAGCGGGCGTGATACAGCTCCGCTTTACATTGTTAAACTCTTGCGGCAAGATAAAGACGGAGCCATACGGCGGTACGGTGGAGAGAACGTCCATACCACCATGGACGTGCCGGCCGAGAGAGACGGAGAACCGTTTGGCGCACCACGCGCGGATGCCGGGAAAAGTCAGCGCACTCGCGCAATTTTTTGTTAGGAGGTAGAAAAAATGGCAACGGAAAAGAAACGCACGTTTAAAGTTCCCCACGTATTCACGTTGCTGATGCTGGTGATCCTGTTCTGCTCGATCCTGACCTAGATCGTCCCCGCGGGCGTGTATGACAGAGTTGACTTTACCGATCCCAACACCGGCAGCACCAGAACCATCATCGATCCGGATTCTTTCCACTACGTTGACAAGACTCCCGTGAACCTGACGACCTTCCTGTCCTCCCTGGCCGGTGGTATGGCCAAGGCGTCCGATATCATCTTCTTCGTGTTCATCGTGGGTGGTTCTATCGGACTTCTGCAAGACAGCGGCGCCATCGAAGGTGGATTGATGCGCCTGTCCAGGAAACTGCGCGGCAAAGAATTGATTATCATCCCCGTGGTCATGATCCTCATCACCACCCTGTCCGTCATCATGGGTGCCTGCGAGGAAATGATCCCCCTGATCCCCATTATGGTCGCACTTGCCCTGCAGGTGGGCTTTGACTCCATCACCGGTACGGCGATTTCCCCACCGCCTACCGGGCCGTCTACAAGGGCAAGAAGCCCGGCCCCAAGATCGCCATGCTGGCTGAGTACGACGCCCTGCCCAAGCTGGGCCACGGCTGCGGCCACAACCTGATTGCCATGATGTCTGTGGGCTCCGGCATTGCCATGCGTGAGTTTGCCGACGAATACGGCGCCGAGATCTACGTCTTCGGCACCCCGGCGGAGGAGACCGCCGGCACCAAGGTGGAGATGTCCAAGCGGGGCGTGTTCCGCGACATGGACGTGGCCATGATGGCCCATCCGGCCAACGAGAACAGCAGCTCCATCAACTCCGTGGCCATCTTCTGCCGCCGGTTCGAGTTCTTCGGCAAATCGTCCCACGCCGCCTCCGCTCCGGAGGAGGGCCTCAACGCGCTGGACGCCATGATCAATTTCTTCAATCTGGTCAACGCCCTGCGCCAGCAGACCAAGGATGACGCCCGTATCCACGGCGTGATCATCAACGGCGGCGAGGCGCCCAACATTATTCCGGATTACACCAGCGCGCTGTTCTATATCCGCAGCAGCAAGACCGCCCAGCTGGAGAAGCTGATGGTGCGGGTGGAGGAGTGTGCCAAGGGCGCCGCCCTGGGTACCGGCACCACCGTGAAGATCACCCCGGATGAGGTGGACTTCAAGGACACCTGCAGCAATATGTACCTCAACGAGCTGGCCTGTCGGCAGATGGAGCTGCTGGGCGTTCCGATGCGGCGGCTGGGCGCAGTGCCCCACATGGGCTCGTCCGATCTGGGCGACGTCAGCTACGAGTGCCCCGCCATCCAGCTCAACAGCTGGATGGGCCCACCTCTCCACGGCAAGAACTACTACGCTCACACCGTGGAGTTCGAGGAGATGGCCTGCACTCCCGGCGCCTTCGATAATTCGATGAACTTCATCAAGGGCTTTGTTATGACAGCCATCGAGCTGATGACAAACCCCGATCATCTGAAGGCCATCAAGGAGGAGTTCGCCCAGATGGAGCGGTAAGCGACACAAGAAACAAGAGCCGGGAGATCCTTTCGATCTCCCGGCTCTTTCATTTTGCCCGGAGGCTTTGTGCAATTTACCATGCAGATTTTGCAAGTTCTCCTTCAAAATCTGTCAAAACGAGGCGGGATTCTCCACCTCGTTAGCGCGGTAAACCGGCGTTTTTGAAGCGAAGGGGGGCAGCGGATTCATATTGACAAAAAATAGCGAAATAGTGTGGTTATTTCGCAGAAAATGCGGATTATTGGGAAATAGTGTCGACTTTTCTGCTCCGTTTGGTAAAATATCAGATAGAAAAGGCGGCGCAGCTGCCGCAGCGATTACAATTAAAAAGATCACAGGAGGCTCGTTATGATTCAACTGACCGATCACGGCGTCTATCTGGTAAACGGCGCGCCGCTGGACAGCGTGCCCATCGCCCCGGAAGCGGCGAAAAAGGAGACCATGGCCTGGAAGATCCTGCAGGCCCACAACGTGTCCGGCAACCCCGAGGAACTGAAGGTGAGGTTCGACGCCATGGCGTCCCACGACATCACTTACGTAGGTATCATCCAGCAGGCACGGGCCTCCGGCATGAAGGAATTTCCCATTCCCTACGCCCTGACCAACTGCCACAACAGCCTCTGCGCCGTGGGCGGCACCATCAACGAGGACGACCACATGTACGGCCTGTCCGCCGCCAAAAAATACGGCGGCATCTACGTGCCCGCCAACCAGAGCGTGATCCACTCCTATGCCCGTGAGGAGCTGACCCGCTGCGGCTCCATGATCCTGGGCTCCGACTCCCACACCCGCTACGGCGCTCTGGGCACCATGGCCGTGGGCGAGGGCGGCCCGGAGCTGGCCAAGCAGCTGCTCAAGAACACCTGGGACGTTCCCATGCCCAAGGTGGTGCTGGTGTATCTCACCGGCAAGCCCCGCCGGGGCGTGGGGCCCCACGACGTGGCCATTGCCCTGGTGAAGGCCACCTTCGAGCGCAAGTTCGTCAACAACATGGTGCTGGAGTTCGCAGGCCCCGGCATCGCCGAGCTGCCCATCGACTTCCGCAACGGCATCGACGTGATGACCACCGAGACCACCTGCCTCAGCTCCATCTGGGAGACGGACGAGGTGACCCGGGGATTCTACGAAGCCCACGGCCGGCCCCAGGATTACGCCCGGCTCAAGCCCGGCGCCTGCGCCTACTATGACAAGATGATCACCATCGAATTGGATAAGGTGGAGCCCATGATCGCCCTGCCCTTCCATCCCTCCAACGCCTGGACCATCCGGGAGTTCCTGGATAACGCCCAGGAGATCCTCAAGAAGGTGGAGGACGACGCGGCCCACCGCTTCCCCAAGGCCCACGTCCATCTGACCGACAAGATCCACGATGGCGGTGTCTGGGCCGACCAGGGCGTCATCGCCGGCTGCAGCGGCGGTCTGTTCGACAACATCACCGAGGCGGCCGACATCATCCGTGGCGGCAGCACCGGCAACGGCCCGTTCAGCTTCTCCGTGTATCCCACCTCCGTGCCCGTGTCCATGGAGCTGATGAAGGTAGGCGCCACCGCCGATCTGCTGGGCGCCGGCGCGGTCATCAAGCCCAGCTTCTGCGGCCCCTGCTTCGGCGCCGGCGACGTGCCCGCCAACAACGGCCTGTCACTGCGCCACACCACCCGCAACTTCCCCAACCGAGAGGGCTCCAAGCCCGGCGAGGGCCAGTTCGCCGCCGTGTGTCTGATGGACTCCCGCTCCATCGCCGCCACGGCCCGCAACGGCGGCCGCATCACCCCGGCCACCGAGGTGGACTACGAGCCCGTCCACCACGAGTATCACTTCGACAAGTCCATCTATAAGAACCGGGTCTACTACGGCTTCGGTAAGGCCGATCCCAGCGTGGAGCTGGTGATGGGCCCCAACATCACGGACTGGCCCAAGATGTACGAGCTGGGCGAGAATCTGCTGGTGGAGCTGGCCGCCGTCATCCACGACCCCGTCACCACCACCGACGAGTTGATCCCCTCCGGCGAGACCTCCTCCTATCGCAGCAATCCCCTGCGCATGGCCGAGTTCACCCTCAGCCGCCGCGTGCCGGACTACGTGCCCCGTGCCAAGGAGATCGCCAACATGGAGCGGCAGCGCCGCCACGGCGACTCCCCCTTCCACGTCCGGGAGATCCTGGGCCGGGTGGGCGACGCCAACGTCCTGATGGCCAACACACAGTACGGCTCCGCCGTGTTTGCCAACCGGCCGGGCGACGGCTCCGCCCGGGAGCAGGCCGCCTCCTGCCAGAAGGTGCTGGGCGGCTTCGCCAACATCTGCTATGAGTACGCCACCAAGCGCTATCGCAGCAACTGCATCAACTGGGGCATCCTGCCCTTTACCATCGACGAGGGCACACCCTTCGCGTATAACCCCGGCGACTGCCTGTTTGTGCCCGACGTCCGCCGCATGATCAAGGACGGCGAGGAGGACATCCCCAGCAAGATCATCCGCCAGAACGGCACCGTGGAGGATATTCTGCTCCACATCCGGGGCCTGACCGAGGATGAGAGGGCCATCCTGCTGGACGGCTGCCTCATGAACTACTACGCGGCACGCGTGTGAATAAGGGAAGGAGTATGACAATGAACAAGATTCAAATGATCACGCCCCTGGTGGAGATGGACGGCGACGAGATGACCCGCATCCTGTGGCAGATGATCAAGGATCAGCTGATCACCCCCTTTGTGGAGTTGAAGACCGAGTACTACGATCTGGGCCTGCTGCACCGCAACGAGACCCGCGATCAGGTCACCGTGGACGCCGCCAACGCTACCAAGCGCCTGGGCGTGGCCGTCAAGTGCGCCACCATCACCCCCAACAAGCAGCGCATGGAGGAATACCCCCAGCTGACCGAGATGTGGAAGAGCCCCAACGGCACCATCCGCTCCATCCTGGACGGCACCGTGTTCCGCGCCCCCATCCTCATCGACTCCATCCACCCGGTGGTGAAGAACTGGAAGGAGCCCATCACCATCGCCCGTCACGCCTACGGCGACGTGTACAAGAGCGTGGATATGTATACCACCGAGCCCGGCACCTGCACCATGACCTTCAAGGGTGAATCCGGAGAGGAGAAGACGCTGCTGGTCCAGAAGGTGGACGGCCCCGCCGTGTGGCAGGGCGCCCACAACAAGGAGAAGAGCATCCGCTCCTTCGCCCGGGCCTGCTTCCAGTACGCCATCGACACCAGGCAGGATCTGTGGTTCTCCACCAAGGACACCATCGCCAAGATCTACGACGGCCAGTTCAAGCGGGTGTTCGAGGAGGAGTTCGAGAAGACCTACCGGGCCAAGTTCGAGGAGTTGGGCATCACCTATTTCTACACCCTCATCGACGACGCCGTAGCCCGGGTCATCCGCTCCAAGGGCGGCTTCATCTGGGCCTGCAAGAACTACGACGGCGACGTGATGAGCGACATGGTGTCCACCGCCTTCGGCTCTCTGGCCATGATGACCAGTGTGCTGGTGGCCCCGGACGGCACCACCGAGTATGAGGCCGCCCACGGTACCGTCACCAAGCACTATTACAAGCACCTGAAGGGTGAGGCCACCTCCACCAACCCCATGGCCACCATTTACGCCTGGACCGGGGCCCTGCGCAAGCGCGGCCAGCTGGACGGCCTGGAGGATCTGGTGTCCTTTGCCGACAAGCTGGAGAAGGCCTGCGTGGAGACGCTGAACGACGGCATCATGACCAAGGATCTGGTGGGCCTGGTGGACCAGGACTTCCACGCCACCGCCGTTACCAGCGCTGAGTTCATCGCCGCCATCCGCGGCCGTCTGGAGGCCAAGCTGTAAGCGGCAAACACGAAAAGGGAAACACAGCGTGCCTGCGGCATCTGCCGCAGGCGCGCTGTGAAATTAGTGCCTTGTTTTCAAACTTTTTTCTTGTTGTCGGGCACGTTTCATGATATAATGTGCCCGACTTTTATAAAGTAATGAAATAAATATCGAGCAAGGAGGAGAGACGCACATGGAAATTCTGAAGCCGGCCATTGCCGGTACGCTGGAATCCAGCGATGCCCAGGTCACCATTGAGCCCGGCGAGGGCGGCGTGACTCTGGAGCTGCACAGCAGCGTCATGAACCAGTATGGCCGCCAGATCAAGGCCACCGTGCTGGAGACGCTGGAGCGTCTGGGTGTGGACAATGCCCGCGTCACCGTGGTGGACAAGGGCGCCCTGGACTGCACGCTGAAAGCCCGCGTGGAGTGCGCGGTGTTCCGCAGCTGCGACAAGTCCCAAGCCAATATTCCCTGGGGAGGTGCTGTACGATGATCCCTCGTCCCAAGCCTGAACGGTTCCGCCTGCGCCGGACCATGATCTTCATGAGCGCCCAGAAGCCGGGCCTCATCAAGGACGCCTATATCTACGGCTGCGACAGCATCATGCTGGACCTGGAGGACGCGGTGGCGGAGAACCAGAAGGACGCCGCCCGCTTCTCCCTGTATCACGCCCTCAAGACCATCGACTACGGTGACACCGAGGTCATCGTCCGCATCAACGGCCTGGACACCCCCCACTGGCAGGAGGATATCCGGGTCTGCGTGGCCGGCGGAGCCGACGGCATCCGCATCGCCAAGTGCGAGAGCGCCAACGACGTCCACACCGTGGAGGCAGCCGTGGAGGCGGCCGAGCGGGAGTTCGGCGTGGAGGTGGGCCGTACGCTGCTGATGGCCGCCCTGGAGAGCCCCAAGGGCATCCTGAACGCCTACGAGATCTGCGCCGCCTCCGACCGTATGTTCGGCGTGGCCATCTCCGGCGGCGACTTCCGCAAGTGCATGCAGACCACCTTCCAGCGGGACGGCATCGACATGGTCACCGCCCGCGGCATGATGCTCATCGCCGCCCGGGCCGCCGGTATCCAGTGCTTCGATACCGTGTTCACCAATCTGGACGACGCCGAGGGCTTTGAGGCCGAGGTCCGCCAGAACAAGGCCATGGGCTTTGACGGCAAGAGCCTCATCAACCCCAAGCAGATCCGTCTCGTCCACCAGATCTTTGCCCCCACCGAGAAGGAGGTCATCCAGGCCGAGAAGATCGTCCGCGCCTATCGGGAGCAGTCCGCTGCCGGTGTGGGTGTCTTCACCGTGGACGGAAAGATGATCGATATTGCCTTTATTCCCGGCGCCGAGCGCACGCTCCGTCTGGCCCGGGCCTGCGGTATGTATGAGGGGGATTTGGTATGAAGAACGCTGTTGGAAGAGAGATCCCGGATTTCCTGCTGACAAACGGCAAGGAGGTCTACCAGGGCAAAAACTACATGGACGGGAAGTACATCCAGAAGGCGTCTCCCCGCACCCGCCGCTATGAGAAGCCCCAGGAGAGCAAGATCGTGGAGACGCTGGTGGACGCCCTGCGCCAGTGCGGCGCCCGGGACGGCATGACCTTCAGCTTCCACCATCATCTCCGTGACGGCGACTACGTGGTGAACATGGTCATGAAGGCCGCCATCGAAGAGCTGGGTCTGAAGGACCTGACCATCGCCGCCACCAGCCTGGGCAACGCCCACGATCCCATCGCCGATTACATCGAGCAGGGCAAGGTCATCGGCATCCAGACCAGCGGCATCCGCGGCCGCATGGGCGAGGTGGTGTCCGCCGGCAAGCTGGCCACCCCCGCCGTCATCCGCAGCCACGGCGGCCGGCCCCGCGCCATTGAGGGCGGCGAGGTACATATCGACATCGCCTTCGTGGCGGCCCCCACCAGCGACTGCGTGGGCAACTGCCGCGGCATCGGCGGCAAGAGCAACTGCGGCTCTATGGGCTATGCCATGACCGACGCCAGATACGCCGACCACGTGGTGGTGGTCACCGACTGCCTGGTGGACTTCCCCAACATGCCCGCCAGCGTGGAGGCCATCGACGTGGACGCCGTGGTGGTGGTGGATTCCATCGGCAATCCCAAGAAGATCGCCTCCGCCGCCGCCCGCATCTCCCAGAATCCCCGGGATCTGATGATGGCCGAGGACGTGGCGCGCGTCATCGCCTCCACCCCGTACTTCAAGGAGGGTTTCTCCTTCCAGACCGGTGTGGGCGGTCCCTCTCTGGCCGCCAACCTGTTCCTGGAGAAGTACATGGACGAACGGAACATCAAGATGGGCTGGGCCATCGGCGGTATCTGCGGCCCCATGGTGGAGCTCCTGAAGAAGGGCAAGGTGGGCAAGGTCATCGACGTGCAGGACTTCGATCTGGACGCGGTGAACAGCATCAACCAGACCCCCAACCACTTTGAGATGTCCGCCTCCCAGTACGCCAACCCCGCCAACAAGGGCGCCTTCGTCAACAAGCTGGACTTCGTGGTCCTGGCCGCCCTGGAGGTGGACACCGACTTCAACGTCAACGTGCTCACCGGCTCCGACGGCGTGCTCCGCGGCGCACCCGGCGGCCATCCCGACACGGCGGCCGGCAGCAAGTGCTGCATCATCGTCACCCCGCTGATCCGCGGCCGCATGGCCACCGTGTGTGAGCACGTGGTCACCGTCACCACTCCCGGCGACTGCGTGGACGTGGTGGTCACCGACTACGGCATCGCCGTGAACCCCCTGCGCCAGGATCTGATCGAGTGCCTGGATGCCGCCGGCATCAAGCACGTGCCCATCGAGGAGCTGAAGGAGAAGGCCTACTCCCTGGTGGGCCGCCCCGACGATCTGGAGTGGGAGGACAAGGTGGTGGCCGTGCTGGAAGCCCGCGACGGCACCATCCTGGACGTGGTCCGCAAGATCAAGCCCTATACCGTGTAAAGCAAAAACAAATATAGAGAAATGAGGAAAATTGTATGACCGATCCTATTGTTGGTATCCTTGGTCTGCTCTGTATCGTTGCCATCGTGGTGACGCTGTTCAAGAGCAAGACTCAGCCGGCCATTGCCTTTATCGTCTGGCCCGCCATCCTGGGCCTGATCCTGGTGCTGGGCGGGCGGTACGATTTCGACCAGATCGCGGCCATGATCAAATCGGGCTTTTCCAGCACCGGCCCCACCGCGGCTCTGTTCGTGTTCTCCGTGCTGTACTTCGGCATCATGACCGACGCCGGCATGTTTGACGTGATCATCGGCAAGCTGATGAAGCTGGTGGGTGACAACGTTGTGGGCGTGGCGGTGGTGTCCGCCATCATCGCGCTGGTCGGCCATCTGGACGGCGGCGGCGCCTCCACCTTCTGCATCGTCATCCCCGCCATGCTGCCCGTCTACAAGCGGATGCATATGCGCCCCACCACCCTGCTGCGTATCGCGGTGCTGTCCATGGGCGTGCTGAACCTGATGCCCTGGGCCGGCCCCACCATGCGCGCCGCGTCCGTGCTGGGCATGGAGGCCGGCGCCCTGTGGAAGACCATTCTGCCCATCCAGATCTTCGGTATCGTTCTGGCTCTGGTCCACGCTGTCCTCTCCGGCTTCCAGGAGAAGGCCCGCGGCGCGGGCCTCCACGGCAAGCTGGCCATGGAGAACGGTGAGGTGGTCATCGAGGAGCAGGCCGCGACCCAGGAGAATGAGCTGGCCCGCCCCAAGCTGTTCATCTTCAACATCCTGCTGACGCTGGCCGTCATCGCCATGCTGATCTGGGACGTGTTTCCCAGCTACTTCCCCTTCATGCTGGGCTGCGCCATCGCCCTGTTCGTCAACTACGGCTTTACCGCCAAGATGCACAAGAAGATCATCAATCTCCATGCCGGTCCTGCCCTGATGATGTGCTCCACCCTGATGGGCGCCGCCGTGCTGATGGGTATTCTGACCTCCAGCATGGGCGCTGACGGCAAGGTCATCGCCGCCAAGACCATGGAGCTGCCCGCTGACGCCATCCCCTCTGTGGTGCGCTGCCTGGCCAACCTGGTCTCCGCCGCGCTGCCTCACGCCCTGGGCCAGCACCTGCCGCTGATCATCGGCATCCTGTCCGTGCCTCTGGCGCTGGCCTTCGATACCGACAGCTACTTCTACGGTATGCTGCCCGTTATCATCGGCATCGGCCAGGCCTTCGGCGTCAACGCCCTGCCTATCGCCGTGGCCATGGTGGTCTGCCGCAACTGCGCCACCTTCATCAGCCCCATGGTGCCCGCCACCCTGCTGGGTACGGGCCTTGCGGACGTGGATATCAAGGACCACATCAAGGCAAGCTTCTTCTACGTGTGGATCTTCTCCATCCTCTGCATGCTGGTTGCCGTTGTGATGGGCATCATGCCCCTGTAAACGCGATCTGTTTTTCAAAAACCCGTCCGGCCAGTGCCGGACGGGTTTTTGTGCGGATAGTGCTTTTTCTTTGGCCATCTTTCTGGTATAATCGGACCATAACATTTCAGACGAGGTGGTGGCCGGATATGCTGACTTCGATCTCTCCCGCCCACCGGCGGGCCATAGAGCAGGTGGACGCCCTGCTTTCCCGGGTGGGGATCCGCCGGGACGGGCATCTGGACTATACCTGCGGTATCTTTGACGACGACGAGCTGATCGCCACCGGCAGCTGCTTCGGCAACACCATCCGCTGTCTGGCCGTCTCCGGCGAGCGCCAGGGGGAGGGCCTGCTGAATCAGGTGGTCAGCCACCTGATGGAGGTCCAGGCCCAGCGGGGCAACACCCACGTGTTTCTCTACACCAAGGCGGCCAGCGCCCGGTTCTTCGCCGACCTGGGTTTCTATGAGATCGCCCGGGTGGACGGGGAACTGGTGTTTATGGAGAACCGCCGCACCGGCTTTGCCGACTATTGCCGCGCGCTGGCCCGGACCCGGCGGGAGGGCCGTTCCGCCGCCGTGGTGATGAACGCCAACCCTTTTACCCGGGGCCACCAGCACCTGGTGGAGCGGGCCGCGGCGGAGAGCGACACGGTGCACCTGTTCGTCCTCAGCGAGGAGGCGGGCCCCATTCCCTTTGCCGTGCGGCGCCGTCTGGTCCGGGAAGGTGTGGCTCATCTGCCCAACGTGATCTGCCACGATTCCGGGCCGTATATCATCAGCGCCGCCACCTTCCCCAGCTATTTTCTCAAGGACGAGGATACCGTGGCGGCGGCCCACGCCAAGCTGGACCTGACAGTATTCGGCCGTATTGCCCAGACGCTGGGCGTCACGGTGCGCTACGTGGGGGAGGAGCCGGACAGCGGCGTCACCGCCCTCTATAACCGCATCATGGCGGAGCGCCTGCCGGAGGTGGGCGTGGCGTGCCGGGTGATCCCGCGGCTCATGGCCGGGGATCGGGTGGTCAGCGCCAGCACCGTCCGCCAGGCCATCCACGACGGGGAGCTGGCGGCGGTGGCCGACATGCTGCCCCCTGCTACGGCGGCGTATTTCGCCTCGGCCGAGGCCGCGCCGGTGATCGCGGCCATTCAGAAGCAGAAAGAAGTGTGCCATCATTGAACAAGGAGTTGTCCATGGAACGGGAAGTGACATTACGGGAGGTCCTGGAGGCCCGGGAGCGCCGGGTGGCCCGGCAGCATGAGTTGCTGGAGCAGTACGGCGGGCCGATGATCTCCTTTACCATGAATATTGCCGGGCCGGTGAAGGATTCTCCTCTCATCCGCCGGGCCTTTAACGCCGGCTGCCGACAGCTGAAGGCGGCGCTGGAAGACGGGCTGCTGCCGGTGCGCTGCTGGGAGGAGGAACGCTCCGCCACCGGCTGTCAGCTGTACTGCGCCGTGGAGGGGGGCCCCCTGGCGGTGAAACGGATCTGCGCCGGGATCGAGGACGACACGACCCTGGGCCGTCTCTTCGACATGGACGTGCTGAATGGCGACGGGACCAAGCTGGACCGGGGGCAGGTGGGCGGCGGTGACCGCAACTGCATCGTCTGCGGGGCCCCGGGCCGGGGCTGCGCCTCCCGGCGGCTCCACACCGTGACGGAGCTGCAGAGCGCCACGAGGCGGATCCTGACAGAATATTTCGAGGAGGCGGACGCCGACGCCGCGGCCGCCCTGGCCACCCGCGCGTTGACGGATGAGGTGAACACCACCCCCAAGCCGGGCCTGGTGGACCGGGCCAACAGCGGCAGTCACCGGGACATGGATCTGGCCACGTTCCGGGCCAGCATCGCCGCGTTGGCACCCTATTGGAAGCGGTGCGTGCAGATCGGGCAGGAGACGGCCGATCAGCCGCAGGCGGAGACCTTTGCCCTGCTCCGGGGTGCCGGACTGGAGGCGGAGGATGCCATGCTGGCGGCCACCGGCGGTGTGAACACCCACAAGGGCGCCATCTTCACCCTGGGCACGGTCTGCGGCGCGGTGGGCTGCCTGTGGCGGCCCGAGGAGCCCTGCCGGGACGTGAAGCGGATCCTGGAGGAGTGCGCCGCCATGACAAAAACCGCCGTGGAGGCGGATTGGGCCGCCGTGGAGACGATTCCCGGTGAAAAACTCACGGTGGGCCAGCGGCTCTATCGGGATCACGGGCTGCGGGGCATCCGGGGCGAGGTGGCTGACGGCCTGCCCGGCGTAGCGGAGCTGGCACTGCCTGCCTTTGAAGCCGCGCTGGCCGCCGGGCGCAGCCGCAATGACGCCGGGGCCATCGCCCTGCTGCCTCTCATCGCCCGGGGCACCGACACCAACATGATCGCCCGGGGCGGCCTGGACGGTGCCCGGCAGGCGGCAAAGGAGGCCCGCGCCCTGCTGGAGCGTGAGCCCATGCCCTCCATGGCGGAGATCGCCAGGCTGGATAATGACTTCATCGCCCGGAATCTGTCCCCCGGCGGCTGCGCCGACCTGCTGGCGGTGACGTATTTCCTCCACGACTGGGCGGAGAGTGAGCGTTGAATCAGAGGACCCGGGGCCAACCGGCCCCGGGCATTGTTGCGCCGTTTTTTAAAAAATATGGCGCCGCCTGTTGACATAGGCTGTAAAGAGAGTATAATGTTGCATGAACACATGAGCAAACGTTCATATAATGAGTGGGGGAGGGCATCGATATGAAGAAAAGCTATAAGATCGAAGTGGACTGCGCCAACTGCGCCAACCTGATGGAGGAGGCCGCCAAGAAGACCGAGGGCGTCAAGGACTGCACGGTCAGCTTCATGACGCTGAAGATGAAGGTGGAGTTTGAAGAGGGCGCCGACGTGGCGACCGTGATGCAGAACGTGCGCCGCAACTGCAAAAAGGTGGAGGACGACTGCGAGATCTATCTGTAAGACAACAGCCGGCGCGATAAGAGCCGTGCCGGCTGTACTGCGGGAAAGAGGCGGTGACGATGAATCAAAAGCAGAAGAATTTGCTGATCCGGATCCTGGTGGCGGCGGTGTTTTTTGTGCCGCTGTACCTGATCTCCGAGAAAATCGTGGCGGTGGAGCTGCCGAAATGGGCGCTGCTCCTCCTGTTCCTGATCCCCTACTTGGTGGTGGGGCACGACATTCTCCGCAAGGCGTTCCGGGGTATCCGGAACCGCCAGGTGTTTGACGAGCATTTCCTCATGGCCGTGGCCACCATCGGCGCCATCGCCCTGGGGGAGTACGGCGAGGGCGTGGCCGTTATGCTGCTCTATCAGGTGGGCGAGCTGTTCCAGAGCATCGCCGTGGGCCGGAGCCGCCGAAACATCACCGAGCTGATGGATATCCGACCGGACTACGCCAACGTGGAGGAGGACGGAGAGCTCCGGCGCGTGGATCCGGACGAGGTGGAGGTAGGCAGCGTCATCGTGGTGCAGCCGGGAGAGAAGGTACCGCTGGACGGCATCGTGGTGGAGGGCAGCTCCACGCTGAACACCGCCGCCCTCACCGGCGAGAGCCGGCCCCGGGACGTGGACGTGGACGACGAGATCCTCAGCGGCTGCGTCAACATGACGGGCGTGCTGAAGGTCCGCACCACCCGGGAATTTGACGAGTCCACCGCCTCCAAGATCCTGAATCTGGTGGAGAACGCCGCCTCCCGGAAGTCCAAATCCGAGAATTTCATCTCCAAATTCGCCCGGTACTATACCCCCATCGTGTGCTGCGGCGCCCTGGCGCTGGCGGTGCTGCCGCCCCTGTTCTGCATGATCACGGGGGTGGGGCTGGAGAGCTATGCCGCCGCAGGCGCCCTGTGGGCCGACTGGATCCTGCGCGCCTGCACCTTCCTGGTGATCAGCTGTCCCTGCGCGCTGGTCATCAGCATTCCGCTCAGCTTTTTCGCGGGTCTGGGCGGGGCAAGCAGCCAGGGCATCCTCATCAAGGGCTCCAACTATCTGGAGACCCTGTCCCGGGTGCGGGTGGTGGCCTTTGATAAGACCGGCACCATCACCAAGGGCAACTTCGCCGTTACCGGTGTGCACCACAGCCCCCTGGAGGATGAGAAGCTGCTGGAATACGCGGCGCTGGCTGAGTGCCACTCCTCTCATCCCATCAGCAAAAGCCTGCGGCAGGCCTACGGAAAGGCTGTCGACCAGAGCCGCGTCACCGACGTGGAGGAGATCGGCGGCCACGGGGTCACCGCCCGGGTGGACGGCGTTTCCGTTGCCGTGGGCAATGAGAAGCTGATGCATCGGCTGGGCCTGGAGCCCCGGCCCTGCCACCATGCGGGGACCATCATCCACGTGGCGGTGGACGGGGCCTACTGCGGCCATATCGTCATTGCCGACGAGATGAAGGAGACCTCCCGCCGGGCCATGGCGGAGCTGCGCCGCGCCGGCGTGGAGAAAACGGTCATGCTCACCGGCGACGCCGAGAGCGTGGCAAAAAAGGTGGCGGCGGACGTGGGACTGACGGACTACCGGGCCGAGCTGCTGCCGGCGGACAAGGTGGCCTGCGTGGAGGAACTGCTGAAGAACTGCGGCGAAAAGAGGCGTCTTGCCTTTGTGGGCGACGGCATCAACGACGCGCCGGTCCTGTCCCGGGCGGACATCGGCATTGCCATGGGCGCTCTGGGCTCCGACGCCGCCATCGAGGCGGCGGACGTGGTGTTGATGGACGACGATCCGCTGAAGATCGCCAAAGCCATCCGCATCTCCCGGAAGTGCCTGCGGATCGTGAAGGAGAACATCGCCTTCGCCCTGGGCGTGAAGCTGGTGTGCCTGCTGCTGGCGGCCACCGGCCTGGCCGGGATGTGGCTGGCCATCGCGGCGGACGTGGGTGTGATGATCCTGGCGGTGCTCAACGCCATCCGGTGCCTGTTCGTGAAGGATCTGTGAGTGAATAGAAAAAAGTGCGCTGCACACCGTGCAGCGCACTTTTTTGTTTAGAAGAGGGGAACGACGTAGAGGATTACCAGCTGGGCCAGCAGCACGCCGGCCACGGCGCCTGCCGCCACCACGATGAGGCTGCGGCGACGCCAGGCCAGGGCCACGGCCGCCACGATGCCGACTGCGGCGGTGACGATGCTGCCTGTGGCGTAGAGCACCGCCGGGACCGTCATCACCGTGAGGACGGCGTAGGGGATGTAGTACAGGAAGGAGAGAAGAAAGCGGTTGTGGATCCGCTTTTTCACCAGCACCAACGGTAGCATGCGGATCAGGTAGGTGACCCCGGCCATCACCAGGAGGTAAAGCCAGAAGGGATAGTCACGCACGGCTTTCCACCTCCTCCGGCACGTCGATGGGGGCCACGGCGGCCAGCACGGCGCTGGCGATGACGGCGCAGATGATAATGACGAAGCCCTGGGGGATCATCGACAGCGGCGGCAGATAGCGGCACAGACAGCTGAGCGCCGCCGACAGCAGGATGCATAGGGCGGTGGGGCGGTCCTCCCGGATCCGGGGGACGATGATGGCCAGGAACATACCGTAGATGGCGATACCCAGAGCCGTGGTGACGAAGGCCGGCAGCAGGTCGCCGGCGGCGGCGCCGATGAAGGTACCCAGGTTCCAGCCCAGGGCAGGTACCAGGATCAGGCCGTACAGATAGCGCCAGCCCACCAGGTTGGGCCGGGACACCGCCACGGCGAAGATCTCATCGGTGTTGCAGAAGGCCACGGCCATTCGGTGGGGGACGGTCATGGACCCGTCCAGCCGCTGAGACAGGGAGACGGACATCAGCGCATAGCGCAGATTGATGACCAGCTGGGAGGCGGCGATCTCCAGCAGGGAGCCGCCGGCGGCGATAATGGGCACGCCGGCCAGCTGTCCGGCGGAGGTCATGTTGGTGACGGAGATGAGGGTGGCCTCCCACATGGTCAGGCCGCTGCCCACGGCATAGATGCCGAAGGCGAAGGCCACGGACAAATAGCCCACGGCGATGGGCAGGCCATCCACAAGGCCCCGAACAAAGGGTGATTTCTCTCTCATATTCTCTCTCTTTTTTTCGTTTTTCTTACAGATCGTACAGAGCGGTGTACTTCTGCTCCAAATAGTCGGCGTAGACGGTGGGGTCGAAGGATTCCCCGGTGGCCCGGCGGAACAGATCGGCGGGGCGGTAGAGACAGCCGTACTGCCAGATGTGCTGGCGGTTCCACTCGTTGATGGGTCTCAGATCGCCCCGGCGGAGGCAGCCGTCCACGTCCACCGTCTCCTTCATCTTCCGCAGGAACTGGGCGCCGTAGGCGTTGCCCAGAGCGTAGGAGGGGAAGTAGCCCAGATAGCCGTCGGCCCAGTGGCTGTCCTGGAGGATGCCCCGGCGGTCGTTGGGCACGTCGATGCCCAGGTACTCCTTGTAGAGGCGGTTCCACTCGTCCGGCATATCGGCCACGGCCAGCTCCCCGGCCATGGCCCGCTTCTCCAGCTCATAGCGTACCAGGACGTGGAGGCAGTAGGTCAGCTCGTCGGCCTGGGTGCGGATGAGAGTGGGCTCCACCCGGTTGATGGCCCGGTAGAACGCCTCCGCCGTGCCGTTTTTCAGATGCTCCGGGAAGATCTCCCGCAGAACGGGGAACAGGTACTCGCAGAAGGCCCGGCTGCGGCCCAGATAGTTCTCATAGAACCGGCTCTGGCTCTCGTGGACGCACATGGACACGCCGCCGTCCAGCACCGTGTAGGCCAGGGAATCGTCGCTGCCGGTGTTGTAGAGGGCGTGGCCGCCCTCGTGGATGATGCTGAACATGGAGTAGGAATAGTCCTCCTCATAGTAGTGGGTGGAGATGCGCTCATCCAGATGGGAGCCCAGACTGGTGGTGAAGGGATGCTCCGTGGTGGCAAGGCCCACGTGGAGGGGATCCAGCTGCAGGACGTCCATCAGCTTATGGGCCAGAACGGCCTGGGGAGCCACGGGGAAACGGCCCTTGATGATGGCGTTATCCAGCTGGGGCCGGGACTGCACCGCCTGCAGCAGGGGGACGATGCGGCTGCGGACGGAGGCGAAGAAGTCGTCGCAGAGGGCGCGGCTGATGCCCTCCTCGTTGTCATTAAGCCAGAAGTCATAGGGATCCACGTCCGGGGCGCAGTAGCCGGCGATCTTCCGGGACATATCGAACCGCTTCTGCAGATAGGGGGCGAAGAGGGCGAAGTCGCTTTGCTCCTTGGCGGTGCGCCACACGGCGTTGGCCTCCACGCTCAGACGGCGGAAAGCCATGTATTCCTCCGCCGGGATCCGCTCCATCTTGCGGCCCTCCTTGCGCAGAAGATCCACCATCCGCTGCTCCCGCTCATTCAGCGCGCTGCGGTTCTCGTCCAAAAAGGCCAGCAGCTCCACGGTGTCCGGCCGGGTGTTCAGCCGGTACAGGGCCTGGCTCAGCACCGACATGGTCTGGCCCCGGTTGGCGGCGGTGCCCCGGGGGGCCGAGGTGGCGCCGTCAAAGAACAGCAGTCCCAGGGCGTGGTTGTAGGCGGTGATGGTCTTTTGCAGATCCATCAGTTTTTCTTTGGCCTGTTCCAGTGTCATTTCCGATTCCTCCTGTTTCTGTCAAGTCAAGGGGACGATCTCGTCCAAGTGACCGCACTTCTCTACCTGCTCCCGGTTGCCGATGACGCAGATGGCGGCCTCGGCGCAGAGATCCTGAAGCTGCCGGGCAAAGGCGGTGAGGTCCTCAGGCCGGGTGGCCAGCATCTCCCGGCGGATCTGCCGGAAATGCTCGTCGTCCGCCCCCACCAGGTGGCAGACGGCGGCCAGCCTGCCCCGGCCCCGGGGCGTCTTCAGGGGATCCGTCTCGCCGACGGCGCCGATGATCAGGCTCTCCAGAGCCCGGCTGTCCGGGGCATTTTCCGCCAGATGGGCGCCGGCGGAGAGGAATGCCTCCAGAGAGGCGGCGGGGTTGGGGTCCCGGTAGGTGCTCAGCCGCACCTCGCCCAGATCGCCCACGGACATACCGGCGCCGTAGGCTCCGTTCTGGACCCGGATCACGCTCCAGAGGTAGGTGTAGGACAACACCGCCGAGGCCACGCCCATTTGGCCGTGATAGGCCATGCCGCGGCGATAGAGGTTGTTGCCCAGGGCGGCGAAGCTGACGTCGGCGGGGATGACAATGCCCTGCCGGGTCACGGGGAAGGGGCGGTAAACATGGTCCGGTCCGGGGCCGTCGCCGTCTCGGACGGCGGCGATGAGCCGGGGGGCAAAGGCCGTGGTCACGGCCTCGTCGCCGGTGAGGCTCACCGTCAGGCGGCTGCGGACGAAAATCCGGCGGTAGAGGGCCTCCATCTGCCGGAGAAACGCATCGGGGTCGTCGGCGAGCTGCTTTTCCGCCCGGCAAAGCCAGCGATACTGCTCCAGACCGGCGGCGTACTCGTTGATGACGCCCCGGGCAGAAAAGGAGGCGGCCACCCGGGTGGCGGCGTAGAAGTTGCCGCTGTCGATGATATTCTCGTAGATGGCCAGCTTTTTCTGGCGGAGGAGCTGACCGGCCCGCTGGCGGTCCCGGAACAGGCAGTCGCCCAGGATCTCGCCCACCAGGGACAGGGCCTGGTCCAGCTTCCGCTCCAGCACGCTGAAGCCGATGACCAGATAAGGGGTGCTGACGTCCAGTTGGCCCAGCCTGCCGTAGGGATGGAGGCTGGCGCTGAAGGCGCCCAGATCGGCCTTCAGCAGCCGCTGCAGCTCGGCGTTGCCGCGGCGGGAGGTGTCCATCTCATCCAGCAGATTGGCCAGGAAGGCGGCGGCGCTGACCTCATCTTCCGTGAGATCACCGGCGGCAAAGTACAGGTCGCCGTAGACGATGTGATCGGTGTCGGCGTGGGAGAGGATGACGGTGCGGCCGTCCACCTCCCGCCGGTCCAGCAGCAGAGGATCCGGGGTGTCGGACACGTCGGTGAGGGACAGACGGGGCAGGGTGGCCAGCTGCTCCGGGGTATCCGGCGCCTGCTGGCGCCGCAGGAGGAGGGCCTGCTCCTCGGTGACGCGCTGTTTCCGGGCGGCGTCCCAGCCGGCGGCCAGGCGGTCCCGGGCATCCTGTTGGGCCTGCTGCCGCTCCTCGCCCAACGTGGCGGAGGGGGAGAGATAGACCTCGGCCCGGTGGGGGTTATCCAGCAGGGCGGTGCGGATTAGCTCCTCAAAATAGCCGCCGTCGATCTTTTCCCGGAGCCGGTCGAATACGTCGCCCAGCTCCAGCTTCGCGGCGGGATCGCCGCCGTAGAGCCAGGTGTCCAGCATCAGCATGGCGAACACCAGCCCCTTGGGGGTGCTACCGAAGTCCCGCTCCCGCATGGAGAACTCCATGGCGTTGACGGAGGCGTGTAGCTGGCCCCGGTCCAGACCGCTCTCCGCCAGATGCTCCAGCGTGTCGCGGATGGTCCGGCGCAGACGGGGCAGGTCGTTGTCGTCGATATTCTGGGCGGTCAGGGCGGCCAGCTGGTACTTGGAGGCGTCCTCGCTGCCGGAGAAGCTGATGGTCTCCGCCAGACCCGCGTCCAGCACCGCCTTGCGCAGGGGCGCTTCGTTGGTGCCGCACAGCACGTCCCCCAGAACCTCCATGGCCAGGGCCTCCTCCCGGTCCCGGAAGGTGCCGTACAGGAATCCGGCGGTATACTGGCCCCGGAGCCCGTCGGACTCCGGATCGTCGGCCGGGAAGCACCCCTCATAGAAGGAGGGGGTCACAGGGGGCTGGTCGGCGATGTCAAAATCCACCGCCGCGGCGTCGTAGTCCCGGAGATAGCCGTCCAGCAGGGACAGCACCTCGTCCAGATTGATCCGGCCGTCCAGGATGATATAGGCGTTGGAGGGGTGATAAAACCGGCGGTGGCAGGCGAGGAACTGCTCATAGGTCAGCTCCGGGATATGCTCCGGGATGCCGCCGGAATCGTAGCGGTAGCAGGTGTCGGGATAGAGCATCCGGTTGAGCTGGGTGCCCAGCTGGGTGTCCACCGAGGCATAGGCGCCCTTCATCTCGTTGTAGACCACGCCGTTGCAGACGAGTCTGCCGTCCGGATCCCACTCGTAGTGCCAGCCCTCCTGGCGGAAGATCTCCGGCTGATCATAGATAGCCGGGTGCAGCACAGCGTCCATATAGACGTCAACCAGATTGAGAAAATCCTTCCGGTTGCGGCTGGCCACCGGGTACATGGTCTTATCCGGGAAGGTCATGGCGTTGAGGAAGGTCTGCAGGGAGGTCTGGAGCAGGTTGACAAAGGGCTCTTTCACCGGGAACTTCCGGGAGCCGCAGAGCACCGAGTGCTCCAGAATGTGGAACACGCCCGTATCGTCGGCAGGGATGGTCTTGAAGGCGATGGAGAAGGTCATATTGGTGTCGTCCCGGTCCAGCCAGATGAGGCGGGCGCCGTTTTTGGCATAGATCATCTCCACCATATCGGCGTGGATATCCGCCAGATGGCGGACGCGGGTGACGGTAAAGCCGTGGAGGCTGTCGCGGAGGTTCATGGGCGGGCTCCTTTCGGGGTAATATGCAGTACTCCTCATTATAACAGAACCGGTCAAAAAAACAAGGCGGCTGCCGCAATCTGCGGCAGCCGCCTGATGACGCGGTGGGGGGATCAGTTGCTGCTGTTGTCGGTGGGGATGTAGCGGGCGATCAGCTCGGCGAAGGAGGACAGAGGCATGGTCTGGAGGGTGATGCAGCCCGGGCCCTCGATCACGGTGTTGAACAGGCCCTCGCCGCCGAAGAGGACGTTCTTGATGCCGGCAATGGCCTGCACGTCCATGGAGCAGGTCTCATCCATCATGGCCAGATTGCCGCTGGCAACCACGATCTGCTGACCGGCGGTGAGCTCGTAATCCACGGCGGAGCCGTCGATCTCCAGGAAGACCAGACCGCGGCCGGAGATCCTCTGCATGATGAAGCCCTCGCCGCCGAAGAAGCCGGCGCGCATCTTCTTCTGGAAGAAAATGGACACGTCCACGCCCCGGGTGGCGGCCAGGAAGGAGGACTTCTGCACCACGATGGGCTTGTCGGGGGTGATCTCCACGGCCTTGATGGCGCCGGGGAACTTGGAGGCAAAGGCGATGACGCCGGGGCCGCCCTGGGCGGTATAGACGTTCTGGAACAGGGACTCGCCGGAGAACAGACGGCCCAGGGCCTTGCCGAAGCCGCCGCCGGAGGTCTCCATCTTCATGTTGGGGCTCATCCACGCCATGGAGCCGCCCTCGGTGATCATGCTCTCGCCGGCCTCCAGGTCGCAGATCACGACAGGAAGATTATCGCCCTGGATCTCATATTTCATATCGGTACTCCTCCTTTGATTTTATTGGTTTGATAGATCCATTGTAACAAACAGGGGCGGCGTGCGTCAACGGGGGACGGGGACGTCGGGGCGTTTTTTCTGTTGCAAAACGGGCGGGATATCTGTAAGATAGAGGGCAGAGATTGCAAGGAGGGGCTGCTATGAACAAGCTGAAGGTGTGTCTCATCAACGATTCGTTTCCGCCGGCCATCGACGGCGTGGCCAACGCCGTCACCAACTATGCCGATATCATCACCCGCCAGCACGGGGAGGCCACCGTGGTGACCCCCTACTATCCCGACGCCGACGACAGCGCCTTCCCCTTCCCGGTGGTGCGCTATCCCAGCGTGGACATGACCAAGCTGGTGGGCTACCGGGCCGGGATGCCCTTCTCCTCCCAGGTGTTCCAGCAGCTGGAGACGGGGGGGTTCGACATCATCCACAGCCACTGTCCCATCACCTCCACCGTACTGGCCCGGGCCCTGCGGGAGCGGATCCGGGTGCCGGTGGTGTTCACCTATCACACCAAGTTCGACATCGACATCGCCAACGCCGTCCGGGGCAAGCTGCTCCGGGAGGGCGCCGCCAGGATCCTGGCGGAGAACATCTCCGCCTGCGACGAGGTGTGGGTGGTCAGCCGGGGCGCCGGGGAGAACCTGCGCAAGCTGGGGTATAAGGGGGACTACATCGTCATGCCCAACGGCGTGGATTTCCCCAGAGGCCGGGTGGACGACGCCCTGGTGGAACAGGTGACGGCGGGTTACGATCTGCCTCAGGGGGCCCCTGTGTTCCTCTTCGTGGGCCGCATGATGTGGTACAAGGGCATCCGGATCATTCTGGACGCATTAAAGAAGCTGGCAGACGACGGAACGGATTTCCGCATGGTGTTCGTGGGCGCCGGCAACGACAAGGACGAGATCGAGGTCTATACCCAATCTCTGGGTCTGGACGGCAGGGTGCTGTTCTCCCCGGCGATCCGGGACCGGAACCGGATCCGGGCGTGGTACTGCCGGGCGGATCTGTTCCTCTTCCCCTCCACCTTCGACACCAACGGCCTGGTGGTCCGGGAGGCGGCGGCCTGCGGCCTCGGAAGCGTGCTGGTGGCGGGCAGCTGCGCGGCGGAGGACGTCACCGACGGCGAGAGCGGCTTTCTCATCGAGGAGAACGCCGACTCCATGGCGGCCAAGCTGCGGCAGATCCTGAAGACCCCGGAGGTCATGGGCCGGGTGGGCGAGGGCGCCCAGCGGGAGATCTACGTCTCCTGGGAGGAGGCGGTGAGCCGGGCCTATGAGCGGTACTTCACCGTCATCAACAACTTCCGCCGGGGGATGTACCCGGAGCGTGACAAATTCTCCGACGAGTTCTTCCGGGGCATGGCCAACCTGATGGATATCAGCAGCCGCAGCCGCCAGCTGCAGCAGCAGGTGGTGCAGCAGATTCAGGACCAGATGAACGCCGACGCCATGAGCAGCTACGACAGCTTCATGGGCCGGATGGACCGCTTCCTGTAAGGGTGGAGGACGGATGCGGATTTCCCTTGACAAGGGGTGCCGCATCACGATATAATCTCTTCGAAATAGATGGGTAAGAAGGGTGAAATTCCCTCGCAAGTGCGTTACCGTGACAGCCGGGTTCCATGTTTCATATTCCTTTGCGGACACCGGAGGATATGACGGCGGGTCACCATGCCCTTTGCCTGATTTCCCCCGGCAGTTCGCTGCCGGGGGTCTTTGTTTTGGATATCACGAGAAATATCAACGGAAAACTGCTGCGCTGCGGCTACACCACCGGCTCCTGCGCCGCCGGCGCCGCCAAAGCGGCTGTCAAAATGCTGCTGACCGGCGAGAGGGTGGACAGCGTGGCGCTGGATACGCCCAAGGGCATCCGGCTGACGCTGGACATTCTGGAGCAGGAGTGGGACAGCGCCTCCGCCAGCTGCGCCGTGCGGAAGGACTCCGGTGACGATCCGGACGTGACGGCCGGGATCCTGGTCTTTGCCCGGGCGGAAAAGACGGCGTCAGGCATCACCATCGACGGCGGCGAGGGCGTGGGCCGCGTGACGAGGCCGGGCCTCGACCAGCCGGTGGGGGCGGCGGCCATCAACTCCACGCCCCGGCGGATGATCGCCGAGAACGTTGCCCAGGTCTGCCGGGAGGCGGGCTATGACGGCGGCGTCGCCGTCACCGTGTCCATCCCCATGGGCCGGGAGCTGGCATCGAGGACCTTCAACCCCCGGATGGGCATCGAGGGCGGCATCTCGGTGCTGGGTACCTCCGGCATCGTGGAGCCCATGAGCAACCAGGCGCTGGTGGACACCATCGCCCTGGAGCTGCGGCAGCTGGCCGCCAAGGGCGCCCACCGTCTGCTGCTGACGCCGGGGAACTACGGCCGGGACTTCGCCGCGGACAAGCTGCACCTGAACGTGGACGAGTGCGTCAGCTGCTCCAACTTCATCGGCGACGCCATCAACGCCGCCGTGGAGTGCGGCTTTAAGGAGATCCTGCTGGTGGGCCACATCGGCAAGCTGGTGAAGCTGGGCATCGGCCAGACCAACACCCACTCCTCCGCCGGCGACGGACGGATGGAGACGCTGACGGCCTGCGCCCTGCTGTGCGGCGCGGATCTGGACACCCTGCATCGGGTGGTGGACTGCGTGACCACCGACGCGGCCCTGGAGATCCTGCAGGAGGCGGGGCTGAAGGACGCGGTCTGTGCCCTGCTGGGACAGCGGATCCAGGCCACGCTGGAGCGGCGCGTACCCCCCGGCGTCGAGATGGGCTACGTGCTGTTCACCAACCGGGAGGACCTGGGCGGACTGTTGCATAAGAGCGAAAACGCGGAGCGTTTGATGGAGAATTGGAGGAAACAAGTATGATTCATTTTGTGGGCGCCGGCAGCGGCGCGGCGGATCTCATCACGATCCGGGGCAAGAGCTATCTGGAGCAGGCGGACGTCATCATCTACGCCGGCTCCCTGGTCAATCCCACCCTGCTGGACTATGCCAAGCCCGGCTGCGAGATCTTCAACAGCGCCACCATGACGCTGGAGGAGGTCATCGCCGAGATGGAGCGGGCGGAGAAGGAGAACAAGATGACGGTGCGGCTCCACACCGGCGACCCCTGCCTGTACGGGGCCATCCGGGAGCAGATGGACCGGCTGACCGAGTTGGGCATCACCTATGACGTGTGCCCCGGCGTGTCCAGCTTCTGCGGCGCCGCGGCGGCCCTGCAGGCGGAGTACACCCTGCCCAACGTGTCCCAGTCGGTGATCATCACCCGCATGGCGGGCCGGACGCCGGTGCCGGAGCGGGAGAGCATCCGTTCCTTCGCCGCCCACGGCGCCACCATGGTGATCTTCCTGAGCACGGGGCTGCTGCAGGAGCTGTCCGCCGAGCTGATGGCCGGCGGCTATGACGCCGACACCCCGGCGGCCATCGTCTACAAGGCCACCTGGCCGGACGAGAAGGTGATGCGCTGCACGGTGAGCACCCTCTACGAGACGGCCCAGGCCAACAACGTCCGCAAGACGGCCCTCATCGTGGTGGGCCGCTGCCTGGAGGGCGAATACGACCTGTCCCGGCTGTACGCGGCGGACTTCTCCACCGAGTTCCGGGAGGCCACCCGATGAGGATCGCGGCCATCGCCTTTACCGACTGCGGCATGGCCCTGGGCCGCCGCCTGCAGGAGGCGGAGCCGGGCATGACGCTGGACCGCTGCGAGAAGGGCGGTCTGGCATCTTGGACGGGGCGCTCCTTTGGTGCAAACGACGCGCTGGTCTTCATCGGCGCGGCGGGCATCGCCGTCCGGGCTATCGCGCCATACGTGCGCACCAAGGTCCACGACCCAGCGGTGGTGGTGCTGGACGAGCTGGGCACCTTTGCCATCCCCATCCTGTCGGGCCATCTGGGCGGGGCCAATGAGCTGGCTGTCCGCCTGGCCCGGTGCGTCCGGGCCCTGCCGGTGGTCACCACGGCCACCGACGTCCACGGCCTCTTCGCCGTGGATTCCTGGGCAAGAAACCAGGGACTCACCGTGGCCAATCCGGAGCGGATCAAGTGGATCTCCGCCCGTCTGCTGGCGGGGGAGACCGTGAAACTCAAGAGCCTGTACCCCATCTCCGGCCATCTGCCGGCCCAGGTGGAGGCGGACGAGGAGGGCTACGACATCCTCATCACCCACCGTACCCGTGGCCGGGCGGAGGCCCTGCGTCTGGTGCCGAAGATCGTCACCGTGGGCATCGGGTGCAAGCGGGGCACGGCGGCGGAGACCATTCAGGAGGCCTTAGACGCCGCCCTGCGCAAGAGCGGCTGCCACGCCGCCGCCGTGAAGGCCGTGGCCACCATCGACCTGAAGGCAAACGAGCCGGGCCTGCTGGCGTTCTGCCGGAGCCGCGGCCTGCCGCTTTCTACCTACAGCGCAGCGGAGCTGGCGGCTGTGCCGGGGAGCTTCTCCGGCTCGGCCTTCGTGAAAAAGACCACCGGCGTGGACAACGTCTGCGAGCGCGCGGCGGTGCTGCGGAGCGGCGGACGGCTGCTGAGCCAGAAGGAGGCGGGCAACGGTGTCACCGTGGCACTGGCCATTGAAGAACCAAAACTATCGTTTGGGGAGGAACTATGAATAAACTGTATGTGATCGGCATCGGCCCCGGCAAGCGCGCCGGCATGACGCTGGAGGCGGACGAGGCGCTGGCTCAGACCGATATCATCATCGGCTACAGCAAGTACGTGGAGCTGGTGCGGCCCTATTATCCCGACAAGGAGTATAAGGACACCGGCATGACCCGTGAGACGGAGCGGTGCCGGGCGGCGCTGGCCCTGGCGTCCGAGGGGCGGAACGTGGCCCTGGTGTGCAGCGGCGACAGCGTGGTCTACGGTATGGCGGGGCTCATCTATGAGCTGGCGGAGGAGTACGGCGGCGTGGAGATCACCGTGATCCCCGGCGTGACGGCGGCCCTCAGCGGCGGCGCCATCCTGGGCGCCCCGCTGGGCCACGACTTCGCCGTCATCAGCCTCAGCGATCTGCTGACGCCCTGGGAGACCATCGAAAAGCGGCTGCGCTGTGCGGCACAGGGCGACTTCTGCATGAGTCTCTATAACCCCGGCAGCCACAAGCGCACCGACTACCTGCAAAGGGCCTGCGACATCCTGCTGGAGACCCTGCCGGAGACCACCGTCTGCGGTCTTGCCATGCAGATCGGCCGGGAGGGCGAGGACTTCCGGGTACTGACGCTGGGCGAGCTGCGCCATACCGCGGTGGATATGTTCACCACCGTGTTCATCGGCAACTCCATGACGCGGAACATCGGCGGCAGGATGGTGACCCCCAGGGGGTATCGCCTTGGTTGATATTCTGCTGTTCGGCGGCACCACCGAGGGCCGGGTGCTGGCTGAAGCGTTGAAGAAGAAGGGTATCCCCGCCATGGTCTGCGTGGCCACGGAGTACGGGGAATCCCTGCTGGAGGAGGGTGGATCGCTGGCCGTCCACGCTGAGCGCCTGGACGAGGCCGCCATGGCGGCGCTGATGGAGCGGGAACGGCCCCGGCTGGTGCTGGACGCCACCCATCCCTATGCCGACGACGTGAGCCGCAGCATTCAGAACGCCTGCGCCGCCACCGGGATGGAATACCGCCGGGTGCGGCGGGAATCCCAGATGGAGGCGGACTGCCTGTCCTTCCCGGATATGGCGGCGCTGATCAGCTGGCTCTCCGGGCAGGAGGGCGTGATCTTCTCCTCTCTCGGCTCCAAGGAGGCCCGGGCGCTCAGCGCCGTGCCGGGAAGCGAGGAACGGATTTGGCTTCGGATCCTGCCGTCCCAAAAGGGATTGGAGGACTGCCTGAGCGCCGGCTTCCCCGCCAAACACATCATCTGCATGCAGGGCCCGTTTTCTGAGAAATTGAACGAGGCCATGTTCCGCGCCGCCGGGGCGAATATTCTCATCACCAAGGAGTCGGGCCGGGCAGGGGGCTTTGCCGAGAAGCTGGCCGCCGCCCGGAATTGCGGCATGACGGTGGCGGTACTGGCCCGGCCCCGGGACGCCGACGGACTGACAGCGGCGGAGTGGCTGCGCCGCATTGAGGAAGGTACGATATGAAAACTGTGACCATCGTAGGCACTGGCATGGGGCCGGACACCGTGACGGCGGAGGGCCTGCGTGCCATCGAGAGGGCCGGCGTGCTCTTCGGCGCGCCCCGTATGCTGGCGGACTACGCCTATTTGCATAAGCGCTCCGAGCCGGTCTATACCGCGGAAAAGATGCGTCCGGTGCTGGCGAAGTATGACGAGGGGCGGTTTGCCGTGCTGGTGTCCGGTGACACCGGGTTCTACAGCGCCGCCACGAAGCTCTGTGAGGAGCTGACCGACTGTCAGGTGGAGGTGCTTCCCGGCATCTCCTCCCTGAACTACCTCGCCGCCCGGCTGGGCAAGACCTGGCAGGACACCGCCCTTGTCAGCTGCCACGGACGCAGCGGCAACCTGGTGGACACCGTGCGGCGCAATAGCGCCACTTTCGCCCTCACCGGCGGCAACGTGCGGGGGCTGGCGGAGGCCCTGTGCCGGGCGGGCTTCGGCGATTTGACGGTACAGGTGGGCGAGAATATGGGCATGGCGGGGGAGTCCATCCGCGCCACGACCGTGGCAGAACTGACGGGGGCTGATGTGGGCTCCCTGGCGGTGCTGCGGATCGAGAATCCCGCCCCCGACAGCCGGGTGCGGTTCGGCATAGCGGACGGGGAATTCGTCCGGGGCGACGTGCCCATGACCAAGGCGGAGATCCGTGCCGTCACCATGAGCAAGCTGCTGCCCCGGCCCGATGACGTCTGCTGCGACGTGGGCTGCGGCACCGGGTCGGTGACGGTAGAGCTGGCGCTGGCGGCCTGGCGCGGCCACGTCTACGCCATCGACAAGAACGAGGAGGCCGTGGCGCTGACGGAGAAAAACTGCGCAGCCTTCCATCTGGGCAACGTAACGGTGGGCCACGGCGGCGCGCCGGAGGCGCTGGAAGAGCTGCCGCCGCTGGACGTGGTGTTCGTGGGCGGCAGCGGAAAGAATATGAACGCCATCTTCGACACGGTGCTGGGAAAGAATCCCCGCGCCCGGATCGTGGTCAACGCCATCGCCCTGGAGAGCGTCCAGGCGGCGCTGGGCGCCTTTGCCGCCCACGGCCTGACGGCGGAGGTGGTGCAGGTGGGGGTATCGGCGGCGAAAACCGTGGCGGGCCTCCACATGATGATGGCCCAGAACCCCATTTTTATCATCAGCGGAGGCGGCAGCAATGAATGACCGGATCCTCATCACCGGAACCAACTCCGGCTGCGGCAAGACCACGGTGACCTGCGCTCTTCTGCGGGCGTTGAAGAACCGGGGTTTGCCGGTACAGTCCTTCAAGTGCGGCCCGGATTATATCGACCCCATGTTCCACCGGGAGGTCATCGGCGTACCGGCCCGGAATCTGGATCCCTTTTTCAGCACGCCGGATCAGCTGCGCTGTCAGCTGGGCGGCGGGTTGGACAAGCTCTCCGTGCTGGAGGGCGTCATGGGCTACTATGACGGCATCGGCATCGACGGCCGTGCCAGCACCTATGAAGCTGCCAAGGCCACCGACACGCCGGTGGTCCTGGTGGTGAACGTCCGGGGAATGTACACCTCGGCGGGGGCCATCTTGCAGGGCTTCCGGGATTTCCGGCCCGACAGCGGCATCCGGGGCGTCATCTTCAACAACGCCTCGCCCATGCTCTACGGCGATCTGAAGAAGATCGCGGAGCAGGCGGAACTTCGCCCTCTGGGCTATCTGCCCCGGGCGGAAGAGGCCACCATCGGCAGCCGTCATCTGGGCCTCATCACCGCCGGGGAGATCGCCGATCTTCAACAGCGGCTGGACGGTCTGGGCGCGCTGGCGGAGAAGTGCCTGGATATCGACGGCATCCTGGCTCTGGCGGCGGAGGGTACGCCTTTGCCCCGGCCGCAAGCCGCGGAGCCCATTGCCCAGGGCGTGCGCATCGCGGTGGCCCGGGACCGGGCGTTCTGTTTCCTCTACGAGGAGAATCTGCGGCTTCTGGAGGAGCTGGGCTGTGAGCTGGTGTATTTCAGCCCATTGAAAGACGAACACCTGCCCGAGAATATCGGCGGCCTGTACCTGCCCGGCGGCTATCCGGAGCTGTATCTGCAGGAACTGTCTGCAAACCCGATCAAGGACGAGATCCGCGGGGCCATTGAGGGCGGATTGCCCGCCGTGGCCGAGTGCGGCGGTTTCCTCTATCTCCATGACACTCTGGACGGCGCGGAGATGGCGGGCGTGATCCACGCACCGGCCTTCCGAACGGAAAAACTGCAGCGGTTTGGTTATGTAAACCTGACGGCGGAGCGTGACAACCTGCTGTGCCATACGGGGGAGAGCATCCGGGCCCACGAGTTCCATTACTACGACAGCGCCGACAACGGCGACGCCTTTACGGCGGCCAAGCCCTCCGGTAAGCGGAGCTGGCCTTGTGTCCACGCCGGGGAGACGCTGTACGCCGGGTTCCCCCATCTCTTTTTCCCGGCCAACCCCGCGTTTGCGGAGAATTTTGTGAGAAAGGCGGCAGGATATGTGGCTGATTAACACGGCGGCGCTGCTGCTGGGCTTCGGGCTGGATCTGCTGCTGGGCGATCCCCACGGCTGGCCCCATCTGGTGCGCTGGTTCGGCGCGGTGATCGCACGGCTGGAGAAATGGCTCTATCCCCTGGGCAGCAAGCGCCTGGGCGGCGTGCTGCTGGTCATCGGCACCATCCTTGTCGGTGCGGGTGTGCCGGCGGCGGTGCTGTACGGGGCGTGGCGCCTGAACCGGTGGGTCTATCTGGCCCTGGCCACGGTCCTGGTGTGGCAGTGCCTGGCGGCCAAGAGCCTTCGGGACGAGAGCTTGAAGGTCTACGACGCCTTGACGACCGGCACTCTGGCGGACGCCCGGCAGGCGGTCAGCATGATCGTGGGCCGGGACACGGAGGTGCTGGACGAGGCCGGCGTGACCCGCGCCGCTGTGGAGACGGTGGCGGAGAACACCTCCGACGGGGAGGTGGCCCCCCTCTTTTGGATGATGCTGCTGGGGCCCCTGGGCGGCTGCTTCTACAAGGCGGTGAACACCATGGACTCCATGGTGGGCTACCGCAACGAGAGGTATGAGCATTTCGGCACCTGCGCCGCCCGGCTGGACGACGTGATGAACTACATTCCCGCCCGGCTGTCGGCCCTGCTGATGATCGCCGGCAGCGCCCTGTGCGCCATGGATGCCAAAAGTGCCCGGCGCATCTGGCGGCGGGATCGCCGCAACCACGCCAGCCCCAACTCCGCCCAGACCGAGGCGGTGATGGCCGGGGCGCTGAACGTGCGCCTGGCGGGTGACGCCCAATACTTCGGCGTGGTCCACAAGAAGCCCTACATCGGCGACAATCTCCGCCCCATCGAGGTGGAGGATATCCGCCGCTCCCACGGGCTTTTGTTTGTAACATCGGCGCTGATGCTGGTGCTGGCGCTGGTGGAAAGGATGTGTATCTATGCGGCCCTATGAGCACGGCGGGGATATCTACGGCGGACGGGAGATCCGTCTGGACTTCTCCGTGAATACCAACCCCCTGGGCATGCCGGAATCGGTGCAAATGGCCATCGGCAGCGGCGGCGCGGAGGATAGCCGCTACCCGGACCCCTACTGCCGCCGCCTGCGCTCGGCGCTGTCGATCCGTTACGGCGTGGCGGCGGAGCAAATCCTCTGCGGCAATGGCGCGTCGGACCTGATCCTCCGGCTGTGCGCCTGTCTGCGGCCCCGGATCGTGCTGACCCCGGCACCCACGTTTTCCGAGTACGGCCGCAGCGCCGCCCTGTACGGCGGGGCGGTACGGACCTATCTGCTGCGCCGGGAAAACGGCTTTGCCCTGGACCGGGGCTTTCTGGCGGCGCTGACAACCGACGTGGATCTGCTGTTCCTCTGCAACCCCAATAACCCCACGGGGCGGCTGTGTGACCCGGCCTTGCTGGCCGAGATCGCGGCCAGGTGCGAGGAAAACGGGACGTATCTGGTGGTGGACGAGTGCTTCATCGAGTTCACCCACGGGCAGTCACTGATCCCCCTCCTGGAAAAGTATCCCCGGCTGCTGATCCTCCGGGCCTTCACCAAGACCTACGCCATGGCGGGGCTGCGTCTGGGCTTCCTGCTGGGCAGTGACGCTGACCTGCTGGACCGGGTCGCCGCCTTCGGCGCCGAGTGGAGCGTCTCCACCGTGGCCCAGCGGGCGGGCCTGGCGGCCTTGGGGGAGAGGGATTGGATGGAGCGCACCCGGTCCTTTGTGGCGGAGGAGCGGAGGTGGCTGACGGAACAGCTGACGGCGTTGGCCCTGACGGTCTATCCCGGCCAGGCCAACTATCTGCTCTTTCGCGGGGAGCGAGCCATTTATCAGCCTCTGCTGGAGCGGGGCATCATGGTGCGCAGGTGCGCCGGCTTTACGGGACTGGATGAGAAGGATTTCCGCATCGGGATCAAGACCCGGGCGGAGAATGAGATATTGATCGAGGCATTGAAGGAGGTGCTGTATGGCTAAGGTGATCATGGTGCAGGGCACCATGTCCAACGCGGGCAAGAGCCTGCTGGTGGCGGGACTGTGCCGGGTGTTCCGGCAGGACGGCTACAGGGTGGCGCCCTTCAAGAGTCAGAACATGGCCCTCAACTCTTTTATTACCCGGGAGGGTCTGGAGATGGGCCGGGCCCAGGTGGTGCAGGCGGAGGCCTGCGGCGTGGAGCCGTCGGTGCTGATGAATCCCATCCTCCTCAAGCCGGTGACGGACGTGGGCTCCCAGGTCATCGTCAACGGCGAGGTGCTGGGGAATATGTCGGCGGTGGAGTACTTCGCCATGAAGCGGACGCTGATCCCGGACATCATGAGGGCCTACAACACCCTGGCCGAGCAGAACGACATCATCGTCATCGAGGGCGCCGGCTCTCCGGCGGAGATCAATCTGAAGACCGACGATATCGTCAACATGGGTCTTGCCAAGATGGTGAAGGCGCCGGTCCTTCTGGTGGGCGATATCGACCGGGGCGGCGTGTTTGCCCAGCTCTACGGCACCATCGCCCTGCTGGAAGAGGAGGAGAAACGTCTCGTCAAGGGCACCATCATCAACAAGTTCCGGGGCGACGTGGAGATCCTGCGGCCGGGCCTGAAGATGCTGGAGGATCTGACCGGCAAGCCGGTCATCGGCGCTCTGCCCTACCTGAAGGTGGACATCGAGGACGAGGACAGCCTGACGGAGCGATTTGCCCGGAAGGTATCCGCCAAGCTGGATATCGCCGTGCCCCGGCTGCCCCATATCTCCAACTTTACCGATTTCTCGGCCCTGGAGGCCACCACGGGCGTGGGCGTGCGGTACGTCAGCTCCGCCCGGCAGCTGGGCAACCCGGATCTCATCATCCTGCCCGGCACCAAGAGCACCATCGCGGATCTCCTGTGGCTGCGGCAGTGCGGCCTGGAGGCCGCCATCAAGAAGCGGGCCGCGAACGGCACGCCCATCTGCGGCATCTGCGGCGGCTACCAGATGCTGGGCCGGCGGATCACCGACAGCTGCGGCGCCGAGGGCGGCGGCAGCGTGGACGGCATGGGCCTGCTGCCCATGGAGACGGATTTCGCCGCCGAGAAGCACCGCACCCGCGTCTCCGGCAAGGTGATGGCCGGCGGCGAGCTGACGGAGCTGGTGGGCGTGGAGCTGGAGGGCTACGAGATCCACATGGGGGAGACCACCCTGGATCCCGACGCCCGGTACCTGGTACAGCTGGACAACGGACACCGGGACGGCTGCGTCAGCGGCCACGTCTGGGGCAGCTATCTCCACGGCTTTTTCGATACGGAGTCTTGCCGCCGGGCGGTGCTGAGCATGCTGTGCCGCCGAAAGGGCATCGACGAGAGCGAGCTGACCACCTTTGATTACGCCGCCTATAAGGAGCAGCAGTACGACCTGCTGGCCGACGCGGTGCGCGGCAATTTGGATATGGCGATGATCTATCGCATTTTGGAGGAGGGCGTGACGGAATGAAATGGGAATTTGAGCAGGTGACCCCTGCGGAGATCGAGAAGCGCAGCTTTGAGATCATTGAGTCGGAGTTGCCCCATCCGCTGGATCCGGAGCTGGCACCCATCATCAAGCGGGTCATCCACACCTCGGCGGATTTTGAGTACGCCGACAGCCTGTGCTTTTCCCCCAATGTGGTGAAAAAGGCGCTGGACGCCATCCGGCGGGGCGCCTGCATCGTCACCGACACCAATATGGGAAAATCCGGCATCAACAAGAAGGCCCTGGCCCGCCACGGCGGCGAGGTGTTCTGCTTCATGGCCGATGAGGACGTGGCCCGGATGGCCAAGGAGAACGGTACCACCCGGGCGGTGGCGTCCATGGACAAGGCCTGTTCCATCGACCGGCCGCTGATCTTTGCCATCGGCAACGCCCCCACGGCGCTGATCCGGCTCTACGAGCTCATTGAGAGCGGCAAGCTGAAGCCGGAGCTGATCATCGGTGTGCCGGTGGGCTTCGTGAACGTGGTGCCGGCCAAGGAATTGATCATGGAGGCCGGCGTGCCCTATATCGTGGCTCAGGGCCGCAAGGGCGGCAGCAACGTGGCCGCAGCCATCTGCAACGCCCTGCTGTATCTGCTGGGCCGGGAGTGAGAAAACACCCCCTGTCCGGATTTTTCGGACAGGGGGTTCGACCGAATCTGACGAAATCAGATTTTTTTAAAATATTCCGATTTTCCTATTGACAATTCCGGTTCTGTTTGCTATATTAAATAAGCTCGATTTCAAAAAACGCAACCTTGGCCAAGTAGTTCAGTTGGTTAGAACGCCAGCCTGTCACGCTGGAGGTCGTGGGTTCGAGCCCCATCTTGGTCGCCATATGCTGCTGTAGCTCAGTAGGTAGAGCGCATCCTTGGTAAGGATGAGGTCGGCGGTTCGAATCCGCCCAGCAGCTCCATTGGAATCCCTTGGAATTGTTTCAATTCCAAGGGATTATTTTATTTTTTGACGTCATTCCGCACCAAATAGTTCTGCATATAAGTGGCATGAAAAGTGTTTTCCCTTACGTTTACCCTTATTGGCCGCTGACGAACTCAATATAGCGATCCATCCGAGCTGAACTGGCCTGCTTCATCTGATCTGTCACATGGCCGTAAACATCCAAAGTGAATGCCGCTGTGGCATGCCCCAGATTTCCCTGTACCGTCTTAATATCGTCGCCGGCGCGAATGGCCGCGACTGCATAAGAATGGCGCAGGTCATGAAAGCGAAGATCCGGCCTGCCAATGGCTGACGCTGTGCGTTTGAAGCTGCGATAGACATTCCAGGTTTTCAGATGATGGCCCAGCTCATCGGTGAATACAAAACCGGAGTCCTCCCACGCCTGGCCGGCGCGGAGTTTGCATTCAAGCTGGGCAGAGCGGTGCTTCCGCAGCATTTTCATAACGAATGTCGCCGGAACGATTACACGGCTTTTGCTGTTTTTGGTTGGCTGGAGCTGGTACTCGCCGTTGCCATTGTGCTTATACTGTAGCTGCTTATTGACTGTGATCGTCCCTCGGAAGAAGTCAACGCATTCCCAACGGAGGCCAAGGACCTCGCCCTCACGCAGTCCGGTGAAAAGGGTAAGCGCCAAAAGGGCCTCGTCTTTGTCGCCGTGGATCTCCTTCAGGAAAGCGGCGATCTGCTCATCATCCAGCGGACGCAGCTCCTTCCGTTGGGTGCGGGGCAGGACACAGGCAGATGTTGGGTTAAACCGCAGGTAGCCGATTAGGACGGCCTGCTGCAACGCCCGATGCAGGACGCCATGGATGTTCTTTACGGATTTCGGGGAGAGGCCCTTGTTCGAGCAGTCGTTATAAAACTTCTGGATCGTGTGCGCATTCAGTTCCTCCAAGCGGATTGCGCCAAGCGCAGGCTTGATGTGAACGCGGATGCTGCAGTTGTAAATCTCAACCGTGCGGGGTTTGATTCCCCCCAGATACGTCTCGCTCCAAATTTCCAGCCACTCGCCGACTGTCATTTTGCTCGGTGCGATATAGGTTCCGTGGTCGATGTCCGAAGTTACGCTCCTAAGCTTTTCAGCAACCTCCTTCTGACTCTTTCCGGTAATTGTTCTTTGGATTTGCTTGCCGGTGCCGGGATCGTAGCCCGAGGTGTAACGGGCTTCCCAATACTGATATTGTTTTCCGTTTCGCGTCACGATCTTTTTGCGGATGGAACCCGCGCCGGACGCGCCTTTCTTTTTGCCGCGCGGCATTTTATCCTCCTTTCCACCGCACAGCGGGAATCATGCGCTTTCATGATAGCCCGATGTGCGGTACATTTGCAAATGTGTGGTTTCTGTGTTACGCCTGCCGGGACAGGTACTCCGCAATGGCCTCCTTTGGCACACGGATCTTCCGTCCAGCCCGCACACTGCGAATTTGGCCGGAGCGAATCAGCTCATAGGCTGTGTTGCGTCCGATGCTCAGAATGGGCATCAGGTCCTCCACGGTAAGCACCATGGGCAGCTCCTCCAGGGAACGATAACGATTCTCCATCTGTATCCCTCCCCTCATCGCGTGTCTCGGTCGCGGCTGCGCTCCCGCTGCCGGTACTGCTCTTCCATCAGCTTCAGAATGGCGTCCTGGATCTTCTGCGGGGTGTAGTGCTTGGGGAAGTAGCGACGAAGCTGCTCCACCGGAAGAGATACCCGCTCCTTCTGATTGGGCTTTTGCTCGGACATAATGGTCTCCACCCGCTCATCGGAAATGCCCTCAAAGCTGAGACCGTTCTCCCTGTGCATTCGCACCGCTTGGGAATAGGAGGGCGTCGCCTCATCCCGGCCATAGATCTCCGCAATATGCTCCTGCGTGGATTGATGCAGGTACGACAGCTCTACGGCTACGGAGAAGGCGATGCGTTCTTCGTCTACCAGCTTCAGCAGTGCCGGGATAAGGTTGGTCAGCCGGATATAGCGGTGGATCTGCCGTCCGCTTTCTGTCTCAGAAACATCATCCCTGGACTTGTGGCCAACCTGTCCACAGGTTTTGCCTTGGTGCCGGAGCGCATCCATTTTCAGCTTGTAGGCGAATGCCTTTTCGCTGGGAAGGATGTGCTCCCGGTGCAGGTTGTTGTCCACCACCGCGATGGCGGCAGCGTTGCGGTCCAGGGGATAAATCAAGGCAGGGACTTCGGAAAGCCCTGCCTTCTTTGCGGCGTGCAAGCGGCGGTGTCCGCTTATCACCTCGTATTCGTTTTCCTGACCCTCCATGGGGCGTATGATCAGCGGCGTGTAGATGCCGTATTCCCGGATGCTCTCGATCAGAGCGTCCATCTCCGCATCGTCCCGGACCTGGTAGGGGTTGCCTGCAAAGGGGTGCAGGCTGGTAATGGCAATATTGGTTTGTTTCATGTTTTAACTCCTCTCTCTTTCTCTGGCGCGGGCCGTCATTTCCATGGCCCGCTCGGTTTCTAATGTTTTCTGTATTTCGGGATAGCGCAGTGCAATGCGCTGTGCGGTGCGCAGCTTCTCCCGCAGAGGCACCAGCTCCTTTGAGATGGCCTTTGCCTCTCCTTTCAGCGCGGTCTCTCGTGCCGGATCGGTATTTCTTCTCAACTGGTTGCGACACTTCTGCCGCTGTGTTTCCAGAGCTGTTATTTGCTGTGACAGATCCGCGATGCTGTCGGCTAAATCATTCGCCGAGTGAATCCCGTTGTCTGCCAGGAATCGGTATTCCTGCTGCAGTTCCTCAAAACGAGCTATCTCCTGCCGAAGGGCCGGGGATAGGGGCCTGACCTTCGTGTTCTCATCTCGCTGCAGCTGCAAGAGCAGCAACAGCATGAGAAACAGCAGGTCCACCAGCACCGTGGCGGTATCGTGGGAGTGCTCCACGGAGAACTGCAGCTTCCGCTCCAACTCCAGCAGCGGGAACCGCTTCGGTCGGTATGGCAGATGGGCGTTCCACTGGTAGTAGTGGTCGGGGGAATATAGGTTGTCCTTGAAACGCTCCTGAAGACTTTCGGTGGTATAGCCGAGATTGCGCAATCGCACAGCCCGCTCCCAGCCGGGAGCACGGACAGATCCGCGCCTGTAGTCGTATTCGTAACCCAGCCCTCGCAGCTGGCTGACAAACTGGTCCATGTTGCCGGCATAGGTCAAGCAGTACTCCACGTCCTCCCGCAGCAGATCCCGATGGGTCTTCTTTCCGGCCTTGTTGACCCAGTACGCTTTTTTGTTACCGTAGAAGCTGCTGTTCTCCAGAACAGACAGCCGGCGCTCTCTGCAGATCTCATCCGATACGCGACGGAGTTCTTTATGATCCCCAATCTTGTTCTGGAACTTGGAACCGTCTATAAACGACACGGGGTTTACCACGAAATGACAGTGGAGATTCTCCGTGTTCAGATGCACGGTGACGAGGACCTGGTATCGGTCGCCCCACATCCGACGCGCCGTTTCCTTGCCAAGCTGGAACGCTTCCTCCGGTGTCACCTCGCCCTCCCGGAAGCTCTGGATCCCGTGATAGCCCACCACCTTGCCCCGCAGGCCGAAGCGACGCTGTACGGCCACCATCTCCGCAAAGGCGTTCTGGCGGGAGCAGTTGATGCCGCCGACGTATAGCTGCTTGTCTGTTTTGTTGTCGTTTCCCGCATAGCGCAGGGCGGCGTACAGATCGTCATCCACATATTCTTTCGGCGTGGTTTTGTCCGGGTTGTCTGCGTAGTCCAGCGTCGCCTTCAGGTTTTTGTAGATGGGCCAGAAGCCGGTGACAGCCATGGGGATCACCCCTTCTCCGGCAGCAGAAGCACAGCGGCGATCTGCTGCAGCAAGGCCCCAATCTCCTCGTCCAACTCCGGGGAGTTGGCCTGATCGGCCAGCTCGCCCAGCTTTTCGAGGAAAGCAAAAAGAACGTTGGGCGGAATCCCTCGCGGCTCATATCCCAACGCTCTCTGCTTCACATATTCCGTTGTGCTCAGCCCGCACTTGCGGGCCTTGGTTTGGATCCGTTCTTTCTCTTTTGCCGTCACACGGACGGCGATTCTCATATCTCTCCCCATTCTCATCAACTCCTTTCATGCCAGGGGGATTGGGGGAGGTTGTCCCCCAAAGAGGGAATCCACCCAGTCATGGGTGGATTCTGATGGGACTTTGGCACACAAAGTCCCTGCTTGTTACCGTGTAAGACAGACCATGAGGCCGTATACATATGATTTCTGTGTCTTGCGCTGCTTCAAATAACCCTTACATCGTTCTAGCTCATGCAGTACATAACCTTGCTCCGCTTTTCGGAGGTATTGACGCTACTTTTTGCGCAAGTGTCGTCGGTATGGCGGCTTTGTGGCCCCGCTCGATTTGTGCGGGGGCAAATCTGCCGGGAACTGCCGTCACATTGGACCCAAAACCGGAGATAAGTGGCCCATCAGAAGCTGGCCAGGAAATCAAGCACCGCCTGGTTATTCTCGTCTTCCGTTTCCTCTGCTGTGGGAGTCGGCTGCGCCTGCATCAGCTGCAGCAATCCGCGGAGCGGATTGATCGACGCCGTCTCCTGGCGGATGGTTTGAATGACCCGCTCAAGAAAAGCATCCTCTGTGGCCTTGCTTTCCGACAGGTCCATATATCCGCAGATGGCAGAAATGACCGCCTTGTTGTACGAGGTCTCTGATTCCTTCAGATACTCATATGCCCTGCGGTCATTCTCCTTTTCCAGGTTGAAGCGAACCTTTACATTTTTGATGTTCATTCCGCATCACCGCTCATGATTCTCATGCTGCAACACTCCTTTTCCGTTATATCTTTTGAGCTGGTCGTACAGCTCCCGATCTGCGGGAAGCACAGTTCTTTTGAAGTGCCTGCAGGTGATCCCGGATCGGCTGATCAGCTGTACACACCTGTGGGGCTCGCCGTCGTCCAGCAGAATGCAGTTGCCGCCATTGTAGCAGCTGCATAACCGGCGCACCAAGCTGTTGACCCGTTGACGCTGTAACGGGTTGATTTTCCAAATCATTTCTCTCTCCTCCTTTCTGATTTTGGGCATAAAAATGACACCTACCAATTTCCGTCGATAGGTGTCATTTCTCGTATTCAACATCCTCAAAGCCCAGATCCTCGCCGGTGAAGACCTCATAAGCTTGCCCGATTTTGCGGATCCTTTTGAGCACGCCGCTGTGATTTTTATAGCCCAACTTTTCGGCGATCTCCTCCAGCGTATAGCCCTGCATGCGCATCTCCAGAATCGCCATGTCCTTTTCACTGAGCGTCGCCTTGAACTGGTTCACTGTAGCCTGCGACGTTACAGTTTCCTGCACATCCTGCGAGGAATCCGGTGCATCCCATTCCTGTCCATCGTGGTTCTCAGCATAGGCGTCGCGGAACCCCTCCAAAGAGACCATGGGATGCCTTGTGCGGGTGTGGTACCACTGGCGGATGAAGTCCGTCTTCTGATTACTCTTCCGAAAATCAAAGTCCTCGAAGCAGCGGTATTCCTGCGCTACCTGGATAACCTCGCCGATATGGTGTCGCTTCATGGCCTGCGGGACAATGAACCGCAGCACCGTGTCGATTTCATCCTCAGAAACATAGCCGAACTCCTCGTTGGCCTGCCTCAAAAACGATTCCGCCGAGGGAAGGATCCCTTCGTCGGTCAGTTCCTGCACCCAGATCTCCGGGCAATGGGCGAGACGCCAGGCGGGATCGTCACCGGAATAGACTTCCATATACTCCGTGAAGCCCATATAGGGCCAGACCATATAGGCCACGGCATCCACGATTAACAGACGGAACAAATCTCTTTCGATGAGATCGCAGGCTGTTTTGTTGCGCAGGATTTTCTGCGGATTGCGGGGGAGTGCGTTCAATTCTGCACCGCACGCCTCCAGGATGCGCCGTGGAATAAAATAGTACACGGGGATAAACTCCGCATTTCGCATGGGCACCGGGGTGCCGTTTTTCATTCTCATAACTGCCATTTTCTTTCACCTCCTTTCCGAGAGAAGTCCTCTCTACTTTTTAACGGCGCAAAAGCAGGCCGATTGTTCCCGCTCTCTGAAAAAAGTTTAGCAAATTCATTGTCCCGAAAACGTCGCTGTTCTCTATGGAACAACTCCAAAAGGGTAAAAAAGCCTCTTTTCAGAAGCAGACGCTGCCTTACTAGCTGTATTCAACTACGGCAATGTGTTTTTATCTGAGCAACTATTGCCGTGCTTCCTTTTTTTCGACAATTATGGTATACTGACAAAACCACGGAGGTGATATCATGCTGATCTACCTCTCCATGATAGAGTCGGAGGACGATAAGTCCAAGTTCGAGAAAATATATGAGCGGTACAGAGGCCTCATGTTTTACACGGCAATGCAGATCCTGAACCACAAACAGGATGCAGAAGACGCCGTTCATCAGGCCTTTGTATCCATTATTGAGAATTTAGATAAAATTTCTGAACCGGAATGTCCGAAAACAAGAGCTTACGTCGTTATTATTGCAGAGA
>ONGR01000034.1 GCA_900317425.1 uncultured Eubacteriales bacterium | reverse complement strand
TCAGCGGCTGCTGTCCATCCGTGTGCGAAAGGAACTGACCGACGAATGGCAAACTCACGGTGTGGAACAGGGACGGGAATATGCGATCCTGACCGACGAAATCACGCGAGCATGGTCGGGTATGAATACCCGGCAGTACAAGCGATTGAAAGGGCTGAAAAAAGAAAACCTCCGCGACAATATGAGCACTCTGGAACTGACGCTCAATATGCTGGCGGAGGCGACAACGACGGAGCTGACAAAAACACGGAATCCGCAGGGACTGGCTGAGAACCAGGATGTCGCCAGGCGCGGCGGCCGCGTGGCCGGGGATGCTCGGAAGGCCATCGAAAAGGAGTCCGGTCGCCCCGTTATCACCGCTGAAAACGCCGCGCAGCTCAATACCGTGGTTGTTACAATGATCGAAGATGTGGCAGAGTCTACATCGGAAGAAAACAAAAACAAATAACTCCATTTCGGTTTAGCAGAAGTGACTGCTCTTGTAGACGGGAACAAAATATTCAGTGATGATGCACATCTAAACATCGAGGAACGTGACATTTATGAACGCGCCCTTCCCAGTGGAGGGAAAGAGTACAAGTCAGCTTCTTGCATGAACTTGTTCCACGTTGTTCCGCTTACCGGCAACGTGTAGAAGTCATATCCTCATTTTCCCGGGCTTCCTGTTCTGCTTCCTGATCGGTCCAAGGAGACGATCGTTCCCGCCGCGGCGAACAAGGGCATGTTCCTCGGCGCTCCGCTGCTGGGACTGGCCGCGCTCGTCGTGCTGCAGATGTTCATCCCTGTGTCCTCCTTCACCGCGTTTTCCACGATGGCTGACGTGATCGTCATCCTCCACATGGTCGCGACGAAGGAAGAGGATCTGATCGTCTCCGGCACCTTCTTCAAGGCTGCGCCGAAGAAGCCCGCGCCCAAGCCCGCCGCGGCCGCAGCCGCTCCCAAGGCGGAGGCCGCGCCTGCGGCCGGCGTCATCAAGCCGCGTGAAGACGGCAAGCCTGTTCAGGTCCCGTCCAAGTGCGTCTACTGTACGCTCTGCGCCAAGAAGTGCCCCGACGGGGCGCTGACGGTCGACCGCGCGGCCAGACGGTGGACGCTCGACGAGGATTCCTGCGTCGCCTGCGGCACCTGCGCCACGGTCTGCCCCAAGAACGCCATCGAAATCTGATCCCACTTTCTGGAAAAGAATACCGCACCACCTTCGGCGTGATCCGAAGGTGGTATTTTTTTGCCCGAGCATGGGGGAAAAAGGCGGCTTTGGGCATTCTATCAGGTTTCTGCAATTGTTTTTTGTGTATTATATATGAGAAAAAATGAACAAAAGTGCAAAATAAAACAAAGAAAAGCAATTATATTGACAAATGTGCAGGGAAAGAGTTACCTTGATGGTGCAGAAGGAAAAGGAATCACGATGCTTCACAGGGAGGAGAGCTTTATGCTGAAGGTCAAGAAAACAGTTGCCTGCCGGTTTGTGTATCCCTACGCGGTATGCGTCTATGACAGCCCTCGGGGAAAGCGCGTGATGTGCGCCACCGAGAGCGAGGGGAAGGGCTACAGCTTTTCCGCCGTGGACTGCGGCGATCTGGAAAAGGTATGGAGCGGCCCCGGCGGCACCATGACCATCGTGCCGGACGGCGACGAGAGCTTTTTTGTGACCCATGAGTTTTACAAGGGCTTCCGATCCGCCAAGGCCCACGTCAGCCACATCAGCCGCCGGCCCGACGGCGGATATGACTGCGAGAAATATTTTGACCTGCCCTATCTCCACCGCTTTTCCATTCTCGAACTGCGAGGCGAAAAGTGGCTGGTGGGCGGAACACTGTGCGATTCCAAGGAGTTCAAGGACGACTGGTCCAAGCCCGGACGGATCTATGTGGGCAAGGTGGAGTACCCCAAGCCCATGGAGCTGCGGGTGGTGCAGAGCGGCATTACCAAAAACCACGGCATGTACTGCGGCCCCTTTGCGGGACATGAAAAGGTCGTGATCTGCACCGGCGTGGAGGGCGCCTTTGCTGTATTCCCGCCGGAGAAGGACGGAGAGGACTGGCGCGTGGAAAAGATCCTGGACTGCGAGATCTCCGATATCCGCGTGGCGGATCTGGACGACGACGGCGTGGAGGAGCTGGTGACCATCGAGGGCTTCCACGGCAATCTGATGAAGGTCTACAAAAAAGGGGAGGAGGGCTATCGGGAGGTCTACCGCTATCCCATCGTCTTCGGCCACCCCATCTGGTGCGGCATGCTGCTGGGCAAGCCCCGGATCATCATCGGCTACAAGGAGGCCAATTCCGGCCTGTTCGTGCTGACGCCCCGGACAGACACAGACCGGATGAGCATGGAGGTGCAGATGATCGACGAGCTGGAGCAGTTCTCCAACATCGACGTCTGGGACGAGGGAGACCGCTTTGACATCTTCGCCGCCTGCAGCTCCGGCAATGTGATCAAATACGAGCTCAGCCTTTGAGGAGAGACATCAAAACCATATAACAACAAGGAGGAAAAGACATGGCACAGAAAGACGCAAAGACCGTCACAAGAGAGCAGTGGCTGCTGGACTGCTTCCCGGAGTGGGGCACCTGGCTGCTGGAGGATATCGAGGAAACGGTCGTCAAGCCCGGCACCTTCGCATCCTGGTGGCTGGGCTGCACCGGCATCTGGATCAAGTCCGAGGGCAATGCCAATATCTGCATCGACCTGTTCTCCGGCAACGCCAAGACCTCGCACTACAACATCCAGCCCAACCAGGCCGGACTGAACTATCAGCTGGCCCGGATCGCGGGCAGCAACGAGTACCATCTCAACCCCCGCAACATCCCGCATTTTGTGGATCCCTTCAAGATCAAGGAACTGGACGCCTTTATCGCCACCCATGACCACGCGGACCACATGGATATATACAGCACGGCGGCCGTACTGAAAATGCCAGGCGTCCCCTTCATCGGGCCGAAGTTCTCCCATGACAAGTGGGTGGGCTGGGGCGTTCCCGAGGATCGCATCATCCAGGTCAAGCCCGGCGATGTGCTGAAATTCAAGGACATTGAGATCTATGTCGTAGAGTCCTTCGACAAGACCGCCCTGGTCACCGCGCCGCCCTACGGCGATATCCGCGGCCGCTTCGTGGACGACATGGACGAGAGGGCCGTGAACTATCTGATCAAGACCCCCGGCGGCACCTTCTATCACAGCGGCGACTCTCACTTCTCCAACTACACGGTGAAGCACGGCAAGACCTTTGACATCGACGTGGCGGTGGCGCCCTTCGCCGAGAACCCCATCGGCATCGCCGACAAGCTGACAGCCTCCGACGTGCTGCGTATGGCGGAGAACCTGAACTGCAAGGTGATGATCCCCATCCACTACGACATCTGGCCCACCTTCTTCACCGATCCCATGGAGATCAAGCTGCTCTACGATTACAAGAAAGACATGATGGACTACAAGTTCAAGCTCTATATCTGGGCGCCGGGCGGCAAGTTCGTCTATCCCGACGACGCGGACAAGGGAAGATACAAGTTCCCGCGGGGTTTCTCGGACGCCATGGAGCAGGAGCCCAACATCCCGGCCAAGTGGTTCCTGTAAGATCGGGCTGCCTGACGTCACCCGGACGATTTGGAGAGAATAATCGCCCAGCGATTAAAAAATACTAAAAAAAACGAAAACAGGAGGAGCATCATGAAAAAGCTATTGGCACTGATTCTGGCGCTGTGCATGATCCTTGCTCTGGCCGCCTGCGGCCAGCAGGCTGCCAGCCCCGCCCCCGCCGCCACAGAGGCCCCGGCCGCTGCTCCGGCGGGCAACGACAGCGCGCCGACCCCGGTCGACAGCGCCCCCGCCCCTGCAGCGTCGGGCCTGACCGACGCGGACATCACCAAGGATCTGACGATCATCGTTCCCTCCGGCGCCGGCGGCGCCACCGATATCGCCATCCGCGCCTTTGTGGAGTTCTTCAAGGATCACTGGCCCACCAACGTCAACGTCATCAACATCGGCGGCGCGGGCGGATCGGCGGCCTACAACGAGCTGAAGAACTATGACAACGATGGCTACACCATCACCGTGGCCATGGCCAGCTACCCCATGAACCTGGCCATCGGCACCTTCGGCGGCGAGTACACCTGGGACACCTGGGAGCCCATCTGCGGCCTGTTCTCTGGTTATTTCTCCCTGTGCGTGCGCTCCGACTCTCCCATCAACACCTTTGAGGAATTCGTCAACGAGGTCAAGACCAACCCCAACTTCAAGTACGGCCTGTACTCCAACTCCCCGGCCACCGGCATCCGCCTGGTGCTGGAGGACTACACCGGCGTGAACTTCAACGCCATTGACGTGGCGGAGGACGCCAAGGCCACCGAGCTTCTGGCCGGCCGTGTAGACGCGGTTGCCGACTTCTTCTCCCAGCAGAACATCTACGTCAAGTCGGGCGACTTCCGCTGCCTGGGCATCTTCGTGGGCGACCGCCTGGCGGAGTTCCCCGACATCCCCACCATGAAGGAGCAGGGCGTGGACTATGACATCACCACCCAGATCATGGGCCTGATCGCGCCGCAGGGCACGCCGCAGGAAATGGTGGATTACATCTGCCAGAAGGTGCAGGAGACCTATGAGCAGGAGGAGGGCCTGAAGCCCAAGTACGACGAGCTGTACTACGAATCCCTGTTCATGAACAGCGCGGACTACACCGAGTTCGTCCAGGGTCTCATCGACAACTACGACAAGTTCATCAACGGCTGATCCTTTCTTCCCCTCTATGCAAGGCCCCGCGCCGCGCAGCGCGGCGCGGGGCCGGTTTTTCAAGCAAGGCTATCCAACCCACTCACAGCGAAAGGAGCTGCTATGGGAGAAATCATTTTTTTGCTACTCCTTGCGGCGATAGGCGGATACTATTACTACGAAAGCCTGGGCTATACGGTGGGCCGTTTTGACACCACCGGCGGCGGAGGACTGTTCCCCCGGGCCATCCTGATCGTTCTTTTTGTTCTTCTGGCGGCGCGCCTGATCGAGATCCTGGTGAAGAAGGAAAAGGCTCCCTTTAAATTCTTTGGCTATCTCAAGGGCGTGGGCGGCGTGTTCTTCATCAGCTTTGTGCTTTTCGTGCTGCTGATCAAGCCGCTGGGCTTTGTCGTGGACGCGGTGATCTTTGCGCTCTTCACGGTCAATTTCCTGTATTATAAGGCCAAGGATGACAAAAAGCTGGGAGGCACAAAGGCGATCATCATCCGTACCGTCTGCATTATCGGCTATGTCATTCTGGTCAACTGGTTCTTCACCGGCGTCCTCCATGTGAATCTCCCGGCGGGCGTGCTGAAGAATATCCTGTGAAAGGCGGCGGCATGTTATCTCAAGTGATCCTCGCGACTCTCACCGACCCCTATTTTATCCTGCTTGCCGCGCTGGGCGCCTTTATCGGCATCTGCTTCGGCGCCATCCCGGGGCTGAACACGCCGGTGGCTATCGCCCTGGTCCTCCCCATCACCTATTCCCTGAATCTGAATCATACGCTTGCTCTGATCATGGGCATCTTTATGGGAGGCATCTCCGGCGGGCTGATCTCCGCGATCCTGCTCAAGCTGCCGGGCACCGCCGCGGCCATCGCCACCTGCCTGGACGGCTATCCCATGACCGCCAAGGGCCAGGCCGCCGAGGCCATGGCCATCGGCACCTTCGCCTCCTTTTTCGGCGGGATCTTCAGTGCCATCATCCTCATCGTGGCCACCCCGGCCCTGTCCCGCTTTGCGTTGTCCTTCGGGCCGTGGGAGTATTTCGGCGCCATCTTCCTGGCCTGTACGCTGGTGTGTACGCTGTGTGACGGCAGCTTCCTCAAGGGCATGATCGCCACCTGCATCGGCATCCTGCTTGCCACGGTCGGTCTTAGCCCCATCGACGGGCAGAGCCACCGCATGACCTTCGGCTGGAGCGAGCTGAACTCTGGCTTCTCGCTGATCATCGTGGTCATCGGCGTTTTCGCCTTTACCGAGCTGATCCGCTCCACCAACCGGCTGAAGGAGGAGAAGACCATCAACAGCTATGAAAAGAAGCTGTTCTACTTCCCCAACTGGAAGCGCATGTGGAGACAGAAGTGGAATCTGGTCCGCTCCTCCATCCTGGGCACCTTCATCGGTGTGCTGCCGGGCATCGGCGCCACGGAGGCCGGCATGTTCTCCTATGCCCAGGCCAAGCGTTTTTCCAAGCATCCGGAGCTGTTCGGCACCGGCATCGACGACGGCGTTGTGGCCAGCGAGGCGGCCAACAACGCGGTCACCGGCGGCGCGCTGGTGCCTACGCTGTCCCTCTCCGTCCCCGGCGACCCCAGCACCGCCGTCATCCTCAGCGCCCTGACCATCCAGGGGCTGCAGTGCGGCCCCATGCTGGTGATCCAGCATCAGGACATCTTCTATACCGTGATCATCGCGGTGCTGCTGGCCAACATCTTCATGTATGTGATCCAGGCCTGCTCCATCCGCTTTGTGGTGAAGATCATCGAGGTGCCGCTGTATTATCTGGTACCTGCGGTGGTGCTGTTCTGTGCGGTGGGCGCCTATACCATCAACAACCGCTCCTTTGACCTGCTGAGCCTGCTGCTGTTTATTGTCATCGGCTGGATCCTGGCGGACAACCAGTACCCCACCATGCCGCTGATCATCGGCTTTACCCTGGGCAGCATGCTGGAGGTCTATTATCGCCGGACCCTCTCCTATTACGGCGATCTGCCCCATGCGCTGATCTCTCCGTCCTTCGGCACGGTACTGGTGGCCATCGGCATCCTCTTCCCGATCATCAATATGCTGCTGGACAGAAGACTGGCCAGAAAGAAGGCGCAGGAACAGGAGAACGCGGACTAAAACAGCCCGATAAGTGTTTGAATAGCGGCGAAGCTATGCTATAATTGACACAAAAATACAAAACAGAAAGGTTGATTATTCAATGGCCAGCCAGCTCTCAAACGAAAAAAACAGCCGGGAGGAACGGATGAGCCTCCTGGCGGATATCGCAGAGCTTTACTACAACAGGGAAATGTCCCAAAACGAGATTGCCGAAAAGCTGCACATTTCCCGCTCCAATGTTTCGCGGCTGCTGTCCCGGGCCAAGGAGACGGGAGTGGTGGAGATCAAGATCAACTATTTCAGCGAGCGGAGCCTTCAGCTGGAGGAGGCGCTCAAGTACCGCTTCGGGCTGAACGAGGTGTTCGTCTATAACGCCGGTGACAAGAGCGACGACGCCATCCTGGATATGCTGACCCACTATGCCGCCGATTACATCAGCGCCAATCTGCAGCGCAATATGTGCATCGGCGTGACCCGGGGGTCGGTGTTCGCGGGGGTGCTCAGCTGGCTGAAAAAGGAACCGCCCCGGAATCTGGATCTCAAGCTGGTCCAGCTGACGGGCGCGGAGGCCCACTCCAACCCGGAGCGGGATTCCGGCGATCTGATCCGCGGTATGCTGCAGCTGTACGGCGGGAGGGCGTATTACCTCAACGCGCCACTGTACGTGGATAACGAGGAGCTGCGTGAGGCTCTGGAGAAGGAGGCCGCCGTCAATGAGACCATGCGCCAGGCCTCCAGCTGCGATATCATCATCACCGGCGTCGGATACGTGTCCCAGGACATGGATATCCGCCACTCGGTCTGGAACAAGTATCTCTCCCAGGAGGACGTCAACGACATCATTCGCCACGGGGGCGTGGGCTATCTGTTTTTCCGGTTTTTCAACCAGAAGGGCGAGCTCCTCGACCACCCGGTGAACGCCCACATCATCGCCACCAGAACGGAGACGGTCAGACGGGCCAACATCATTGCCGTGGCCTTCGGCAAGGTGCGCGCCCGTGCGCTGATGGGGGCGCTGCGGCAAAAGGCGATCAAGGTGCTGTTCGTGGACAGAGCCTGCGCCGAGGAGATCTTGTACAGTCTCGAGGCCTGAGAAAAACGTCGGCTGGCTTTCATCCGCCATAATCTGATGAAAAGCTGGTGAATCATTTTGGATCCTTCGGTCAACTTTGAAGAAATGACCAGACTCAGCGCGGAGATCCGCAAAGAGACGGCCAGAGCCATCGGATCCGCGGGCTTCGGCCATATCGGAGGCTCCGCCTCCATCGCGGACGTGCTGGCGGTGCTGTACGGCGGGCTGATGAACATCGACCCCGCCGACCCCAAATGGGAGGGCAGAGACTATCTGGTGCTCTCCAAGGGCCACTGCGGCCCTGGGCTGTATGCCGCCCTGGCCGTCCGGGGCTATTTCCCGCGGGAATGGCTCTCAACGGTCAATCAGCCGGGAACCCGTCTCCCCAGCCACGCGGACTGCCAAAGGACCCCCGGTGTGGATATGTCCACCGGGTCGCTGGGGCAGGGGATGAGTTCCGCCGTTGGCATCGCGCTTGGCAACCGCATCCGGCATAAGGATTGCTATACTTACTGCATCGTCGGCGACGGCGAGCTGAACGAGGGCGAGGTGTGGGAGGCCTGCGAGGCCGCCAACCACCTCAAGCTCGACCATTTTATCGTGTTCGTGGACTGGAACAAGAAACAGTTGGACGGACGGCTGGAGGAGATCTCCCAGCCGCTGGACCTTGAAAACAAATTCCGCGCCTTCGGCTTTGACGCCCGCACCGTCCCCGGCTATGACTGCCGGGCCATCTATGAGGCGGCGCAGCAGGCCAAGGCCGTGAAGGGCAAGCCCCACGTCATCCTGCTGGATACCTGGAAGGGCCTGGGCATCAGCTTCGCCGAGAAGGTGGAGTTCAACCACTACCTGACATTCGGACTGAAGGAGGCCGAGGAGGCCGCCCGGGAGATCGACAGAAGACTGGCCGCGGGGACGTATCCGAGGGGGGATGTGACATGGTAAAGCTGAGAGAAGAGATCCGCATCTCCCCCGAGGAGATGAGAAACGCTTATTGCTCCGCGCTGATCGAGGCCGCCAGGAAGGACGAGCGCATCGTCTCGCTGAACTGCGACTTAAGCAGCTCCTGCGGCACCAAGGCCTTCGGAAAAGCTTTTCCGGAGCGCTCGTTCAACCTGGGCATCCAGGAGCAGAACGCCTGCGCCATGGCGGGGGGCCTCTCCGCCGCCGGGCTGGTGCCGTTTTTCCACACCTTCGCCGTGTTCGCCACACGGAGAGTGTATGACCAGGCCTTCCTGTCCTGCGCTTACGCGGGGCAGAACGTAAAGATCGTGGGCGGCGACGCCGGCGTCAGCGCCACCTATAACGGCGGTACCCACATGGCCTTCGAGGACGTGGGCATCATGCGCGTCATGCCCACCATCACCATTGTGGAGCCCTCGGATCCCACAATGATGAAAAAGCTCCTGCCGCAGATCGCAGAGACGAAGGGCGTGTTCTATCTGCGCATGCCGCGCAAGACCGTCTATGACATCTACGAGCCGGAGTCGGACTTCGAGCTGGGAAAGGCGGAGATCATCCGCGAGGGCAGCGATCTGACGCTGATCGCCGCCGGAATGGAGGTGGCCCAGGCCCTGCGGGCCGCGGCGCTGCTCTCCGACGAGGGGATCTCGGCCCGGGTGGTGGATATGTTCACCATCAAGCCCGTGGATCGGGAGTGCATCGTCCGCTGCGCCCGGGAGACCGGTGCCATCGTCACCTGCGAGAACGCCAATATCATCGGCGGCCTCGGCAGCGCGGTGGCGGAGGTGCTGTCCGAGACGATCCCCACGCCGCTGGAGCGGGTGGGCGTGCAGGACGAGTTCGGCGAGGTGGGCCCCCAGAGCTATCTGGAGGAGCGCTTCGGGCTGACGCCGCCCTTTATCGTGGAAAAAGCAAAGCGCGTATTGAAACGGAAACAGGGAGGAGCTGTAGCATGAGCGAAGTGGAAAGAAAAAAATACTGCGTCGGCGGTGAGTGGAAAGAGAGCAAAACCGAAAAGTGGATGCCCGTCACCAACTCCTCCACCGGCGAACTGATGGCGGAGGTGCCCTGCTGCACCCAGGACGAGCTGGAGGAGGCCATTGCCGCGGCGGACGCCGCCTTCCCGGCATGGTCTCAGATGTCCCTGAGCAAGCGGACCCAGATGCTGTTCAAATGGCGCAACATCCTGGTGGAGCACCTCGACGAGCTGACGCTGCTCTGCTCCAAGGAGCTGGGCAAGACTCTCAGTGAGGCGAGAGGGGACGTGCTCAAGGCCATCGAGCCCACTGAGCTGGCTTGCTCCGCGCCTTATATCACCCAGGGCTCGGCCTCGCTGCAGGTGACCACCGGCTTCGATACGGCCACCTACCGGATGCCGCTGGGCGTGGTGGCAGGGATCGTGCCCTTCAACTTCCCCGCCATGATCCCCTGGGGCTGGATGGTGCCGCTGGCCATCGCCACGGGCAATACGGTGGTGCTCAAGGCGGCCTCCTTTACACCGCTGACCGCCATGCGGATCATGGAGCTGTTCTATGACGAGGGCGGCTTCCCCAAGGGCGTCGTGAACCTAGTGACCTGCTCCCGGGCGGAGTCCGAGGTGCTGCTCACCGACCCGCGGGTCAAGGCCGTGACCTTCGTGGGCACCACGGAGGTCGGCAAGCATATCTACTCTATCGCTGCGGCCCACGGCAAGCGCGTCCAGGCCCAGTGCGAGGCGAAGAACCACGCTCTGGTGCTGGAGGACTGCGATCTGGAGAGCACGGTGAACGCCGTGATCAACTCCACCTACGGCTGCGCCGGCCAGCGCTGCATGGCACTACCCGTGGTGGTGGTGCAGGAGAGCATCGCCGACGCCTTTGTGGCGCTGCTGAAGGAGAAGGCCATGGCCATGAAGGTCGGCTGCTCCTATGACCCGGAGACCAAGCTGGGCCCGGTGGTCAACGAAAAGCATAAGCAGTCCATCTGCCGCTGGATCCAGAAGGGCATCGACGAGGGCGCCGAGCTGGTGCTGGACGGGCGCGACATCGTGGTGCCCGGCTTTGAGGGCGGCTACTTCGTCGGCCCGACGATTCTGGATCACGTCACGAGCGGCATGAGCGTGGGCGAGAGGGAGATCTTCGGCCCGGTGACGCTGATCAAGCGTGTCAGGAACTTTGAAGAAGGTCTGGCGGTGATGAACGCCAATCCCTTTGCCAACGGCTCGGTGATCTTTACCCAGAACGGCTACTACGCCCGTCAGTTCGAAATGCTGACCGACGGCGGCATGGTGGGCATCAACGTGGGCATCCCCGTGCCCTCGGCCTACTTCCCGTTCTCGGGCAACAAGAACTCCTTCTTCGGCGACCAGCATGTGCTGGGCATCGACGGGGTACGTTTCTACACCCGGGCCAAGACCGTCACCCGCCACTGGTACGACGAGCACTCCCGCAAGAGAGCCGTGGATACCTGGGAAGGAACGGTAGAGCGCGGCTGAGCGAGGACAGAAAGCAAAAGAGCCGCATCCCGGTCTCTTTTGCTTTCTTTTTATTGCTCTGCCCGGTAAAAGCGGACGGAAAGGAAGAAGCATGAGTTTGTTTGTTACCCTCACCAGCGCCGAGTCCAAGCGGCTCATCGCCAGGGCTGCGGCGCGGATGCCGCTGGTGACGGAGCGGCTGGGAGAGGGCAGAAAGCTTCTGATCTCCCAGGGCTCCACCGCCGGGTATGTCCTGGAAGAGATCCTGGGCGAAAAGCTGGATCTGAAAAAGACCCCCTGCGGCTGCATCGCCTATGGCCGCACCTGCCGCACACCGGCAGACCGCCTGGGCGCGGTGCTGCTCGCGGGCGGAGAGCGCGTGGTCTGGCCGGAGAAGGAAAAGCGCCGCCTCGCCGAGGAGGCGGCCGCCTCCCTGGGGCGGGAGGATCTGCTGATCAAGGGCGCCAACGCCATTGATCCCGCCGGCTTTGCCGGCTTTTTGCTGGGGGACGCCGCCGGCGGGCTGCTTATGGCCTTCTGGCGCTCCCACACCGTGAGAAAATGCCCGATCCTGATCCCGGTGGGGCTGGAAAAGCTGATCGCCTCCGTGCCGGAGGCGGAGCGCGCCATGCGGGGACGGGACGGCTACGAGCGATCCATCGGACGCGGCTGCGGCTACGCGGTGGTGGGCGACGGCGTGATCGTCACGGAGATCGAGGCCATCCGGCTCCTCTCCGGCTGCCGGGCGACTCATGTGGCCTCCGGCGGCATCGGACTGAGCGCGGGAAGCGTGGTGCTCTCCGTGGAGGGAGAGGAGACGCGCCTCGACGAGCTGTTCCGGTTGCTGAAGACCATCAAGGGAGAGCCGCCGCTGCAGGAGTGGAAAATGGACTGTACCGGGTGCGAAAAGCACTGCGGCTTGCCAATGAGCATGAATTCTGGCATATAGGATAAAGGGAGGATGATCGCATGAAGGAATCCATTCATCAGTATTTTCAGGTGGGAACGATCCTTTGGATGAGTTGGCCCAAGACAGAGCCAATGGAGGCGCTACGCCGGGTCGCCCGGGACGATTTCTTTGACACCATCGAGCTCAAGAGCTTTGGCGAGAGGAACGAAGAGGCCCGGGAGATCCTGCGCCAGAGCCACATGAAGGTCTGCTATGGCGCGCAGCCCCGGCTGCTGGGACCGAAGCTGAACCCCAATGCCCTGGAGGAGGGAGAGCGGCTGAAGGCCGAAGCCACGCTGCTGGAGGCCATCGACGAGGCGGAATACCTGGGGGCCGGGGGCATCGCCTTTCTGGCGGGCAAATGGCAGGAGGAGACCAAGGAACAGGCTTATGCCCAGCTGCTGAAAACCACCCGGAGGCTCTGCGACTATGCTGCGGAGAAGAATATGAGCGTGGAGCTGGAGGTCTTTGACTATGACATGGACAAGGCCGCGCTGATCGGTCCCGCACCGCTTGCCGCCCGCTTTGCCGCGGATATGCGCACCACCCACAACAATTTCGGCCTGCTGGTGGATCTGTCCCATTTCCCCACCACCTATGAGACCAGCCGCTTCGTCATCCGCACCCTGCGCCCCTATATCACCCATTTCCATTTCGGCAACGCCGTGGTGAAAAAGGGCTGCGACGGCTACGGCGATCTGCATCCGCGTCTGGGCTATCCCAACAGCGCCAACGACGTCGCTGAGCTGGCAGACTATCTGCGGGTGCTGAAGGAGGAGGGCTTCTTCTGCCCGGAGGATCCCTATGTGCTCTCCATGGAGGTCACGCCCCGCCCCGGCGAGGACGAGGAGATCGTGCTGGCCAATACCAAGCGCTGCCTGCGCCGCGCCTGGGCCCTGGTCTGAAAGACAGAGAGGAGAAACGACAGATGAAAATCGTGGTTCTTGACGGCTATACGGAAAACCCCGGCGACCTGAGCTGGGAGCCCATCGAGCGCTTTGGCGAGCTGCAGGTCTATGACCGGACGCCCTATGACGAGGACGAGATCATCCGCCGTATCGGCGACGCGGAGATAGTCTTCACCAACAAGTGCCCTATCTCCGCCCGGGTCATGGACGCCTGCCCCCGGATGCGTTATATCTCCGTGCTGGCCACGGGCTATAATATCGTGGACGTGCAGTACGCGGGACAGAAGGGCATCCCCGTGTCCAACGTGCCCACCTACGGCACGGCGGCGGTGGGTCAGTTTGCCATCGCGCTGCTGCTCGAGATCTGCCACCATGTCCAGCACCACTCCGACGCGGTGCATCAGGGCCGATGGAGCGAGAGCCCTGACTGGTGCTTCTGGGACTATCCGCTCATCGAGCTGGACGGCAAGACCATGGGCATCATCGGCTTTGGCCGCATCGGCCAGACCACCGGGCGCATCGCCCGGGCGCTGGGCATGCGGGTTCTGGCCACGGGCAGCCGCCCCACGCCGGAGGGCCGCGCTATCGCGGAGTACACGGATCTGGATACGCTGCTGGCGCAATCGGACGTCATCGCACTGCACTGCCCGCTGTTCCCCGACACCCAGGGGATCATCAACCGGAAGACCATCGCCAAAATGAAGGACGGCGTGATCCTCCTCAACAACAGCCGCGGCCCGCTGGTGGTGGAGCAGGATCTGGCCGACGCGCTGAATTCGGGCAAGGTCTTTGCCGCGGCGGTGGACGTGGCCTCCACGGAGCCCATCCGGCCGGACAACCCGCTTCTGGGGGCGAAGAACTGCCTCATCACGCCCCATATCAGCTGGGCCCCCAAAGAGAGCCGCGAGCGCATCATGGCGTGCAGCGAGAACAATCTGGGCGCCTTCCTGGAGGGCGAGCCCATCAACGTGGTCAATCGCGCCTGGCTTCCCGCGTAAAGGAAAATACGGAGAGACTATCTGAATAGGTCCCCACTTTTGGACTCCCGTACTCCGGAAGCCTAAAAGTGGGGGATCTTTTTTTATTGCGGCTGATTGGCAAACTCCTGCTCTTTTTCTACCGGAGTCAGCATATTCAATGCACGGTGCGGCCTTTTTTTACACATCCAGTGTAAATGCTGCCGGGCGAATCCCTGGCCCCAGAGGCAACCGCCGCAGGCGGGCGCAGCAGAGCCGATGCAGTCGGTCTCGTTCTCCTCCAGCAGCTCGCAGCCGCCGCAAAACAGGCAGGGCGCATACTTGAATTCATGTACACGCTGACGGAAGGCCCGGTATTCCTCGTCGTCCCAGATCACGCCGAGGCTCTGCTCATGGACGTTTCCGAAGGCATGGTGCCGGATGCGGCGCTTGTGGTCACCCAGATAGGTGTCCGCCGTGTGAAGCAGGCCCATACAGGGGGAGACGTCCCCGTCCCAGCGGATGAAACAGTGGCCCTCCTCAATGAAGCGGCACCAGTTGGTGCGCCGGGTCACGGGCTTTCCCTTCCAGGAGAACAGCTCCGCCTCCTGTAGGCTCTCCTCATCCGGGAAGAGCAGCTCCTTGTATCGCTTGGAGAACTTGAACATGGGAATCGCCGTCCCCATGTCAAAGCCCTCAAAGCGCCAGGTGTAGCCGATCTTGTCAGTCACGGCCTTGATGGCGGCCACATCGCACATGGGCCATAGCGCCTGCTCCACATCCTCCGGACGGTTGGGAATCATGTGGCTGAGATTCAAATCGTCGGCCTGAAAGTGCTCGGCAAACTCCCGGATGCGGCGGAGGCTCGCAATATTGTACCGCATGACGACGGCGGTCATGCCCAGACGAGCCTTTGTTCCCTGCCGGAGCTCGTTAAAGGCCTCCAGATTCCCGAGCACCAGGCCGAAATCGCTGCCGACCTGGATCTTTCCGTAGTTCTCATAAAGCTCGTCGATGGAGACCCAGATCCGGGAGACGCCCGCATCCAGCAGTTCCCGGGCCTTTTCCCGTGTCAGCAGCGTTCCGTTCGTGACAAGCTCGACCTGTTTCCCCCGCGCCGACGCGAGGGCCGCCATCTCCGCGAGGGCGGGGTGCACCAGAGGCTCCCCCATACCGCCGAAAAAGACAGTCCCGGTATCCCGCAGAACAGGCTCGTCCATCACGCGCGCAAAGACTGCCGGGTCGAGATCGCCGAAGCGCTCACCGACCCAGCTGTGCCGAAAGCACATCTTGCACCGGAGATTGCAGCGGGAGGAAGCCTCCACGTAGAGTTTTTGGATCGCCTCTTCCATATTGCCCTCGATCAAAACAGGCTCGCCCACTCCATGTCCAGCAGGTCCGCCATATAGAGGCGACCGCTCTCCACCGGCCGCCCGGCGAGAAGCCGGGTGCAGAGCGCCGCCTGCATCGCGGCGCAGAAGGGCGGTGTGAAGGAGAGGGAAGTCTTGCTGCCGAGTTTGGCGCCCTCCGGGTAGATCCTGTCTATGAGATCATCCCCCGGCATGATGACGGCCGCCTGTGCGCTCCAGCCGCAGATCGCCCCATGGATCAGCGGGATGCCCTCTTCCGCACACGCGCGGGCAAGGGTGCGGCGCGCCTGAATGTTGTCAAGCGCGTCCAGCACGGCGTCGCAGCCCCGGATCAGCTCCGGGGCGTTTTTCTCCGTCATAAATTCCCCGATCGCCTCAAAGCGGACGTCCGGATTGACCAGCGCGGCGCGCGCAGCAGCCGCCTCCGCTTTGGGCATACCCAGCGCCTGCGGCGAGGAGAGCAGCTGGCGGTTCAGGTTCGAGGCCTCGAACGCATCGCCGTCGGCGGCGCGGATCGCCCCCACGCCGAGGCGCAGGAGCATCTCGATGAGAAAGCCCCCGAGGCCGCCGCAGCCCGCCACAAACACCGTCTTTGTGCGCAGGAGGGCGCACTCGGCCTCCGTCAAAGCGCCGAGATTGCGGATATAGCGTTCGTCCATGGCTCAGCCGCCCCCCACCGGAGGGAAGAGGGAGATCACGTCGCCGTCCTTCACGGGATCCTCCGGCTTGGAATGAAAGCCGTTGATGAGCAGGATGGCGACCTCCTCTTTGGGGATTTCAAAGCGGCGGAGCAGGTCGGCGGCGGTGGAGGCCTCCGCCGCGGGGACCTGGGTGATCTTACCCCGGCCCTCGCGCAGCGTGGCGAAAAAGCGTACTTCGATCATCAAAACACATCCTTTGTGAATCAAAAAGGGAGAGGCGGGCAGCCTCTCCCTTCATGTGCATTATCTTATTTTCCGACGCACTCGTCAAGACCCAGCTTCTTAAGGGTCTCATCGGTCGGGAAGGCGTTGACCCAGCCGCGGGCCGCGTAGTACTCAGGCAGCGTCAGCGGCAGCTGAGAGAGCATGCCCTTGGAAGGACCGTTGGTGATGGGCTCTTCCAGCAGACGCTTGGGCAGGCGGTCATCCTCGGGCTTCATGCCGGCGGCCTTGTTGAACATACGCTCGATGTTGTAGATGCGGTCGCCGATCTCCAGAAGCTGTTCCACGGTCCAGGTGGTGCCGGTGGCGGCGTTGAGCAGATCCGCGTATTCCTGGGCACCCAGGGCGAAGGAGGTGAACAGGCAGTTGCCCATGGAGTCAATGACGGCGGTCAGATCCTGGAAGGTCTTGGCCCAAGCGGCCTTGTCGGTGGTGACGGTACGATCCAGCTGTTGCGGCAGACCGAGGACCTCCGGAGAGATCATGTAGCCGCGCACGTGAGCGGCGCCGCAGTTGGCGGTGGCGTAGTTGATGCCGATGCCCTGGATGGCGCGGGCGTCGTAAGCGGGGATCTCCTGCTTCTTGACGCTCATGGAGTACTCGGGGTGACCGTAGTGCTCGCAAAGGCGGGCGGAGCCGGAGGACATGAGCCAGTCAAGCTC
>ONGR01000022.1 GCA_900317425.1 uncultured Eubacteriales bacterium | reverse complement strand
AGTTCGCACTTTCGTGCGTCCCGTCTGGTGCTTTCTCGTTCATTGTTTAATTTACAAGGTACACTCCCTGCCACCAATCTTTCCATCGGTGCGGAACAGGGATTATATTAGCACATACCTTCTATCTTGTCAACTTATTTTTTTGAATATTTTTCAGTTTTTTTCGACAGTTTTTCATTTCACCTATTTCATGCTCCACGCACTTCCTTGACAGGGGTGTTATCATATGAGTATACTTTATTATATACCCGTCGTGAGAATTATATTTGATGCTATGATAGCTGATTTTTTTGACAATTTGCTTCTGCACGCCGCCCCGGCCTTGCTTTGGTCCGGCCGCGTGATGCTGCTGATTCTGGCGTTGATCATACTGATTCGCTGCTGCCGGTCCCTCTTCGGCCAAAAGGAAGAAAGCGAGGTCTGGGGCTTCGTCAGTCTGTCCAACGGCGCCCGGTACGATCTCCTCCACTGGGAAAACGTCATCGGGCGTGCCAAGAGCTGCGACATCCGCGTCAACTTCCCCTCTGTCTCCCGCAGCCATGCCGCCATCTGCCGGGATGATGGCGGTACCTGGCGTGTCTACCCCATCAACACCGCCGCCGGTGTACTGATCAACGGTGAGCGCACCCATGAGCCTGCCGTGCTCCATACCGGCGACTCCATCTGCGTTGGAGGTGTAGAGCTGTACTTCTTCCCTACCGACGCCGCTCAAGAGGCGAAGCTGGCTCAGCGGCGTACCAAGCCGGGCCGCACCGTCTCCCCCACCGCCACTCTTGTATTTTTGACGCTGTTTCAGGCGCTGACGCTGCTCCAGTTTCTCCCGTTGCTCCACAGCGAGGGCTTCCTAGTGATCCCTATCTCCTTTGCGGTCCTCTGCGGGCTGATGTGGGGTCTCTATCTCCTTTATCGCCTGCTGCATCGCACGGCCTTTGAGGCGGAAACGCTGGCCTTTTTCCTCATCACGCTGAATCTGGCTGTTACCGCAGCCTACGTTCCGGAGTCGCTGTTTACGCAGCTGGCCGCCGTGATCTTGGGTATGGCAATTTTCCTGACCCTCAGTTTCCTGCTGCGGAATCTTCGCCTGGCTGTCAAGCTGCGATGGCCCGCTGCCGCCGCCGCCGCGGCACTGCTTGCCTTCAACGTGGTGTTCGGGCAGCGGATCTTCGGCGCCAAGAACTGGATCGCCATCGGCCCCGTCTCCTTCCAGCCGTCCGAATTCGTCAAGCTGGCCTTTATTCTGGCCGGCGCCGCCACACTGGATCGTCTCTTTGCCAAGCGCAATCTGATCTTCACCCTGGTATTCTCCGCCTACTGTGTGGGGTGCCTGGCCCTCATGAGCGACTTCGGCACGGCGTTGATTTTCTTCGTAGCCTTCCTGTGTATTGCCTTCCTCCGCACCGGTGATCTGCCCTCCATCGTCATGATGGTGGCAGCCGCCGGATTCGGCGGCGGAATCGTCCTCCACTTCAGGCCCTATATCGCCGACCGCTTTGCCGTATGGCGCCACGCCTGGGAATACACGCAGACCATGGGCTATCAGCAGAGCCGCACCATGTCCGCCATTGCATCCGCCGGTCTCTTCGGTGCCGGGCCGGAGGAGGGCTGGCTGAAGTACGTGGGCGCCGCCAACACGGATCTGGTATTCGGTGTCGTCAGCGAGGAGTTCGGTCTGCTGCTGGCGCTCTGCGCCATCCTGGCTCTGATCATCCTGGCCGTTTTTACATTGGAATCGGCAACCACCGCCCGGTCCAGCTTCTATACCATCGTCTCCTGCGCTTCGGCGGCTATGCTGGTCTTCCAGGCCACGCTGAACGTGATGGGGGCGGTGGATCTGCTGCCGCTGACCGGTGTTACCTTTCCCTTCGTATCGGTGGGCGGCTCCAGCATGACGGCCTGCTGGGGGCTTCTGGCCTTTCTCAAAGCCGCCGACACCCGGCAAAACGCCAGCTTTATCCTGCGGCTGCCGAAAAAGGTCCCCGCGTCTTCCGCAGCGCCCCACGCCGCAGCGGCTCAGCCGCAGAAGGAACCTCCTCAACCTGCCGGGTTTTTTGCGGATAAGCCGGATATTCCGGTGGACGAGATCTTCGGAAAGGAAGGTGACGGGCAGTGAAGCAGGTCAAACAGCGCACGTTTCTTGTCGCCCTGCTGGTCCTTCTCTTGTTGACGGGCACCGTGATCTTCTGTGTCAAGTATGCCGTCAGCGGGCGTGAATGGGCCGAATTCCCCGCCAACGGCCACGCCTATACGGAGGGCCGCCTCTCCTCGGGACAGATCCTGGACCGCAACGGCGTCCTGCTCTACGACGCCGCCTCCGGCCAGTACGCCGAGGACGGCGAACTGCGCATGGCCACGCTACACGCGGTGGGCGACCCCGACAACAACATCTCCACCTCGGCCAAAGCCGCTCTGGACAGCCATCTCATCGGCTACAACTTCCTCACCGGCACCACCACAGGCGGGCACCGGCTCTATCTCACCCTTGACGCCGAGCTCAACCGCACCGCCTACGAGGCTCTGGCTGGACGGAAGGGCACCGTGGCTGTTTACAACTATCAGACCGGTGATATCCTGTGCATGGTGTCCACTCCGACCTTTGACCCCGCCGATCCCCCGGAGATCAGTGACGACGACGAGGGTTACGAGGGCGTCTATCTCAACCGCTTCCTCTCCTCCGCCTTTCCCCCCGGTTCCGTCTTTAAGCTGGTCACTGCCGCCGCCGCTGTGGATCATATCCCGGACCTGTGGGACCGCACCTTCACCTGCAGCGGCAGTGTGGACATCGAAGGCGACCGCATCACCTGCCCCTACGCCCACGGTCAGATGGATTTTCGCGACGCCCTGGCCTGCTCCTGCAACGGCGTATTCGCCCAGCTCGCCGTGGAATTGGGCGGCGACACGCTCCGGAGTTATGCCGAAAGCGCCGGATTGCTGTCGGAGCACACCGTCAGCGGTATCCCCGCCGCATCCGGCAGCTTTGAGGTCAGCAGCGGCAGCCAGCTGGGCTGGTCCGGCGTGGGACAGTTCAACGACTTGGTGAATCCCTGCTCCCTGCTGACTCTGATGGGCACCATCGCCGGCGACGGCACGGCGGCGCAGCCCCGTCTCATCGCCCGGGAGACCTCTATGAGCGGGATCTCCCGGACTACGGACGTGGATGCGGAATCGATAAGCACATGGAGCAAAAGCACCTGCCTGCTTCTCCGGAACATGATGCGCAACAACGTCACCGCCTCCTATGGACAATACCGCTTCGGCGATCTGCCTGTCTGCGCCAAGTCCGGCACGGCGGAGGTGGGCGTCGGGGAAGCGCCCCACTCCTGGTTCTGCGGATTCCTGGATGACCCGGACACCCCGCTGGCCTTTGTGGTGCTGGTGGAAAACGGCGGCAGCGGTGTTGACGCGGCGGGTTCCGTGGCGGCCGCCGTGCTTCAGCAGGCTGTCACGGGAGAATAGCCGGGTTCCGCTTGACAGGCCGCCGGGAACGGTGGTATAATAGCCTCACGATCCAAGGGGCGCTGGCGCAAAGCCGGCTGAGACACAGCGTAACGCCGCTGTGACCCTCGAACCTGATCCGGGTAATGCCGGCGTAGGAATGCGGAGATATTTCACGGTCTTCTTTTGCACGATGGCGCCGATGTGCCCATCGTGCAATTTTTGTGTGTGAAAGGACTGCAAACAAATGAAAGAGAACAAGACCCTGATGCTGGCCGAGGGCGGCGTGTGCATCGCTCTGTCCCTGGCTCTGAGCTATCTGAAGATCCCCATCGGCCTGACCTTCGGCGCTTTTGGCGGCTCTATCGACCTGGTGATGATCCCGCTGATCATCTTCGCCGTGCGCTGGGGCATGGGCTGGGGTGTTCTGGCCGGGCTGGCCTTCGGTACGCTGAAATACTTCGTGGCCAACGGATGGGCCGTCAGCTGGGTCTCCATTATCTTTGACTATTCCCTTGCCTATGCCGCCGTGGGCCTGGCCGGCCTGCTGCGCCGCCGCTGGAAGCTCCTGCCCCTGGCTGCGCTGATCGGCTGTGTGGGACGCTTTATCATCCACTATATCAGCGGCGTCACCGTGTATGCCCAGTACATGCCTGAGGAGTTCATGGGCATCACCAAGCTGACCCCTCCCCTGTACTCTCTCCTCTATAACGGCACCTACATGGTCCCCAACACCATCCTGGCCGTCGTGCTCTGCGCTCTGCTGGCGCTGCCGCTGGAAAAGTATTTCAGCAAGAAGTCCTGACCTCGACCTTGCGCCGTCCGCCTTCACTCCGGGGGCGGACGGTTTTTTTCTGGGTTAATGAAAAAAACTGTTGACAAACGCTTTGAAATCTGTATAATAGTTTTTGTTCGTCAGGAACACAGCGGGATTGTGTAAAGGTAGCACAGCGGACTCTGACTCCGTATGTGAGGGTTCGAATCCTTCTCCCGCTGCCAAAAGAAACAGACCGCCATACGGCGGTCTGTTTTTCTATGCAGAAAGGGTGCAAGCGATGCTGGAATTTCTGGAAGAGAAAAGCGGCGAGAAGAAAGTCGAATTTCTGGAGCTGATCTATGATCTGATTTTCGTCTATGTCATCGGACGGAACAACTCCCTGCTCCACGCCATGGAAGACGGATTCATCGGGGCCGAGACGTATCTGACCTACGCCCTCACCACGCTGATCATCCTGCAGATCTGGTATTTTACCACGCTCTTCATCAACCGCTACGGTGGAAACGGGCTGCAGGAACACATCTGCATCTTTATCAATATGTATCTGCTCTACTACATGGCAGACGGCACACGGATCCACTGGCAGAGCTACTATGTTCGCTATAACCTGGCCTGGGGTCTCATCCTGCTGAATCTCGCGGTGCAGTATTACCTGAAGCTGCGGACCGCCCGGGAGCACGCACCCTGGGAGAGTTTTCACATCCGCCACAGCATGCGTCTGCTGCTGATCGAGGCGGCTGTCGTTCTAATCTCCATCCCCCTCTATCCGTTGATGCACATCCCGCTGTCGCCGCTGGCCATGATGTTCGGCATGGCGGCGGCGCTCCTGAGCGGGAGAACCAACAGCCTGGTGTCGGTGGATTTTCCCCATCTGACGGAGCGGGTCATGTTGTATGTGGTGTTTACCTTCGGCGAGATGATCATCGGCATCGCCGGCTATTTCGGCGGCGGTTTCACCCTCAGCAGCATCTATTTCTCTCTGATGGCCTTTCTCATCGTAGTGGGGCTTTTCCAGACCTACGGCTATTTCTATGACCACGTTATCGACCGGGAGACCCCAAACGCCGGAACCGGCTATATGACCATTCACATCTTTCTCATCGCCGCGCTGAACAACATCACCGCCGCCCTGGAGTTCATGCGGGAGCCGGCCGTACGGCAGATCCCCAAGAACGCCTTTCTGGTAGCGTCCATCGTGGTCTATATGCTGTTTCTCTTTCTGCTGGAGAAATACGCCCGCGTTCAGGCACGGTGCAGCAGGCGATTTTATGGACAGATCGTGCTCCTCTGCGTGGCCTTTGCCATCCTGATGGCCGCCACCTACCGCTATCCCGCCGTCAGCATCGCCGTAACGGTCATTTTTATTTACACGCTGTACGCCATGCTCTACTACCGGGAGAAAAAGCAACGCCAAAGCTGACAGAAAACCCCGCACCCATCAGGGCGCGGGGTTTTTTTACATTTACATCCACATGGCAAAAAGCCTCAGGAAAAGCCCCACCGCTTTGCGGATCCAGGGACGGCCCTTCCACTCTTCCCGGGTCACCTCGGCACTCTGTTCCATGGAATGCGTCATATCCTCCAACAGATCCCGGATCGCCGGAACGTCATAGAGGGCGGTGCCGCACTCGAAATGAAGGCGAAAGCTGCGGAAGTCCATGTTCACTGAGCCCACGAACGCCGCCTGGTGATCCGCCACAACCGATTTGCTGTGGAGAAAACCAGGCGTATAGCGATAGATCTTCACGCCGTGCTGCAGCAGCTCACCGAAATAACATTCCGCCACCAGATAGGCGTATTTCTTGTCCGGAATGCCGGGCACGATCAGCCGTACGTCCACTCCGCTGTCGCCGGCCATACACAGCGCCTTGATCATGGGCTCGTCGATGGCCAGATAGGGCGTTGTGATATACACCATCTCGTTTGCGCCGCTGATCAGCTGCAGATAGAGATCCTCCAGTGTGCTCACCGGGTTGTTGTTGGGGCCGTCCGAAACGCTCTGGCAAAAGCCCTCCGTCTCGGGCCGCTCATGGGGGCGGTAGTAGTCATGTTCCCGCTCCAGCTGGCCGCCCAGGTCCTCCCACATGTGGATAAAGTCCCGGGTCAGGCCCCAGACGCCCTCGCCCTCCAGGCGGATTCCGCAGTCCTTCCAGTATCCGAACTTGTGGGTTATGTTGGCGTATTCGTCTCCCAGATTGACGCCTCCGGTATAGGCGATGTCGCCGTCAATGCAGATGATCTTCCGGTGGTCCCGGTAGTTGAAGTACAGGCGGTTGACGTACTGGTGGACGGGGTTGAAGATCTTGACCTCCACGCCGATGGAGCGCAGCTGCTCCACCTCCTCCTTCGGCATGCGCATCATGCTGCCGAAGTCATCAAAGAGGAGCTTGATCTCCACGCCCTCGCCGGCCTTGCGCCGGATGATCTCCACCGCTCTGTCCCACATCTGTCCGGTGGCCATGATGAACAGCTCCATGAAAATGAAGTGCTCCGCCTGCTCCATGCGCTCCAGCACGTCCTCCAGATAGGCCTCACCGGAGGAGAGATACTCCACCCTCGTGTGCTGATAGAGCGGGAAATCCTGGTGGTGCAGATAGGCCGCCAGCCGTCCCCACTCAGAATGCCGGTTACGCAGCTTTTCCACGTTGAGCCGGCTCTGCTCCTGTCTTCCCTCTGATTCCCGGGGCATGGGCAGCTTCTTCAGGTTCAGCTTTTTGCTCTGTCGGTCTCCGTTCCACAACACATAGAGGATCAGTCCCGCCACGGGGACGAGCGTCACCAGCAGGATCCAGCCCAGCTTATACGTGGAGCCGCCGGGCCGGTTGTAGATCCGGATCGCCGCCAGCAGGGCAATCAGTTCCAGCACCCAGTAGGCAATCGCCGCATGCTGCCGCAGCACCATACTGATCAACAGCGTCACCGCGATCTGTGCTGCCAACACCAAGGCAGCCAGGACCAAACGCAGGGCAGCCGCGATCCGTCGTTCCGTATGCTCTTGTACGCCTGGTCTTTTCACAGTCCGGTTCTCCTTTTTCTCACTCTATTGTCGAGGGGCTATCCGTATGACCGGATAGCCCCCCGAAAACATGTCAATCGTTGCCGTGCAGCAGATCGTTCTGGATGTTCCACAGCTTGTCGGACAGGTCCACGTAGTAGGAGTGGGGGTTGTCGAAACGCTTCACCTCATCCCACAGCTTGTCCACCTGCTCGTGGCAGTACTTCTGGACTTCCTGCAGCGTCGGGCAGTCATAGACCCGCTTGCCGTTCTTGAAGATGGGCACCAGCAGCTCCTGGGCGTTGAAGTCGTAGACGACCTTCTTCTTCCAGGTCGCGTGGGGATCGAAGATCTCCAGGTCATGGCTGTCGTCCACGGTCTCGTCGTGCAGGGTGATATAGTCCGCAATGGCCTTGCCGGTATCGTTACCGAAGAAGCGGTACACCTTCTTGAAGTGAGGAATGGTGATCTTCTCCACGTTCTCGCTGACCTTGATCTTGGGCTGGATATTGCCCTCCTTGTCCTCCACGGCCACCAGCTTGTACACGCCGCCGAACACGGACTCGGACCGGGCGGTGATCAGCCGCTCGCCCACGCCGAACATATCGATCTTGGCGTTCTGCATCATCAGGTCGCGGATCAGATACTCGTCCAGGGAGTTGGAGGCGGAAATCTGGCAGCCCTCCCAGCCGGCCTCGTCTAGCATCTTGCGGGCCTGCTGGCTGAGATAGGCGATATCGCCGGAGTCCAGACGGATGCCGCACTTTTTGATGCCCAGGGGCTTGAGCACCTCGTTGAAAGCGCGGATGGCGTTGGGCACACCGGACCTCAGGGTATTGTAGGTGTCCACCAGCAGCGTGGCATTGGTGGGATAGATCTCACAGTATGTCTTGAAGGCCTCGTACTCCGTGTCGAACATCTGCACCCAGGCGTGGGCCATGGTGCCGCCGGCGGGCACGCCGTACAGCTGGTCGGAAATGGTGCAGGCGGTGCCGTTGCACCCGCCGATATAGGCGGCTCTGGCGCCGACGATGGCGGCGTCGGCACCCTGGGCGCGGCGGGAGCCGAACTCCAGCACGGTGCGGCCCTGGGCGGCCCGGACGACCCGGTTGGCCTTGGTGGCGATCAGGCTCTGGTGGTTGATGGTCAGCAGCGTGAAGGTCTCGATCAGCTGGGCCTCGATGGCCGGTGCGCGCACCACCACCAGCGGCTCACGGGGAAAGACAGGCGTCCCTTCCGGCACGGCGTAGATATCGCCGGTGAAGTGGAAGTCGGCCAGATACTGCAGAAATTCCTCGCTGAACAGGTTTCTGCCCCGGAGATAAGCGATGTCCTCCTCGGAGAAGTGCAGATTCTCGATGTAATCGATCAGCTGCTCCAGACCTGCCGCGATGGCAAAACCGCCGCCGTCAGGCACTCTGCGGAAGAATACGTCAAAATAGGTGATGCGGTCCTTATAACCGTTCTGAAAATAACCGTTTCCCATGGTCAGCTCATAGAAGTCGCAGAGCATGGTCATGTTCAGTTTTTCCTCTGTTCTCATCCTCAATACCTCATTTTTCAAGATTTATGGGAATCGCGCGAGATCTTTGTTATTATATCCCATTTTTCCCGTCTGCGCAATGCTTTTCGTCGAAATTGTCCGCGGCTTCCTCTCCGCGCAAAAAAAGAGCCGACGGACAAACCGTCGGCCCTTTTTTGACTCTCATCAGTCCTCGTCTTCCTCTTCCGCGGTGGCGGTGGCGTTGGCCAGATCGCTCAGATCAAACTCCAGCTTGGCGCCGCAGTTGGGGCAGATGACCTCGCCGTCCTCCAGGACGGACTCATCAAAGACAACCTCTTCCTCGCACTCGGGGCAGGTGGTGACGAACAGCTCGTCATCGTCGTCCTCGTCGTACTCCTCGTCCTCGTCATCGCTCTCCTCATAGAGGAACTCCTCCAGATCGTTCAGATCATCGCTGACGGCATCCAGACCGTCCTCCAGATCCACGATCTCGTCCTCGACGTCCGCAAACTCCTCGGCCATGTCGTCCAGCACGTCGATAATGGCCATCAGCAGCTTGCCCTCGTTGGTGGACTCATCCAGCTTCATGCCCTCGGCCAGACCCTTCAGATAGGCTACCTTTTCAGAAATTCCCATGTTCATACCCCTTTCTCAATCCGTATGTACAATAGCTTCCTTACTTTGCGCGGCCCAGATACTCGCCGGTGCGGGTATCGATGGTGATCTTGTCGCCGATGTTGATGAACAGAGGCACGCGGACCTCGGCGCCGGTCTCCACGGTGGCGGGCTTCAGGGTGTTGGTAGCGGTGTTGCCGGCCAGGCCGGGCTCGGTCTCGGTGACTTCCAGATCCATAAAGTTGGGGCACTCCAGGCCGAACACATTGCCCTTGTAGCTCAGCACCTTGCACACGGTGTTCTCGGTGATGAACCGGAAGGCGTCGCCCAGCAGGTCGCGGCCCAGAGGAACCATATCGAAGGTCTCCTGATCCATAAAGTAGTACAGATCGCCGTCGTTGTAGCTGTAGGCCATGTCCTTGCGCTCGATATAGGCCTCCTCGAACTTGGCGGTGGGGTTGAAGCTGGTCTCGGTCACAGCACCGGTCACCACGTTCTTCATCTTGGTGCGCACGAAGGCAGCGCCCTTGCCGGGCTTGACGTGCTGGAATTCCACGACCTGCATGATCTTGCCCTCGTACTCGAAGGTCTTACCGTTTCTGAAATCGCCGGCGGTAATAGTTGCCATAATATGTTCCTCCCGTATGAATGAGGAAATCATCGTTCCCTCGAATTGATATCATTTGCCAAAATGGCCTTGTATATTCTACATGATAGTGCGCCGTTTGGCAAGTGTTTTGCCGTATTTTTTCCCGGAAATGGCGGAAAAAACCACGTTTACAGGATGATCAGGGACTTATCCGCCAAAGCCAGGTCGGTGCAGCCGTCCTCGCCCACCACGATCACGTCCTCGATGCGGACGCCGAACTTGCCGGGGATATAGATGCCGGGCTCGGCGGAGATGACAGCGCCGGCGGGCAGGGGCTTGTCGTTGGTGGGGTTGGCGTTGGGGGACTCGTGGATCTCCACGCCCACGCTGTGGCCGAAGCCGTGGCCGAAGTACTGGCCGTAGCCGTAGTCGGCGATGACCTTGCGGGCGGCGCCGTCCACCTCGGCGCCGGTGGCGCCGGCCTTGGCGGCGGCGATACCGGCCAGCTGGGCCTCCAGCACGATGTTGTAGATCTTGCGCTGCTCCTCGCTGATCTCGCCCACGGCGACGGTGCGGGTCATATCGGAGCAGTAGCCCTGATAGACGCAGCCGAAGTCCATGGTGATGAAGTCGCCGTTCTGGATCTTCCGCTCACCGGGCACGGCGTGGGGCATGGAGCCGTTGGGGCCGCTGGCGATGATGGGATCGAAGGACATCCGCTCGGCGCCGTAACGCAGCATCAGATACTGGAGGCGTGCGGCGATCTCCTGCTCGGTCTGACCCACCTTGATCTCCTTGAGCAGATCGGCCAGAGCCCGCTCGGAGATGCGCTGGGCACCGGTCAGGCGGCGGATCTCCTCCTCGTCCTTCACGGCCCGGAGCTCATGCATCAGCGCTCCGGCGGGGATCAGCTCGCAGCGGAGTGCCTTCTCATAGGCCTGGAAGGACGCCACGCTCATATAGTCCTCCTCAAAACCCACCTTCTTCGCGCCGGTCTTGACCAACGTCTCGTTGATCCAGTCGGCAAAGGGCTTGCTGCGCTCGGTCATACCGATAGTCGCGCCTTTGATCTGATTCTCCGCCGCCTCGATATAGCGGGAATCGGTGAAATAGAAGCTGCCGCTCTTGGTCACCAGCGTCACGCCCTCGCCGTGGAAATACGTGGCGTAGAAGCAGTTGGGGTCGCTGGTCAGCAGCATGGCGTCCAGCTCATACTTGTCCAGTGCATTGGCGATTCGGTCCAGATGGTTCATTGTTTTGTCCTCCTATTCATTCTCTTGAACGGTTCCTGCATCGCGTGCAGGACCTTTTGCCAAACGGTTTTCGGTCCGCCCGCCGGCTCCACCATGAGAGCCAGGGCGTCGTTGAAGTGGGCGCAGAGCACGTCGGTCAGCAGCTTGTCGCCCAGCATGGCGGTCTCCCCCGCCGTCACGTCCGCAATGTCCATGGCCTTGCGGAAGCCACGGGCAAAGGGCTTGCCGGCATGACCCACGTAGTCGATGCCCAGATCGTGGCAGAAAGCCTCCACCCGGGCGGGACTGCGGTTGTTGGAGAGGATCATCACGCGGATGCCGGCGCTCTCCATCTCCCCGATCCAGCGCCGCACCTCGTCGTCGGGTCTGGCGACGCTCTTGGGCGCCAGGGTATAATCCAGATCGCACAGGATCAGCTTGATCCCCATCTCCCGCAGAAAGGCGGGGCGGATCTCCCGGTACGACGGATACAGCCGATCGGGCACAAGGGAAAGTCGCATAAACGGCCGCCCTCCTTCATACATCTTCTATGAACACTATCAGTTAGTTTATCATTATTCGCACCGGAAAACAAGGGGGAATCCGCTTGCAGCTCTATCTGGCAACCGCACCCGATCGTCTCGATCAGGCCCGTTCCTATACTTCTCACCTGGCCCACGCGACCTATCGGATCGGGCCGGATGCCCACCTCACCGCCCGGCCACTGCCGCAGCAGCTGCGGGGCGGTCTCATGATGCTGTCCGATCTGGACGCCCCCCTCATCCGGCAGCCCGAACCACTATGCCGCGAAGTGATCCGGGAGTGCAATTGCCGGGGCTTTTCCGGCGTGGTGCTGGATTTTGATGCCGCGCCAACTGCCGACCGGGTCCGGCTGGTGCGCCGGCTGGAAGAGCCGCTTCACCGCCAGGGCAAAACGCTCTTTCTCCCGGAGGCCTGGGGCTCCTGCGCCGCAAACGCCTCCGTCCTCATCTGCACGGCCCTGTCCGGTGGAACGCTGCGCGCCCGGCTGGAGGAGGCGCAGTCCCGGTTCGCACCGCGGCCCATCGCCCTGGACTGTCAGCGGCTGGCCATGGATTTTCTCCTCCCCTCACCCAACGGCGAGGGCGCGCCGCTGACACGGCAACAGCTGCAGCAGCTGCAGCAGGGGCGGCCCGTGTACTTCTCCGAGGATCTCTGCGCCCGATACTTCACCTACCGCACCCGGCAGCACACCCACTTCGTCCTCTTTGACGACGCCGACACCATCCGCCGGAAGCTGTGTCTGGCGGAGGAACTGGGGATCACCACCGCTTTTGTCATGCTGCCGGAGGTGGACGATCTGCTGGAGGGTCTCTTTGACCGCAAAAAATAAGAGCCATCTCAAGTGAGATGGCTCTTACGTTCGCATTAATAATAACGCTTATTCCTGTTCTTGCGAGCGGCCTCGGACTTCTTGCGGCGCTTGACGCTGGGGCTCTCATAGCACTCTCTCTTCCGCACCTCGGCCAGGACGCCGGCCTTGGCGCAGCTTCTCTTGAAACGCTTCAGAGCGCTGTCCAGGCTCTCGCCTTCCTTCACGTGTACTTCGGACATCTATTTTCCCTCCCTCCGATATACCCGGCTCAATCCAGGGTACTCTTTAAGAGTCATTGGACATGACTTTAACAGATAGCATTATACTAACCTTATCTGCTCTTGTCAAGCCGTTTTTTCAAGTTTCTTTTTCAAAAGCGGAAGGATTCCCGGCGGAATCCTCCCGCTTCATTCATTTTACCGGGCGGGCTTGACGATCAGATTCACCAGTTTGTTCTTCACCAGGATGGTCTTGAACACCTGCATGCCGTCGGTGGCCTTCTTCACCTTGTCCAGTGCCATGGCGGCCGCCACTACGGTGTCCTCATCGCTGTTCAGCGGTACCACGACCGTACCCTTCAGCTTGCCGCCCACCTGCACGGCCATCTCCACCTCGGCGTCCACCGTCTTGGCCTCGTCATACTTGGGCCAGGGCATCTGCATGGCCATCTTGCCGTACCTGGCGGCAAAGCCCATGTTCTCCCACATCTCCTCGGCCATGTGGGGCACGAAGGGGCTGAGCATCAGGATCAGCTGCTCCAGATCGCCCCGGGTCAGGCCCTTGCTGTAGAACTCGTTGACCATGGCCATCAGGGCGGCGATGGCGGTGTTCATCTTCAGCTCCTCGATGTCGGAGGTAACCTTCTTGATGGTCTTGTGGATGAGAGACTCATTTTTGGCAGAAATCTTCAGCTCCTCGGTGGCCATATCCTGCAGGTTAAAGCAGCGGTCCAGGAAGCGCTTGGAGCCCTTCACCGCGTCGTCGGACCAGGTGGCGGTCTTCTCAAAGTCACCGATGAACATGATATACAGGCGCATCGTGTCGGCGCCGTAGGCCTTCACCACGTCGTCCGGATTTACCACGTTGCCCAGAGACTTGGACATCTTCACCGCCGGACGAAGGGCCTGGTTGCCGTACTTCTCGATGAGAGCCTGCTTTTCCTCCTCGGTCTCCACGTTGCCCACGTAGTGGGGGTTCTTGCCCAGGATCATGCCGTGGCTGGTGCGCTTGGCATAGGGCTCCTTGGTGTGAACAACGCCGATGTCATAGAGGAACTTGTGCCAGAACCGGGAGTAGAGCAGGTGGAGCGTGGTGTGCTCCATGCCGCCGTTGTACCAGTCCACGGGACCCCAGTACTCCTCCGCCTCACGGGAGACGGGTGCGGTGTCATTGTGGGCGTCCATGTAGCGCAGATAGTACCAGCTGGAGCCGGCCCACTGGGGCATGGTGTCTGTCTCACGCTTGGCGCTGCCGCCGCAGCAGGGGCAGGTGGTGTTGACCCAGTCGGTCATCTTGGAGATGGGGCTCTCGCCGTCGTCGGTGGGTTCATAGCTGTCCACCTGAGGCAGCAGCAGGGGCAGCTCCTCCTCGGGAACGGGCACCCAGCCGCACTTGGGGCAGTTGACCAGGGGAATGGGCTCGCCCCAGTAACGCTGACGGGAGAACACCCAGTCGCGGAGCTTGAAGTTGACCTTCTCCTTGCCCCAGCCCTGCTCCACGGCGTACTTCTTCATAGCGGGGATGGCTTCCTTGACGCTCATGCCGTTGAGGAAGTCGGAGTTGACCATGATGGCGGTGTCGTCCTTTGCCACAAAGGCCTCCTTGGTGATGTCGCCGCCTTTGACAACCTCCACGATGGGCAGGCCGAACTTGGTGGCGAAATCCCAGTCGCGCTGATCGTGGCCGGGCACGCCCATGACCACGCCGGTGCCATAGCCCATCAGCACGTAGTCGGACACGAACATGGGCACAGCCTTGCCGGTGGCGGGGTTGATGACCTCCACACCCTCCAGACGCACGCCGGTCTTGTCCTTGTTCAGCTCGCCGCGCTCGAAATCGGACTTCCGGGCGGCGGCCTCCTGATAGGCCACCACCTCGTCCCAGTTGCCGATGCGGCTGCTCCACTTCTTCAGCAGGGGATTCTCCGGGGAGATGGCGGTAAAGGTGACGCCGAACAGGGTGTCGGCGCGGGTGGTATACACGGTGACGGGATCGCCCATGTTGGTCTGGAAGGTGACCTCGGTGCCGGTAGAGCGGCCGATCCAGTTGCGCTGCTGGGTCTTGACACGCTCGATGAAGTCCACGCCGTCCAGATCATCCACCAGGCGGTCGGCGTACTTGGTGATGGCCAGCATCCACTGGCTCTTCTCCTTGCGGATGACCTCGCTGCCGCAGCGCTCGCAGACGCCCTCCACCACCTCTTCGTTGGCCAGGACGCACTTGCAGCTGGTGCACCAGTTGACGGGCATGGTGGCCTTATAGGCCAGTCCGTGCTTGAAGAGCTGCAGGAAGATCCACTGGGTCCAGCGGTAGTAGTTGGGATCGGTGGTGTCCACTACCCGGTCCCAGTCGAAGCTGTAGCCCAGCATCTTCAGCTGACGGGTGAAGTTCTCGATGTTCCGCTTGGTGACAATGGAGGGATGGATATGGTTCTTGATGGCGAAGTTCTCCGTGGGCAGGCCGAAGGCGTCAAAGCCCACCGGGAACAGGACGTTGTAGCCGTCCATGCGCTTTTTCCGGGCGATGATGTCCAGGGCGGTATAGGGCCGGGGATGGCCCACGTGGAGGCCGGCGGCGCTGGGATAGGGAAACTCCACCAGGCCGTAGAACTTGGGCCGGGGATCCCCCGTCACGGCGGCATAGGGCTTGGTCTCCTCCCACCGCTCCTGCCATTTCTTCTCAATGGCGGCAAAATCGTACTTCATATTCGCACTCCTTTATGTGAATGGTTTTTACTTGACAGCATTTGAAATAAAACGCCCCCGGCCGAATAATCGGTCAGGGGCGTGGAAAAACGCGGTACCACCCTGCTTCGCCGCATGCTGCGGCCTCAGGTACGCCGGTAACGGGGCGCGTTCCGTTCCGCCCTGTTCAGACGGAAGACTCCGGGGCCAGTACAGACGCGCGCCTCCACCGGCTCACACCAGCCGCCGGCTCTCTTGGGGCAGGTCATCGCGTCCTTTTTCCCTTCACAGTCGTTTGCTCGATAACGCACCTATTGTAAATTCTTCCTTGGCATTTGTCAAGGAAAGATTATTCCTTCTCCTCCAGGATACCGGTCAGATCCACCTGCTTGCCGTCCCGCCACAGGTGCTCCAGGCCGTAGAACTGACGGTTCTCGGCGTTGAACACGTGGACGGCGATGCAGCCATAGTCCAGCAGCACCCACGTGCCGCCCCGGTAGCCCTCCCGGTGCAGGGGCTCCTCCCCCGCCTGCTCGGTGAGCTCCTTTTCCACGTTGTCCACCAACGCGTTGATCTGGGTGTTGCTGGAGCCGGTGGCGATGACAAAATAGTCCGCCAGCGTGGTCAGATCGGTGATCTCCAGCACCTGGATGTCCTTGGCCTTCTTGTCGCTGAGCGCCTTGGCCGCCATGATGGCCAGTTCCTTGGATGTCTTCATGTTGCTTCCCTCGTTTCTCAAAAGATAGTTCCGGGCCTCCAGCGTGTTGTGGTGGATGGGATTGCCCCGCTCCTCCATCTCCCGGATGGTATCGTTCAGGCCCATCAGAAGGCCCTTGTCCAGATCCTCATAGACCGCCTTGCGCAGCCGGTCCACCCCGTCAAAATCCCGGGTAGGCTCAATATAGTCCGCCAGATAGATGACCTTCTCCAGCAGCGTCATATCCGGCTTGCCGGTGGTGTGCCAGAGAATGGCCTGGTAGATCTCGTCCTTCACGCCGAACACGTCCCGGGCGATGGCGGCGCCGGTCTTGCTGTGCAAAAGCTTCAGGGCCTTTCGCTCCAACTCGTCCAGCTCAATGCCGTACGCCTCACACAATGCCAGCTGCTCGGCCAGACTCAGCTTCTTGGTGCAGTCGTGGAGCAGCGCGGCGATCCGGGCGTCTGTCACATCGGCGCCGTACTTCTCCGCCAGGCGGACGGCCTCCTGCTCCGTGCCCAGCACGTGGGGCATCCGCTTGGGCTTGAGATAGCTCAGGGCGATGGGCCGCAGCTCCTCCGGCGTCAGGTGCTTCAAGTCGCAGTGGGTGCCGTAGAGCCCCTTGCGAAGGATATAGCCATACACCGCCTCCGGCAGGTACTCCGCTCCCCGCCCATTGGCCAGGGCCTCGCGGATCTCCGTAGAGGACACCTCCACCACCTCCGGGTTGCGTATGATGTCCACCCGGGCGCCGTAGTTCTCCTCCAGAAAACGCTTCTGACGACGGAAGATCTCCTCTTCATCAGACTCCACGCGGCTGAAGGCACCGACGGCGGCCAGGGACAGAATCACCTCCGGCTGATACCAGGTGTGGAGGGACAGGAACATATCCGACCCCATCAGCAGCCACAGCTCATCGTCCGGATACATTTGGCGGATCTCCCGAAGCGTGTCGCAGGTATAGCTCTTACCCGTTCTGCGCAGCTCAATGTCAAGCACTTCCGCCTTACGGCTGATCTCCGCCGTGGCCAGGTTGGCCATCTCCAGCCGTTCCTCAGGCGACGCACTCCCCTCCGGCAGGACCTTGTGGGGCGGCACGCTGGCCGGAACCAGCAGCAGCTTGTCCAGCCCCAGCTGTTCCATCGCCTCTCTTGCCGCCGATGTATGGCCCCGGTGAATGGGGTTAAACGTCCCCCCGTAGATACCGATTCGCATATCAGACGCTCTTCTTTCGATCCCGGACCAGTTCGATCTTCCGCTTTTCCTTGTTGTGCTGGTAGCGGAACAGCACGAACTTGCTGCCGATCACCTGTACCACCTCGCTGCGGGTGGCGACGGCCAGCTCCTCGGCGGCCTCCCGGGCGGTATACATGCTGTTTTCCAACACCCGGCCCTTGATGAGTTCCCGGGCCTCCAGGGCGTCGTTGGCCTGCTTCACCAGATTGTCGCCGATGCCGTCCTTGCCCACGTGGATAATGGTATCCAGAGTGGAGGCCATACCCCGCAATTGTGCTCTCTGTTTGCTTGTCAGTTCCATATCAGTTTTTCTCCAAATATTCTTTTAATTCCACCGCAAAGGCCCGCAGCGCGTTGCCCCGGTGGGAAATGGCGTTCTTCTCTTCCGCCGTCAGCTGGGCAAAGGTTTTGCGCAGCTCCGGCACGTAGAAAACGGGATCGTATCCAAAACCGCCCTCCCCTCTCGGGGCAAAGGCGATGGTGCCGTGGCAGTCGCCCTCGGCCCGAAGTACGTCCCCGTTGGGGAAAATGCAGACGATGGCGGTGTGGAAATGCGCCGCCCGGTTGGTGGCGCCCCGCAGATTGTTCAGCAGCAGCTGATAGCGGGCCACGTCGCCGTCCACCCCGCCGTACCGGGCGGAATAGATGCCCGGCCCGCCGTTCAGGGCGTCCACGCACAGGCCGCTGTCGTCGGCGATGGCGGGCAGACCGCTGGCCTCCATAACGGCACTTGCTTTGATGGCGGCGTTTTCGGCGAAGGTGGTGCCGTTCTCCTCCGGCTCCAGGTCCAGGCCCACGTCGGACTGGAGCACCACCTCCACCCCCAGCTCACCCAGGATCTCCTGCATCTCCTTCAATTTTCCACGGTTGTGGGATGCCAATACAAATTTCATCATCAATCCTCCCGCCTCACAGTCTCCCCAGGATCTCCCGCTGCTTGGCGATCAGCTCCCGGTTGCCCTTGGCGCAAAGCTCCAGCAGTTCCTGCTGCTCCCGCACCGTGAAGGCCCGGCCCTCGCCGGTGCCCTGGATCTCGATGATCTCACCCAACTCGTTCATGATGCAGTTCAGATCCACCTGCGCCCGGCTGTCCTCGCTGTAGGGGAGGTCCAGCACCGCCGTATCGTCCACGATGCCGGCGCTGACACCGGAGACGAAATGGCGGATGGGATTGCGGCCGATATAGCCCTCCTCCACCAGCTTCCGGCAGGCCAGCGCCAGAGCGATGAAGCCGCCGGTGACGCTGGCGGTGCGGGTACCGCCGTCACCCTGGAGCACGTCGCAGTCGATGGTGATGGTCCGCTCGCCCAGCGCCTCCATATCCACTGCGGCCCGGAGGCTGCGGCCGATAAGCCGCTGGATCTCGGCGCTGCGGGAGCTGAGCTTCAGCTTGTCGATGTCACGGCGGCTGCGCTCCCGATTGGCCCGGGGCAGCATGGAATACTCCGCCGTCACCCAGCCGTGGCCGGGTCGCACGTGGGGCGGGACCCGGTCCTCCACTGAGGCGTTGCACAGCACCTTGGTGTCGCCGCACTCGATGAGTACGCTGCCCTCCGCGAATTTCACGAACCCGGTGGTGATCTTCACCGGGCGCAGTTCATTGAATTTTCTGCCGTCCTTGCGCATGGTATCCTCCCTCTTTTACACCAGGTCGTTGACAAATTCCTGTGCGTCGAAGGGCTGGAGATCGTCGATCCCCTCGCCCAGACCCACAAACTTCACCGGCACACCCAGCTCCCGGGCGATGGCGATAACGATGCCGCCCTTGGCGGTGCCGTCCAGCTTGGTGAGGATGATGCCGGTGAGGCCGGCAGTCTCCTTGAAAGTCTTGGCTTGAATGAGGCCGTTCTGTCCGGTGGTGGCATCCAGCACCAGCAGCGTCTCCAGGGAGGAATCCGGGCACTCTCGGTCGATGATCTTCCGTAGCTTGGCCAGCTCGTTCATCAGATTCTGCTTGTTGTGGAGCCGTCCGGCGGTGTCGCAGAGCACCACGTCCACGTTCCGGGCCTTGGCGGCCTGGAGGGCGTCAAACAGCACGGCGCCTGGGTCGGCTCCCTCATGCTGGCGCACGATGTCCACGCCGGCCCGGTTTGCCCAGATCTCCAGCTGGTCGGCAGCCGCCGCGCGGAAGGTATCCGCCGCGCACAGCAGCACCTTCTTCCCCTGCTTCTTCAGCCGGTGGGCCAGCTTGCCGATGGACGTGGTCTTGCCCACGCCGTTGACGCCGATCACCAGCACCACGGCGGGTTTGTGGGCCAGATCCAGACTGTTGTCGCCCACCTCCAGGTTCCTCCGCAGGATGTCCCGCAGGGCACCCTTCACCTGGTCGCCGGTCAGGAGCATGTCCTTATATGCCCGGTCCTGCAGTTCCTTGACGGAGGACTCCGCCAGTTCCATGCCCAGATCTCCCAGGATCATGGACTCCTCCAGCTGATCGTAAAAGTCCTCGTCCAGCGTTTCCCAGGAGATGGGAGCAAACCAGGCTTTCTTGAATTTTGCAAACAGGCCCATAACACGGCACCTCCTATTTGATTTTGTATTGTTTGGCCAGCTCGTTCAGATTGGCCGTCAGCACCAGGGACACGCCCCGCTCCTGCATGGTCACGCCGTAAAGCACGTCGGCCTCCTCCATGGTGCCGCGCCGGTGGGTAATGACGATAAACTGGGTCTTGCCGGCGATGCGGCGCATATAACGGGCATAACGCACCACGTTGGACTCATCCAGCGCCGCCTCGATCTCGTCCATCACGCAGAAGGGTGTGGGATGTACCTTCAGAATGGCGAAGTACAGGGCGATGGCCACAAACGCCTTCTCGCCGCCGGAGAGCAGGGTGATGGTCTTGAGCTGCTTTCCGGGGGGCTGCACCTTGATCTCGATGCCGCAGTTGAGGATATCGTTCTCATCCTCCAGCTCCAGTTGGGCCTTGCCGCCGCCGAACAGCTCCAGGAACGTCTGCTGGAAGCTCTCGTTGAGCAGCCTGAACTGCTCGGCGAAAATCACCGTCATCTGCTTTGTGATCTCCTCGATGATGCCCATCAGCTCTTCCTTGGCCTTCTCCACGTCTGTCCGCTGCTCGGAGAGGTATGTATAGCGGGTGTTCACCCGGTCGAATTCCTCGATGGCGCCGATGTTGGGGGTGCCCAGGGCCTTGATGGCCCGGTTCAGCTCGGCGATGCGGCGGGTGGCCTTGGGCACGCTCTCCAGCTCGATGCGCTGCTCCATGGCGTCGGAGTGGCTGAGCTCGTAGTGCTCCCACAGTTTGTCCAGGATGTTTTTCTCCTCCATGGCGTTGGCGTTGAGCTTCTGCTCCAGGCGCGCCTCCTCCCGCTCGCAGGAGAGCAGCGTCTCGTTGCGTTCCTGACTCTCCCGCACCGTGGCGTTGCGCTTGGCCTCCAGCTCCAGCTTCTCCTGCATGAGGGCAGACAGCCGGTCCCGGCACTTCTCCGCCTGGGTGCGCAGTTCCTCCGCCTTGGCCCGATGCGCATCGATCTGGCGCTGGGCCGCTTCGTTGTCTTTTCTGAACTGGTCACGCAGGCTCTCCCGACCGGAGCGGTCCGTCAACAGATCGCTCTGCAGCCGCCGCAGATCCTCGATGGCACGGCGGGAGGTCTCATGTTCGGCAGCCAGTGCGGCCTGCCAGGCGCGCTTCTGGCTCAGCTGCTCGGACAGAGCGGTGTTCTGCTCCATCAGACCGCTTTGGCCCGCCTGGCTGGCTTCCATCTGCCGGCGCAGGGCGGCCGCCTGCCGCTCGTGCTCTTCGATGACCTGCTGCACCTGGGCCATACGGCCCTCGTCGGCAGTTTTGCGCTCCGCCAGGCCGGACAGCTCCTGCTCCATGCTCTCGCAGCTCAGTCGCAGATTCTCCGTCAGAATGTCGTATTGCTTCTGGGTGCCCTCCAGGGCGATCACGTCGTCCTGGGCCTTGTGCTGCTGCTCTTTGGCCACGTCCAGCTCATACTGGGCCTTCTGCAGCTCCCGGCCGGTTTCCTCAGCCCGCTGACCGGCCTCACGCAGTTTATCCTGCATGCCGCCCAGCTTCTCCCGAAGCCGTTTGAGCTCGTTGGCCCGGCTCAGCACGCCGGCGCTGCGGCTCACCGAGCCGCCGGTCATGGAGCCGCCGCGGTTGATGACCTGGCCGTCCAGCGTGACGATGCGGAAGCGGCTGCCGTATTTCCGCGCCATGGCGATGCCGCAGTCCAGGTCCTCCACGATCACGGTTCTGCCCAGAAGATTCCGGAAAATCTCGGAATATTTCGGATCAAACCGGATCAATTCGCTGGCAACTCCCACGAAGCCGTATTCATTTTCGATGCCCCGCTCCCGGAGCACGTCGCCCCGGATGGTGGTCAGAGGCAGGAAGGTGGCCCGTCCGCTGTCCCGCTGCTTCAGGTAGCCGATGGCGGCCTTGGCGTCCTCCTCCCGATCCACCACGATGTTCTGCATACCGGCGCCCAGGGCGATCTCCAGCGCCACGGTGTACTTCTCATCGGTGGTCATCAGGCTGGCTACCGGGGCGTGAATGCCCCGCAGAGCCTGGCGCTCCACCGCCTGCATCACGGACTTGACCGCTTTGGAAAAGCCCTCGTACTCCTTCTCCATCTCGCTGAGGAGATGGATGCGGTTCTCCAGCGCGCCCACGTCCATGGTCAGCTGCACCTTGGCCGCCTGAGCCTCCTCGGCCCGGCGCTTGCGGCCGTCCATCTTCAGGCTGTGGCCCTGGATGATGTTGGCGACGGCCTGAGCCTCCTCCCGGGCCTCGTTCAAGGCCCGGCGATTGGCCTTGGATTCCGCCTCCGCGGCGGACAGCTTTTCCCTTGCCTCCGCCAAGTCATGCTCCAGCGCGGCGCGGCGCTCCGCCACGCCCTCTACGCCGGCCCGGAGCGCACTCAGCTCCACCTTGGCGTCGGAGGCGGCGGACAGCTCCAGCGTCTCCTTTGCCTGAAGGGCTACCGTCTCCTGGGCGGCGGTATCGGCGTTTTCCGCGATCCGGCGCACCTGGGCCAGCATCTCGTCGATCTCCCGCTCCAGCTTCTCCGTCTCGGCGTCGATCTCCGTCAGCCGGTCCGCCTTGGCGTCCATCTGGCTCTGGAGATTCTCCGTGCGGTTCTGGCTCTCGGCCATCTCCTGCTCCAGACGCTGCAGGGATTCCCGGTTATGCTCCATGCCGGTCTGCAGCACGGCGATGGCGCTGTCCTGCTCGGCGGCGGCATTTTCCCATCCGGTCAGCTCGCCGCGCAGCGACTCGGCAGCCACGTCGTTCTCCTGCACCCTCCGGCCGCACTCCTCCGCCTCGGCATACACCGCGTCCAGGGCGGCCTTGGCGGCCTCTTTATCCGCCCGGGCCGTCTCCACGTCCGTCTTCAGCTTCAGGGCGGCGGTCTTGAGATTCTGGAGGTTCTCCAGCCAAACGCTGATCTCCAGCACCCGCAGTTCGTCCCGCAGGATCAGATATTTCTTCGCCTTCTCCGCCTGCTCACGCAGAGGCTCCACCTGGAGCTCCAGCTCGGCGATCTTGTCGTTGATGCGGACCAGATTCTCCTCCGTGTGGCCCAGCTTGCGCTCAGCCTCCTCCTTGCGGTGGCGGAACTTGGAGATACCGGCGGCCTCCTCGAAGATCTCCCGTCGCTCACCGGACTTGACGGACAATATCTCGTCGATCTTGCCCTGGCCGATGATGGAATATCCCTCCCGGCCCATACCGGTATCCATAAACAGCTCGTTGACGTCCTTGAGGCGCACCGACTGCTTGTTGATGTAGTACTCGCTCTCACCGCTGCGGTTATAGCGGCGGGTCACCGCCACTTCCGCCTCATCGCGGTTGAAAATATGCTCGGAGTTGTCGATCACCAGCGTCACCTGGGCAAAGCCCATGGGGCCCCGCTTCTCCGTACCGCCGAAGATCACGTCCTCCATTTTGGCGCCGCGAAGCTGGCGGCTGTTCTGTTCGCCCATGACCCAGCGGATGGCGTCGGCAATATTGGACTTGCCGGACCCGTTGGGGCCGACGATGGCCGTGATATCCTCGCCGAAGTTCAGCACGGTCTTATCGGGAAAGGATTTGAAACCCTGGATTTCCAATGCCTTAAGGTACAATCTGTTCACCTCGTTATCCTGTGCATTCTATAACTATTTTAGTATATCAAGAAACCCATCCGTTTTCAAGCAGAACATGGAAACCTTTTCCCGCGCACAGCAAAGGAGGACTGACTTTCCGTCAGCCCTCCTGGTTATTCTGGTTATCCCTGTGATCGATCATCTCATAGAGGCAATCCAGCGCGTCGGACAGCGTGCCGATCCGGTCCATCAGGCCCAGCTCCACCGCCTGCTCGCCGTAGACGATGCTGCCCACGTCGTTGGCCATATCCCCGGTGGCCAGCATCAGCTCCCGGAACTTGTCGGCGCTGATGTGGGAATTCTTGGCCACGAACGCGATGATCCGCTCCTGGATCCGGTCAAAATACTGATACGTGGCGGGCACGGCGATCACCGTGCCGGACATACGCACCGGATGGATGGTCATGGAGGCCGACGGGGCGATCATGGTCACCTTGCCGGAGACGGCCAGCGGGATACCGATGGAATGTCCGCCGCCCAGTACCAGCGTTACCGTAGGGGTCCGCATGCCGGCGATCAACTCGGCGATGGCCAGGCCCGCCTCGATGTCGCCGCCCACCGTGTTCAAAAGCAACAGCAGGCCGTCCACGTCGTCGGATTCCTCGATGGCCGCCAGCAGGGGCAGCACGTGCTCGTATTTGGTGGTCTTGCTGTTGCCCGGCAGGAGCATGTGGCCCTCCACCTGACCCACGATGGTGAGGCAGTGAATGGTGCCGTGGCGGTTGCTCACCACCGACGAGCCCATGTCCACGATCTGCTGCTGCGGGGTATCCTGATTTTCCTGATCCTCGTTGGAGTTGGTCGGTTTTTTGGTTTCTGTCATATGCACCCTCCTTTTCCGTTAGGGTGCGCCGACTGCTCATTTCTATGCGTTCGATCTGAAAAACACAAAAAAGAGGCCGGAGGAAATCCTCCGACCTCTTCTTCCGACAGGTAGATTACTCGGCCTCATAGATGGCCTTGCAGCCCTTGTAGGTCATGTAGCAATCCAGCTTGCTGACCACCTCGAAGGGAGCGTGCATGCTCAGAACGGGCACGCCGGCATCCAGGGTGGTGATGTTGCGGTTGGCCATGTACTGGGCCACGGTGCCGCCGCCGCCGGCGTCCACCTTGCCCAGTTCGGCGATCTGCCAGATGACGTTCTTGTCGTCCATCACGCGGCGGACGTAGGCCACGGTCTCGGCGTTGGCGTCGCTGGAGCCGCCCTTGCCCCGGGCGCCGGTGTACTTGCACAGACCGATGCCGTAGTTGACGAGGGCGGAGTTGCGCTTCTCATAGACGTCGGCAAAGGCGGGATCGAAGGCGGCGGTAACGTCGGTGCTCAGACAGAAGGCCTTCTCATAGCACACGCGCAGCGCCACGCCCTGGCTCTCGCACAGGTCCTCCATAAAGGTGTCAAAGGCGGCGGACTGCATACCGGTGACGCCCATGGAACCCACTTCCTCCTTGTCCGCCAGCATGCACACGGCGGTCTTGGCGGGCACGGTATCCAGATCCAGCAGCGCCTTCAGAGCAGCAAAGCCGCAGACGCGGTCATCGTGACCGTAGGAGCCGATGAGGCTGGCATCCAGGCCGATGTCGGTGGCCATGGCGGCAGGGACGACCTCCAGCTCGGCGGAGGTGAAGTCGGCCTCGGTGATGCCGTACTTCTCGTTGAGCTTCTCCATCACGTGGAGCTTCACGCGGTCGCTCTCACCGCACTCGCCCACGGGCCGGCTGCCAAGCAGGATGTTCAGGCTCTCGCCGGGAATGGCCTCGTTGAGAGGCTTCTTGCCCTGTTCGCCGCCCAGATGGGGCAGCAGGTCGGTGATGACGAACTTGGGCTCGTCGCCCTCGCCCAGAGCCACGTCCACCACGGTGCCGTCCTTCAGCGCCACGACGCCCCGCAGCTCCAGGGGGATGGTGACCCACTGGTACTTGCGGATGCAGCCGTAATAATGGGTCTTGAAGTAGGCCATCTCGCTGTCCTCATAGAGGGGAGTGGGCTTCAGATCCAGGCGGGGGGAATCGATGTGGGAGGCGGTGATCTGGCAGCCCTCTGCCAGGGACTTCCGGCCGATGACGGCCAGCATGACGCCCTTGCCGCGGTTGACGGTGTAGACCTTGTCGCCGGCCTTCAGTGCCATGCCCCGGCGATAGGGCACGAAGCCCTTGGCCTCAGCCAGCTTCACAGCCTCCCTGGCGCACAGGCGCTCGGTCTTGCCGTTGTTCAGGAAATCCTTGTAGACACGGCAGTACTCCTCCATGGCCTGCATCTCGGATGCGTCCATGCGGTCGTAGCCGTTCTTGGCGGTGCACAGCACCTTCTCCTTGCGGCTCTTCATTTCTTCACTCATGGTTGCTTTCCTCCTTGATTTGTTTGATCATATGGCAGAAAAAGGCATAGGCCTTGTTCTCAAATTCCGCGGCGGACGCCGCGTCGTTCACAAGAATGTCAGTGCAATGGGCGCGGTAGAAGTCCTCTCCCTTCTGGGCTTCCACCCGCAGCCGGGCGTACTCCTCGGAGATCCCGTCCCGGGCCATGATGCGCCGGATCCGCACCTCCGCCGGGGCCAGCAGGCCCACCGTGCGGCGGCAGAGCCGATCCAGTCCGCTCTCGAAGAGGTTGATGGCATCGATGCCCACGATGGGGGCGGCGGACGCATAGACCCGCTGCCGCAGGGCCGGGACCAGCCGGGCGTAGATGACGGCGTTCAGCCGCTCCAGCGCCTCTGGATCGGCAAAGACGATGCTTCCCAGTTTTTGCCGGTTCAGCCCCCTCTCATCAAACACATCGCCGAAGGCTTCGGTGATATCCCGGCGCAGGCCCTCGTCGGTCCGCAGCATCTCGTGGTACACGGCGTCGCAGTCCAGGATGCAGCCGCCCAGCCGTTCCAGGGCGGCCAGCGCGCTGGTCTTCCCCGCCCCGGTGGGGCCGGTGAGACCGATGACAAGGGGCCGCTTCCCCGCGTCCACCACGTGAAAACCGGCGGCCTTCTTCAGCCGGTTTCCCACCGCCAGGCCCAAACCGGCATCGTCCGGGCACTGGGCATAGATGTGGGACACGTCGGTGGCATCAAAGGTGCGCAGGGCGTCGAATACGTGCCGGGCCTGGGCCAGGCGATCCGCCGCAGGACCCAGCTTGTGGATGATATGACCGGCAAAGTCCCCGGCGTACTCATCGAAGCAGATGACGCCGTCGTTGGGTTCTAACTGACCCCGTATGTAGGCCGCCGACCGTTCCGGATCTCCGGTGACCACGGTCACCGGGGCCTTGGGGGCGTAGTGGCGGTACTTCATGCCGGGGGCCCGGGGGCGCTCCCTGTCGCCCAGCTTCTGAGTGACAGCTTTATCCACAGCCACCTCACCCAGTACCTCACGCAGCGACTCCAGCGGAAGTCCGCCGGGGCGGAGCAGGCGGGGCGGCGTCACCGTCAGGTCGACGATGGTACTCTCCACACCCACGGCGCAGGGGCCGCCGTCCACGATGCCGTCGATCTTGCCGTCCATGTCCTCGATCATGTGCTGCGCCGTTGTGGGGCTGGGCCGGCCCGAGGTATTGCCGCTGGGAGCGGCGATCGGCACGCCGGCGGCCTCGATAATGGCCAGCGTCAGAGGGTGATCCGGGCAGCGGACGCCCACTGTCTCCAACCCGCCGGTGGTGCGCAGGGGCACGTTCTCCCGCCGGGGCAGGATCATGGTCAGCGGCCCCGGCCAGAACCGCCGGGCCAGCGCATAGGCCACGGCTGGCACGTCCTTGCAGTACCGCTCCAGCCAGTCGGCGGAGGGTACGTGGATGATGAGCGGATTGTCCTGGGGGCGGCCCTTGGCCTCGAAGATGGCCTTCACCGCCTCCTCGTTCAGCGCGTTAGCGCCCAGGCCGTAGACCGTCTCGGTGGGGATGCCCAGCAATCCGCCGCCGCGGATGATCTCCGCCGCCTCAGCGATGGCGTTCTTCTCCGTTTCCGGATGAAAAATTCTCGTTTTCAACGGATTTCCTCTTTCGATCAAAAGCCCAGATCCTCGCCCACCAGGATCACCTTGACGCGGCCGGCGGGCCGGCAGCCACGGGTGGTCACCATGGCGTTGCAGATGGTCTCGGGGCTGCGGCAGTCGGCGCACTGACCGGTGACGCTGCAGGGGGTCTTGACGCCGAAGCGCTGGGCGTTTATGGGTGCGGCATAGTGGCGCACCCGGCTGTAGGCCGCCGCCAGATCCGGCACCACCTTGTTCATGCCGGCCACCACGATGACGCTCTTTGGGCCGAAGCACAGGGCCGCCACGCGGTTGCCCGTGCCGTCGATGTTGAAAAGCTGACCGTCCTCGGTGACGGCGTTGCTGCCCATGAGGAACACGTCGCAGCTCTGGGCGCGGCGCATCACATTCTCCCGCTCCTCCGGCGGCACGGCGTCACGGTCCAGAAGCGGCTGGCCCCGGCGGCGCAGCGCATCCTGGATACCCAGGCCGTCCACGGTCATGCTGCCGCCCCAGGCCACTTCAGCCCCCTCGGGGATCAGCTCCAGCACCTTGGCCACGGCCTCGGCGCCGCTGGCGCAATACCATGCGTCAAAATGGCGGCTCTTCAGGGCCTCCACCACCTTGGCGCCGGACTTCTCATACTGCATTCTCTTGGCTTCCAGCATGGTCTTATTCCTCCTTATTCTCCGATTGCAGACGCGCCGCCTGGTCCGCCAGCGTCAGCGCGTCGATCAATGCGTCCAAATCGCCGTTGATGATGGCGGCGATGTTGAAATTCTTGTTCTCCCCCGTCAGCCGGTGGTCGGTGACCCGGTTCTGGGGAAAGTTGTAGGTGCGGATCTTGCCGCTGCGGTCGCCGGTGCCCACCTGGTTTTTCCGCTGGGCGGCGATGGCGGCGTTCTGCTTCTCCTGCTCCGCCTCATAGAGACGGGAGCGCAGGATCTTCATGGCCCGGTCCTTGTTCTTGTATTGGCTCCGCTCGTCCTGGCACTCCACCACCGTGCCGGTGGGCAGATGGGTAATGCGGATGGCGGACTCGGTCTTGTTGACGTGCTGTCCGCCGGCGCCGGAGGAGCGGTAGGTGTCGATCTGCAGGTCCTTGGGGTCGATGGTGAACTCCACCTCCTCCGCCTCGGGCATGATGGCCACCGTGGCCGCAGAGGTCTGGATACGGCCGGAGGACTCCGTCTCCGGCACACGCTGGACCCGATGGGTGCCGGCCTCGAACTTCAGCCGGGAATAGGCACCGCTGCCCTCCACCGTAGCCACCACTTCCTTCACGCCGCCCAGTTCCGTCAGATTCTCGCTGACCACGGACAGTGTAAAGCCCTTGCGCTCGGCGTACATGGTATACATCCGCAGCAGATCGGCGGCAAACAGAGCGCCCTCCTCCCCGCCGATGCCGGCCCGGATCTCCAGGATCACGTTCTTATCGTCGTTGGGATCCTTGGGCAGCAGCAGACGCTTCAGTTCCTCCTGCATCCGCTCCGCCTCCGCTTTTGCCGCGGCAAATTCCTCCTGGGCCAGTTCACGCAGCTCCGGGTCGGACAGCATCTCCTGGGCGTCGGCCTGATCCTGCTTTGCCTTGCGGTAGGCCCGGAAGGCCGTCACGATGGGGGTCAGTTCCTTCTGTTCCCGGCTCAGACGGGCCAGCTTTTCCCGGTCACCGTACACCGCCGGATCGGACAGTTGGCCCTCGATCTCCGCCAGGCGCTCCTCGATTTTTGCCAGTTTTTCCTCCATACAGGGTCTCCTTACTGTTCCAGATAACGCTTCACGTCCTGGATAAATCCATCACGCCAGAACACATAGCCCACGCTGTCGGGCCGCAGCGAGACGGCCAGCACGTGCTTTTCGGCCGTGTAACGGTCCATCTGGTCGTAGATCTCCTCATAGTGACGGTCGCTGGCCCGGGTCAGCACGTAGGCCACCCGTTTCATCTCCAGTCCCCGGCGCTTCAGCAGCGCCCGGACGGGGCTGGCGCACCGGCCCGCCCAGACGGGGCTGCCCAGGATCACCAGCCGATAGTCCTCGATGTTCTTCTCCGTGTGAAAGTTTTCCAGCGGGTGGGTAGAGCGCCGCATAGCCGACAGGCCGGCCCGGAAAAAGCCCCTCAGGCCGCTGCGGTCCACGTCGTCGGTGATCTCCACCAGCTCGGCGTCCAGAGCCGCGGCGATCTCCTTCATGGCCTCTTCGGTACGGCCGGTGCGGGAATAGAACAAACACAAAACGTCACTCATGTCAACTCTCCTGTTCCTCCAGCTGAAGAGACAGCTCCTCCCAGCGGCTCATCTCCTGCTCCAGCTGCGCCTCCACGTCCTGCTTTTGGCGATACAGCTCCGCCAGCTTCTCCGCGTCGCTGCCGTGGACGGTCATCTCCCCGTCCAGCCGGGCACACTCCCCCTCCAGACGGGCAATGGCGCTCTCGCAAATGGTCAGCTGCTTTCTGGCCGCCTGCTGGGCGCGGTTGCCCCGGCCGGTGCGGGTATCGCCCTTCTTCGGGGCAGGCGACGCAGGCTGGGCAGCCCGCTTTTCCTCCTCCTTTACCGCCCGGTACTGGGCAAAGCCCATGGGATAGTCGTGGATGGTGCCCTCCGACAGCTCCCAGATCCGGGTGGCAAAGCGGTTGATAAAATAGCGGTCATGGCTGACAAACAGCAGCGTTCCGTCAAAGGCCTCTACCGCCTCCTCGATCCACTCACGGGCGGCGATATCCAGGTGGTTGGTGGGCTCGTCCAGAATGAGGAAGTTGATCTCCTCGTCCATCAGCATGCACAGCCGCAGGCGGCTCAGCTCGCCGCCGGACAGCACACCCACACTCTTGAACACGTCCTCCCCCTGGAACTGATAGGCCGCCAGACGGTTGCGGGCGCTCTGGGCGGTCATGTTCCGCTTTTCATAAATCATCGTGTCCACCAGAGACCGCTCCGGGTGGTCAAAATGCACCATCTGCTCCAGATACGCCGTACGCACGGAGGGGCCCTGCCGAATGGAGCCGCTGTCCGTCTGCTCCCGGCCGGTGATCATGTTCAGCAGGGTGGTCTTGCCGGTACCGTTCTCCCCCAGCAGGGCGATGCGCTCGCCGCCGCCGATGCGGAGATAGATGTCCGAAAACAGCCGATGGTCACCGAAGGCCTTGCTGATGCCGCGGATCTGCAGCACCTCGTCGCCCCGGAATTCCCGGCTGGCAAAGCGGTCGTCCATCTTTTTGGCCTTGGTGGGCCTGGACACGGTGCGCATCCGCTCGATGCGCTTTTCCATGGACACCGCCCGGCGATACGTCTTGTCCATGCCCTGAAAGGCCCACAGCCGCAGCTGCTCGGCGGCCTTCTCCAACCGCTGGATCTTGGCCTGCTCCTTCAGGTACTGCTTCATCCGCTCCTGGTAGCGCCGCTCCTTCTCGATGGCGTAGAAGCTGTAATTACCGCTGTAGAATTCCGCCTTGCCGTCCTCTATCTCGATGATGCGGGTGACGATACGGTCCAGGAAATAGCGGTCATGGGAGATGGTCACCACGGTGCCGCGGAAGCGGCGCAGATACTCCTCCAGCCACTCGGTGGCCTGGAGGTCCAGATGGTTGGTGGGCTCGTCCAGCAGCAGGATATCCGTGTCCTCCAGGATGAGACGGCCCAGGTTCACCCGGGTCTTCTCGCCGCCGGAGAGATCGTCGAAATACCGTTGCCGCATATCGGCGGTGATGGACAGGCCGTTCGCCACCTTATTCACCGCCGTGTCGGTATCGTAGCCGCCCAGGCCCTCAAACCGGGCGGTCAGGTCGCCGTATCGCTTGAGGGTACGCTCATCACTGTCCCCCGCCGCCATCCGCCGGGCCAGGGCGTCCATCTCGTCCTTCAGCGCGAACATCCGGGCAAAGGCGGACTGCAGTACGTCCTCCACCGTATATCCCGCCGGATAGACCGGGATCTGGGAGATCAGTCCCACCCGGCGGCCGGTGGCGATGACCACCTCGCCCTCATCGGCGGTCAGTTCCCCGGTGAGGATACGGAACAGCGTGGTCTTCCCGGCGCCGTTTTTGCCCAGAAGGCCAACCCGCTCGCCGGTATCCACCTGAAAGGTCAGTCCGTCCAGTATTTTCTTTTCCAAATCAAAGGACTTGACCAGTCCGGTTACGCTGATATCGATCATTTACTGTCTTTCCAAAAATGCTACGACTTTTTCAAATTCCATGGCGTGAGACGCCTTCACCAGCGCCGTGGTTCCGGGGGTAAACTGCCGGCACAGCATCTCCTGCGCCGCCTCGATGGTAGGATACCAATAGGTCTCCAGGGTACGCTTCTCTGTGATGCGTTTTGCCTTGTCACCGATTGCGATCACGGTATCGATCCCCAGCTCCTGGGTCAACTCGCCCACCCGCAGATGGGCGCTGGGGCTCAGCTCGCCCAGCTCGCCCATATCGCCCAAAACGGCCAGACGGTGGCGGCAGGGGGTCTGGGACAGGATGTTCAGCGCCGCCGCCATGGACTGGGGATTGGCGTTGTAACAATCGTCGATGATGAGCCGGTCCTCACTCTTGCGGATCAGATGCATCCGGGAGCCCACCGGCTGGTAGGCGGCGATGCCCGCCAGGATCTCATCCTTGGTAAGACCCAGCCGCTCGCCGATGGCGATGGCCATAGAGGCCGGATAGATCATATAGGCGCCGGGGGTGGTCACGTGGACGCGATACACGTCCCGGGGCGTGGTCACGGTACAGCGGATCCCTTCGATCCCCAGCTCCTCCACGTCCGTCACGCGGACCTGGCAGTTCTCTCCCCGGCCGCAGAAGATGATCTCATTCTGTAAGGTGACTCCCCTTAACAGCTCGTCATCCCCATTGAGTACAGCGATCCCGTCGGGCTTCAGATTCTCGAAGATCTCGCTCTTGGCCCGCAGGGTGCCCTGGCGGGTGTTGCCCAAGTTC
>ONGR01000010.1 GCA_900317425.1 uncultured Eubacteriales bacterium | reverse complement strand
GTCGGGGGACCAGACGTGGAGGTCCAGCTTCGGCTCGCCGTCGTCCCAGCGGACCATGTTCAGCTCCAGCTGCCAGCCCCTGGTGGATTCCGAGATCACACCGATGTGCCGCACGATCTCTTTCTTGATTTCTTTCATTTCGGTTTTCTCCTTTCTGTTTGATTTAGGCGGGCGGGATCGCCCGCCTATGTATTACCGGCTCAAAGGGAGGGGAATTGTTCCTGCCGCAGTCCTTCTATCAGTAGGTACTTCTTCCTTTGAGCTGGTAGAAAAGTAATTACTTACTTAATTACTTATTGGGATAGAGCGTCGTCCTTCCGATACGGTTTTTCTATGCCTGCCCCGGGACCTTTCGGCTGCCCCGCAGCGTCGCCTCGCTTCGTCGTCGCAAGGTCATATCTGTTTCGGTGACGGTTATTCAGTTGTCGGGTGGTTATCACCTCCTTGTCGGGTGAGGGATTCGGATGCTCCTGAGGAACCCCTCCACTAGTTAAGCAATTTGAGGGGGCCTTTATGGGGGTGCCGGGAAAAATTTTTTGTGATCGGCCGGTTTCGATATATCCCTTCACTAAGGGATGATTGGGAAGGACCGATTTTATGGGTACCGCAGAGGAAAATTTCTCCCTCAAGTGGTAGGTCACGAGAAAGGCGAAAAATTAAGCCTTGCAGAAGTTTTTTCGAGTCCTCTCACTAACTTAGGAATGGGAAGCACCGTTTTTACGGGTGTTGCCCGGAAAATTTTCTCCCTCAAGGGGTAGATCACGGGAAAGCGGAAAAATTAAGCCTTCCGGGAGGAAATTTTCAGTGCCCTTCACTAAGTAAGGAATAAAAAGACCTGTTTTTATATTGGTGCTTCCGATATTTTTTTGAAATCTCCCTCAAGTGGTAGATCACGAGAAGGCGAAAAATATAAGGCTTTGGAAAAAAACTTTTCTGTGGCATCAAAATTGATGCCATAGTCCGATTTGGCTTTTGGAGACGGCATCAAAAATGATGCCACTCGGCTGAAAACCTCTTTTGTTTTAGCTTTTTAGCGCCAAAACGGAACCAATCTCTCACAAAATCTCCTCCCACACCTCTACCGCAACCTTCGAGCCTCCAAAACGACATTTTTTTCAAAATTTCTTGAAACTATTTTGGAGCGTCCTATTTGCCGGTAAGGGGAGCCTGTATCTGCTCGGCCTCTCCATTCCCTTACAGCAACATGGAGGGCCAAAAAACGACATCCTATTTCTCACTTTTTTAAAATCTTTCTCTATTCACATACCGCACGGTTTTGAGGCAAAAAGTAAACACCGGGCTGAAATTTTCCGGCTACTCCTGTACCGCAACATCCAAAGCAAAAAAGTAAACACCGCATCGAAATAATTTCCTCTACTACTTAACAGCCACATGAGAGGCCTCGAAAACGACAGCGAATTGTAGATTTTTCAAAAGCTCCTCTACTCTCTTACCGCAACATCGGAGGCAAAAAAACGACATTGATTTTTGAAAGTTCTCGGAAAATTTACAAATTAATTGGATTTCGCGGTGGAGACATGAAAAAAGCGCCTGCCTCTTTTCAGAAGCAGACGCTCGTTGATGATATTTCTTGTGAGTCACAGTAATTACTTGCCGATCTCTGAAGGCCTTGCACCTACATGGATAAATAAACAGGCCCAAAATAAAAGTATCGGCTCATCGTCCTTTCTCTGAGCTTTTCGTTCCGGGTGATGCCGCAAAATCGAAAGAACATCTTGAAATGCAGAGGGGCCACGTTTCCACAGCTCAATTATAATGAATTGTACGATAACCGGCACCTCCAGAAATCTTCATACTATCCGATTAATCCTGTCCATCCATACAAAGGCCAGATTGAAAACCACCGCATAATGCTTATCCCCATTTGTGCCAAAGCCAGGGGAGCCGCCAATAATAACAGAGCTAAAAACAGAGTTTGAAAATAGTTTTTTCTCCATTTGGATAGTAGTAGCACCACAGCACAAATCAGTTGCGTCGCAATCAGTTGGCTGAGCACTGCCAACATTATAAACAGCAGAAGCGGTAAATTGATGGCAAAGTTACGGTATTGCGGAATGCTCTGTATCCCTGCCCAAATCTCACCCATGGGATAGACCGATGAAATTGATATACCACGGAAAAGCCATGGGAGCAGCGTTATTCCCAAACAAGCAACGTTGCATACCATCCATTTATAGCTAACAATCCGTTTTTTTCCCAACTTCGTTGCGGATAAAAGGCCCCAAAGTCCTTTGCTGTCTTCCATTGCCATTACATTGGCAAAAGCAAAACAGAAACATAGAGTAATCAGAAGAAGATTTACCAAAAAGTCGTCATCTAATTGGCCCAAAAGGTAGAGGTATCCTGTGTCATAGATAAAGAGGCCGCCTTCTGATAGAATTCGCTCATACTGCACTTGAATCCGTTGAAACCATGGATAGAAGGCCAATTCACTGTACCACGGTTCTTTCATGCTTTCTCCGGTGTTTTCACTGATACTTCCATCCGCTACCATTTGATCAATTTGCGCTATTTGGGAGAATGCCTCATCATAACGGGCGCACTCCGCCATTATGCTGGCTTCCTTCTCATCAGTAAGCTCGCCTTCTAACGAGAGCATCATACTCTGATAGTATTGCTCGCCGGCCGATGGGGTGTAGTTCTTCCCAAAGGCATTCCATCCCAAAAGGATGGCAAAGGCCAGCAAAATCAGGAGCCCACAATTTGCAATTATTATTTTATATCCCTCATGTCGAAATAGGCTGTCGTGCGGACGAAATGGCAAATGGAAATGTCTTGACGTCTGGTTGATACGCAGTCTGTTCCCATATCGAAATAGAAGAAGAACAGCTATGATGCCTGTGGAAAGTAAAATAGCCAGCAATATCAATGAGCAACTTGTGCGGTTGAATGGAAATCCCATGATATTCAAGTTGAGGTAAGTTCCAAATAAGGCGCCCGTTCGAAGCATGCTAAAGTAGGAAAGATGTTTCAACAAACTCAGATGCGAATGGGGCGGAATGAACGCATAAAAGCCCCAATGTAAGCCTAAAAAAGCGGTTCCAACAAGCTGTGGCATGAAACTCTGGGAGCTGCAAATCGCAGAAGCAGTTAGCAGTAATCCCAGCAGGAATACCATACCAATCTTCGTTACCAAACCGAGAACCAGAAATGCTGACAAAGAGATTGGAAAACTGCTTTCCACATAGGGGGCCAAAGATTGAAGGGATGCGGATAAATTTCCCATCCCGGCCATACTGCTGGCACAAATTAAATTGGAGCCATAAAGCAACAGGCAAACCGTGCCGCCATGGATCAGCACGGCAATAATCCTCGCTCCCATATCCGCCCATAATCCTCGTTTGGTAGAACGCGTAATGGCAAATAACCCCTTCCCCTTCTCTTCTGTTATGAGTTCGCCGACAAAAAGGAAGATGGAAAGAAGCAATAACAGATCGGTTGCCAGGCTTTCCACTGCCATTACCATCCCTTTAGAAGGAAACCAGCAGATATTTTCGGAGGATAGCCCTGCATGGTCTGCAGCGCTTTTTACGATATTACGGATTGCAAAATTGTCCTCCGATGTAGATGATCGAAAAATCGATATTGTGCCAAGCTGGTGGCTGCTTTTTTGCACAGAAGCTAAATAATCCTCATAGCCGGATACAGCGGAAATTTCCTCATACAGTTCGTTAAGCAAAGCACGTTCTTTTGCCAGGGAATCTGTGTAAACCAAATAATCCCCCGCGCGATAAAGCTGCGTATACTTCTCATATATATCAGAATTGCTTTTCTTTAATTGTTCTGCAAGAGTATTTCTTACTTCGCCGCCCTGTCCGTAGAGATTTTGTATTTGTTCCACAAGAGAAAGTCCGTCTACTTGTTCTTTGAGACCGTTGATATAAGCGATTTTTTCATATTCCGTCATGCCAGAAATATCACGGCAGACGGCTTTGTAGGCGGAAAGAGGCGGTTCATCCCCTGCAGGCCGGTTCAAATACCAAAGGAAGAAAACGTTTATAAGAAGCAATAATGCCATGAGGCGCAGAAAACTCCCTTTTCGCCAAACCTTTTGCAACTCAAACTGTATGAGGGCCGTCATTGGATTCCTCCTCTCCAAATGCCTGCAGATAGACTTGCTCCAGGTTTTTCACATTTCCATGTTTTTTGCAAAGATTTGATAAGGTATCTTGGTCTACAATCTTTCCCTCCCGGAGAAGGATAATCTCTTTTGCAATCGATTCAATATCAGAAACCACATGCGTCGATACAAAGATGATTTTGTCCCCAGAGAGGTTTTGAATGTTTTCCCGAATTCTCACTCGTTCTTTTGGGTCTAATCCGGCTGTAGGCTCATCCAAAACGACCAGATGTGGATTGCCCAAAATGGCTTGAGCAACCAATATGCGCTGCTTCATTCCGCCTGAATAGGTGCCAATGGGCCGATTTGCTTTTTCTGTCAAATTCACGTAGTCCAGGACTCTCTGGATTTCACCTTTTTGCTCTTTTTTTGGAATTCCTTTCAAGGTCGCCATATAGGAAAGAAATCGAGTACCGGTAAAAGTATCATACAGTCCTTGCTGCTGGGGCGCATATCCCAGCAGACTTCGATAGGCTGCCCCCATATCGCGGACATTCCTCCCATCCCAAAGCACAATACCTGAAGTAGGATTCAAGTTGCCGGTGATGATATTCATCAATGTTGATTTTCCTGCTCCGTTGGGCCCAAGCAGGCCGTAAATGCCATTTTCCAACGTCAGGGATATATGATCCAATGCCTGCTTGTTGCCATAGTGTTTCGAGATTTCCTGCAATTCCAGCATTTTATATTCCCTCCCCAACCATTTGGATTGGCGTGTAATTTGGCACGCTGTTCAGAAGATCATCCATAGAAATCAATCCGTATTGATAACGGGTAATTTCATAGGAGTTGTCTCCCAAAGGCGTATAGTCATAGTCATAGACCACCAACGCATGGTCTCCGGCCACGGCCATCAGATCCAGTCCCCATCCCAGGGCCTGGTTCGTCAAACTACAGTGAGTGATTTCTCCGTTCTCCCCATCTATCAAATAATATCCATAATCTGATGTCAAATCTTGGCTGGTACAACACAAATACTTTCCCAGCGTACCATACAGATAATTGTTTTCCAGACTGCACAACGTGCTTTGTTCGCCTGTAGCAAGATTGATTCTCACAATGTCTTGACTGGACGCATTAGAGGCATACAGATAACCATTCAAGACCGCTTCAGAGAAGGCATTATCTCCGGCGGCTTGAGAATATACTTGAGCTTTTTCCCCGGTAAAAGGTTCCAAGCAGGCATAGACAATTTGACTGTTTTTTAGGAGATTCAGATAGGCGCCTTGATCCAAAGCTGCCGCCTCTTCCTCTGTCATACCATTGGGATACTGATATGCTTTCAATATCACTTTATCATCTGCCGAACCGATGATTTCCCAGTTTAGGCCATCGTCAAAATCCAGGGAGCAGACGGGGGTGGCCTTGCCGCTGTTCGGATTCAAGCAAATGAGTTGCCGATCGGAAGTTGTGATATAAGTGCCTGAGCCGGATTCGCGATTTTCCAATTTCTTTGTAACAAAAAATAGGCCACTATCACTCCCCAGAGCTACATCCTCCACGGTAGTGGCAGCGTCAAAGCTGTAAATGCGCTCCCGTCCGGAACCGTCCAGATTCATACGATATAATTCAGCCCGTTCTGCTTCCACATTGGCAGATCCGGCATCACCGATAATATTGATGATGGTAGAACCACTGGTATCTGGAGAACGGTCAAGATAATACAAGTATCCATCCCAGGTAAAAATTCGGCCATCCGAAGACGCTCCGCCCATGACAGAAGTACAATCTTTTGTATTATGCTGGCAACTGCTGTCACTGCAAAGATACACCTCTTGACAGGTGGCATAATCCATATACATCAGATGAGGGGCATAGCTACCATCCGCAAGGAGCGAATCCTTCTCTGTCAAGTAGTAAAAGCCGTCTTCTGTATTGCAATAGCGATGGAACAGGCCAAACTGATGAATGAGTGATGTCAGGCCGTTTGCCGAATTGGTTTCATTCGATGTCTGCGTATTTTGTTTTCCGGGATCTACTGCACCGCTGTATTCACCTTGTTTTTCGAAGTTTTGATCAGAGTTGCCGTTTCCGCAGGCAGAAAGGTTACATATGGCCAAACCTGCCAGCAATAATGCAATCCATTTTTTGCGCATAAAAAGACCTCCTTGTGTGATTGCTGCAAAACACAGCGTTTTGAATACAAGGAGATCTTAATAGATTAGAGTCAAATTTTGGTCAAGATGACAAGGTAAATTTTATAGCAGCACCGCCCCGGTCAGAGCTTGATAAGATGAACTGTCCACCGTGTTTCCGGCAGAGAACTCGACAAATAGCCAGTCCCATACCAAGATGATTTTCATCATCACTTCCCCAGTAGGCATAACCGTCTTTACTATTTAATACCTTTTCTGGAAATCCCGGGCCATCATCGGATACTGTGGTGCTTAAAAGCCCCTGGTAATAAGCAAAGTGAACCTTTATTTTTCGCTTGGCAAATCGAACGGCGTTGCTGATTAAGTTTTCTAGAATACGATATAGAATCTTAGTATCCAAATTTAATACCTTCTCAACAACTGTATTCTCCCAATCCAATTCTATGCGCTTTTCTTCTGTCAACATACTGAAATCTTCTCTCATCTCGGACGAGAGTGAAGCGAAATTCACTGTCTGCGCCTGTACCGTCAATTCCTCCAGTCGGCTAATTGTACGGAGAGAGTCTGTATATCGCTCCAGTCGGTGCGAAGTATGAAGAATATTGGCGACTACAGAGGATATTTTTTCTCTGCTGATCTTATCACCGGAGAGACTGATCTGCAGATATTGGGCGTAGCCTTGGATAATAGCGATGGGATTTCTCAGATCATGAGCTACGGCCCCCTGGAGACGCCTGCGTTCCTCCAGCATATCCCACAATGTTTGATTGCTTTCTTTTAATATTTGCCTCATTTGCTCGAAGGAAGCGCACAGCGTTCCCATCTCGTCTGCGCTGGGATAAGAGATCTGAAAATCCAGATTTTGCTCTGCAATCTGTTTCGTAGCCGAGGTTAATAGCAGGATGGGCGTTTTTAATTTCTTTCGGTAGAACAAAAGGCCACAGAGAAGTATTCCTGTCAGAGAAAATAATACTGGCATAACAATCATCCCGATCTGGCTGGCTTGATAAGCGAATCGACGTTTGGGAGAAAGGGCTGCAAAACTGTTTTCTATTTTTGTTACAGAGTATTTTATATTCCGCCCACCGGACAAAGTATTGCCGTCCGGATCTTCCATAGAAATCATAATAGGAATCTCTATTAGCTCGTCATTTAAGGGCATCGGAACCGTGGTTGTTGTTTCATTTCCATCAGGATCGTTTCGCTGGATCGTGAGATAAACCTGATTGGAGTCCGGCAATAAAGTTTTTTGCAAAGCAACACAGCCCCAGATTGTCAGGCCGGACAGGACTGCTGCAATAACTAATGTAGTCAGTACATACAAGATAAAAGAACTGCGAAGCCCACGGAATTTTATTGTTTCCATCGATAGCCAACCCCCCAGACAGTTTCAATATAGTCCTCTCCTGCAACACTTTGCAGTTTTTGCCGGATTTTACGAATATGTTCCTTTACTACACCGCTATCTCCGGACGCATCCAATCCCCACACGGCTTCATAGATTCGTTCCCGATCAAATACCTGCCCGGCATGGGTCAGCAGAAACTCCAAGATATCAAATTCCCTCTTGGAAAAAACGATCTCTGTCCCTCTAAAATGCACTGTACGGCGGGAAAGATTTACCAAAAGCTCCTGGGAGGCTAACAATCGTGAAGCATCATGTGTACGCGCCTCTCTTCGAAGGTGAGCAGAGATCCTGGCAGCAACTTCCGAAAGGCTGAAAGGCTTGGTAATATAATCATCGCCACCAAGGAGCAAACCGTTGATTCTATCCTGTTCAGCATCTCGCGCTGTAAGAAACAGAATGGGGCAGGTGACTTCATCCCGTATGGTCTTGCATAGTTCCAGCCCATCCATACCCGGCATGTTGATATCCAACAGAATCAGGTCGGGAGCTTCTTTCAGCTTTTCCATGGCTTGCACGCTATTGGTAGCTATAAGAGGCAGATATCCCATATCACCCAGGTAGTCGGCCAAAAGATCGGTCAACATTGGTTCGTCATCTACTATCAAAATTTTGTGTTGCATGAGCAAGATTATCCTTTCGCTATTTACCCCTTATTGTCTCTTGTAAAAGTCAAAATTCTGTCAAGGTATTATAATTATCCTCTGTTTGAAAGCCAGGAAGCACGTTCATAGTATACCATACTGTGGGGATGTTTCTGGTCAACTATTTAAAAAACGGCGGGTAGGTTTCTAAAGTTACTGCCTTAAGACTGCCACTTTTTGCTAATCTACAGCATATTAAGTTAGGGAGACAAATTTTATTGCCATCAGTGAAGATATCTTTACAGTATAACCTAACTGTTTAGATTCCTAATTAAAACATAAAATCCGAATATCGTTCCAATTGGAACGATATTCGGATTTCTCAGTTGTGGTGGAAAATGCTTTCAAAAAGCAAAGGCAGAGGCCTGCAGGAACAATTCAGTCAGACTGAACCTACAGGCCTCTGTTTCGCCTTGCAATGCTAGGGCTAATAATTCATGAATACTTCCTCATCAGCTTCCGATCTTTCTCCAAGATGGTGCTTTTGTAGTGGTATCAGAGCACGGCCGCTACGGTACCTTGCATCAATGATATTCAAGAAGGCCTTATCTACAGCGCCGGTGTACTTGCCGTTTAGGCTTTAATTTCATTAAGCGTGAATGGTAATTTCTGTCGCAATTTCTTATATTATCGAACTCTTGAAGTGTATCTAAGTAAGGATGATATGCTATTCAGGAAGTATCTCAAGATTTCCTTGCGATCATTCTGTTCAACAAAAATTCCTGGGAATGTTTTTTCTGCTCGTCGAATCTTGTCTTTTCTATAGGTGTTATGATAAAATAATTTAAATAAACTGTGTGAGGATTTTATATGCAACCATTTTTAAAATGGCCAGGCGGGAAACGCTGGTTGGCAGCTCAGAACAATCTTATTCCAGAGAGATTTAATCATTATTATGAGCCCTTTCTTGGAAGTGGAGCAATCTTTTTTTCAATTCTTCCAGCGAACTCAACTATTTCTGATATTAATCAAGAACTGATCAATCTCTATATAATTATGCGTGACCAGCCGACGCAACTCCAAGGTGTAATGCGACGGCATCAAGAAATGCACAGTGAGGAACATTACTATTCGGTTCGAAATCATGTACCAGATGATGTGGTTGAGCGTGCCGGCCGAATGCTGTACCTTAACCGAACTTGTTACAATGGGATGTATCGAGAAAATCGGCGAGGGATGTTCAACGTCCCAATAGGAACGAAAACCAACTGTGTTTATGACATTGATCAGTTTGAGGATTATTCTAATGCATTAAGAAATGCAAAATTGCTTTCTTGTGATTTTGCTATGGTAATTGATCGTGCCGGGGAAGGGGATTTTGTTTTCGTCGATCCCCCGTATACAACGTCTACGGGTTCTGGCTTTATTAAGTACAATCAGTCCCTCTTCACATGGAGCGATCAAACTCGTTTGCTTGCGGTGCTTAACCGAGCACGCGAAAGAGGAGCTATTATTTTGCTTACTAATGCCAACTGTCAGGAGATTAAAGAGCAATATGAGAATTGCGGCTTTCATACACGCACCCTTTCTAGAAAGAGTACAATTTCAGGGCAGGCAAAAAGTAGGCGGATGATTGAGGAATTAGTAATTACTTCTTTCTAGATCAATGCAAGTTCAGAAATACCTTATAAACTTTTAGGAAAACGGGGAAAGATATGAAGATTGCTCTGATAAGTGATATTCATTTTGGCAAATATTCACGGACAAAGGAACTATCTGTTCCAGGATGCCCCATTGATGACGAAAACACAGGGGCGGAATCTTTATTAGACGGCTTAATTGAAATAATAAAGACCGAACGTGTAAAGTATATTCTTATCGCGGGTGATTTGACTTCAATTGCAAGCCCTTTGGAGTACTATTATTTTGAAAAGATAATGCTCCAAGTTGCACAAGAAGCAGAAATTCCTATTGAAAACATCATTTGCGTGACAGGTAATCATGATAACGACTGGAAAATCGCGGAAATTAGCGAAAGATTAACAACAGAAGAGATGGAGGCAGAGCACGCCAAGATACTTAAAGAACAGTATCAGAAAATCGCTGCAAATAGTGCCGTAATGAATATTGCTCACCTGAAAACACTCCAAAGGGGAGTGGCACCTTTTTCAGGAGTTCTAGAAAAAGAGGAGATGATTCTGTTTGCAATTAATACCGGGTGGCACTGCTTCCCGACGCAAGAATACTCCCACGGGAAAATATCCTCAGAACAACTAGGCTGGCTGGAATCAGAATTAAAAACATATAAAGCTGATATACGTACAAAAGTACTATTATTGCATCATCATCCGATCAAATACTCTTTCCCATCTCCAACTGAGGATATTTCATTGATTGAAGAGAGTAGTGAGTTATTAGATCTAGCTGGGAAATATGGCATAAACTTGGTTTTACATGGACATAGACATCATCCGCGAGCACAAACCATTCAGCACGACGATTGGAGCCATCCAATTTCTTTTGTATGTGCAGGAAGTCTTTCAGTAAACGCGAAGCACAGGAGCAACGGAGAAATACCTAACACAGCACATATAATAGATTTTCAGAAGGCGCCAGAAGCGTTTCTGTTAAAGACATACGAGTATTCTGCTTCTTCTGGTTGGAAACCACTAACCCACAATCGCCCAGAGGCACCACTAGATGCGGAGATGTGGTTAGGAAAGATTTTTCAAGAGAAAGAATTATCCGCCTCGGTTCAGGAATGCTTGAAGCATGTTGATCGCCCTCTTGTCGTAATACGTTACAAAGATCTTCCCGAGTGTCTTCACTATGTGAAATTCGAGGACTTAAACAAATTGTTTCGCACAAACGTCAAAGCGGGCTATATTATTACTGGCTCATTTCCAGAAAACATATCCGTGATTTCAGAGGAGGCCATTAAAAATGCGAAAAGCTGATATAATAAAAAACTATGATGGCCAAAATCCTTTTTTTGATAGTCAGGCTCGCAATTTTTCTGACGAAAAAGTTCTAAAAGAATTTTGCCCAATCTCCAGTTTCTGGGATTTATTTAACGAGCAGCATGAGATTATTCTTGGAACCCGAGGGAGTGGGAAAACATTTCTTTTAAAGATGATGCGCTATTCAATGTTGAAGAGGATAGATGCGGAAGATGCCAAACGATTGGTGCTAGAAAAACGCTTTTTTTCATTTTATGTTCCAATGCATCTTGAATTTGTCACTAGCGTTGCGCCAAATTCTATTTCCTCAGAACGGAGAATTGAGGCATTCCAAATCGCATTTAATTTTATCCTTGCACAATCGATGATCCAGGAGTTGCATGCTCTTACTGGTGATATCGCAGACCCAATCGAGAAAGCCTCAAAAATTGCCAAGCTTTCCTATGAAATTAGTAGTGTGTGGTTCGATACGGGAGAAGACACTATCTTTGATTTTTTACCACTCGAACGTAAACTTAATAGCTTATTTAATAATTTTGATCCGCTGTCTCCAGATAACACAAACATCCCAATTGTTTTCCGGAAGCAAATATGCTCCCCTTTGGTTGCGGCTAAAGATATTATTACCAGTGTTTTGGAGATCACTTCGAATCCGACTTGGTTAGTTTGTATTGACGAAGCAGAATTTCTTGATCAGACTCTTCAAGAATGCATCAACAATGTGTTTCGCTCCGACTCAAACAGAATCGCACTAAAGGTTGCAACTCTTCCCTATGCACATACAACACTAAAAACTTTTTCACCAGACGTAACTGTTTCTGCGGGCAATGACTTCATATATCACGTTATCGATATGGAGTATGATAGTGCAGATTTTATTAACCTCACAAACCGCTTGTGCTCTCACAGAATCAATTCCAGAGTCGATCCCAATTTAAATATATCAACACTAGAAGACTTCCTGGGCAAAATTGGAAATGATGATCTAATTGATTATTATAGAAAAGAAATCGGGGAGAAGAACGCCGAGCGAGAGCAAATTGAAGAAAGAATAGTGCAATCATTTTCCCCCAAGAGGATGGTCGGGTCTTCTAGTTACAAAAACAAACGAAAGACCATCTATGATAAGTATGCCACAATTTTCTTTACACGGGAAATGTATAGGCTTTCAAAACAAGGAAATAGAAAACCTGGGTGGTATGCTGGCGCGAAGACAGTAAGGAAAGTTTCTCAAGGCAATCCTCGTGCATTCCTTCGAATAATGAATGAGCTATTTGAAGAAGCAAAGAGGCACCCCTTGCAACCGAAAATGCAGCATCAAGTGTTGTTATCATATGCAAACAATTTTTGCCTTGCAACAAAAGGCTTAAACGAGGTCGGACCTGTAATCTCAAGCAAACTAGAATTTATTTCTGAGTATTTACATTCGAGAGTTCATGACAGGTTTCTGATCTCAGCCGGTGCGTCATTTGTGCTTTCCTTTGCCAATGAGAACGATTTTTCAGAGAATAAAGAATGGATACAGGCTGCAATTGCAAATTCTAGGCTTATTGTTGCGGATGGTTTTGTAATAAATGGCATTACCAAAGATACCAAATATCTTCTTTCGAATGCCTATTGCGCTGCCTTTTGGATCCCAATGAGAAGCGATATTCCCGCTAAGATTTCATTTGGGGACGAGGGGGTTAATCCGAGCTATAAGGTTCAGACAAAAAAACGCATCCAGAATTGCCCTGAAAAGAATGCCATGGATAATATGCAGATTTCCATTTTTGACGAGGTTCGAGATGAAAATAGTTAATGCAAATTATTCTCCTGATACCTTCCTGCCAGAAGATTTATTTATCTGTGCATTTGGGTATGAAAGCAGATCATTTCATTTGTTTTCACAAGCTCGCAAGAAGTTGAATAACAGAAACATTTTGGTGTTTGTGTTTGAAGAGCTTCTTGCAGCCAGAAGTAATACAGAGACATATGATGATCTTCGCATGACATACGAGGGAATAAATTTTAAACGATCAACATATGAAGACTATTCCTCTACAATTGGAATGATTATGGATTTCGTTAAGGAAAAGAGAGAGAAGGGCATACCAATTAGAATCCATATAGACTATTCGTCTATGCCGCGAGGGTGGTATTGCCGACTTCCTAGCGCTATTACGAAAGTCCTTCAAGAAGATGATATATTACTATTTTGGTATGTTGACGGACTGTACCCAGATAGCTATATTAATTATCCCTCAGCCGGGATACACTCTTTTACTCATTTTTCCGGCAGACCTACCTTGAGGACAAACAGTAAACGACTACACATTATATCTTTAAGCTATGACGTCGTAAGAACACAAGCTACTATTTCCTTACTTGATCCCGACTCATTCTTGGCCTGTGCAGCCTATGATTCTAGAAATGGCATTCTTCATAATAATGTTATAGAGATTAACCAAACCATCATCTCTCATGCAAATATGCTAATATCACTGCGAATGGATGATTTTGAGTTTATGATTGCGAAGCTTTGTGAGATTGCAAGTGAGTATTTATCAGAAGGAGATATTATTTTTGTTCCCGATGGGCCAAAACCGCTGATATTTGCACAATCGCTCATTCCGATTCTGCTTAAAAAAGAGGGGGTATCTTGCCTCCATATCAAGCGGAACAATCGGTATTTTAACCCAGTTGAGGTCATGCCTACTGAAAATATTATCGGGTTCATGGTTAAATAACTATTTGTCAATTGGCCGAATGTTATTATGAGATGATATAGCACCTTCCGCTGCGGCAGCATCTCATTATGAAAGGTACTTCGTTTTATATCACTATTGGTAGTGTCAAGACAAATATAACACCTGATAATCCAAAATTAAAACAAGAAGTCCGAAATTCGTTCCGATTGGGACGGCGTTCGAATTTCTCACTTTTGGTGGAGCTATTGCATGAAGCTCCAAGCAGAACGAAGCCCCAGAGAGCAGCAATGCTTTCTGGGGCTTCTTAGCCTTTGCAATGACGATTATTCTTATTACTTGATTACTTCCTTATTGGGCCGCCCCATTTCCTCCGGGGTTCCTTTTTGTCCGCTTTTGTGTCAGTTGGCCGCCTGGCGAATCCCGCCAAAGCGGAACACGCCCAGCCCGTCAGACAGCAGGCCGGTGAGGCCGGTGCGCAGCCGGTAGGCCCGCACGGTGGTGTACAGCGGGATGGCGTTGCCCTGTTCCAGCAGCAGGCGCTCCGCATCGGCCAGGTAAGCATCCCGGGCCTCCGCGCTGGAGGACGCCGCCGCCACGCGCATCAGCATGTCGTAGGCGCTGGAGCCGAAGAGGGCCACGTTGTCCCGGCTGCCGGAGCGCCACATGTTCAGGAATGCGCTGGCGTCGTTGCGGTCGGCGGCGCAGCTGATCAGCGCCACGTTGAACTCGCCCTTGCGCAGCTTGGCGGCCATCTCCTCCGGAGACGCCCCCTGGACCCGGGCCTTCATCCCCAGCTGCTCCTGCCACGCCGTCTGGATCTGACCGGCCAGCTGGGCGTTGGCGCCCGTGTTCTCATACAGGATCACCACGTCGGCGATGCCGTCCATGGTCCGATTCTGCAGCAGTGCCTTGGCGGCAGCGCAGTTCTGCTCATAGTCGGTATTGTCGATGCGGGGGCCCTCCAGTTCCCGGAAGGCCTGACCGTCCGAGGCGGTGATGCCGTAGGGGATCAGCCCCTCCGCCGGGGCACACAGCCCCACGCCCGGCGTCTCTGTCAGCGCCGTGCGGTCGATCACCAGGGACAGGACCTGCCGATAGTCCTTGTTGTTCAGCTGCTGGGCCATCTGGTTCACCACCAGCAGGGTGGTCTCGGGATAGGGCTCCATGGTCCAGCCGTCCTCCGCCTTCAGCGACTCGTCATCCAGATTCCCCGCAAAATCCACCGTACCGTCGTCCAGCAGCGTCTCCGCCTGCTCCGCCGTGTCGCAGAAGTAGAACTTCAGCGTGTCCGGCCCCAGCCGGCGGGTGTCGTAGTAGTGCTCGGAGACGTGCAGCGTCAGCACGCCGTCGGTATTGTCGCCCCAGGCATAGGGGCCGTTGGTCACCGGCTCCTTGCTGCCGGCCAGATCAGCCCGACGGGGCATGGTGGGGCCGACGGTACAGATGCTCCGGATAAAATACGGACAGTGGCAGGAAAGATCCACTTCCAGCGTGGTGTCGTTGACAGCCCGCACCGCCAGGGCGTCCAGATCGCCCTGGCGCGCCTTGTCGTAGCCGGTCACCATATCCAGCAGCGCCGCGTTGGGGGAATCCGTATTGGGGTCCACCAGATGCTGCCAGCCATAGACGAAGTCCCCCGCTCTCACGGTGCGGCCGTCGGACCACCTGGCGTCACTGCGCAGGTGGAAGGTATAGGTCTCCGTACCGTCCAGGTTGTCGGTGCGCTCATAGCTCTGGGCCAGGGCGCCCACCACCTCGGTACCGCTCTCGCCGATCTGGAGGCGCATCAGGTTTTCATAGAGATGGACCGCCGCGATCTGCTCGCTGCAGCTCACCGCCATTGCCGGGTCATAGGACGCGGGTACGCCCACCAGCGCGGCGGAGAAGGTCATCTCCTGCTGCTGGCCGCAGCCCGCCGCCGACCCCGCCAGCAGCAGCGCCGCCAGCACCAGAGCGGCCATTCGTTTCCAAAGTTTCATGGGGATTTCACTCCTCATTCCTCGATAAAATCAAATTTTCCCCGCAGGAAGTGCCGGTAGTCCGGCCGGTCGGCGGACTGCCGATACTCCCGCAGGATGGTCTCCCGGTTCCATGCCATGAACTCCGGGCTGGCCGCCAGCCGCTCATACCGGGCGATCTCGATGAGTCCCAGCCGCTCGGCCTCCAGGATGGCCTCGTAGGCGTCCGGGATAAATTCGCAGCCCTTCACCGCCACCTGCTGAGCCGTGGCGAAGGCATGGGGGATCTGGATGTCATCCGCCGTGGGGATGATCCGGCTGACCCGATAGATATAGCCGGACACACCCCGGTACGTCTCCTCCGTGGCGTTGGGATAGTACTCCTCCAGCCGAAGCCGTCCGTCGGGAGTGAACCCGTAGGAGGCCCACTTGGTCCAGGGGCCCTCATGGGCAAAGCCGGTCTCCCGGCAGTATTTGGCCACGGCGTTGCTGAGGTACGGCAGCACGTTCTCCCGCCGGTCGGAAAAATAGATCAGCGGCACGCCGTGGTTGGACACGTGGGGCTCCAGCATACGGATGCCGGGTCTGCGCGAGGCGTGATAATACACGGCGCACCTTCCTTTCCTTACTTTCCCTCCACCGGCTTCACGTGGCCGGTCTCATCCACCGTGGCGCTGATCACCTGGCTGCGGGTATTGCGTACGATGGCGTCCAGCCGCATCCGGCTGGGGAAATCGCCCAGCAGCGTATAGGCCACGCCGTGCTTCTTCGCCCGGCCCGTGCGGCCGATGCGGTGGATATAATACTCGTTCTCCTCCGGCACCTCGTAGTTGAACACCGCGTCCACGTCGTCCACGTCGATGCCCCGGGAGGCCACGTCGGTGGCCACGAAGATCCGCAGCTTGCCGTCCCGGAACCGCTGCATGATCTCCTCCCGCTTGCGCTGGGGGATATCACCGTGGATGCACTGGGCGTCCAGGCCCCGCATCTGGAGGAACTTGCAGAGCCGCTCCGTGCTGCCCTTGGTGTTGCAGAAGCAGATCACCCGGTCGTACTCCTCCGCCGCCAGAATCCGGGCGATGGCGTCCACCTTGCCCTCGGAGGGCACGTCGATGCGGTACTGGAGAATATCGGGCTTGTTCTCCTTGGTGGCCTGGACGGTGATCTCCACCGGATCGCGCTGATAGACCCAGGAGATGTCCATGACCTCCCGGGAGATGGTGGCGGAGAACATGCCCAGATTCTGCCGGGAGGGGATCTTGTCCAGGATGCGGGTCACGTCGTGGATAAAGCCCATGTCCAGCATCCGGTCCGCCTCGTCCAGAATGACGGTCTTCACCTCGTTCAGACGGACGGTGCGGCGCTTCATGTGGTCACTGAGCCGGCCCGGCGTGGCCACCACGATCTGGGGCTTGCGGCTCAGGGCGTTGATCTGCTTGCCGATGGGCTGGCCGCCGTAGAGGCACACCAGCCGCACGCCCTCGTGGCACACGGCGATGTCCCGCATCTCGTCGGTGATCTGGATGGCCAGCTCCCGGGTGGGGGCCAGGATCACCGCCTGTACCGCCTCGCTGTCGGTGTCGATCTTCTCAATGATGGGGATGCCGAAGGCCATGGTCTTACCGGTTCCGGTAGGCGCTTTGGCGATGACGTCCTTCCCCTCCATCATGGGAGGGATGCACCCGGCCTGGACGGGGGTGCTGATCTCGTAATGCTTGTTTTTTACGGCGCGCAGGGTGGCCTCCGACAGGCCGAACTCCTCAAAGCGCACGCCTTGTGTGACTTCCATAGCGTGTTCCTCGTTTTTCTTCATAATAGTACAGGATAATTATACCATGGCTGTCAACATGGGAAAAGAGGCCGGCGGGATGGTTCCGCCGGCCTCTTTTGCATTGACTGTTTACTTGTGCGCCACGTGCCAGATGGTATCGGCGTACTCCGCCACGGCCCGGTCGGCGGCAAAGATGCCGCTGCGGGCGATGTTGTGGAGGCTCATGGTGTTCCAGCGATCCCGGTCGCCGTAGGCGGCGGTCATGCGCTGCTGTGCCTCGGCATAGCTGGGCAGATCCGCCAGCAGCATATACTGGTCGGCGGGGCTGTCCGTCCGCTGGAGCAGACGCTGCCACAGGTCCTCGTAGCTGATGCCGTCGCTGAAACCTCTCTTCAGCTGGTCCACCACCCGGCGCAGCATGGGATCCCGATCGTACAGCAGGCGGGGATCGTAGTTCTCCCGCAGGCGGGCCACCTCGTCGGCCTTCAGGCCGAAGAGGAACATATTCTCGTCGCCCAGCACCTGGTGCATCTCCACGTTGGCGCCGTCCAGGGTACCCACGGTCACGGCGCCGTTCATCATGAACTTCATGTTGCCGGTACCGCTGGCCTCCTTGCCGGCGGTGGAGATCTGCTCGCTGATCTCGCTGGCGGGCATCAGGATCTCCGCCATGGAGACGCGGTAGTTCTCCAGGAACACCACCTGCAGCTTGCCCTGGCAGATGGGATCGTTGTTGATCTGGTTTGCCAGGGAGTTGATGAGGTGGATGATCCGCTTGGCCACGGCGTAGCCCGGCGCTGCCTTGGCGCCGAAGAGGAAGGTATGGGGCCGTATCTCCATATTGGGGTTGTCCTGCAGCTGCTGGTAGAGATAGATGATGTGCAGCACGTTGAGGAGCTGGCGCTTGTACTCGTGGAGCCGCTTCACCTGCACGTCAAAGACGGCGTCGGTGTTCAGCACCACGCCCTGGTGGCGCTTGGCCCAGCGGGCAAAGGTGGCCTTGTTGGCCAGCTTGATCTCCTCCAGCCGCTTGAGAACGGCGGCGTCGCCGGCAAAGTCGTCAAACCTGCTCAGCTCGTTGGGATGCAGCAGCCAGCCGTCGCCGATGGTGTCGTTCAGCAATTCGGTGAGGCCGGGATTGATCTGGGCCAGCCAGCGGCGGTGGTCCACGCCGTTGGTGACGTTCTTGAACTTCTCCGGCTCCATCTCCGCCGCCTCACGGAACACGTCGTGGCGCAGGATGTCGGAGTGGAGGGCGCTGACGCCGTTGACCGCCATGCCGCCGGCGATGCACAGGTTGGCCATGCGCACCTGGCCGTTCCAGATGACGGCCATCTTGGCGGTCTTGACGCCGTCGTGGTAGAACTCCTCGACCTTCGCCTGATAGCGGCGGGAGATCTCCTGGATGATCTGCCAGACACGAGGCATCAAGGTCTCCAGCAGGCTCTGGGGCCACACCTCCAGCGCCTCGGCCAGCACCGTGTGGTTGGTGTAGGCCACGGAATGGGTGGTGATCTCCCAGGCGTCGTCCCAGCTCATGCCGGCGTCGTCGATAAGGATGCGCATCAGCTCCGGGATGACCAACGCCGGATGGGTGTCGTTGATCTGGATGACATTCTTCTCGTGGAAATTCTTCAGCGTGCCGTAGGTCTGGATGTGCTTGCGGGTGATGGACTGGATGGTAGCGCTGACGAAGAAATACTGCTGCTTCAGGCGCAGGGACTTGCCCTCATAGTGGTTGTCCTCGGGGTAGAGCACCTTGGAGATGGCGTCGGCCATGGTGCGCTCCTCGTCGGCCCGGAGATACTGGCCCTGGTTGAAGAGGGCCATGTCCACCGGGCTGGGGGACTTGGCCTCCCACAGCCGCAGTGTGTTGACGTGGTCGGTCTTGTAGCCGGCGATTTCCATGTCGCAGGGGATAGCCAGCACCCGGGTATAGTCCTCATGGACCACCATCAGATGACCGTTGTCCCAGCGGGTGCGGATCTTGCCGCCGAAATGGACCTCCTCGGCGTCCTGGGGCTTGCGCAGTAGCCACGCGTCGCCCAGGCCCATCCAGTCGTCGGGCAGCTCTACCTGCTGGCCCTCCACGATCTTCTGGCGGAAAATGCCCAGCTCATAGCAGATGGAATACCCGGCGGCGGGGATTTCCAGCGTGGTGAGGCTGTCCAGATAGCAGGCGGCCAGACGGCCCAGGCCGCCGTTGCCGAGACCTGCGTCCGGCTCCATGTCGAAGATATCCGCAGCTTTGAAGCCCAGCTCATCAATGGCCTGGCTCAGCGTATCCAGCACACCCAGATTATAGGCGTTCTTGGCAAGGCTCCGGCCCATCAGAAACTCCAGGGACATGTAGTGGACCATGCGGCCGCCCTCGTCAGCAGTGCGCTGGCGGGTCTCCACGCCGTGCTCGGCCATGATGTCCCGCAGCACCATGGCGCAGGCTTTCATCATCTCGCCGTCGTTGGCCTGGGCCTCGGTGCAGCCGTAGTTGAGCCGCAGCTTCTGAACGATCAGCTCTTTCAGTTGGTCTTTGCTGTAATTCATTGATTTCCTCCTATTGGAAGCCGGGTGTTATCCCGGCAGATTTGCATAGATATCGCGGTAGGTGCGGGCGCTCTTCTTCCAGCTGAAGTCCGCCACCATACCGCGGCGCTGTACCACCTTGAAGCCATCGCTGTGGTACAAGGCCACCGCCTGACCGATGACGCTGAGCATATCGCCGGCGTCATACCGGGCGAAGACGAAACCGGTGCCGTCCTTCTGACCCACCTGGCAGGAGCGAACGGAGTCGTTGAGGCCGCCGGTTTGGCGAACGATGGGCACCGTACCGTAGCGCATGGCGATCATCTGGCTCAGACCGCAGGGCTCGCTCTTGGATGGCATCAGAAACAGATCCGCGCCGGCATAGATCTGTCGGGCCAGGGCGTCGGAATAGGTGATGCAGGCGGCCACCCGACCGGGATAACGCCCCTGCAGGCCACGGAAGAAGTCCTCGTAGCCGGCATCGCCCATGCCCAGCACCACCAGCTGCACGCCGGTGTCCATAATGGCGTCGGCCACCTGGCACACCAGATCCATGCCCTTGTGGGCCACCAGACGGCTGACAATGGCCAGTATCGGGGTGTCCTTCTCCGGATGAAGCCCCATCTGCTCCTGGAGCGCCGCCTTACAGACAGCCTTGCCCTCCAGACGGCGGGAGCTGTAATTCTTGGCGATGGCCTTGTCCTTCTTGGGGTCGAAGCTCACCACGTCGATGCCGTTGAGCACACCGCGCATCCTGTCGGACACGCTGGCGATGACGCCCTCCAGCCCGTGGGCATAGAAGCTGTCATGGAGCTGCTGGGCATAGGTGGGGCTGACAGTGGTCACCGCGTCGGCGGTCAGCAGAGCCGCCTTCAGCAGATTGACGCCGTCACCCATCTTCAGCACGCCGGTATCCCACCAGCCGTGATCCAGACCCAGCAGGTCCGTCACGCTCTCGGGATTCAGCCAGCCCTGATACTCGATGTTGTGAATGGTAAACACGGTGCGGATGTGCTTATAGGCCTCCTCCCGCACGGCAAAGTCCTTGATATACACCGGCAGCGCGGCGGTCTGCCAGTCGTTGCAGTGCACCACATCGGGCATATGGTCCAGGTGGGGCAGCAGCTCCGCTACGGCCCGGCTGAAGAAGGCGAACCGCTCGCCGTCGTCAAACTCGCCGTAGAGCCGGTCCCGCCGGAAATACTTCTCATTGTCCACAAAGTACCAGGTCACACCCTGGTACTCCAGGGAGAAGAGACCGCAGTACTCATGGCGCCAGGCCAGATCCACGTAGATATACTTGCGGAAGGTCATCTGCTGCCGCCACTCGTCACGGATCTGACCGTACAGGGGCAGGATGCCGGCCACCCGGTCCTCCCCCGCCGCCAGGGCAGGCGGCAGGCTACCGGCCACGTCCGCCAGACCGCCGGTCTTGCAGAAGGGTGCCGCCTCGCTGGACACAAACAGAATATTCATGCTATCACTCCTTGTCAAGAGTCGCTTTTCCGCCGGGAGCGGGCCTCAAGGCCCGCTCCCGGCGTACTTTCGACTGTATCGCTTATACTTTCGTTCCCCGGGCGATGACTAGCGGGTAATTCTCCCCGCCCATCAAGGTGCTGTTCTCCCGGATGGTCACGTACTTATCGGTGATCACGTTGCGGACAATGGCGCCCTTTTTCACCACCGTACCCTTCAGGAGGATGCAGCCCTCCACGTCGGCACCCGGCTCCACCTGGACACCCCGGAACAGGACGCAATTGCGCACTGTGCCCCGGATATCGCAGCCATCGGCGATCAGGGAGTTGACACACTCGCCGGTGGGATCGATGTAGCTGGAGGGGGCGTCATTCTCCTTGCCGAAGATGGGTCTGCTGGGGTCAAACAGCTCCGCGCGCAGCTCCGGCCGCAGCATCTCCATGCTGCGCTGATAGTAGGTCTCAATGGTGTTGATCCGGGCAGCATAGCCGTCCCACACCCAGCCGTTGATATGCAGCTCTCCGCCCCGCTCCTGGAGCACACAGCGGCGGAAGCTGTACTGGTTGTGGGCCATGCAGTCCTCCACCAGGTTCAGCAGAAGCGCCTTGCTCATCACAAAGATGTTCAGGCAGCGGTGGCCCTCCGGCGTGTGGATGTTGTAGATGGTATCGGTCACCCGGCCGGTCTCATCCAGCTCGAAATAGGTGTCGCTGCCGTCCCCCAGCGCGCTGGTGCAGACCGCAGTGATGTCGGCGCCGGTCTCCATGTGGGACTGCAGCACGTCCTGCAGCGGCAGGTTGATGACCAGATCGCTGTCACAGAGCACCACGTAGTCCTGGCGGATATGCTCCAGATAGTCCACCACACAGCCCAGGGCCTCCATCTTGCCCCGGAACTGGCCCGCGCCATCCCGGTTCTCCGCGTAGGCGAAGGCGGGCAGCAAGGTCAATCCACCGTTGCGGCGGCTCAGGTCCCAACTCTTGCCGGTGCCCAGATGGTCCAGCAGGCTCTGGCATTTGCCGTGCATGATGACGCCCACGTCGGTGATGCCGGCGTTGACCATATTGGAGAGCATGAAGTCCACCACCCGATAGTCCCCGGCAAAGGGGATGGAACCGTGGACCCGGTGCTCGATCAGCTCCCGCAGGCCGGTCTTTTTCTCATAGGAGAAGATGATACCGTGCATTCCTTTCATGCTTTCACCTCCCGGTTATGACCCTTGTCCAGCATGGTTTTGGGCGCCACCTTTTCGCCCGGCTTCACCAGGGTGTCCGGCCCCAGCACGGTGATGCCCCACTGGTTCGGATTGGTGACGGTCTCAGGGCCTGCGCCCACAGAGGCGCCGGCGCCGATATGGCAGTTCTCGCCCACGATGGCGTAGGCCACGGTGGCCCCGTCCTCAATGACGGCGCCGGGCATCACCACGGAGTAGGACACCGTGGCACCCTTGCCCACGGTGGCGCCGGTGCTCATGACGCTGTTTTTCACCTCGCCGAAAATGGTGCAGCCCTTGGCCACGGCACTGTTGCCCACGTCGGCCTTGGGGCCGATCAGCGTAGGGGGACAGACAGGGGTCCGGCCATAGATGGGCCAGCTCTTGTCCAGCAGGTTCAGTCCGGAGCCGGGCATCAGCATGTCCATATTGGCATCCCACAGGGAATCCAGGGTGCCTACGTCCTTCCAATATCCTTCAAAGCGGTAGGCTACCATGTTCTCCCCGTTGGAGAGCATGGCGGGGATGATATTCTTGCCGAAATCGTTGGCAGAATCCGGATTGGCCTCGTCCTCGATAAGGTACTGGCGCAGCTTCTTCCAGGTGAAGATATAGATGCCCATGGAGGCCAGGTTGCTCTTGGGCTCCTTCGGCTTCTCAGCGAACTCGGTGATGCGATCCTGCTCGTCCACGGCCATGATGCCGAACCGGCTGGCCTCGGACCAGGGCACCTCCATCACGGAGATGGTGCAGGCGGCGCCAGTCTCCTTGTGGCAACGCAGCATGTCGGAGTAATCCATCTTGTAGATGTGGTCGCCGGACAGCACCGCCACGTACTCCGGGTCATACATATCCACAAAACCAATGTTCTGATAGATGGCGTTGGCGGTGCCCTTGTACCAGGAGGCGCCGGTGGCGCTCTGGTAGGGCGGCAGGATGTGTACGCCGCCGTTGGCCCGGTCCAGCTCCCAAGGCTGGCCGTTGCCGATATAGCTGTTCAGCTCCAGCGGGCGATACTGGGTCAGCACACCTACGGTGTCGATGCCGGAGTTGGTGCAGTTGGACAGGGGAAAATCGATGATACGGAACTTGCCGCCGAAGGGGACGGCGGGCTTGGCCATGTCACCGGTCAGGACGTAGAGGCGGCTGCCCTGTCCTCCGGCCAACAGCATGGCCACGCATTCTTTTTTCATGACGCATCCTTCCTTTCTGCTGCTATCTTCAGGGGTATTATTTTCCGTTTTTCTTCCCGGTCTTGGCGAAGTAACGTCCCTTCCCCCGGAGGATCACGGCGCCCAGCGGCGGGATCCTGACGGAGATGGACTGCTCCCATCCGTGGGAGGGAATGGCCTCGGTGACAATGGGCGCGCCGTTGACCACTCCGCTGCCGCCCCAGGCGATGTCGTCCGTGTTGAAAACCTCCTCGTACCGAGCCTTTGCCGGCACGCCGAAACGGTAGCTCTCGTGGACCTCCGGGGAGAAGTTCACCGAGCACACCAGTTCGTGGCCGCCCCGGTCCCGGCGGACGAACACGATGACGTTGTTGTGGTTGTCGTCGGGCACCAGCCAGCGGAAGCCGTCCCAATCCAGGTCGTTCTCCCACAGGGGCTTGTTCCTCTTGTAGAACTGATTCAGCGCCCGGATGCACTCGTGGGTCTTCGCCGTAGGTTCGGCGTCCAGCAGGTACCAGTCCAACTGGCCCCTGAAGTCCCACTCATGCCACTGGCCCAGCTCCGCGCCCATAAAGAACAGCTTCTTGCCGGGGTGGCACAGCATGTAGGTGTAAAAGCTCCGCACACCGGCCAGCTGACGCCAATCGTCGCCGGGCATCTTACCCCGGAGGGAGCCCTTCATATGTACCACCTCGTCGTGGCTCACCGGCAGCACGAAGTGCTCGGAGAAGGCGTAGACCATGGAGAAGGTGATGTCGTTGTGGTGATACTGGCGGAAAAAGGGATCCATCTTCAGATAGTGGCACACATCGTTCATCCAGCCCATGTTCCACTTCAGATCGAAGCCCAGACCTCCGTCGGACACAGGGTGGCTGACCTTGGGCCAGGCGGTGGACTCCTCCGCCACCGTCACGATGCCCGGCTCCGCCTGGTGGACTGTCTCGTTGAGCAGGCGCAGAAAGTCGATGGCCTCCAGGTTCTCCCGTCCGCCGTAGCAGTTGGGACGCCACTGACCGCCGGATCTGTCATAGTCCAGATACAGCATGGACGCCACCGCATCCACCCGCAGGCCGTCGATGTGATACTGCCGCAGCCAGAAGGCCGCCGAGGACAGCAGGAAGCTGCGGACCTCATTCTTGCCGAAGTCAAAGACCCGGGTGCCCCAGCCGGCGTGCTCCCACTTCAGGGGATCGCCGTACTCATAGAGGCAGGTACCGTCGAAGTTGATGAGGCCCTGCTCGTCCTTGCAGAAGTGGGCGGGCACCCAGTCCAGGATCACAGCGATGCCGGCGCGGTGCAGCCGGTCCACCAGATACATGAAGTCGTGGGGCGTACCGTAGCGGCTGGTGGGGGCGAAATACCCGGTGCACTGATAGCCCCAGCTGTCGTCCAGAGGATACTCCGTCACCGGCAGCAGCTCCACCGCCGTGTAGCCCATGTCTTTCACGTAGTCCGCCAGTTCATCGGCGCTGTCCCGGTAGCTGTAGGTAGCCCCATTCTCGTGGCGGCGCCAGGAGCCCAGATGCACCTCGTATATGTTCATCACGCCGTCCCGCAAAGGCTTCTCCGCCCGGCGGCGCAGCCAGGCGCCGTCATGCCAGTCATAGCCCGCCAGGTCGTAGACCTTGCTGGAGCTGTCCGGCCGGGTCTGGGTATGGAAACCGTAGGGATCCGCCTTCCAGCGCACCTGGCCGTCGGCGCCGTGGACGATATACTTGTAGGCGTCGTAGACCTGTGCCTGGGGCACGATCAGCTCCCAGATGCCGTCCTGGCAGGTCATATCCTGCCCCTGCCAGCCGTTGAAATCGCCGGCCAGCTGCACCATATGGGCGTGGGGCGCCCAGAGCCGGAAGATCCAGCCTTCGTCGCGGCGGTGGGCGCCGAAATACTCATACGCCCGGTCACACGTGCCCTGATAGAAGCTCTCACGGATCATATCGAACCACCTCAACTCACATTCTGAAAGGATACGCCCTCCTCCCTGCGGAAACGGTCGAAACACAGCATATCCCACTTACTCTTTATCATTTGATTATACCGGTTTTTCCCTTCACCGTCAAGGACACGTTGCTCTCCGGGCAAAAAAGCGCGGCCCCCCGCCCGCAGGGCGAGGGACCGCAGTTCCACCGTTCACATATCAGAGATTTTCCCGCCGCAGGGCGTCGATGGGATTGTCCCGCCGGATGACGCCTGTGGCATAGAGCATGGTGGCGAACACCACAGCGAACACGCTGCCCACCGCGATGACCACGCTGTGCCAGGGGATATAGAAGCTGCGCTCCATGACGCCGCCTGTGATCCGGTAGATCACATAGGTCAGCGCCACCGCCGCCGGCAGGCCCCAAAGGAGGCCTTTGCAGCCGTAGATGATGCACTCGTAGTTCATCATCTTCCTAAAGCCCTTCTCCCCCAGGCCGATAGACTTGAGCATGGCAAACTCCCGCCGCCGCAGCATCACGCCCGTGGAGATGGTGTTGAACACGTTGGCCATAGCAATAAGGGAGATGAGGATGATGAAGCCGTAGGAGAACACCCGCACCACCGTCACCAGCATCCGCTGGGACTCCTTGTCGGCGGCCTTGTCGTAGAGGCGGCTGGTGTCCATGCCGTCGGCGCTGAGCTGCTGTCGGATGGTCTCGCAGGCCCGGGCGTGGTCCGGGGCTGTCAAGGCGAAGTAGGTCTCGTCGATTGTCCTGCCTGCCAATACCGCGTCTCTGGCGCTGTAGGGATAGATCAGGGTGGGCAGACTCTCTGGCAGCATGGACACGGTGGTCTTCACCACGGCATCCGCCGTCAGATCGGTGTAGATCCGGACCTCCTCCTTGGTCCTGGCCATGGCGCGGCTGCGGTCCAGCTCCGCCTGCTCGTCCCCCATATTCTGGCGGTAGTACTCCTCCACATAATCCAGCGGGTAGTAGTAATAGGTGTCCTCGTCCACCTCCATCAGCTCATAGTCCTCGAACTGCCGGACGCTGGACAGGCGGATCGCCAAAGGCAGACGGCTCTCGTCCACCAGCTTTACGTCCACCCAGTGGCCGTTGCCCTCCTCGTCGAAGGTCATGCTGACCTCTCGGTTATAGAGCAGCGCCCGGGGCGTGTCGGTATTCAGATATTCCTCCGCCCAAAGTCCGTTCTCATCGCACAGCGCCCGGAAGGTGGCCTCGTCCACGAAGGCCACACCCACCTGCTCATGGAGGGCGCCCTCGCTCTCCCAGGCCTCCCGGCTGACCGCCATATTGTTCCAGTAGTCCCCGGACACGTCGTCCAGGCCAATCTCCGCGGACGTCTGGAGCACATCGGCATAGCAGCCACCCGTGACCCCGGCCACGGAGGTGAACCGGGCCAGCAGGGCGTCGGGATCCGGGCGTTCGTCGCCCACCGTGTAGTAGACGATGTCGGAGCGGCTGTCCCCCGCCGTGACGCCGCCCACCAGGTCGGTGAGGTAGGCACAGAAGCTGGAGGCCGCGATGAACAGTGTCACGCTGAGGAACAGCGACACCACCGTGGCCCGGTAGTTCTTCCGGTTGCGCTTGAAGTTCTTGGCGGCCATCATACCCTCGAAACCGAAGAGTTTCTTTGTCAAGGGCGATACCTTCACGTCCTTGCCCCGGATCTTCACGTCCGCGGTCTGGCGGATGGCGTCGATGGCGGAGACCCGGTTGGCCCGCTGGGCGGGGATCCAGGCGGAGATCAGGGTGGTGAGCAGGCACACCGCCGCCGCCACGATGAGACCCACCGGGGAGACGATCAGCTTCATCTGCACGCCGGTGCCCATACTGAAGGCGCCGAAGGCATCCCGCAGGGCCCACAACGTGATACCGATGCCCAGGCAGCCCACCACGGCGCCGATCAGGATGCCGGCGCCGCCCAGCAGCACCGCCTCGTAGAGCACGCTGCCCCGGATCTGCTTTTTCGTGGCGCCCACGGACTTGAGGATGCCGAACTGCCGCGTCCGCTCGCTGACGGAGATGGCAAAGGAGTTGTAGATGAGGGAGATGGAGCCGAAGGCGATGAGGAAGATCAGTACGGCGGCAAAGCCGTAGATGACGTTGCCGATGTTGGCCGATCGGACCGAGCCGTTGAACCGAAGCAGATCCGTGTGGGGATTCCAGCTGTCGGACACGGCGTATTTTTCCATGTCCGCATAGAACCGGCCGGGGTGCCTCACCGTGAAGAACACGCTCTCCGGCCCGCCGGCGGTCTCATCCCAGCCGGTGAGGGCCGTGTAGCCGGGGCAGGAATAATCCTCCAGCAGGTTGTCAAAGCGCTGGTAGGTACCCACCACCGTGTAGGTGCGCTCGGTGGTGTCGGCCAGCTCCTCCGGCATCAGCGGCTCAAAGGGATTGCTCTCGTCCAGCTCATAGCCGTCCATCATCCGGCGGCCCACGGTCAGCGTCAGGGTATCCCCCACCTGATGCAGCACACCGCCGTCGGTGGCCAGATGGTCCGGCAGCAGGATCTCGCCGGCGTTTTCCGGCATCCGTCCGGCGGAGAGATGCACCGCCGCCAGGTCGGTAAAATTGTCGCTGGCGGACCGGATCAGCAGATAGGGTTTATACTCGTTCCGGCTGCCGATCTCCGCCCAGCCCACCGTCCGCCAGGTGACGGAGGATTTGACGTTGGGGGCCTGTCTGGCCTGCTCCGCCTCCTCCGGCGTGAGGTTGTAGTAATACCCGTGGAAGGCGCCCACCCGGGTCTCCTCCGACCGCACCAGAAACTGGATACCGCTGTAGGCGCCCTGGACCACCGCCGTCACCAGAGCCATGCTCAGCATGATGCCGATGATGGTCACCAGTGTCCGGCTGGGATTCTTCTTCAAGGACGCCCGGGTAAAACGGTGAAATACGTTCATGCCTTCGCCCCCCGGATCCGCTCGTCCCGCACGATGCGGCCGTCCTCAATGGCGATGACCCGATCCGCCTGTAGAGCAATGCTCTCATCGTGGGTGATGACGATCAGCGTCTGGCCGTACTTGCGGTTGGAGAATTTCAGCAGCTCCACGATCTCCTGGCTGTTCTTGCTGTCCAGGTTGCCGGTGGGCTCGTCGGCCAGCACCACGGCGGGGGCGTTCATCAGAGCCCGGCCGATGGATACCCGCTGCTGCTGACCGCCGGAGAGCTGGTTGGGCAAGTTCTTCCGCCGGTCCTGAAGGCCCAGAGTCTCCAGCAGCTCCTCCAGCCGCTCCTCGTTCACCTGCCGGCCGTCCATCAGCACCGGCAGCGTCATGTTCTCCACCACGTCCAGCACCGGGATCAGGTTGTAGAACTGGTAAATCAGCCCCACCTGCCGCCGGCGGAAGATGGCCAGCTGCTCTTCATTCTGGGCATAGACGTCCTGTCCGTTCATCCACACCTTGCCGCCGGTGGGACGATCCACGCCGCCCAGGATGTGCAGCAGTGTGGATTTGCCGGAGCCGGAGGGCCCGATGATGGCCAGGAACTCCCCCTTCTCCACCGAGAAAGACACGCCGTCCAGGGCACGCACCAGATTTTCTCCCTCACCGTAGATCTTGGTGAGATTTTCGATCTTCAATATTTCCATAGCAACTGCTCCTTTCGCTTTCTTCTGCCCTCATCATAACAGGCTAAAGTGACAGCTCGGTGACTGTTTGTTGAAGTTTCTTAAAATTCCGGGAATCATTCGAGAATATCCGAAAAAACCGGGACGATCCGCAGAATCGTCCCGGTTTTTTATATCACGCTCTTGTAAAACCGTATGGTGAACCGGGCACCGCCGTCGGGCGGATTGTCCGCCGTGACGGTGCCGTTCTCCGCCGCGATGACCATCCGGCTCATGGCCAGGCCGATGCCGATGCTGCCGCTGCCGGCGTCCCGTCCCTTATAAAACCGCTCGAAAAGGCGGGGAATATCTTCTGTGTGGAAGCCCGGCCCCGTATCCCGCACCACGATCCGGGTGTGGACCGGCGTCTCCTCCGCCGTGACGGTAATGCTCCCGCCCGCCGGGGTGTGCTCCATGCAGTTCTTCAGAATGTTGCCCAAGGCCTCCGCCGTCCAGGCCAGGTCGCCTGTAAAGCGTTCTTCCCTGACGCTGATCCGCAGTTCCTGGCCCCGCAGCTCCATGGGGATCCGCAGCGGCTCGGCGGCCTTTTCCACCAGCTCCCGGACCGCCACGCCGTCAGCGCGCAATTTCACGGTGCCGGCGTCCAGGTGGGACATCTTCAGCAGTGTCTCCACCAGCCAATCGGTATGCTTTAACTGCTTTTTCAGTTCCCGGGTCAGCTGCAGACGCCGCTCATAGGGCAGGTCCTCTCCCCCCAGCAGCGACACCTCCAGGTTCATGGCCGTCAAGGGCGTGCGGAGCTGGTGGAAGATGTCCTCCATGGCACGGGTCAGATACCGCTTGTCCGCCAGCAGGGCGTCGGCGGACTCCTTCAGCCGCGCCGTCATCTTCTGGACCTCGCTGCGGAGGATGGACAGCTCCCCCTCGTCATTCTCGTCGATGCGCAGGGCCTCCTGCCCGTGCAGGATCCGGTCCATATCCCGACTCAGCTCCGCGATGGCCCGGTAGCGGCGGCGTGTAAAGGCAGCATGCAGCCCCATAAATACCCCGCCGCACAGCAGAAACAGCGCGCCGCAGAGGGGCCCGATGACAAACCCGATCACGGCAAAGAGCACCGTCGCCCCGCCGTAGGCCATCCACTCCAGACGGTACTCCCGGTTTCGCAATTCTCTCATGTCAATCCACCCGATAGCCCAAACCCCGCACCGTCTTGATGATGGTGGGATTCTGGGGGTCGTCCTCGATCTTCTCCCGCAGGCGTTTGATGTAAACCGTCAGCGTGTTGTCGTTGACAAAGTCCCCGGCTGCGTCCCAGATCTCCTCCAGAAGCCGGTTGCGGGAGAGCAGACGGCCCCGGTTGTTGAGGAAGATCAGCAGCAGCCGGTATTCCAGTGCTGATAAGGGGATCTCCTTGTCAGCCTTTGTGGCCGCCCCCCGCTCCGTATCCACCGCCACGTTCTGCAGACGCACCACCGTATCCCGTCCGCCGCTGCGGCGCAGCACACCCCGGATCCGGGACAGCAGCTCCCGGGGCCGGAAGGGCTTGACGATATAGTCCTCGGCCCCCATGTCCAGCCCGGTGACCACGCTGTTCTCGTCGCCGTTGGCGGTGAGGAAGATCACCGGCAGGCCCCGCTGCCGTGCTGCGGCGCAGACGCCGTAACCGCTGCCGGAGCGCAGCGACACGTCCACCAGCAGCAGGTCAAACCGCTGTCGCTCCAGCAGCTCCTCCGCCCCGCTCTGGCTGTCGGCCGACGCCGTTTCAAAGCCCTCGCCCGCCAGATATTCCCGCAGGGCTGCCACGATGGCCCCGTCATCCTCCACCAGCAAGATCTTCGGCACTGCGCTCACTTCCCTTCGCCTCCCAGCATACCACATTCCGCCACCGGTTTCAACGCCGCCCCGCTCGACAAATTTCCTGTCGACATTTTCCTCCGCCCGTGATATCATCATGCCAACATCAAACGAAGGAGGACTCACCTATGGATATTTTGGAAGCCATGCAGCGCCGCCACAGCGTGCGGCAATACCGGGACAAGCCCCTTTCCACAGATATCAAGACCCGCCTGCAGCAGGAGATCGACGCGTGCAACCGGGAGGGTGACCTCCACCTGCAGCTCGTCACCGACGAGCCCGGCGCCTTCAGCGGCGCCATGGCCCGCTACGGTCGGTTCAGCGGCGTGCAGAACTACATCGCCGTGGCGGGCAAAAAGGCCCCCGATTTGGACGAGCGGGCCGGCTACTATGGCCAGCGCATCGTCCTGCTGGCCCAGCAGCTGGGGCTGAACACCTGCTGGGTGGCCCTGACCTTCTCCAAGCGCAGGGCCCGCTTCACCCTGGCCGATGGGGAAAAGCTGGTGCTGGTCATCGCCCTGGGCTATGGCGTCAGTCCCGGCGCGCCCCACCGCAGCAAGCCCATGTCCCAGCTGGTCCGCTGCCCCTCCCCCATGCCGGACTGGTTCCGCCGGGGCGCCGAGTACGCCATGCTGGCCCCCACCGCCGTCAATCAGCAGAAGTTCCTGCTGGAGCTGATGGGAGAGCGTACCGTCCGGGCCACGGCTCTGCGGGGCGGCTATGCCAGGCTGGATCTGGGCATCGTCAAGTATCAATTCGAGCAGGCCGCCGGGCCGGAAAACTTCACCTGGGCGTAAAAAGGTATAAATGGGCATGAAAAAAGCCGCCCCTCCCGGGGCGGCTTTTTCTGTTGGCTTCTGTTTGCGGCAGCCGGCCTGTTATTTATTGACAGGCTTCAGGTCGCCGGCCTCCCACTGATGGACGCAGACGGAGCAGGACACGTCGCCGATCACGTTCAGAGCGGTACGGCCCATGTCGAACAGACGGTCGATACCATAGATGATACCGATGTAGGTGGGCGGGATACCCACGGCATCCAGCACCATGGCCAGCATGATCATGCCGGCGCCGGAGGTACCGGCGGTACCGATGGAGGCCAGGGTGGCGGTGACCACGATGGTGATCATCTGAACCATGGTCAGATCCACGCCGATGCACTTGGCCAGGAAGATGGCGGCCACGCACTGATAGATGGCGGTACCGTCCATGTTGATGGTGGCGCCCAGAGGCAGCACGAAGGAGGAGATCTCACTCTCCACGCCCATGTCGTCAGTGCACTCCTTGGCAACGGGCAGGGTAGCCACAGAAGAAGTGGAGGTGAAGGCAAAGGCGGCGGCGGGGAACACCTTCTTGAAGAATACCAGCGGGGACATCTTGGCGAACACCTTCACGGACAGGCTGTACACCAGGACAACGTGGATGATGTAGCCGATGTAGGCGGCCAGCAGAACCAGGCCCAGGGAGCCCAGGATCTTGACGCCCTGCGCAGCCACGACCCAGGTCATCAGGCAGAACACGCCGATGGGGGACACGGCCAGGATGAAGCCCATGACCTTCTGGGTGACCTCATTGAAGGAGGAGATCCAGTTGCCGAAGGGCTTGCCCTTCTCGCCGGCCACCAGGATGCCGCAGCCGAAGAACAGGGCGATCACGATGATCTGCAGCATGGAGCTGTTGACCAGGGGATTGACGGCGTTGTTGGGGAAGATGTTGACGATGGTGTCCATCAGGTTGGCGGTCTTGGCCTCATAGGCGGCATCCTCGGCCAGAGACAGGACGGGGAACGCACCCTTGAAGATGTTGGCGACCACCAGGCCGATGATGCAGGCGATGGCAGTGGTGACCAGGAAGTAAACCACCGTTTTCCAGCCGATCTTGCCCACCTTGCCGATATCACCCATGGAGATCACGCCGTCCATGATGCTCAGCAGCACCAGGGGCACCACGATGAACTTCAGCAGGTTGACGAAGATGTCACCGAAGGGCTTGATGTACTTGGCGGTGAATGCACCGGCGGCCTCGGCACCCATGGCTACCCAGAAAATGGCACCCACGATGATACCCAGGACCAGGCCGATCAGAATTCTTGCGCCGAGTCCAAGTTTCTTTTTCTGCATTGTTTGACTCTCCTTCCAAACAAAAATAGACAATTCGCTCTCTTGCTTCCTATTGTCTTTAGCTCATTATATAACTGCATTGCGAAAGCTGTAAAGTCGTTTTTCCTTTCGGCAAAAACTTTCAGCGCTTTTCCCAAAATTTTTCAGGTGCTTTTCGCTGTTTTGACGGAAAAAGGGGGTCTCTTTTGTTACATTTGTAACAAAAGAGACCCCCTTTTCTCATTTTTCTACCGTTTCATACCCGCAAAATCGTACCGCAGCTTTGGCCAGCTCCAGGGTGGGATCCACGAAGGGTCCCTCTGCGTCAAGCGTGGAAGCCACGATGGGCAGCTCCGTGCAGCCCAAGATGAAGTAGTCGGCTCCTCTGGTGCGAAGGGCGTCCAGCAGGGCCGCCCAGACATCCGCCTCCGGCTCCAGCGGTCGGGACGCCTTCACCACGTCGTAGATGAGGTGCATCAGCACGTCCTGCTCCCCCTCATCCGGCAGGAGATAGTCTACGCCGGCCTTCTCCAGCGCCGCGCTGTAGAGTCCCGTGGCCAGGGTGCCCCGGGTGCCCAGCACCGCCGCACACCGCCCGGGATAGCGGAGGGCGCAGTTCTGAGCGGTGATCTCCAGCATATTCAAAATGGGGATCTCCGTTTTTTCCTGCAGCCGGGGCAGAAAGTAGTGGGCCGTGTTGCAGGGCATGATGATGCAGTCGGCCCCGCAGCTCTCCAGATGCCGCAGGGCGGAGGTCATCTCCTCCACCGGATCCGGCCCGCCGTTCAGGATGGCCGCCGTCCGGTCCGGGATGGCGCTGTTGCTGTCGATATACACCCGGATGTGGTCATTGTCCCGTTCCGCCTTTGTCTGGGTCACGATCTTGATAAACAGATCCGCCGTGGCCAGCGGCCCCATGCCGCCCAGAATGCCGATGGATTTTTTCATCGCTATCGCTCCTCTCATCCCGCGATCAGTTCGTATACCACCTTGACAGCCAGCAGCCCCAGCACCACCAGTACCGTGGGCTTGACGATCTTCGAGCCGTCCTTGATGGCCAGGCCCGCCCCGATATAGTGTCCTGCGATGGAGAACACGGCACCGATCAGGCCCAGCGCGATGAACACCTTGCCGTTCATCAGGGAGGTGAACACCGCGCCGATGTTGCTGGCCAGATTCACCAGCTTCACGTTGCCGGCGGCGGTGCGCACGTCCATTTTACCCCAGTTGCAGAAGATCAGCAGCAGAAACGTGCCGGTGCCGGGACCGTAAAAGCCGTCGTAGGCCCCCACGATCAGCGATGCCGCCAGCACGATGGCCGTCTGCTTGGCCGGGGCGATATCGCCCGGCTCCTCGGGGAAGGTCCGCTGCCGCAGCACCACGAAGGCCACGACGGGCAGCACGATCAGCAGCAGCCACTTCAGATACCGCTCGTCCAGCGCCAGCTGCAGTCTGGTGCCGAAGTGGGCGCCCACCAGCGCCAGGGCGATAGACGGGATGCCCAGCTTCCAGTTCACGTAGCCGCTGCGGACGAACCGGCCGGCAGACACCGCCGTGCCGATACAGGATGAGAGCTTGTTGGTGCCCAGGGCCAGGTGGGCCGGCAGCCCCGCCAGAAAGTAGGTGGGCACGGAGATGATCCCTCCGCCTCCTGCCACGCCGTCCATAAAGGACGCCAGAAACACGCCCACCACCACGATGAGCACCATCCGCAGCGATAATTCCATGGGGAACAGAAACGCCTGCATAGTTTTCCTCCTCCAATCGATCACTCAAACAGCAGATCCCGGTCCACGTCACCGGAGATCCCGGCCACCTGTCCGGTAAAGCTGTACTGCCACAGGGAAACGGCATAGTAGAAGTCCGTCCATGAGTTGGGATCGGACACCCAGAGCGTGTAGTCGCTCAGCGCCGCCAGATCGTAGTCGTAATAGCCCTGCTGGCGGTTGAAATAGATCCCGGCACCGTATCTGGCCGCGGTAATACGGCGGCAGAAGGCCGCGGCGCAGTCGCTGACGGTACCGCCGTCCACACCGGCGGTGCGGGCTCCCTCCACCTCTACGGCCTCCCAGTCGAAGATCACCGGCAGGTCCAGCTCGCGGCCGTCCAGCACCTGCAGCACGTAGTCCGCCTCGGCCACAGCCTCCTGTTCATCGGTGGCCTGGGAAAAAAAGTAAACGCCCACGTCCAGGCCGGCCTCCCGGGCACCCCGATAGTTCTCCTCAAAACAGGCGTCGGTGTTCAGCAGACCCTCCGTACTGCCCCGGTAACCCAGGCGCAGCACGGCAAATTCCACACCGTCGCCGGCCACCTGCGCCCAGTCGATCGTCTCCTGGTATTCGGACACGTCGATGCCCTGCCGGGCGGTGTGGGCCGTGCCGGTATAGGTCACCACACCGTCTGTCTCGCGGAAGTCCTCCTCCGACAGGCGGCTGGCCGCCACCCCCTCGGCAGGTGTGATGGTGACCTGATTCACTCCGTCGTTGACCTCCACGTACTCCGGCACTTTCTCCGCCGGGCGGCGCAGCTCCGAGACCACCGCCGCCAGCACCAAGATCACCACCAGCGGCAGCAGGATGGGCACCGCGCTGATCCGCCGCCCTTCCGCTTTATTCTGTTTTGTCTTGGTCTTGGTCATATATCCGCTCCGTCGCATCGTGTCGAATGAATTGTTTTATTATATCACAGGTCCCTTCTTCCCGTAAAGGCCGGGGTGAAAAAAGCGGGGCGGCCTGTGGCCGTCCCGCCGGATATTCTCGCTTATTCCAGCCCCAGAAGGGTCTTGCCGTAGCTGTTCAGATAGGGCCGCAGCAGGTCGTAGGAGATGGTGAACACCTGCTCGCCGGCGGCGTAGGGTGCGATATCGTACACGCCGAAGATGACCTGCATGCCGTCATCGCCAAAGGACACCGAGCGCTCCATCCAATCCGCCACTGTCTCCTCATAGTCGTCAAAGAAGGCGATCTTGTCTGTCGTCATCTCCTGTTCGGGCAGAAGGCGCTTTTCCTCCACCTGACGCAGCAGTTCCTCCTCTACGGCTTTCTGCAGGCCGGCCACGTTGCCCGTCAGCTCCGCCACCGTCACCTCTTTGCCGGTGCGAAGGTCGAAGCTGTTCGCCGTGCGCCAGACGATGGGATGGGCACCGCCGGTAAAGCTGTAATTCAAAGTGGTAACGCAGATCATATCGTCCGTTGCCCAGAAGGACAGCGTGGTCTCGTCGCTGTAGCAGAAATCCTCCTGCTGCCAGAAGCTGCCCTTCTCATGGCCCACCGCTCCGTAGTCCTCCTCGGCCACGGAGGCCATCTCCTCGAACCAGGCCACCTCATCCTGGAGCCTGGTCTCAAAAAAGGCGTTGAAGGTCTCGACGGCCTGTTTGGCAGCGGGACCGCTCTGCTCCTTCTTGTCGTCCTGGACGTTTGACGCCTTCATGCGGGGCATCTGGTAGCTGTGGCGGATCAACACCCGATCGGGATCATCCGGGGCGCAGTGCTCGCCGGTCACCGTATAGGTGGTGATCTCATAATTCCACCGGCTCTCCTCGGTCTCCACGGTTCCCGTCAGAACCGTCTCCTCCTCCAGATCCAGGTGGTCTGCACTTTTGGGCGCAGCCGCCATGGCGCCGCACGCTGTCATCCATAGTGTCAGCGCCAGCAGTATCGGCAGAATACCCAGCTTTTTCATGGTTTTTCCTCATTTCTCGCCCATCAGGACGGGGGTGGTACGCCAATCCTCGCCGCAGGGCATCACCGCCGGGCAGGTCAGGGCGTAGAGATCGCTCCAGCGGCTCTCCCGCCGGAACAGCTCCTCCGCCGCCTTCCCCAGCTTGCCCACGTCCGCCGCCTTGGTCAGCACGGGGACTTCCCGCATCCGCCGCAGCAGCTTTCGTCCGGTGTCGTCGGCTCCCAGCAACCGCAGATACGGCACCCGCGCCGGCACGGCCGGCAACTCCAGCCATGCCGCAAGCACCATACGCCGCAGCCGGGCCATGGGATAGCGCTTCGTCTTGGCCCGCTCCAGCAGCTCTTCAACGGATCCCGCCTCCCGCACCGCCTGATACAGCCGGTGATAGAGGCCCTCTCCGCCGCCGTCGTAACGGGCCCATTCCTCTTCTTCCATCCGCCGCAGCCGGGCCAGGATCGCCCGGTCGCAGCGTCTCATGTCCGCAGGGGCATGCCCACGCTCCATCTCCCGGCGCAGCACCTCTGCCGCCTCACGGGGCAGGCAGGTCATGGCCTCCTCCGTCCGGCCCGACAGCAACAGCTGCCGCACGTGGGACGCCGAGGCGATGCCGCCGTCCACCGTGTGGGAGTCGTGTTCCGCTCCCTGCCGCGGGATAGCCGCCGGGCGGATGTCCGTGCCCCGGATTGCCCGGAGATACTCCACCGCCAGGATGTTGTTGGGTCGGCTTAGCAGGGCCGCCCGCCGGGGATCCAGCACCGCCGCCACCGCCGACTGCCGGTGCGCGGCAAAGGAAGCGCCATCCTCCGGGATGCTCCGCAGAGCCGCCCGATACGCCTCCCCGTCCAGCACCTCGGCCACCGCACGGAGGGCCTCCACGTCGGCACACTCGGCGCCGAAGGCCAGGTCCGTCACCACACCGGTGCGGCGCAATATCTCCACGCCGCCCCGGGCAAATGTCTCCGCCGTGGCGGCGGCCCAGGGGGTGGGGATCTCCAGCACCAGGTCGGCGCCGCAGCGCAGCGCCATCTCGGCCCGGGCCAGCTTCCCCGCCACAGCCGCCTCGCCCCGCTGGACGAAGTTGCCGCTCATGGCGCACACGACGGCCTCGGCTCCCTGCTCTCTCAACTGCCGAAGCATCCGCGCGTGGCCATTATGCAGGGGATTATATTCACATACTATACCGAATACACCCATGGTTTCTTCCCTGTTTCATTACAAATAGTTACAATTTTCTCACAAAAGCGGGGCAAACCGCGCGCATTTCCGCCAATTCCCCCTGTTTTTTCCGGGCAGGGGCATTGTTTTGTTCTGCTTTTCCATTTTACCCGATTTGCGCCGGAATTGCAACTTTCCTTGACAAGGCCCCGCTTCCCCGGGTAAAATGGCGGCGAGGTGAGGGCGTATGAGCAGCAAGTGTGAGAGCTGCGTTTTCTATATGTTTGACGAGGAATACGACGACTACGTCTGCGACATGGATCTGGACGAGGACGACATGGTCCGCTTTCTGGCGGGGCGTGCGGACGACTGTCCCTTCTGGCGCCCCGGCGACGACTACCGCACCGCCAGGCGGCAATGATGTGAACCCACGCGGCGCCTGCCCAGCCGGTGCCGCGATTCTTTATCCTCCATCTTCCCCCTCGCTTTTTGTCGGAAGCTGTGATATGATGGCGACAGACGTCACAATCCCCATAAGGAGGTAACTGCCTGTGGATATTTTTGATATTCTCGGCCCGGTGATGGTGGGCCCCTCCAGCTCCCATACCGCCGGCGCCGCCCGTATCGGCTACATGGCCCGGACACTGCTGGGCAGCCGCCCCGTGTCAGCCCGCATCCATCTCCACGGCTCCTTTGCCGAGACCGGCGTAGGCCACGGAACGGACCGGGCTCTGGTAGGCGGTCTGCTGGGCATGAAGCCAGACGATCTGCGTCTCCCCTTCGCCTTTGACGAGGCAAAAAAGCAGGAGCTGGTCTACACCATCGACGAGATCGAGCTGCCGGACGCCCACCCCAACACCGCCGTCATCGAGGTGGACGGCGAGGGCGGACGGCACCTGGAGATCCAGGCCTCCTCCCTGGGCGGCGGCCGCATCATGGTCAACAAGCTGGACGGCATCGAGGTCAACTTCACCGGGGCCTACAACACCCTGGTCATCCGCAACCAGGATGCCAACGGCGCCGTGGCCATGGTCACCGGCATCCTCAACCAGCTCCACGTCAACGTGGCCAACATGAGCCTCTGCCGCCACAAGCGGGGCGGCGACGCCCTCATGGTCATTGAGACGGACCAGCATCTGCTGCTTCACCAGGTGGACTTCCTGCGGCAGCTGGACGGTATCCTGTCCATCATCTATTACGACAAGGAGGACGATGACGATGGCTCTCAATTCGATGCATGAGATCTTCCGGCAGATGGAAGAGGAGCACCAGTCCTTCTGGGAGGTGGTGCTGGCCTACGACGTGGAGGAGCGCCAGGTGAGCCCCGAGGAGTCCAAGGCCAAGATGCTGCTGACCTGGCAGGCCATGCGGGACGCGGCCGACGCCTATACCGGTCAGCGCCGCAGCGTCAGCGGTCTGGTGGGCGGCGACGGCATGAAGATGCGCCAGTATAACCTGCGTGGCGAGGCCATGTCCGGCGGTTACATCAGCGAGGTCATCGCCGAGGCGCTGAGCATGGCAGAGTCCAACGCCTGCATGCGCCGGATCGTGGCGGCGCCAACGGCGGGTGCCTGCGGCGTGCTGCCGGCGGTCCTGCTGCCGCTGGAGCTGAACCAGCGGCAGATCCTGGAGGCCCTGTACGTGGCCAGCGGCATCGGCATGGTCATCGCCAGCCGGGCCTCCATCGCCGGGGCCGAGGGCGGCTGTCAGGCAGAGATCGGCACCGCCTCCGCCATGGCGGCAGGTGCGTTGGTGGCCATCCGGGGCGGCAGCGGCGCCCAGATCGGCCACGCGGTGGCCATGGCGCTGAAGAACCTGATGGGCCTGATCTGCGATCCCGTGGCCGGTCTGGTGGAGGTACCCTGCGTCAAGCGGAACGTCATCGGCGCCGTCAACGCCGTCAGTGCGGCGGATATGGCCATGGCGGGCATCCAGAGCCGTATCGACGTGGACGAGGTCATCGAGGCCATGGGCCAGGTGGGCCGCCGCATGCCGGTGGAGTTCCGGGAGACGGCCCTGGGCGGTCTCGCCAACACCCCTACTGGCCGGGCCGTCAAGGAGCGGATGCAGGCCAATCGCAGGAGATAGCACGAAAACAACTGAAAATGCCGCGATCATCGCGGCATTCTTTCATTCTCCCCCACTCCTTCCCCTGCAAAAGGGGCGGATTTGTTTCCCACCTTGACGCGAGCCATATTTTCCGATAAAATAGGACAAACTGGTGAAAAATGCCCATTTTCCAAGGAGGATCATATAGATGGCAAACGGATTTATTGACAAGGCGCGCATCACCTGCCGGGCCGGCAACGGCGGCAACGGTGCGGTGGCCTTCCACCGGGAGAAATATATTGCCGCCGGCGGCCCGGACGGCGGCGACGGCGGCGACGGCGGCTCCATCATCCTGCAGGTGGACGACAATATGTCCACCCTGATGGACTTTCGCTACAAGCGCAAATACGTGGCCTCCAACGGTGTGGACGGCCAGGGCGGCCGCAAGTCCGGCAAGGACGGCCAGAGTCTGATCATCCGGGTGCCCCGCGGCACGTTGGTCCGGGACGCGGAGACCAATGAGATCATCAAGGATATGTCCGGCGACGAGCCCTACGTCCTGTGCAAGGGCGGCCGGGGCGGCTGGGGCAATCAGCACTTCGCCACCCCCACCCGCCAGGTGCCCCGCTTTGCCAAGGCGGGTCTGCCCGGCGAGGCCCACGACGTGATCCTGGAGCTGAAGCTGCTGGCCGACGTGGGACTGGTGGGCTTCCCCAACGTGGGCAAATCCACCCTTCTGAGCGTGGTCAGCAAGGCCCATCCCAAGATCGCCAACTACCACTTCACCACCCTCTACCCCAATCTGGGCGTGGTGTACGTGGACGAGGGCGTCAGCTTCGTCATGGCGGACATCCCCGGCATCATCGAGGGCGCCAGTGAGGGCGCCGGCCTGGGCCACGACTTCCTGCGCCACATCGACCGCTGCCGCCTGCTGGTCCACCTGGTGGACGTGTCCGGCAGCGAGGGCCGGGACCCCATCGCCGACTTTGACGCCATCAACGCCGAGCTGAAGGAGTACAGCGAGGAGCTCTCCACCCGGCCCCAGATCGTGGTGGCCAACAAGATCGACCTGCTGTACGACACCGAGCAGCTGGACGCCTTCCGCACCCACGTGGAGGAGCTGGGCTATGAGTTCTTCGCCATGTCCGCCGCCACCCACCAGGGCACACGGGAGCTGGTGCAGCGCATCGGCCAGCGGCTGGCGGATCTGCCGCCGGTGGTGGTCTACGAGCCGGAGTACGTGCCCCGTCCGCCGGAGGTGGATATGTCCGAGCCTCTCCACATCGAGCGGGACGACCACACCTGGCTGGTGGAAGGCCCCTGGCTCCAGCGGCTCATGTCCAACATCAACTTCTCCGACTACGAGAGCCGTATGTATTTCGATAAGCAGCTCCGGGCCTCCGGCCTCTTCGACCGGCTGGAGCAGATGGGTATTCAGGACGGCGACATCGTGTCCATGTATAACCTGGAGTTCGAATATCAGCGATAACACCCCCTGCCCTCCCCCTTCGGGAGGGCAGTTTTTTTGCATTTTTTACGATGATTTCGCATAATCCGCCGTTTTTTTGCCACACTATATGGCGAAAGGGGTGGAAAACGCCATGTATTATCACGATCTGACGGATCTCATCAACCGGGATTCCGCCGCCTACACCTACTATTATTCCCTGGCGCCCAAGCTGCAGCAGATGCTCCAGGACCGCTCCATCGCCTCCCTGGACGAGATGCGCCGGGCCGTGGAGGATATCCGCATCTCCCAGCGTCCCGAGGCTTTTTGACGCGACGCGCCCTGCCCTCCGGCGGGGCGCTCTTTGTCGCGAACGATTGCAATTAGTTATTTCTAACTTTTTTCTGAAAACCTATTGACAACAGGCCGATTTGTGCTAATATGGCCATGGTTTGCAGCAACTAACCCACATAAAAAGGAGGGACACAGTTGTCGGAGGAGTTGATCATACGCAGCGCAGCGCCCACGCTGGCCGGGCTGAAGACCGGCAGTCTGTTCCCCTGCCGCTTCGACTCCCGGGAGCAGCTCACGGAGGAGATCCGGGAGGTAAACCGCCGCCTGGGACGAAAGGGTATGCGGCTCCTGCCTCTCCGGATCGAGGACGGCAATGCTCTGCTGTATCTCTATCGCCCCCAGCGGCTGCAGCGGGATCTGGAGAACGCCGAAACCCGGGCGCTGCTGGCCGAGGCCGGCTACGACGATTTCCGTCCCGGACGGTGCCTGCCCCGCTTGATGGGCCGCCTGCGCCGGGGCGGGGAGTTTCCACATGAAGTGGGGCTGTTCCTCAGCTATCCGCCGGAGGACGTCCGGGGCTTCATTCGCCACAAGGGCCGCGGCTGCAAGTGCGCGGGCTGCTGGAAGGTCTACGGCGACGCCGACCAGGCACGCCGCCGCTTCGAGAGCTATCACCGCTGCACCGACCGCTACTGCCGCCAGTACGCCATGGGCGCATCCCTGGACGATCTGCTGGTGCCGGGATCGTAACTCACACATATCCTCATCTTTCCTACCAATAGGTCAAGGGCCGCTCCCCGCGCACAGGGGAGCGGCCCTTGACCGTCTGTCCGTCTACTTGACACATTTGTTTTTGTTATGTAGAATATATGTAAGCTCTTAGCACAGCGATACCCTGGCCATCGGTCTGGCGACGGTAACGTACAGCACCACCTACTACTTCCTGCGCAACGCCCAGGGGGACGTGCTGGGCATCGTGGACAGCTGGGGCAACGAGGTAGTCTCCTACACCTACGACGCCTGGGGCAACCTGCTGGGTATGTCGGGTAGCATGGCCAACACCCTGGGCAAGCTGAACGTCCTGCGCTACCGGGGATACGTCTACGACGACGAGACGGGGCTGTACTACCTGAACTCCAGATACTACAACCCGGAGTGGGGCAGGTTCATCAATGCGGACTCTCCTGCGGTGCCGACCATCTCTCCCGGCAGCGCCACCTGGGACAAGAACCTCTTCGCCTACTGCGACAATAACCCAGTCACAAGAAAGGACGAAGGGGGCAATTGCTGGGACATTGTAATTGGCGCAGTTGTTGGAGGCATCATAGGAGGGGTCACTTCTATTGTAAATGATTCAGTAATGGGCAGAGAAGTATCTGCGTCTTCATTTATTTGTGGTGCAATAACCGGCGCAATATCTGGAGCCATAGGTTCGTTAGCATCTGAATACCGAATTGTTGCATCGGGTCTAAGCTTTGCTGTGACGTTTGTTGGATCGTATGCATCAGGTGCCTCTGCCGGAGAGTCTCTGCTCGCAGCATCAACAGCGGCGATAGCAACATATACAACTCTAACCTTGGGAAAGATTGCTTGTGGGACTGAGATCGGAGTAGCAAAACGTGCAGCTGAAGGGATCGTAGGATTTGTCTCTTCTGGTTCAGCAGAAGGACTGGCAACAACTACACGAGCAGTTTACAGGGGATATCATCCATATTCTCCCCAACCGCAAGCAACCATTAGTGCCTATGTTCCATTTAGTTCCAATAAATACGGTGGTGGAGGCCGCTGGACAAGCAAGTTGATGGCAAGTTAATGGAGTACGAGATATGACGATCAAAGAGAACAAGCCCATACGAGGGTTGATCATTTGCATGATCCTGTTTGCGGCCTTCTGGAGTTATTGTGTGATCCGATCACTGGGCACTTCTCGCAACCCTGTGTGGTTTATCTTGGCATTTTTATTTGCGGAAGGCTATTTGCTGTATGGAATAGCATATAATTCACGCACTTTTTATGTGGGAAAACGAGGTATTTTCGTTACGTGGTTTGGAAAGAAAACGGTTTTCTTCGGATGGGCGGGCTTCAAAGTCGTTCAAAAACAACTTATTATCTCAGCCGGAAACCAACATTCAAAGAGATATGACGCGATCGTTTGCAGCAAGATCCCATTAAAAATGAGTTCTATATACCTGAACGGTGGCGCGAGGTCGTATGTATCGGCGCAATGGATCAGTAAGCATCCCAAAGAAGTGATAGAAATCGATCTGGAGTTTTTGGAAGAGGGGCAATATGAGGAGTTCTGGACATACGTTCCGGATGAGCTGAAGCATTCTTCATAATACCCTGATCTCCAACAGCTACACCACGGGCGGAAACTTTCGCCTGTCCCGCGTGACCTACGGGAACGGGGACTACGTCGACTACACAGGGGACTGAACACAGGGGACGGTTCTCTGTGTTCGCCTAAAGGGGCGGGAGCCAACCCTCCCGCCCCGCCGAAAAAAAACAAACGGGAGAGCGATGCTCTCCCGTTTGCCTTTTCGTTTGTTACTCGGCGGGGTAAACAGAGACCTGCTTACGATCCTTGCCCAGCCGCTCGAAGCGCACAACGCCGTCCGCCTTGGCGAACAGGGTGTCGTCGGTGCCGATGCCCACGTTCTTACCGGGGTGGATGTGGGTGCCGCGCTGACGGACCAGGATATTGCCGGCCAGAACGTGCTGTCCGTCGGCGCGCTTGGGACCAAGGCGCTTGGACTCGGAATCACGGCCGTTCTTGGTGGAGCCCATACCTTTTTTATGGGCGAAAAACTGCAGACCGATATGAAGCATTAGTCAGTACCATCCTTTCTGTAAGATGATCGAGGGAAAAGGAGGTTTTACGCCTCCATCACTTCGACGTTTTCCGGATACTCGTCGTGAAGCTCGGCCAGATAGACCATCAGGCCCGTCAGCAGAGACTGACAGGTGCTCTCCGCCGTCTGGGAGAGACCTCCCGGCAGACGGAACGCGATGGCGCCGTTCTTCTCGTCGACTTTCACCGAGGCACACAGCCCCATCACCTCATTGATGGTGGCGTCGATGAGACGCACCGCGCTGGTGATGGCCGCGCAGACGATATCCTCGCCCGCCTCGGCATAGCCGCTGTGGCCCTCCGCATCAAACCCGTTGATGCGTCCTTCCTCTGTGAGGAATGTCACACTCGTCATGCTTGTCCCTTAGAAGGAGATCTTGCCGATCTCGACCTTGGTATAGGGCTGACGATGGCCCTGACGTTTGCGGTAGCCCTTCTTGGGGGTGTACTTGAACACGCGGATCTTCTTGCCCTTGCCGTTCTTGACGACCTTGGCGTCCACCTTCGCGCCCTCCACCACGGGAGTGCCGAACTTGGTGTTCTCGCCGTCCACGATGGCCAGAACCTGATCGAACACCACGTCCTCGCCGGCCTCCGCGTTCAGCTTCTCGATGAACAGCGTGTCGCCCTCAGCGACGTTGTACTGCTTGCCACCGGTCACGATGATTGCCTGCATACCTTGTTGCACCTGCCTTTCCTTTATTACGGTCTCGCTGTCGGGGGCGTCCGGCTCAGCGACCGGCCCTTTGTACCCATTCAAAGCGGCTAGAATAGTTTATCAGCGTCTGTCAAGTTTGTCAACAGAAAAATAGTCCGATTTTTCTGTTTTTTTCGCATCTTTCCCGTAATGCCTGCCACTTATGTCGGGAAGGTTGCAACTATCCCCTCCCTGTGCTATATATTATTATGTAGAAATATGTACTCTTCAGAAAGTTGGCGATGAAATCTTGAGCCAGACGACCCGCCGCACCCGCTATGACGTGGATATGACCAGCGGCAGCATCACACGGCACCTGATCCTCTTTGCCCTGCCCCTGCTGGCGGGCAACGTGTTCCAACAACTATATAATATGGTGGACACCTGGGTGGTGGGCAACTACGTGTCCAATGAGGCCTTTTCCGCCGTGGGCAGCGTGGGGCCCATCGTCAACATGCTCATCGGCTTTTTCATGGGCCTGAGCAGCGGCGCCGGCGTGGTCATCAGTCAGTACTACGGCGCCCGGCGCTACGACAAGGTCTCCCAGACCGTCCACACCGCCATGGTGGTCACCCTCCTTGTGGGCATCGCCTTTACCGGCCTGGGTCTGGGGCTGGCCCCCTTCCTGCTGCGGCTGATGAACACGCCGCCGGAGGTCATGCCGGAATCCACCGCCTATCTCTCCATCTATTTTTCCGGCATCATGGGCCTGCTGATCTACAATATGGGCGCCGCCATCCTCCGCGCCGTGGGCGACAGCCGCCGCCCCTTCTATTTCCTCATCGTATCCGCCGGGCTCAACACGGTGCTGGATCTCTTCTTCGTGCTGCGGCTCCACCTGGGCGTTCGTGGCGTGGCCCTGGCCACCATTGCGGCCCAGGGCGTGTCCGCCATTCTGGTGCTGATCGTGCTGCTGCGGTATGACTCCTGCATCCGCCTCATTCCGAAAAACCTGGCCGTCCACTGGGATCTGCTCAAACGCATCCTCAAGGTGGGACTGCCCGCCGCGCTGCAGATGGCCGTCACCGCCTTTTCCAACATCTTCGTCACCGGTTACATCTACCATTTCGGTGCCGACTGCATGTCCGGCTGGACGGCCTACACCAAGATCGACCAGATCATGTTCCTGCCCATGCAGTCGTTGGCTCTGTCCGCCACCACCTTCGTGGGCCAGAATCTGGGCCACGGCGACGGAGACCGGGCCCACAGGGGTACCCGGACGGCGCTGGCGCTGGCGCTGGGCATGACGGCGATCCTCATGGTGCCGGTGATGGCTTTCGCTCCGCAGCTCACCGCCTTCTTCAACGCCAAGCCGGAGGTGGTATCCTACGGCACGCTGATGCTGCGGTATATCTCGCCCCTGTATCTTCTCTGCTGCATCAACCAGGTCTATTCCGGCGCGCTCCGGGGCGCAGGCGACAGCCGGGCCCCCATGGTGATGATGCTCAGCTCCTTCGTGGTGTTCCGGCAGATCTACCTCTACGTCATGTCCCACTACATCTCCAACACCGTGCTGCCCATCATCATGAGCTATCCCGCCGGCTGGCTGCTGTGCTCCATGATGACGCTGGTCTATTACCACCGCGTCGCCTCCCGGCGCAAAACGCTGGATTTGTGAGGAGGCACCTATGATCTACGCTGTCAGCGATATACACGGCTGCTATGACGCCTGGCTGCGGGCTCTGGACGCCATCTCCTTTTCCGACGGCGACACAATGTACGTGCTGGGCGACATGGTGGACCGGGGCCCGGCGCCCATCCGGCTGCTGCGGGATATGATGGCCCGCCCCAACGTGATCCCCCTGCTGGGCAACCACGAGTATATGGCGGCCACCGTTCTCCGGCGGCTGCTGGTGGAGATCACCGACGACAACGCCGAGAGTTATCTCACGGCTGACGATCTTCTGGGCTACGCCGCCTGGATGGAAAACGGCGCCGAAACCACGCTGGCGGAGCTGCGCCGCCTGTCCCGGGCGGAGCAGGCTGACGTGCTGGACTATCTGGCCGATTGTGAGCTCTATGCCGAGGTATCCGCCGGCGGACGGGATTTCGTGCTGGTCCACGCCGGCTTTGAGCCCTTCGTCCCCGGCAAGCCCCTGTGGGAATACGGCGTGGAGCATACCCTCTTCACCACATCCCGGCCGGGGGCGGACTATTTCCCCGACCGCTGGCTCATTACCGGCCACGTCCCCACCCCCGACCGCCGCATCCACCGGGACGGCCGCCACTTCTCCATCGACTGCGGCTGCTGTTTCGGCGGCAATCTGGCCGTGCTGCGGCTGGACGATCTGCGGGAGTTCTACGTGCCGGGTCCTGTCCGGCAGCGCGTATAGGAGGTTTCTATGAAAAAGAAGAAAATCCGCTATCTCTGGCTGATCCCGTTGGCTGTTCTGCTGGCGGCCGCTCTGTACGCCGCCGGCCTGCTCTACCCCGACGGGAAGGAGCAGCTCCCCGACCCGGCGCTGTCCGACTGGATGTCCCCATTGGATGACAACCGCCCTCTGAGTCTCATCAACATCCCCGGCACCCACGACAGCGGCACCCGGTATATCTTTCCCGACTATTTCCTGCAGGACCAGGACACCGGCATTCTGCAGCAGCTGGAGAACGGCTACCGCTATCTGGACGTGCGCGTGGCGCTGAACAAGGACAGACGCGGCCTGGAGATCATCCACGCCTTCGGCACCTGCCGTACCGGCCCGGCGGTCTGGTCCAAAGCCCTGACCTTTGACGACCTGGTGGCCGACACCCTGGCCTTTCTGGACGCCCACCCCCGGGAGACCGTGATCTTCTGCGTGAAGCCGGAGCGCTCCGGTGACGACGCCAGTTACATCCGCGGTCTGCTGGCGGACAAAGTCGCCCAGGCGCCGGACCGGTGGTTCGTGGAGAACCGGATCCCCACTTTGGGCGAGGCCCGGGGCCGCATCGTCCTGTGCCGCCGGTATGAGGGTGATCTTGGCTTGAACTTCTATTGGGACGACCAGGGGGATCCCACTGTGCTGGAGAATCCCATCGCCATCGCAGGGAACGGCTCCTTCACCCTGGCGGTGCAGGATCGGTACCACTACGGCGTGGAGGACAAGTGGAACGCCGTGCAATACACCCTGCGCAACACCACCGCCACGGAGGACACCTTCTGCCTCAACTTCCTCAGCACGGCCCAGGGCAAGCTGCCCCACCCCCGCTCCTTTGCCGCAGAACTGAACGCCCGTTTCCTGGCGGAAGAGCTGACCGCCGGCAGCCCCTACGGCGTCATCCTCTTCGACTTTGCCGACGCAGACCTGGCCCAAGCGGTGATCGACACAAACCTGCTCCCGTAACCGCTGTGACAGCGGATGACCATGGAGCAGATCCTGTAAGGGGGATCTCCCTTCCACCAAACATTGTTCCAAACAACAGACGCGGAGAGGTCCTCCTCTCTGCGTCTGTTACTTTATGTAAACTCCTCCAGCAGAAACTCATCGATCTCCGCCGGGCGCATGATGCTGACCTCGTAGGCGATCCGCTCCTCCGTCCCCGTCGGGGTCATCTTGGTGTAGGTGCGGCTCTGGACCCGACCCTCCACCGTCATACGCCGGCCCACCGGCATGGCCGCCGCCTGCTGGGCCACGGCGCCCCAGGCGATACAGGGCAGGTAGTCCGCCCTGCCGTAACGGCGGTTCACCGCCAGAATGATGTCGCAGATATCCCGGCCCAGGGGCGTCCGCCGCAGGATGGGGGCCTTGCAGATGACGCCGGAGAGCTGGATGCAGTTCTCCGGGCCGTCGCCGCCCAGCTCCAGCTGCCGGGCAAACACGGAGATCACCAGCCGCCGTCCCTGTCCGCTTTTGTTGTTGAAGGACCGCAGCTGGCCCACCACGCGGATCCGATCCCCCACGGCAAAGGGCGTCTGGTCCAGCAGCACGCCGGGTGTCACCACCGTCAGCTCGTCGATCTGTCCGCTGAGCCGGGCCACGGACAGCGGAAATTTATAAAAGCTCTCCCCATGGTTGATATGGGACAGATACGGTTCCCCGGCCACGTCGCCGCACAGGATCACCCGGTTGAAGTTTTGCTCCATGTCTCCACCTCGTTTGTTAAGATGGGAAAATATATGCCTCTCAGCGGGTGAATATGCTCTTTTCAAACGGCGGGTTTTATGGCATAATGAAAGGTAATGTGAAAAAGGGAGGGCCCGCCATGCGCTACAAAGGAAAAGTCTACCGTCCGCCCAGTGAGGCGTACAGTCTCATCGTCCAGGTGACCTACGGCTGCAGCCATAACCGCTGCGCCTTTTGCGATATGTACGATGACAAGCACTTTGCCTTGCGCCCCATGGAGGAGATCCGGGAGGACTTTGAGATGGCCCGGCAGGTCTACCGCCACGTGGAGCGGGTCTTTCTGGCCGACGGCGACGCCCTGATGCGTCCGGCGGCGCAGCTGTCGGAGATCCTGGGCTGGGTCTACGACCTGTTCCCGGAGTGTCAGCGGGTCACCTGCTACGCCTCTCCCACCAGCATCCACGTCAAGTCCGAGGAGGAGCTGCGCGCCCTCCGCCGACAGGGGCTCACCATGGTCTACATGGGTCTGGAGTCCGGCTGCGACAAGGTGCTGGAGAAGATGGCCAAGGGCCATGATGCCGCCTCCATCATCGCCGCGGGACAGAAGGCCCGGCGCTGCGGTCTGGCCCTCAGCGTCACCGCCATCTCCGGCCTGGGCAGCCTGGACCTGTTAGAGGATCATGCCATGGGCACCGCCCAGGCCCTGTCCGCCATGAAGCCGGAGTACATCGGCCTGCTGACGCTGATGGTGGAGCCCGGCACGCCGCTGGAGCGGTGGGTACAGGAGGGCAGCTTCATCGTACCCCAGGCACCGGACATCCTCCGGGAGACGGAGATCTTCCTCCACCACATCGACAGCGAGGGCAGCATCTTCCGCATGAACCACGCCAGCAACTATCTGACCCTCAAAGGCACCCTGAACCGTGACAAGGAGGCTCTCCTGGCCCGGGTCCAACAGGGTATGGCCGGTCACGGCTTGCGACCTGCCTATCTGCGGGCGCTGTAAAGGGGATTTCGTTGCCGGTCTGCTCCCGCTGTGGAAAACCCCTGTTTCTCCCGCTCTTCCAAAATAATCACTATACTATTTCTTTTCACCAATATACTGTTCCAACCAATTCCAGAAAAAGGAGAGTTTCCCATGAACATTGCTCTGTTTTATGCCATGCGCGGCGAGATCGCCAGCATGCTCCACGGTGACGACACCCCCCTGCTGCAGACGGTGGCCGGCGTGGAGTTCTACCGGATCCGGCCCAACGTCATCGCCTGCTGCGGCGGTGTGGGCAAGGTGAACGCCGCTATGGCCGCCCAGCTGCTCATCACCCTCTACCACCCCGATCTGATCATCAACGTGGGCGTGGCGGGCTGCTTTGAGAACGTCTCCATCGGCACGGTGGTGCTGGCGGAGGGCTTCGTCCAGCACGACTTCGACACCAGCGCCATCGACGGCTGGGGCACAGAGGGCGTGGTAGCCACGGTGAACTGCAAGGTCTTTCCCACCGCCGATCTGGACCGGGCCAAGGCCGCCATGGACGCCACCGGTCTGCCCTACCGCACCGGGCTCGTTGCCACCGGCGACTGGTTCGCCACCGACACGCCCCGGGCCCGTCACATCGCCGAGGTGTTCCATCCCCTGCTGTGCGAGATGGAGGGCGGGGCCGTGGCCCACGTATGCCTGCGCAACCAGGTGCCTTTTATGGCCATCAAGTCCGTGTCCGACTGCCTCTTCGGCGACAACGACTTCACCTTCAACTTCCCCGCCGCCATGGAGAAGCTGGACGCCGTGGTGCTGGACTTCATTGACCACCTGGAGGGCTGAACATGGAACGGATCGCCAGCTTTACCGTGGACCACACCGTTCTGGTGCCGGGTCTGTATCTCAGCCGTCGGGACGGTCACGTGGTCACCTTCGACCTGCGCTTCAAGCGCCCCAACACCGGGGATCTGCTGACCAACGCCCAGCTCCACTCGGTGGAACACCTCATTGCCACCATGCTGCGCAACAGCGCCGAGAAGGACGCCGTCATCTACTTCGGCCCCATGGGCTGCCAGACCGGCTTCTACTTCCTCTTCGACGGCTCCCGTCTCACCGACGCCGACGCCATCGCCCTGCTGCAGCGCTGCTTTGCCGAAGCCGCTGTCTACGACGGCCCCATGCCCGGACAGAGCGCCGTGGAATGCGGAAATTATGTCAACTTGGATCTGGAGCTTGCCAAGGCCTGCTGCGCCTGGTACGCCGAGCTGATCGCCGGCTGGACGGAGGCCCGGCTGGCCTATCCCCGGGCCTGATACCCCGCATAAAATCATGATCAAGGAGCTTCTCTGCCCATGAGAACCGATACCAAAAAACAGACCTTGAACCTGGTCTATGCCGCCATGTGCCTGGCGCTGTGTCAGGTGCTGCCCCTGCTGACGGGCCAGATCCCCCAGATCGCCCAGCTGTTCAGTCCCATGCACATCCCCGTGCTGCTGGCGGGTTTTCTCTGCGGGCCCTGGTGGGCCATGGCAGTGGGCTTCATCGCCCCTCCCCTGCGCCACGTATTGTTCCACATCCCCGCCTACCCCACCTTTGTGGCCATGGCCTTTGAGCTGGCCGCCTACGGTCTGGTCAGCGGTCTGCTGTACCGCAAGCTCCCCCGGAAGACGCCCTACATTTATGTCACGCTGATCGTTGCCATGATCGCCGGCCGGATCGTGTCCGGTCTTGCCAACGTGGTGCTCTACAGCCTGGGCGCCAAGGAGGGGACTTATACACTGGCCATGTTCCTCTCCGCCCATTTCATCAAGGCCTGGCCGGCGCTGATCCTCCACATCGTGCTGATCCCCGTGCTGGTGCTGGCTCTCCAGCGGGCACATATTATTAAAAAGTAGCTTTGTGAAAAGCAGCCGTCGGTCGTCCGGCGGCTCTTTTTTTACCCAAAATTACCACCGCTGCACCATGAATATACCACCGCCTCCGGGAAAACCTATGTTTGCGATACCCAAAGAGCGTATTGCTCAAACAATAAGAAAGGAGATACGATTATGTCCAGCAAGAACAACAACAAGCTGAATGTCCCCGAGGCTCGTGCCGCTATGGATAAGTTCAAGATGCAGTCCGCCAGCGAGGTGGGCGTGAACCTGAAGGAAGGCTACAACGGCGACCTGACCTCCCGCGAGGCCGGCTCCGTCGGCGGCCAGATGGTCAAGAAGATGATCGAGTCCTACGAGAAGAGCCTGTAAATCACCGGACCTTTTCGCAAGATGCCAAGAGCCTGCCGCCTGTGCGGCAGGCTCTTTTTATTGCTCCGAAACGGAGAAGCAATGAGAGACCGGCCCCGATATACGTTCCCGGATCTGCCTCCATTCAGTTCGAAAAAGGCAAGCCCCGCCAAAGCAGCCACACACCCGCCAGCATCAGCTTCTCCAGCGGCGGCTGATCCCGCCAGTCCTCCGGCAGCGGCAGCTCCTGGGCCTCGATGAACTGTCCCCGCCGATCCTGCACGGTGCGCTGCACGCAGAGCACGCCCTGGCCGTCCATGCTGGACAGGGTCAGGCTGCTGCGGCCCGACAGGCCGTAGCTGACCACCTGCTGTGCCTGCCACGTGGGGCAGTAAGTTCCCTCCGGCACCAGCAGCGTCCGGCACCGCAGCACCCGGTGTGTCAGTTCCCGGGCCCACTCCGGCGACAGGGCGCACAGCTCCCAGAAACCGGCAGCCGCACTGTTGCCGCTGCCCCGCGCCACCCCCGGAGGCAGCATCTCTCCCGGTCTCTGATGGCAAAAACAGACGCTCTCTCCCATTTTCTTCACCTCTCCTCCTATTTTTCACCGTCCGCCGATTTTTATGCTGCGCGCCGTACTTTTTGTGATATAATACGTATAAAGAATAACAGCCAGACAGAAGGGGGCATCGCCGTGCATATCAGGGAACATTGGAACACCGTCCACCGTCACCGGGCGCTGGTGCGGGCCTATTGCTTCAAGCTGGGCCTGGTCTGGCAGGGCCTGACCCACGATCTGTCCAAGTACTCCCCGGTGGAGTTTTGGCGGGGCGCCAAATACTACCAGGGCTTCCGCTCCCCCAACGACCAGGAGCGTATGGAGACCGGCGTGAGCCTTTCCTGGCTCCACCACAAGGGCCGCAACCGCCACCATTTTGAGTACTGGATCGACTACTGTCTCGATCCGGACGGCAAGGTGTATATCGGGGGGTGCAAGATGCCCAAGCGCTACGTGGCGGAGATGTTCTGCGACCGCATCGCCGCCTGCCGGGTGTACCAGGGGAACAAATACACCGACGCCTCCCCCTATGACTACTACCAGAAGAGCAAGGGCCACATCCTCATCCACCCGGAGACCAGCGCCCTTCTGGACCGCTGGCTGCTGCTATTGAAGGAGCAGGGCGAGGCCATCGCCTTCGCCAAGGTCCGTCTGGAGCTGCAGGATGACAACTATTGATACTCTGTTAATAATAAAACGTTCTTTTTTGCCCGGTTTTTCTTGAATTTTTGTTCCGTTCGGTATAGAATGTTCTTCGACATTTTACGGAAAGGGAACCAGACAAGATGAGCAATCCCTATAAAACCAGAGCGGGCGGCGCCACCGTTACGGTATTCGTACCCTACGACTGCCAGAACAACTGCCCCTTCTGCATCAATAAACGCGAGTATGCCGACTGCAGCGGTTTCAGCCTGCCGGCTATCATTGAGAGCATCCGCACCATGGACGGCATCACCCCCTACTGTGACTTCGTGTTCACCGGCGGCGAGCCTTTTGCGGATCTGGACGCCCTGCAGCAGATGCTGGACGTCATCCCCACCACCCACAAGATCTATATCAACACCACCTTCCCCGTTCAGAGCCACACCACGCTGGACGAGATGCTGGCCTTTACGGAGCGGAACAAGGAAAAGATCACCTGCGTCAACATCTCCCGCCACCTGCAGAAATACGTGGAGGAGTCCCCAGACGAGGTGATCGCCCGCATCGCCTGCCCCAAGCGCATCAACTGCGTGCTCTACAAGCACTATCCCGCCGACAAGCTGCCGGCCTACGTGGAGCGGTTTCTGCGCTATCACATCCCCGTCCAGTTCCGCTACGACTATACCGAGACCACGCCGGAGAACCTGTACGAGGAGGAGAACGACCGGATCCTGCAGGATCTGAAGCGCCTGTTCACCTATAAGGGTCTGGACGGCTGCCGCATGCGCAACGGCTTCCACTTTGAGTACAAGGGCCTGCACATGACCTATCACAAGACCCTGCCCTACTCCACCATCGTGGAGACCGATGAGAACGGCGTCACCTACGACATTCTCTACGACATCATCATCAAGCAGAACGGCGAGATCCACTCCGACTGGACCGGCGTCAAGATGGACGTGGAGGCCTATCGTCACGTGGTGTTTGAGCCCTATGACCTGAAGGTCATCAATGGCACCGTTGATTTCTGATCTGAATACGGGCATAAAAAAACCGACCGGACTTCCGTCCGGTCGGTCTTTTTGCTTGTCCTTTTCTATCATCCGCGCACGATGCACTCCAGCGTCTGTCCATCCACCTTGGCGGTGATGATGACCTGACCGCTGGCCAGGCGGGTGATGACGCCGTCCTCATCCACCTTGACCTTGGTGCTGTCACTGCTGCTCCAGGTCACCTTGGAATCGGTTCCGATGATCAGCAATTGCTCCGAGCCGGAATTCAAGGTCATATCGTACTGATTCCCCAGCATAGGCAGAGCACCGCTGCTGGTCACCGCGCCGATGGCCAGATCCTTCTTGGGCGGGTTGGGCTGCTGGCTATTGCCGCCCTGGTTGGGGTTGGGATCCGGCGTGGTCTGGCCACCCTGGTTGGGGTTGGGAGCCGGCGTGGTCTGGCCGCCCTGGCTGGGATCCACCTGCGCCTCCGTCACCGTTACCTGGCACTGGGCGGACAGCTTGCCCTCCTCATCGCTGACGGTGATGGTGGCCGTGCCGGGATTGACGGCTGTGACGCTGCCCTGCTCGTCCACCGTGGCCACATTCTCGTCGCTGCTGCTCCAGAGAACGTTCTCCACGCCGTCAGCCGTCAGCGCCCGGATCTCACCCACGGACAGCTTCGCCGCGGTGGGCTCCACCGTCAGGGTGATCTCCACGGGTTCCGGATCGTTCCTGTGGATCATCTTGGAGATCTTCTCGCCGAAGAAGGAGTAGATCAGCACCGCCGCCAGCAGCAACACGACAACGATCAGAGCCGGGCCCAGAATGCTGGGGCCCCTGTCGTGGCCCTCCACACGGCGGCCGGGTCCCTTCTTTTTGCGGGGCTTCACGCCGCCGTCGAAATAGGCGTCGTCCTCGGCGCAGAAGGGGCATGTTTTATAGCTGTCGGAGAACATTTCTCCGCATTTCGGACACTTCAAAAGGCTCATGGTAACCTCCGTAAAAAACGCCGCCGGGCGGCGTGGACATGGTGCGGTTCTTATATTAACATAATACTCAAATTGCCTGCGCGCGTCAACTGTCATTCCCCGAAATTCAATCTTTTTTTACAAGTTTCACTTCCGTCCTTGCTTTTCCCCTGTTGGTTTTTTATAATGGGAGCAAGAATCAATTCAGAGGAGGAAGCGCTTCATCATGAAAACCATGATCATCGGTATTGCCGGCGGCACCGGCAGCGGCAAAACCACGCTGACGGAGCATCTGGCATCCCATTTCGGCTCGGATATCAGCGTCGTGCACCACGACAACTACTATAAAAAGCAGGATCGCCCCTTTGAGGAGCGCTGCAAGCAGAACTACGACCATCCCGACGCCTTTGACACGCAGCTGATGATCGAGGATTTGAAAAAGCTGAAGGCCGGTCAGACCATCCACTGTCCGGTGTACGACTACTCCATCCACAACCGCACCGACAAGACGGTGGAGGTGCGGCCCACCAAGGTGGTCATCGTGGAGGGCATCCTGATCTTCCAGAATAAGGAACTGCGGGATCTGATGGACATCAAGATCTTCGTGGAGACCGACGCTGACGTGCGGATCCTGCGCCGTGCCCTCCGGGACGTGGAACAGCGGGGCCGCTCCCTGGAGTCCGTCATCACCCAGTATCTCACCACCGTCAAGCCCATGCACGAGCAGTTCGTGGAGCCCACCCGGAAGTTCGCCGACATCATCGTGCTGGAGGGAGGCCACAATCTGGTGGCGTTGGATCTGATCATGCAGCGTATCGCCAACCACGTGGCGGAGAACTGACGTGAACAAACCGCTTCGCACCGTTCTGGGCACGGCGTGCCTTCTGCTGGCGGCGTTCTTTCTCCTGCCTCTGGCTGCGGGTATTCTTCATGTGGGCATGCTCTGGCCCGCGGCGCTGCTGCTTCTGGCCGCGTCCGTTTGCTTCTGGCCTCGTTGGCCGGAGTCGCTGCCCCGCTGGCTGCAGCGTCTTGCCGCCGGTGTTCTCGCCGCGGGACTTGCCGCCGCACTGGCCATACTGGTGCTCATGGCTCTGTCCGCCGCCCGCCGGCCCGCGCCTGCCGATCCGCCGGGAACGGTGATCGTTCTGGGCTGTGAGGTCCGTCCCGACGGGCACCCCAGCGTCATGCTGCAAAGCCGTATCGACGCCGCCTTCGCCTACCTCACCGCCCATCCGGACGCCATGTGCGTGGCCTCCGGCGGCAGAGATGACGCGGAGACCATTACCGAGGCCCGGTGCATCCGGGACACGCTGGTCGCCATGGGCATCGCCCCGGAGCGCATCTATCTGGAGGAGGCCTCCGGCTCCACCTATGAAAACCTCACCTTCTCCGCCGCGGTCGTTTCAGACAACGGTCTGGACACCCGCGTGGCTCTGGCCACGGACAATTTCCACCAATACCGGGGGCAGTTCTTCGCCCGCCGGGCAGGACTGGATCCCTGTTCCATCGGCTGTACCTCCTACTGGGTGCTGGGCCCCGGCTACTGGGCCCGGGAGGTTCTGGGCGTGCTGGCCGCCTGGGTAAGGGGCTATTGAGCGTAAAAAAACACCGCTGAGGGTACTCCCCTCAGCGGTGTTTTTTTACGCTCATCAAAAGCCAAGCACCGCGCCCACCACGGCACTGGCCAGGATAAACACGATGGGATGGAGCTTTTTGGTGGGCTCCACCCACCGGGTCAGCACCAGCAGCACCGCCGCCAGCGCCGCGGCCCTCCAGTTGAGCCGGGCCAGGCCCTCCGCCTCGCCGTTCCAGAAGGTCAGCAACACCACGGAAACGCCTGCCGCCGCCACCATGGCGGTGGAGGCCGGCCGCAGCCCGTAGAAGGCCGCGTTCACCCAGCGGTTGTCCCGAAACGCCTTCAAGAAGGCGGCCACGATCAGGATCACCATCACCGACGGCGTCACCAGGCCCAGCGTGGCCACCACGGCGCCGCCCACACCGGCGCTGGTAAAGCCCACATAGGTGGCCATATTGACGCCGATGGGTCCCGGGGTGGATTCGCTGACCGCCAGCATATCCGCCAGCTGTCCGGCGCTGAACCACCCGGTCCGGGCGGCCATATCATAGAGGAAGGGCAGGGTGGCAAGCCCCCCGCCTACGGCAAAGAGGCCCGTCTTGAAGAATTCCCAGAAGAGCTGCAAGTAGATCATTTCTGCCGCCCCCTTATCGTTTCGATCAGGATGCCCGTCACAGCCGCCGCCAGCACGTAGATGACCGGGGAGATCTTCAGGAACACCGCCCCGGCAAACACCGCCAGGAAAATGCACAGCGCCCAGCGGTCCTTCACCGCGCTCTTCCACAGCTTCAGCACCGCGTTGAAGATCAGCACGCACACGCAGACCCGGATGCCGGCAAACGCGTGCTGCACCACGGCAAGGTGGGACAGCTTGGCGATCACGCCGGCCAGGGCCGTGATGATGAGGAGGGAAGGAAAGATCACGCCCAACGTGGCCAGAATCCCCCCGGGTACCCCCCGTCTCTTCTGACCGATGAAGGTAGCCGTGTTCACGGCGATGACGCCCGGCGTACACTGGCCGATGGCGAAATAGTCCGCCAGTTCCTCGTCGGTGGCCCAGCCCTTGTTCTCCACCACCTCCCGCTGGAGGATGGGCAGCATGGCGTAGCCGCCGCCGAAGGTCATGACCCCCACCTTGGCGAAGGTCAAAAACAGCTCCAAAAGCTCTCGCAAAGCACTCTCTCCTTTACACGTATCCATACAGGCCCCGCACCGACACCTCGCCGGAGCGCAGGGTCTCCTCGGTGCCGTCATCGTAGCGCACTATGAGTCCGAACCGCTCGTCTACGGCCACCGCTTCCGCCTCCCGGCGCTCCTGGCCCCGGAGGATCTGCACCCGGCTGCCCACCGTCAGGCACCGCCGCCGGTAATCCTCCAGCCACTTCTCCGGGTGGAGCATCACCTCATGGCGCAGGGTATCCAATTCCTCCGTCAGAGCCGCCGCCAGGGCGGCCCGCTTGACCTGCACCGGCAGCACCATGTCCAGAGATCCGGCGATCTCCCGGATCTCCGGATCGAAGTCCTCCGGCCTTTGGCGGCAGTTGATGCCGATACCCACGATCACGTAGTCAATGTGACCGCTCTCCCCCTCCAGGGACAGCTCCGTCAGAATGCCGCCCAGCTTGTGGCCCTCCAGCACCAGATCGTTGGGCCACTTGATGGCGGGGCTGACGCCGCTGAGCCGTTCAATGGCCCGGCAAACCGCCACGGCGCTGAGCGCCGTCAGCGGAAGCAGCCGCTCCGGCGTACACGCCGGCCGCCACAGGATGGAGAGATACAGCCCCACCCCGGCCGGAGAGAGAAAACTCCGCCCCCGCCGGCCCTTGCCGGCGGTCTGGCGGTCCGCCATCACCACGGTGCCGTCGGGGGCGCCCTCCGCCGCCAGACGCTTGCAGAGTGTGTTGGTGGAATCCACCTCCGACAGCACCTGCCAGTTGTCCCGGGGTGCGGCAAAGCAAAGGGATACCTCCCGCCGGTCCAGCCGGTCACCGGCCGCGGCCAGACGATACCCGAGGCCGGACCGGGCCTCGATGTCGTATCCCTGGCGGCGCAGGCCCTCCACGGCTTTCCAGACCGCCGCCCGGCTGATGCCCAGCTGACGACTCAGCTCCTGGCCCGACAGATATTCTCCCGGACGCTCTGCCAGCGCCTGATAGACACGCTCCTGACTCACGGTATCCCTCCGTTCTCTTTGGATGTTCTCTCACTTTACCATGAAGTACCGGAATTGTAAACGGATTTCGCCGAAATAGGGTTGACAATTCCGCCCCGCCGATGTATTGTAAACCCATATGTTACTCGGAGGTTTACAATCATGAAGACCCGTGCTCTGGTATTTACCGCACTGTTTGCCGCCCTCACCGCTGTGGGAGCGTTTCTCCAGGTCCCCATCGGGCCGGTGCCCATCTCGCTGCAGTTTCTGTTCACCGCCATGGCCGGTATCCTGCTGGGTCGGCGCTGGGGTGCTCTGAGCCAGCTGGTCTACGTGCTGCTGGGTCTGGTGGGTCTGCCCATTTTCACCGCCGGCGGCGGCTTCGGCTACGTGTTCAAGCCCAGCTTCGGCTTTCTGCTGGGGCTGATCCCCTGCGCCTGGATCATCGGTTTTCTCTGCCGCAAGCGCAGCGGCGCGCCCTGGATCGCCTTCTCCTGCGTGGTGGGTCTGGCGGTGCTGTATCTGATCGGCGTGCCCTACATGGCGCTGATCCTCAACGTCTACCTGGACAAGGGGCTGGATGCGATGGCCATTTTGAAGATGGGCATGCTCCCCTTCCTGCCCGGTGACGCGCTGAAGATCGCGGTGGCCACGCTGGTGTGCCCCATTCTGCAAAAGCGTTTGTGCAACTTCGACGAATTCCGCGTGTGATCTTTGGCGCATTGTTGGCGGAGAAGGGTATTGCTTTTTTCCTCCGCGGCCCTTATAATAAGCAGGAAAATTCGAGGAGGTGTGAGCCATGACGCTGCAGAGTTTCCGCAAGAACAGCGCAGGGTGCCCCATTTCCTCTTTCAAATGTGTATTTTCTATTTGACCGGTATTTTTGCCGGTCATTTTTTTTGAACTGTGATCAAGCAAAATTGGATATAAACAAGGAGAAAGAGAGGTCACGTACATGAAGAAAGAGAACCTTGGCCAGGAGGCCATCTACGACGCCCGGACGCTGGGCGTACCCCGCATGCTGGTGCTGGGTCTGCAGCACCTGTTCGCCATGTTCGGCGCCACCGTTCTGGTGCCCATTCTGGTCACCGGCTACGGCCTGCCCCTGTCCATCCAGACCACCCTGCTGTTCGCCGGTCTGGGCACCCTGCTGTTCCACGTCTGCACCAAGCTGAAGGTGCCCGCCTTCCTGGGCTCCTCCTTCGCCTATCTGGGCGGCTTTGAGGCCGTTGCCCAGCTCAACGCCGGCAAATACGCCGATATGGGCGGCGACGAGAAGCTGGCCTACGCCCTGGGCGGCGTGGTGGTGGCCGGCCTGCTGTATCTGGTGCTGGCCCTGCTGTTCAAGCTGGTGGGCGCCAAGAAGGTCATGCGCTACTTCCCCCCCATCGTCACCGGCCCCATGATCATCATGATCGGCCTGAACCTGGCCGGCTCCGCCATCAACAACGCCCAGACCTGCTGGTGGCTGGCTCTGGTGGCCATCGCCGTCATCATCGTGGCCAACATCTGGGGCAAGGGCATGGTCAAGATCATCCCCATCCTGCTGGGCGTGGTGGTCAGCTACGTCGTGGCCCTCATCGCCGGCAAGGTGGACTTCTCCGCCGTGGGCCAGGCCAATCTGGTGGGCCTGCAGAAGTTCGTCATCGCCAAGTTTGACCTGACCTCCATCCTGGTCATGGCCCCCATCGCCATCGCCGCCATGATGGAGCACATCGGCGACGTGTCCGCCATCTCCTCCACCACCGGCCGCAATTTCATCGAGGATCCCGGCCTGCACCGCACCCTGCTGGGCGACGGCCTGGCCACCGCCTTCGCCGCCTTCTTCGGTGGCCCCGCCAACACCACCTACGGCGAGAACACCGGCGTGCTGGCTCTGAGCCGCGTCTATGATCCCCGGGTCATCCGCCTGGCTGCCTTCTACGCCATCATCCTCAGCTTCTCCCCCAAGTTCGACGCCCTGGTCAACTCCATCCCCGCGGCCATCGTGGGCGGCGTCAGCTTCATCCTCTACGGTATGATCTCCGCCGTCGGCGTCCGCAACATCGTGGAGAACCGGGTGGATCTGACCAAGTCCCGCAACCTGATCATCGCCGCCGTCATGTTCGTCAGCGGCCTGGGCTTCAGCGCCGTGGGCGGCATCACCTTCATGGTTGGCAACGCCGCCATCACCCTGACGGGCCTGGCCATCGCCGCTCTGGCCGGCGTCATCCTGAACGCCGTCCTGCCCGGCAACGACTACGTCTTCGGCTCCAATCCCGAGGGCGACAAGTCCGCCGACATGGGCTCCTATTGATTCGAAACCGAACATAAAAAACGCCCCGGCTCCTTGAACTGCACCCCATTTGTTAGACAAGTATGGTATACTACTAACAAGTGGGGTGTTGTTATATGCCAAAGGGAATACCAAACAAGAGATACACAGG
>ONGR01000023.1 GCA_900317425.1 uncultured Eubacteriales bacterium | reverse complement strand
CCAAGGAGCGGGCTGAGCGCATGAGAATGCGAAAGCCGCTATCCTGACTCATGGAATAGAAAGCAGCGCACTGCATATCGCAGTGCGCTGCTTTTGCGTCTATATGGGCTCACATATCCGGTTGGAATTGTTTCTTGACTTCAAATACTGCCCATGAGATAATTATTCTGCAAATGATTGAGAGAAGAACCCCGGATCGGGAGAGACTGTATGGACAAGAAAAAAGCTGGAAAACAGATCATCAGAGCTCTTGATAGCACGCTGAGCACGGTTTTTACGGCGGTGCTCCTTCTTCTGCTGCTTTTTTCGGCCTATATCGGGGTGGATAATTATCGCATTGTGAAGGAGGCAGACAGTACGGTCTATCAGGCATATAAGCCGGTGGAGGATGACGCGGAGTCCTTTCAAAAGCTGGCGCTGAAGAACCCGGATGTGATCGGATGGCTGACAATAGACGACACGAATATCGATTATCCGCTTGTTCAGGGTGAGAACAACGAGACGTATATCAACAAGTCGGTTTTGGGTGAGTTTTCTCTTTCTGGGGCTATTTTTCTGGATTCCCGCAATGACACCCACTTTTCCGATACGCTCTCTGTGGTTTACGGCCATAACATGACGGGAGACGTCATGTTTGGTGGGCTTGACAATTTTGCCGACCCGGAGTACTTCGGGCAGCATTTGACCGGTACACTTTTTCACGACGGAGACTACTATCGGCTGCACATTTTTGCCTATTTTACGGCGGATGGTCATGACGTCAGTGTCTACCGCGTGGGACTGGACCAGCAGGAACGGGACGAGTGGCTGAGCCAAATTCGCGACATAGCGGTCAACTACAAGTCCGACGGATCGGAGAAGGGGCCAATCCTGTTGATGAGCACCTGTGCCGTAGGTGAGACCAGCGGCAGAACGCTTCTGGCCGCGACGATCGAGGCGGGCGGCACGCCTCCCGGGCCGCGCAAGACTGAGACGATTTCCATGCGGATCCTGCAAGGGATGACGTCGGGAGGGGAATGGCTGACATGGCCCCGCCTGCTGGTGGCGGCGCTTCTGCTGTTGGCGCTGACGATCCTCTTTTATCGCAGAAGAAACAGGAAAGGCGGTGAGGACTGATGGCGGAAAACCCGCTTCGTCCTGAGGAACAGGGACGGCAGGCTCCCATGGATTCTGTCATGGAATGGATGAAACAGAATGAAAAGCTCATAGCTGCGGACGATCCGGACGAGGCGTTCCCTATCGGGGTGACGGAAGGACAGAAAGCTGACGAGCCGGTGAAGAAGACGCCTGCAGGGAAACGGCTGCAGTCTGCCAAGCCCACACCCGATCAGAAGCCGCAAAGAAAAGGCCAATCCGGCGTGATGGGCGATCTGCTGGCGCTGCTGCTGAAGATCGGCTGGATTTGCCTGTTTTTCGGCGCAGTACTGGTGTTTGTTGTGGGTGTGACCGTTCAATCCGGCACCGCCATGGAGCCGGCGTTCCACGATCGCGACGTGGTGTTCTACTACCGGCTGGACAAAACCCCGGAGGCAGGGGAAGCGGTGGTCTATACCGATGAGGCCGGAAAGCTGCTGGTGGGCCGGGTGGTAGCCGTCGGCGGCGACACGGTGGAGATCACGGCGGAGGGAGTGAAGGTCAACGGATACTATCAGATGGAGCCCTATGCCTCCGGAGAGACGATCCTGTTTCGCGAGGGTGTCGAATTCCCGGTTACAGTAAAGGGCGGAGAGTTTTTCGTGCTGTGCGACAACCGTGGTGAAGGCCGGGACAGCCGGATCCTGGGCCCCATCCCGGAAAAGCAGATCAAGGGCCGCGTTATGCTGTCTGTCCGGCAGCGTGATTTCTGACGGGAAATACATAATAAGATGATAAAGCAAGGCCCTGCCTCGTTGGCAGGGCCTTGTCTTTGAAGAATGATTCAGGGGAGCTGACAGAGATCGACGCCGCAGGAGCCGTCGATGGATGCCATTTTCACCAGCACCACCTCAGAACGGGAGGTGGGGATGTTTTTGCCTACGTAGTCCGGACGGATGGGGAGTTCCCGATGGCCCCGATCGATGAGGACCGCCAGCTGGATGGCCTTGGGCCGACCGTAGTGGATTACCGCGTCGATGGCCGCCCGGACGGTGCGCCCGGTGAACAGTACGTCGTCCACCAGAATAATGGTGTGCGTTGCCACGTCGCAGGGAATGACGCAGTCCGACGTGCCCGGCTGGGGGGACAACTCCGTGAGATCGTCCCGGTACAGAGAGATGTCGATGTGCCCCACCGGCACGTCAACGCTCTCAAACTGCCGGATTTTCCCGGCGATCATCTCCGCCAGGGGAATGCCACGGCGTTTGATGCCCAGCAGACAGATATGGTCGGCGCCGTGATTGCGCTCAATGATCTCATGGGTGATGCGGGTGACGGAGCGCTGCAGCTGCGTCTCATCCATGATCTGTGCTTTCCATTGCATGGCTTCTACCTCCCGGAGCTCTCTCGTATCAACATAGCACACCCCGCCCCTGAAGTAAAGAGAATTGTGGAAAAAAGCGGGTTTACTACTTGACAAATGGACGCCAGTTCACTATACTTCTTACAGTACTTTAAGGTCGGTCCCGTGAGGCCGCCAAGGACTGCATCGGAAACAGAATATCGGGTGTGCTGTACCCGTTTTTGCTGCTGCGCTCCCTTGGCGGGAGAGCAGCTTTTTTGATGGGAAAGGAGCTTCCGATGCGCTATCTGTTTGCCAACGCCAATGTATATCGCAACGGTGAGATCCGGACAAAGGATATCGCCGTCTTTGATGGCCTTCTCCGCCCTGTCCCTGCCGATGCCGTCTTGGATCGCATCATCTCCTGTGACAATTACACCGTTTTTCCCGGTTTCGCCGATGTGCACGTGCACTTCCGTGAGCCGGGATTTTCTTATAAGGAGACCATCGCCAGCGGCAGCCGCGCCGCGGCACACGGCGGCTACACCGCCGTGTGCACCATGCCCAACCTGAACCCCTGTCCGGACACGATGGAGCATCTCCGGCTCCAGCTGGACGCCATTGAAAAGGACGCGGCGGTCCACGTGATCCCCTACGGCACCATCACTGCCGGAGAAAAAGGGGAGACCCTCTCTGATATGGAGGCGCTGGCGCCTTACGTGGTGGCCTTCTCCGACGATGGACGGGGGGTCCAGAACGCTGAGATGATGCGCACGGCCATGCGCAAGGCCAAGGATCTGGGCAAGCTGATCGTGGCCCACTGCGAGGACAACAGCCTTCTTCACGGCGGCTATATCCACGACGGCGCCTATGCCGCCGCCCACGGACACAAGGGCATATGCTCCCAGTCCGAGTGGGGCCAGATCGCCCGGGACTTGGACCTGGTGCGTGAGACCGGCTGCGGTTACCACGTGTGCCATATTTCCACCAAGGAGAGCGTTGCGCTGATCCGTGAAGCCAAGGCGGAGGGCCTGAACGTGACCTGCGAGACGGCGCCTCACTACCTGCTGCTCAATGACTCCATGCTGCAGGAGGACGGCCGCTTCAAGATGAATCCACCCATTCGTTCCGAGGAGGACCGGCAGGCTCTTCTGGAGGGCCTCTGGGACGGGACGATAGACGTGATCGCCACCGACCATGCGCCCCACACGGCGGAGGAGAAGAGCCGAGGCCTCCTGGGCAGCCTCATGGGCGTGGTGGGCTTGGAGACGGCCTTCCCGCTGCTGTATACCCATCTGGTACAGAAAGGCGAGCTGACGTTGCAGCGGCTCATTGAACTGCTGTGCGATAACCCGAGGCGGCGGTTTGGCCTGACGGATACCATGGAGGAAGGGAAACGCGCCAACTATACGGTGTTTGATCTGAACGAGACGTACGACATCGATCCGGCGGAATTCCTCACCATGGGACGCAGCACCCCCTTTGCCGGCTGGACGGTCCAGGGCCGCTGTATGATGACCGTGGTGGACGGTGAAATCGCCTGGTGTGATCCTCGTCTGGCAAAATAGGAGACAAAACGCTATGAAGCAAAGTTACTTTACAGTCATTGAAAACACGCCGCTGACCGATGCCATTGTACGGATGCGGCTGCGGGGGGATACCTCCGCCATCACCCGGCCGGGCCAGTTTGTCAACATCCGGCTGGAGGGTCGTTTTCTGCGCCGCCCTATCTCCGTGTGCGACGTGGAGGGTGACGTATTGACCCTCATCTACAAGGTGGTGGGCGGCGGCACGGAGCAGATGCGGCAGATGCCGGTAGGCACACGGCTGGACCTGCTGACGGGCCTGGGCAACGGGTACGATCTGACAACTGCCGGGCCGAATCCACTGGTGATCGGCGGCGGCGTGGGCGTGCCGCCCATGTACTGGCTGACGAAACAGCTTCTCGCCGCCAACTGCTGCAAGGTCACGGCGGTGCTGGGCTTCAATACAAGGAGTGAGATCTTCTATGTGGATGAGTTCCGGGGCTTGGGAGCTGAGGTAATCGTAGCTACGGTGGACGGTTCTGCGGGGGTTAAAGGATTCGTCACTGACGCCCTGGCGGGACTGGATTACTCCTACTTCTACACCTGCGGTCCCGAGCCCATGCTGAAGGCCGTCTATCGGGCCACGAAAGGGGAGGGGCAGCTGAGCTTTGAGAAGCGGATGGGCTGCGGTTTCGGCGCCTGCATGGGCTGCTCCTGCCGTACCATCACCGGGAATAAACGCATTTGCAAGGAGGGCCCCGTGCTGCGAAAGGAGGAGATCCGATGGGACGACTGAACGTAACGCTCTGCGGCATCGAATTGGACAACCCGGTGATACCGGCCTCCGGTACTTTTGGCTATGGCCATGAATTTGCGGAGTTCTACGACATCAATGTATTGGGATCTTTTTCCTGTAAAGGGACTACACTTGCCTCCAGATTCGGCAACGAGACGCCCCGGATCGCCGAGGCACCGGGGGGGGATGATCAACGCCGTGGGTCTGCAGAACCCCGGCGTGGACGCCGTCATCGCGGAGGAACTGCCCAAGCTGGCCCAATGCTTTCGCAAGCCGATCTTGGCCAACGTCAGCGGTTTCTACGTGGAAGAGTACGCCGCCGTCTGCCAAAAACTGGACAGTCAACCCCAGGTGGGATGGCTGGAGGTGAACATCAGCTGTCCCAACGTCCACGGCGGCGGCATGAGCTTCGGTACCGATCCTGCCCAGGCGGCGGCGGTGACCCGGGCCGTGAAGGCGGTCACCACCAAGCCGGTGATCATGAAGCTGTCACCCAACGTGACGGACATCGCGGCGGTGGCCAAAGCCTGCGAGGAGGCGGGGGCTGACGGCATCAGCCTGATCAACACCCTGATGGCCATGCGGGTCGACCTGAAGACCCGCCGCCCGGTACTGGCCAATACCACCGGGGGGCTCTCCGGCCCGGCGGTGTTTCCCGTGGCGCTGCGGATGGTCTGGCAGGTGGCCCGCGCCGTGTCCATCCCCGTGGTGGGAATGGGCGGCGTCAGCTCGGCGGAGGACGTGATCGAGATGATGCTGGCGGGCGCCACGGCCGTGGAGATCGGCGCGGCCAATCTGGTGGATCCCTTCATCTGCAAGAGAATCATTGAGGAGCTGCCTGCGGTCATGGACCGCTACGGCATCCACAACCTGCGTGACATCATAGGAGGAGCAAAATAATGGGAAAAGACGTGATCGTTGCCTGTGACTTTGCCACGGCGGAACAGACCTACGCATTTCTGGACAAGTTCACCGACGAGAAGCCCTTCGTGAAGATCGGCATGGAGCTGTTCTACGCCGAGGGGCCGGCCATCGTCCGGGCCATCAAGGCCCGGGGCCATAAGATCTTCCTGGATCTGAAGCTGCACGACATCCCCAACACGGTGAAAAAGGCCATGGCGGTGCTGTCCGGCCTGGACGTGGATATCTGCAATCTTCACGCCGCCGGCGGTTTGGATATGATGCGAGGCGCGGTGGAGGGCCTGACCCGGCCCGACGGCAGCCGTCCGCTGCTGATCGCCGTGACACAGCTGACATCCATCGACCAGCAGCGTATGGAGAACGAGTTGCTGATCGCCCGCCCTCTGGAGGAGGTGGTCATGCAGTATGCCGCCAATGCCAAGGCCGCCGGGCTGGACGGCGTGGTCTGCTCCCCGCTGGAGGCGGGCCGTGTCCATGAGACCTGCGGCGACGGATTTCTGACGGTGACGCCGGGCATCCGCTTTGCCGACGGCGCCAGCGGTGACCAGCAGCGTGTCACCACCCCGGCCCGGGCCCGGGAGATCGGCTCGGATTACATCGTGGTGGGTCGTCCCATCACGGCTGCGGAGGACCCTGTGGCGGCCTATCGCCGCTGCGTGGCGGACTTCGTGGGTTGAGAGAAGAGGAGGTCATTATGCAGGAGAGAATTGCCAAGGATCTGCTGAGCATCGGCGCGGTGTTTCTCCGGCCCGAGGAGCCCTTCACCTGGGCCAGCGGCATCAAGAGCCCGGTGTACTGCGACAACCGCCTGACGCTGACGGCTCCCGCCGTCCGCAGCGACGTGGAGAACGGTCTGGCGGAGCTGATCCGCACTTACTACCCGGAGGCGGAGGTGCTGATGGGCACGTCCACCGCCGGTATCGCCCACGCCGCCATCACGGGACATATCCTGGGCCTGCCCATGGGCTACGTCCGCAGCGGCAGCAAGGACCACGGACGGCAGAACCGCATCGAGGGAAAGCTGGAGCCGGGTCAGAGGGTGGTCGTGGTGGAGGATCTGATCTCCACCGGCGGCAGCGTTATCGACGTGGTGGAGGCCCTGCGTGAGGCGGGAGCCCAGGTGCTGGGTATCGTCAGTATCTTCACCTACGGTATGCAGAAAGGCCTGGACCGGCTGGCCGCGGCCCAAGTGGAGAACCACTCGCTGACCAATTTTGATGTGATCACACAGGTGGCTGCCCGGGAGGGGTACATCAGACAGGAGGACGTGGACCGTCTGATCGCCTTCCGGAACAACCCATCTGATGAAAGCTGGATAACAGGAGGTACCAAATGAAAAATCTCATCGACATCATGCAGATGAGCACGGACGAGCTGCAGGAGCTCATCGACCGTGCCCTGGACATCATCGCCAACCCGGCTAAGTACGCCGAGTCCTGCCGCGGCAAGAAGCTGGCGACGCTGTTCTTTGAGCCGTCCACCCGCACCCGCCTCAGCTTCGAGGCCGCCATGTATGAACTGGGAGGCAACGTCATCGGCTTCTCCGAGGCCAAGAGCAGCTCCGCCGCCAAGGGTGAGAGCGTGGCCGACACCGTCCGTACCGTGGGCTGCTATGCCGACATCATCGCCATGCGCCACCCCAAGGAGGGCGCACCTCTGGTGGCCACCCGTACCGCCGGTGTCCCAGTGGTCAACGCCGGTGACGGCGGTCACAACCACCCCACCCAGACCCTGGCAGACCTGCTGACCATCTATCGGGAGAAGGGTACATTCGACAATCTGACCGTCGGCCTGTGCGGCGATCTGAAGTTCGGCCGCACCGTCCACTCCCTGATCTCCGCCATGTCCCGCTATAAGGGCGTCAAGTTCGTGCTGATCTCCCCGGAGGAACTGAAGGTGCCCCGCTATATCATCACCGACGTGCTGGAGGCCAACGGTATCCCCTACGAGGAGGTCACCAGCCTGGAGGAGGCCATGCCCCAGCTGGATATCCTGTATATGACCCGCGTGCAGCGCGAGCGCTTCTTCAACGAGGCGGACTACCTGCGTCTGAAGGACACCTACATCCTGACCCCGGAGAAGCTCCGCACCGCCAAGGAGAGCCTGTCCATCCTGCATCCGCTGCCCCGCGTCAACGAGATCTCCGTGGCGGTCGACGATGATCCCCGCGCCTGCTACTTCAAGCAGGTGCTCAACGGCAAGTATATGCGCATGGCGCTCATTCTGAAATTGTTGGAGGTAAACGTATGATTATCGGTCAGATCAAAGACGGCATCGTGCTGGATCACATCACCGCCGGACACGGCATGGAGGTGTACAAGATCCTGGGCCTGGACAAGCTGGACTGCACCGTGGCCATGATCAAGAATGCGGACAGCGTCAAGATGGGCAAGAAGGATATCATCAAGGTGGGCCAGGTCATCGATCTGGACTTCGACGTGCTGGGCTACATCGATCCCGGTATCACCGTCAATATCATTCAGGACGGCAAGCTGGCCAAGCGGGAGCATCTGAGTCTGCCGGAGCGTGTCCGGGGCATTATCCACTGCAAGAATCCCCGCTGCATCACCTCCGTGGAGCAAGAGCTTTGCCACGAGTTCCGCCTGACGGACAGGGAGAAGAAGATCTATCGCTGCATCTACTGCGAGCACGAAGCGCCCAAGACGGTGGAGTGAGAAAGACGTGAAAAGAGCCGGCCGATGAATAATCGGCCGGCTCTTTTTTATCATGTTCAAGTGTTGTCAAAACGTTGTCACGAGGCTGTTTGAAGCCTCAAAAACCCAGTGTTTATGCGGGTTGGCAGCGTTTCGTGGATCATTCCCACTCAATGGTGCCGGTGGGCTTGGGGGTCAGATCGTACAGCACACGGTTGACGCCGGGCACCTCGGAGGTGATACGCTTGGTGATGTGGTGCAGCAGGGCGTAGGGAATCTCCTCGATGGTAGCGCTGGTAGCGTCCACGGAGTTGACGGCACGGATGATCACGGGCCAGTCGAAGGTGCGCTTGCCGTTCAGAATACCGGTGGACTTGAAGTCGGGCACGACGGTGAAGTACTGCCACACCTTGCCGGCGAGACCGTTCTTGGCGAACTCCTCGCGCAGGATAGCGTCGGACTCACGCAGCGCCTCCAGACGGTCGCGGGTGATGGCACCCACGCAGCGCACGCCCAGGCCGGGGCCGGGGAAGGGCTGACGGTACACCATGCCGTCGGGCAGACCCAGTTCCTTGCCCACCACGCGGACTTCGTCCTTGTAGAGGAACTTCACCGGCTCCACCAGCTCAAACTGCAGATCCTCGGGCAGACCGCCCACGTTGTGGTGAGCCTTCACGCCGTCGGACTCCAGAATGTCGGGATAGATGGTGCCCTGAGCCAGGAACTCGATGCCCTCCAGCTTCTTGGCCTCCTCGGCGAAGACGTCGATGAACTCCTTGCCGATGATCTTGCGCTTGGTCTCGGGATCGGAGACGCCGGCCAGCTTATCCAGGAAGCGGTCCACCGCATCCACATAGATGAGGTTGGCGTCCATCTGATTGCGGAACACCTCGATGACCTGCTCGGGCTCACCCTTGCGCAGGAGGCCGTGGTTCACGTGGACGCAGACCAGCTGCTGGCCGATGGCCTTGATCAGCAGGGCGGCGACCACAGAGGAGTCCACGCCGCCGCTGAGGGCCAGCAGGACCTTCTTATCGCCGATCTGGGCGCGCAGGGCGGCCAGCTGCTCGTCGATAAAAGCGCGGGCCAGCTCCGGCGTGGTGATACGTTCCATGGTTTCGGGGCGCTTGTTGTTTGCCATAGTCTTATCCCTCCGTATGTAATTTCAAATTAAATAACAATTCCGAAAACCGGGCAGGGGAGGATCAGTCCTCGTCGTCCCGGAAGATGATGCCGTTCTCATCGGCCTTCTCGATGACGGCCAGGGCCTTGTAGCGGACGCCCTTCATGGCGCGGAACTTGTCGCCGCCGCCCTGGAAGCCCTTCTCCACGGCCACACCGATGCCTTCCAGCGTGGCGCCGGCGGCGTTGACGATATCCACCAGACCCTGCATGGCGAAGCCGTTGGCCATGAAATCGTCGATGATCAGCACGTGATCGTCTGCGTGGAGCCACTCCTGGGACACCAGCAGAGTGACCTTTTTCTTGTAGGTGTAGGAGAATACCTCGCTCTGATAGAGGCCGCTCTCGATGTTGTCGCTTTTTGCCTTCTTGGCAAAAAGCATGGGTACGCCGAACTACTGGGCGCAGATAGTGGCCAGAGCGATACCGCTGGCCTCGGCGGTCAGAACTGTGGTGATCTTGCTGACGTCAAAATACCGGGCAAACTCGTCGGCAATGTCGTTCAGCAGCTGGGTGTCGACCCGGTGATTGAGAAAACCGTCGACCTTGATGATGTTGCCGGGCAGCACCTTGCCCTCGCGGCGGATCCGTTCCTTCAGCTGTTCCATGGGGGCCACGCTCCTTTTCAATCAGTTTAAAAGTGATTTTTATGATATCCATCATACTCGAAACGAAACAAAAAAACAAGATACGGATACGGGAAAATGCCAGATTTTTCGGCACTTTTTTTGTCGGATGCCACAAGGGAAAAATACGGCCTTATGACAGGGATAAGCAGTGAAAAAGAAGGACGAAACAAGAAAAAAGAGACACACAAAGTGCGTCTCTTTTCCGGTTATTTCGCGGTGATGCTGTCCTTCACGAAATGGACGAACTGCTCCGCCGCGGCGGTCATAGGAACGTCCCGGAGGGTGCACATATCCACGCTGCGGGCGGGGATCTCAAAATCGGTCCGGAGCTTGCGCAGCCGGCCGCTCTCGAGATCGCGGGTGACGAACTCCTCGGTCACGCCGGCCACGCCGAAGCCAATGGTGGCGAGATCCACCAGCAGGCTGCGGGCGCCCAACTCGATCTCTGGGTCCAGATGCAGACCGTTCTGAAGGAAATACTTCTCCAGGTAGAGGCGGGAGGAGGCCTTGCGCTCCAGCAGGATCAGGGGGAACCGGGCAATTTCCTGAATGGTATAGACGTGGTCGAAATCGCAGGGATAGTCCGCCCCGGCTACGAAGATGGAGTGGGTGGCAAAGCAGGGGAAGGTGGTCAGGGAGCCGTTCTCACCGGGGGGTGCTGGCAAAGGCGATGTCCACCTTGCCGGACTGCAGCAGGCCCAGCACCTTGTGGCTGCGGCCGGAGACGATCTGGATGCGGATGGCCGGATAGCGGCGGTGGAAGCGATCCAGATAGGGCAGCAGGAATTGGCTGGTGACGGTGTCGCTGGCGCCGATGGTCAGATGTCCCATCTGCAGGTCGCGGGTCTGGCTGAGCTTGGCCTCGCCGGTCTCCAGCAGGCCCATGGCGCTGCGGACGTACTCATAGAGCATCTTGCCCTCGCCGGTGAGGGTTACGCCCCGGGAATTGCGGGAGAACAGACGGGTCTGCAGTTCGCTCTCCAGCTGCTTGATCGATTGACTGACGGCGGACTGGGAGATATAGAGGGACTGGGCGGCGGCGGTGATGTTGCCGGCCTCGGCCACCTCTTTGAATACCTTGTAAAGCTCCAGTTTTACGGACATAAATATACCTCATTAGAATTAGTTATATAACTTACCAAAATATTGTTTTGAATTATATCAATATTCCTGAAAAATTACAAGTATTATCTGCAGTTTTTGAAAAAATCTCCGCCGTTTGGCGGAGATTTCTCAAGTATTTTCGATTATTTCGACCTACCGGCGGAGCTGGTCCCAGATCGTGATCTGTCCCATTTCGCGGGTCCGGTTCATGTCGATGACGCGCTGGTTGCGGCTGCCGCGAAATTGCAGGCTGATATCCTTCTGGGCCGGGATGAAACGGCCATCCACCAGAACGTCGATATAGGAGAGCATCTCGTCGGTGACCTCACAACGGGGATGACTGCCGTCTGCCAGCAGCTCCCCGTCCAGAGTGAAGCCGGTGAACACCCAGATGGTTTTGCCCGGCCGGCGCTCTTTGACCTTTCGGAGCAGGTGCACCAGCTCCCGCTGGTTTTCCGGCTCAAAGGGCTCGCCGCCCAGCACCGTCAGACCGTTGACGTAGGACTTGTCCAACTCGCCAAAGATCTCCGCCTCCGTGTCGGCGGTATAGGGCCGACCGTAGCAAAAGTCCCACGTCTGGGGCTGGAAGCAGCCCTCACAGTGGTTGGTGCAGCCGCTGACGAACAGGGTCACACGGACGCCCGTGCCGTTGGCAATATCACATTTTTTCAGTTCGCCGTAATACATGGGCCTCTCCTCATAAAAACGGGGCGGGCACTGCCCGCCCCACTTCTGATGCGATGGTGTTTTACAGGTGCAGGACCCGATCCCGGATCTCCTGGGTGCGGCCCTGGTTCCAGAACTGGGTGCCGATATAGCCGCAGGTGCGGCGGGCCACGTTCATCTTGTCCTGGTCGGTGTTGCCGCACTGGGGGCACTTCCAGATCAGCTTGCCGTCCTGCTCTACGATGTCAATCTCGCCGTCCCAGCCGCAAACCTGGCAATAGTCGCTCTTGGTGTTCAGCTCGGCGTAGATGATGTGGTCATAGATGAACTTCATGACCTCCAGCACGGCGTCCAGATTGTTCTGCATATCCGGCACCTCCACGTAGCTGATGGCGCCGCCGGGGGACAGATGCTGGAACTGGGCCTCAAACTCCAGCTTTCGGAAGGCGTCGATCTTTTCGGTGACGTGGACGTGGTAGCTGTTGGTGATATAGCCCTTGTCGGTGATGCCCTCGATAACGCCGAAGCGCTTCTGGAGGCACTTGGCAAACTTATAGGTGGTGGACTCCAGCGGCGTGCCGTAGAGGGAGAAGTCGATGTTGTGCTGGGCCTTCCACCGGCGGCAGGCGGCGTTCATGTAGTTCATGATCTCCAGGGCGAAGGGGGTGGCGGAGGGGTCGGTGTGGCTCTTGCCGGTCATGTACTTGACGCACTCATAGAGGCCGGCGTAGCCCAGGGAGATGGTGGAATAGCCGCCGTAGAGCAGCTTGTCGATGGGCTCGCCCTTCTTCAGCCTGGCGCAGGCACCGTACTGCCACAGGATGGGGGCGGCGTCGGACAGGGTGCCTTTGAGCCGCTCGTGGCGGCACATGAGGGCTCGGTGGCACAGCTCCAGACGCTCGTCAAAGATCTTCCAGAACTTCTCGATAATGCCGCCGGAGGAGAGAGCCACGTCCGGCAGGTTGATGGTGACGACGCCCTGGTTGAAGCGGCCGTAGTACTTGGGCTTGCCGTTTTCATCCACGTAGGGGGTCAGGAAGGAGCGGCAGCCCATGCAGGTGTAGCAGTGGCCCTCGCCGTTTTTGTCCACCTTCAGCTCCAGCATCTTCTTTTCGCTGATGTAGTCGGGTACCATGCGCTTGGCGGTGCACTTGGCGGCCAGCTTGGTGAGATACCAGTACTTGCTGTCCTCATGGATGTTGTCCTCTTCCAGCACGTAGATCAGCTTGGGGAAGGCAGGGGTGACCCACACACCCTTCTCGTTCTTTACGCCCTGGATGCGCTGGAGCAGCATCTCCTCGATGATGAGGGCCAGGTCGGCCCGCTCCTGGTCGTTCCGGGCCTCACCCAGATACATGAACACGGTGATGAAGGGGGCCTGACCGTTGGTGGTCAGCAGAGTGACCACCTGGTACTGAATGGTCTGCACACCACGGCGGATCTCCTCCCGGAGCCGCTTCTCGGCGATGGCGTTGACCTTCTCGCCGTCCACAGAGATGCCGGCGGCGTCAAACTCGTCCCGGACGCTGCTGCGGAGCTTTTCCCGACTCACCTGGACGAAGGGGGCCAGATGGGTCAGGCTGATGGACTGGCCGCCGTACTGATTGCTGGCCACCTGGGCCACGATTTGGGTGGCGATGTTGCAGGCGGTGGCAAAGGAGTGGGGCTTCTCGATCAGCGTGCCGGTGATGACGGTGCCGTTTTGCAGCATGTCCTCCAGATTTACCAGATCGCAGTTATGCATGTGCTGGGCGAAGTAATCGGCGTCGTGGAAATGGATGAGGCCCTCGTTGTGGGCGTCCACGATGTCCTTGGGAAGCAGGATGCGGCAGGTGATATCCCGGCTGACCTCGCCGGCCATGTAGTCCCGCTGGGTGGAGTTGACCACCGGGTTCTTGTTGGAGTTCTCCTGCTTGGCCTCCTCGTTGTTGCACTCGATGAGGGAGAGGATCTTGTCGTCGGTGGTGTTGGACTTGCGGACCAGGGACCGGGTATAGCGGTAGGTGATGTAGCTCTTGGCCACCTCGAAGGCGCCATGGGCCATGATCTGATGCTCCACCATATCCTGGATCTCCTCCACGGTGGGGGCGCGGCCCATCTGCTGGCACTGCAGCTCCACCGACTGGGCGATGCGCTGGATCTGTACCGGCGTCATGCGGTCGGCCTCCGGCACGGATTCGTTGGCCTTGGTGATGGCGATGATGATTTTGGTGATATCGAAAATGACCTCTGAGCCATTGCGCTTGATGATTTTCATGCTCTCCTCCTTGGTGTATCTCTATCTTTTCTCCCCCAGGGGGCTATCAATCCATTTTTGCGAACATAACTATGATATACTACATCTTGTGTAAATGCAAGAAGAAGTGAACAAAATGTGGAGACAAGGACAGAAAAAATAGATGTAAAAGTTTGTGCAAACGATACAAAAGACATTCGGTGAGAACGCATAAAAAGATGCCTGCGGTATTCGCAGGCACCTTCCACGCAGCAAGTCATATTGCCGATTGCAGGGCGTTGGTCAGCCGGGCGTAATCGGCCAGGCTCAGCCGCTCTCCGCGGACGGTGGGGTCCAGGCCACAGGCGGTGACGATCCCGATCAGCTGTTCCTTGGGCAGTTGATAGCCGGTCTGGAGGGAGTTCACCAGCGTCTTGCGCCGCAGGGCGAAGCCGGCACGCACCGTCCGCCACAGGGCCGACTCCGATACCACCTCCACCGGCGGAGTCTTCCGTACTGGGCAGTGGATCACCGCTGAAGTCACCTTGGGGGCCGGGAGGAAGCAGGTGTTGGGCACGGTGAACAGCAGCCGGGGGTCGGTGTAATACTGCATCAGCAGCGTAAAGGCGCCATAGTCGGCAGTGCCGGGCCTGGCGCAGATCCGCTGAGCCACCTCCTTCTGGATGAGGACGGTGAGACTGTCGAAGCACCGGGCCTCCACGCAGGCGGTCAGCACAGGCGTGGTGATGTTGTAGGGCAGATTGGCGCAGAGGATGGGCCGCAGACCGGCGAAATGCGCATCTACCAGATCCCGCATATCCAGCTTCATCACGTCGCCGGGCACCAGGGTAAAGTTGTCAAACCCGGCCATGGTCTCCGTCAGAACGGGATAGAGTCGGCTGTCCAGCTCCACCGACACCACCTTGCCCGCCCGGCGGGCCAACTCTTGCGTCAGAGGGCCGATACCGGGGCCGATCTCCAGCACACCGGTGTGCGCATCGGCACCGCAGGCATCGGCAATGTCACGGGGCACCCAGTCCTCAATGAGGAAATTCTGACCCATGGACTTGGAAAAGCGGAAGCCGTGTCGTCCCAGCAGGGCCTGTATATCGTTGCGGTCACAGAGATTCATCGTTTGCGCTCCTTTGCTTATTGTGTTCAGTATATCACAGGGGCGGCCCGGTGTCGAGTGCGGGTTCCAAATAGGATTGACAGCGGGATACTTGCTTGCTATAATCAGAAAAGTAAGAAAAGTTATACTAATTGGAGGAGACGACCGTGAAAAAGCGCAGTGAGCAATATTACATGTCGGCGGTGAAGCTGGGGCCAAAGGGGCAGATCGTGATCCCCAAGGAGGTACGGGATATGTTTGACCTGGAGCCGGGGGATACGCTGGTGCTGATGGCGGACCGAAAGAAGGGCATCGCCATGCAGACGGTGGGGGCCCTGCAGCCGATGGTGGACAAGATCTTTGCCGGGCAAGGGGCTGAGGTGCTTCCGGAGGAGAGCGAGGAGGCGCGCCGGGTCTTTGCCGGTGCGGTGCAGGATTCGCTGCAGGAGGACGAGAAATGAGCGATATATTGCGGGTAGAGGGGCTGTGCAAGAAGTATCCGACCTTTGAACTGAAGGACGTTTCCTTTGCTGTTCCCCAGGGGGCTGTTATGGGCTTCATCGGGCGGAACGGCGCCGGAAAGTCCACCACCCTGAAATCGATCCTGGGCATGGTCCACCCCGATGGGGGCCGTGTTTTCTTTCAAGATCGGGTTATTTCTGCCGACGAGCGGCATATGAAGGAGAACATCGGCGTCGTTCTAGGCGGCATCGACTTCTATCCCAAGAAGAAACTCCGTACCATCACCCACGTGACAAGGCGGTTCTATCCGAACTGGGACGAAGCTAAGTATCAGCACTATTGTAAAATATTTTCGCTTGACAGCGAGAAACGGGTGGATCAGCTCTCCAGCGGTATGCGGGTCAAGTATCTGATCGCCCTGGCACTGAGCCATAACGCCACGCTGCTGATCCTGGACGAGCCCACCAGCGGCCTGGATCCCGTATCCCGGGATGAGTTGACGGGGCTGTTTCGCTCCATTGTGGCGGATGGGAGCAGGAGCATCCTGTTCTCCACCCATATCACCTCGGATCTGGAGAAATGCGCCAGCCACATCACGTTCATCAAGGATGGACAGATTCTGCACACGGGGACGGTGGATTCTTTCCGCCGCGCCTTTGCCCGGCACGGCAATACGCTGGAGGAGATCATCGTGTCGGTGGAGAGGAGGGAATATGATGAAGGCGCTATTATATAAGCAACTGCGGCTGACCTGCCACCCCATGACGCTGGTGTTTGTTTTGAGCGGCGTCTTTCTGCTGATCCCCAACTATCCCTATACGGTGGCGTTTTTCTACGTGACGCTGGGCATTTTTTTCATGTTCATGAACGGCCGGGAGCAGCGGGATGCCGACTACTGCGCGGTGCTGCCGATCCGGAAGCGGGACGGCGTAAAGGTTGCCTGTCTGTTCGCTGTTCTGGTGGAGCTGGCGTCGCTGGTACTGACTGTACCCTTTGCGCTTCTGTCGGCACGGATCAATCCCAGGGGCACCAATCTGGCGGGCATCGACGCCAATGTGGCACTGTTCGGCATCGGACTGATCCTCTTTGCCGTGTTCAATTCTGTTTTTCTGCCGTCCTTCTATCGCACCGGTTATAAAGTAGGCGTCGCCTTTCTCAAGGCCTCCATCGCGGTGGCGCTGATCGTGACCTGTGATGTGGCATTGCCCCATCTGCCGGGCCTTGCCTGGCTGGACGGGGTAGACCGGACATCCTGCCTGCGGCAGCTGCCGGTGCTGGCGATTTGCGCCGCATTGTATGGGATTTTGACGTTCTTTGCCTACCGGCAAGCGGTAAAACGCTATGAAAAAGTAGATCTGTAAAGGAAAAGCACCTGCGGGAAACCGCAGGTGCTTCTTTTATGGGATCAGTCGTATCATATCCTCCGGAAGCGGGGCGATGACGTGGAGCATCTGGCCGGACAGGGGGTGCCGAAGCCACAGTTCGTAAGAGTGGAGGGCGGGGCGGGCAATCAGCGATTTGTCCTCTGTGCCGTAGAGCCAGTCGCCCAGAAGCGGGTGGCCGATGGCGGCGCAGTGGAGCCGCAGCTGGTGGGTGCGTCCGGTGAGGGGGCGGAGCCGCAGCAGCGATCGGTCGCCCATGGCTTGCAGCACCTCATACGCGGAGAGGGCGGGGGAACCGTTGGGATCGATGCACCGCTTGAGCACGGAACTCGGGTCCCGGCCGATGGGCAGCTCGATGGTGCCGGACACGGGAGAGGGGATACCCCGGCAGATGCCACGGTATTCCCGGCGGAACTCGTCGGTGTGGAGGATGTCCATGCAGCGGTGATGGATATAACCGCTTTTGGCCACCACCATGATGCCGGTGACGCCGCGGTCCAGACGGTTCACCGGATGGAAGGGGGCGCCCCCCAGATGGTGGGCCACGGCCCCGGCGACGGTGACCGTCTCCTCCGTCAGAGCGGCGGAGTGGACGGCGATCCCAGCGGGCTTGTTGAGGATCAGCAGATCCTCGTCCTCGTAGAGAATGTCCAGCGGAACGTCTACCGGGACGATGTGCTCGCTGAGGGAGGCGTCGTCGGAGATATCCACCGTCACCACGTCGCCGGTATGCAGCACGGCGGCCACCGTAACCGGCTTATCGTTGAGAAGAATGGCGCTTCCCCGCCACTTGAGGCTCTTCAGCAGGGTGGAGGAGATGTGCCATCTGCTCCGCAGCAGGTGTTTCAGTTTTTTTCCGTCATCCGATGGGGTGACGGTGGTGGTCAAAAGGCGCATAGGACTCTCCTTACGTAGTGACAGCATATGCAGTAAAAAAGTGCCCGAAACGGGCACTTTTTTACAAGATACTTTACCGCTCTTCGCGGAAATAACTCAGGCCCAGAGAGGCGGGGGGCTGATTCTCGCGTTTCTTGCGCAGGGAAACGATGATCAGCACAACCAGGGTGATGACGTAGGGGAGCATCTTGTAGAGCTCCTTGACCTCCATATGCGAGCCGGTGGGAATGTAGAGATACAGAATATACAGGCCGCCGAAGAGGATGGAGGCCAGAATGCTGACGTTGGGACGCCAGATGGTGAAAATAACCAGGGCGATGGCCAGCCAGCCGCGGTCACCGAAGGCGTTGTTGGACCAGACACCGCAGGCGTAGTCCATCACATAATACAGGCCGCCCAGGCCTGCGATCATGCTGCCGATGCAGGTCGCCAGATACTTGTATTTGGTGACGTTGATACCGGCGGCATCGGCGGTGGCGGGACTCTCGCCCACGCTGCGCAGGTGCAGACCGGGACGGGTATGGTTGAGCACGTAGGAGGCCAGCAGTGCCGCGATAACGGCAAAATAGGCCAGGAAACCATAGTTCAGGAAGATCTTGCCGAACCAGCCCAGACTGTCGGAGAAGGGGAGGTGACGGCTGAAGAAGGCGCTGGTGGCGGGCAGAGCCACGGAGGGCACGTCGCTGCCGGCCAGCTTGATGAGGGAGCCGCCGAAGAAGTTACCGAAGCCAACGCCGAAGGTGGTCATGGCCAGACCGGTGACGTTCTGGTTGGCCCGGAGGGTGACGGTCAGGAAGCAGTAGAGAAGACCCATCAGCAGGGAGCCCAGCAGGGAGCAGACTAGGGGAATGGCAATGGCCAGAAATCCGTTCAGCGGACCACCGGCCACGGACTGCTCATAGAAGAAAGAGCCGATCACGCCGGAGATGGCGCCCACGTACATGACGCCGGGGATGCCCAGATTCAGGTTGCCGGATTTCTCCGTCAGAATCTCACCGGTGGAGCCCAGCAGCAGGGGGATGCCCTGCATCACGGCGCGGGGGATAAAGGATACGATATCAAACATGATTACTTGGCCTCCTTTCCGGAGTGACGGAAGTGGATCTCATAGGTGATGAAGAACTCGCTGCCGATGATAAAGAACAGAATGATACCGGTCAGAATATCGGCAAAGGAGTGGTTCAAACTGAACACACTGGAGATCTCGGTGGCGCCGCGCTGGAGGAATACCAGCAGCAGACTGGTGAAGATCATGCCGATGGGATTGAATTTGGCCAGCCAGGAGACCATGACCGCGGTAAAGCCGCGGCCGCCCACCAGGGTGGTGGTCAGAGTGTGCTCCGTGGCACTGACCAGCAGGAAGCCAACCAGACCGCAGATGGCGCCGGAGAGTACCATGGTGCGGATGATGACCCGGTCCACCTTGATGCCGGCATAGCTGGCGGTGCGGTAGCTCTCACCTACCACGGAGATCTCGTAGCCGTGCTTGCTGTATTGCAGATAGATGTACATCAGGCCGGTGAGGACGGCCACTACAAGGATGGTCAGCAGATACTTCTGTCCGCCCAGAACAGGCAGCCAGCCGGCCTCGGTGGCCTGGTTGATGATGCCGATATTGCCGGAGCCCTTGGGAACTTCCCAGACGATGATGAAGTAGGCCGCCAGCTGCGTGGCGATATAGTTCATCATCAGGGTGAACAGCGTTTCATTGGTCTCCCAGTGGGCCTTGAAGAAGGCCGGCAGGAAGCCCCACAAGGCGCCGGCGGCCAGACTGGCCACCAGACAAATGGGGATCAGCACGCCGTTGGGAAGCCGTCCGCCCAGGGTGATCATGCAGGAGGCGCAGGCCAGGCAGCCGATGAGGACCTGTCCCTCAGCGCCGATGTTCCAGAAACGCATCTTGAAGGCGGGGGTGATGGCCAGGGAGATGCCCAGCAGGATGGCCAGGTTCTGCCCCGTGACCCACGTTTTGCGGGCTGTGCCGAAGGCACCGTAGTAGATGGTTTTGAACACCTCAACGGGGTTCAGGCCCGTCAGCAGCATGGTGATGATGCCGCAGAAGATCAGAGCCAGCAGAATGGCTGCGCCGCGGATGAGCCAGCTCTTTTGCCAGGGCAGACTCTCCCGCTTGGAGATATAGAACAGGGATTGTTTATTCATCGCTCTTGCCTCCTCCCACGCGGGTCATCAGCACGCCGACCTCCCGCTTGTCGGTGGTACGTCCGTCCACCACACCGGAGACCTGTCCGCCGCACAACACCACGATCCGGTCGCACAGCTCCAGCAGCACGTCCAGATCCTCGCCCACGTAAATCACGGCGCGGCCCTTCATCTTCTGCTCTGTCAGCAGGTTGTAAATGGTATAGGAGGTATTGATGTCCAGCCCGCGGACAGCGTAAGCCGTCATCAGTACGGCAGGCTCCTGGGCGATCTCGCGGCCCACCAGAACCTTCTGGACATTGCCGCCGGAGAGACGGCGGACGGGGAAGTTGGTGCCGGGTGTGACCACCTCCAGCTCCTGCCAGACCTGTTTGGCCAGAGCCTCGGGATCCTTAGTGTTGACGAAGAGGCTTTTTCCCTTGCGCCAGGAGCGCAGCATCATGTTGCCGGTCATGCCCATGGTGCCGACCAGACCCATGCCCAGACGGTCCTCGGGAACGAAGGACATGGCGATGCCGGCCTTGCGGATGGCCATGGGATCCATGCCCACCAGGTTTTTGGGCTGGTTGTTGGGATCGGAATAATCCACGTCGGGATCGTAGAAGAAGATGGAACCCTCCGCCACGGGATAGAGGCCTGCGATGGCCTCCAGCAGTTCGCGCTGGCCGGAGCCGGCGATACCGGCGATGCCCAGTACCTCACCGCTGTTGGCGGTGAAGCTCACGTCGCTTAGCCGCTTGACGCCCAGCTCATCGTAAGCCGTCAGGTGCTCGATCACCAGCCGGGGCTTGGGATCCACGGGGTCGGGCCGATTGATATTCAGACTGACCCGGCGGCCCACCATCATATCGGTGAGGGACTGCTGATTGGCGTCCTTGGTGGCCACGTCGCCGATGTACTCGCCCTTGCGAAGGATGGCGACCCGGTCGGAGACCTCCAGCACCTCGTGGAGCTTGTGGGTGATGATAATGAGGGATTTGCCGTCCTTCTGCATGTTGCGCATGATCTGGAACAGCTTTTCCGTCTCCTGGGGGGTCAGCACGGCGGTGGGCTCATCCAGAATGAGGATGTCGGCGCCGCGATAGAGGACCTTGACGATCTCCACCGTCTGCTTCTGGGAGACGGACATGTCGTAGACCTTTTGGTCGGGCCGGATGTCAAAGCCGTATTTGTCGCAGATCTCCTGGATCTTTTTGCTGGATTTTTTCAGATCCAGCTTGCCCTGATCCTTCAGACCCAGCACGATATTCTCCGTGGCGGTGAACACGTCCACCAGCTTGAAGTGCTGGTGAATCATACCGATGCCGTTGTCAAAGGCATCCTTGGGGGAGGAGATGGTTACGGGCTTGTCGTGAACGTAGATCTGCCCCTCGTCCGGATGGTAGATACCGGAGAGCATGTTCATCAGCGTGGTCTTGCCGCTGCCGTTTTCGCCCAGCAGAGACAGGATCTCGCCCTCATGCAGCTCCAGGTTGACGGCGTTGTTGGCCACCACACTGCCGAAGCGCTTGGTGATATTCTCCATCTTGATGGCATTCTTCACAGTTTCCAAGGCAGTCACCCTTTCCTGTCGGCGGGAAAGCTCCCGCATTCGTATATGAAACCAACTTTATTTTAGCACATCACTTCGACATTGTAAATCAAATTCCACAAACTTTTATTTCGTTAAACAGAAAAAGTTTTAGGCGCGGTATCGATGGAAGACAAAAAAACAGACCGCCCGAAGGCGGTCTGTTGCGCTGTTTGGGAATTCGATCAGAACTTGGTATCCAGCAGGGTGATGCCGTCAATGGTCAGATCGAAGTAGGGAGCGGAGCGGAACTCAGACTCATGGAAGTAACCGTCGGAAACGACCTCGGTCTCGTGCTCATAGGCCTCGTCGGAGTCCACGTCGGCCAGGTAGGAATCCAGGGTCTTGCCCTCGACGGTGAACTTGGAGGTGTCGAACACGTGCAGGGTGCCGGCGGCCAGCTCGGCCTTGGCGGCGTCAATGGCCTCCTGGGTGCCGGGGGCGGCCACGTTGGCGTTCAGCTCGGTCAGCTCAACGGAGCCGGAGGCGATGGTGCCGGTCCAGTCGGGATCCATGGCCTCGCCGTTCTTCACGGCATTGATGACGTACTCATAGTAGGGCTCCCAATTGATGCGGGAGGAGATGATATAGGTGTTGGGAGCGACGTCCTTGGTGCTGCCGTTGTAGGACACGTCGGGCACACCGGCGCTCTCGCAGGCGGTGGGGGCGCCGAAGGAGTCAGCGTGCTGGCTGATGAGGACGCAGCCGCCCTGGATCAGCTTGTTGGCGCCTTCCTTCTCAGCGGCCTCGTCGTACCAGGAACCGGTGAAGGTCACGTCCATGGTAGCGGTGGGGACGATGGAGCGGACGCCCAGGAAGAAGGAGGTGTAGCCGGAAACCACTTCGGCGTAGGTGAAGGCGCCCACGTAGCCGATCTTGGCGGCGTCAGCGCTGACCTTGCCCTCATCGATCATGGCCTGCAGCTTCATACCGGCGGCAACACCGGCCAGATAGCGGCCCTCATAGATGGAGGCGAAAGCGTTGTGGTAGTTGGCCAGGCCCTCGGTGTGAGCGCGGGTGCCGGTGGAGTGGCAGAACTGGACGTCAGGATACTCCTTGGCGGCCTGGATCATGAAGGGCTCGTGGCCGAAGCTGTCGGCGAAAACGACCTTGCAGCCGCTCTCAGCCATATCGGCGGCGGTCTCGAAGCACTCCTGACCCTCGGGAATGTTGGTCTTGAGAACGTACTCTACGCCCAGCTTCTCGCAGGCGGCCTTGGCGGCGTTGATGAAGTTGAGGTCATAGGTGGAGTTCTCATCATGCAGGGTGATGAAGCCAACCTTGAAAGGCTCCTCGGTCTGGCCGCCGGGTGTGGGCGTGGGATCGGGGGTCTTGTTGCCGCCGCAGGCGACAAGAGCCAATGCCATGACCAGAGCAAGGAGCAGCGCAAGAATCTTTTTCATTCAGTTATCCTCCTTTGTAGTAATCGACGGACGGTTCAAAAATTTCCGTTCGCCTGAACAACGGACTATCGTCCGAAATTCACCCATAGATGCTTATATTATTATACAGGAGATGCCACAGGATTTCAATAAAAACTGAATAAAATGACAAAAAACTCGGCCTATCGCAATAGAAAATGCACCGGCACAAAGGGGCTTGTTTCAACAGAGCTTTCTCCGGCTGCTATTGATATTGGCAGAGGCAGTCATAAGAAGAAAAGCAGCTGCGCCGTAAATCAATAGTTCTTCCGCTTCTCCTCGCCGCCGTCCAGCTCCAGCAGGGCTTTGACGGGGTCCTTCACCTGGGCCAGGAAGATCATGGCGGCGATGATGTAGGGTTTGAAGGAGGCCTGCTTGTACAGCGGCACCAGATAGCGGTCGAATACGGAGGCGTCCACCTCGCCCTCCTCACAGCTGACGCCGGAGATGTCGGCGGGCAGGCAGTGGAGGTAGAGGGCCTTGCCGTCGCGGGTGAGCTTCATCATTTCCTCGGTGCAAGCCCAGTCCTTATGCTGGGCATTCTCCGCCAGCAGATGCTGCTCCAGCCGGTCAATGCCCTCTTTGTCGCCGGCGGCGTAGAGCTTGGTGCGCTCCTCCATGGCGGCGTAAGAGGCCCAGCTCTTGGGATAGACGATGTCGGCGTCGGCAAAAGCCGCCTTCATGTCGTTGGTCTTGTGGAAATGGGACCCGTACTTCTCGCAGTTCTCCCGGGCGATCTCCTCCACCTCGGGCATCACATCGTAGCCTTCGGGATGGGCCAGGGTCACGTCCATGCCGAAGCGGGTGAACAGGCCGATGACGCCCTGGGGCACGGACAGAGGTTTGCCGTAGGAGGGGGAGTAGGCCCAGGTCATGGCCACCTTCTTGCCCTTCAGATTCTCCACGCCGCCGAAGTGGTGGATCACGTGGAGCATATCGGCCATGCACTGGGTGGGGTGATCCACGTCGCACTGGAGGTTCACCAGCGTGGGCTGCTGTTCCAGAATGCCGTCCCGATAACCCTCCTTCACGGCGTCCATGAAGGTTTTCTGATACTTGTGTCCCTCGCCGATGAACATGTCGTCCCGGATGCCGATGACGTCGGCCATGAAGGACACCATGTTGGCCGTCTCGCGGACGGTCTCGCCGTGGGCGATCTGGGACTTCTTCTCATCCAGGTCCTGGACCTCCAGACCCAGCAGATTGCAGGCGGAGGCAAAGGAGAAGCGGGTGCGGGTGGAGTTGTCCCGGAAGATGGAGATGCCCAGGCCGGAATCGAAGATTTTCGTGCTCTTGTTCCGCTCCCGCAGGTCGCGGAGGGCGTCGGCCACAGTAAAGACGGCCTCGATCTCGTCGTCGGTCTTGTCCCAGGTCCAGTAGAAGTCCTCCCGGTACATATTCTTGATGTCCAGGCCTTCCAGACGCTTGGCCAGTTCAGCGGTTTTGCTCATAGTATTGTTCTCCTCATTCAGATGTTTTGATGTATCCGGTGTAAAGCGTCGCAGACTTCGCGCCGGGCACGGCGCGAAATAATGAGATCGTTCCGGAGGACGACATGCGCGTCCCCAGGAACACACTGCCATTCTTTCCGCGGTGAGCGGGAAGAATGGAAAACTCTTTCACGGAAAACGGCGCAGCCGTTTTCGTGCGGTTTATTTGATGTCGTTTCCGGTGAGCTCCTGGCGGAAGGAGGTGGCGGAGCCGTCCTTGTTCTCCGGCTTGTAGAGCATGGGCACGGCGGCGTACAGGGCGGCGCAGGTCACCAGATCCTGCTTCCAGGTGATCTCGTTGGGAGCGTGGGCCTGGGACTCGGCGCCGGGACCGAAGCCCACGCAGGGGATGCCGTAGCGGCCCTGGATGGACACGCCGTTGGTGGAGAAGGTCCACTTGTCCGTCAGGGGACGGCCCACACGGGTGGAGGCGGCCTTCTCATCGGCATAGAGACGCGACCTGCCCCACAGGGCGTGGTGGGCGTCCACCAGAGCCTGGACGTGGGGGGCGGTCTCCTTGTTGATCCAGGTGGGGAAGAAGCACTCGGTTTCGTAGACGTGGCCGGTCCAGGCGGGACGGTCGTACATATACATGGACACCTTCACGTCCTTGGCGTACTTCCGGCAGGCGGGCAGGTCCTCGATCTCCTTCAGGCAGGACAGATACGTCTCGCCGGCGGTCATGCGGCGGTCCACAGAGATGGCGCAGCTGTCCGCCACGGCGCAGCGGGAGGGGGAGGTGTAGAAGATCTGGCTGGTGGTGCAGGTGCCCCGGCCCAGGAACCGGGCGTCCTCATAGTGGTCTGGGTTGTACTTGGGATCCAGCATCTTCACCAGGCCCTTGATCTCCACCGTGTCGTCGGCGGGATTCTCGTTCAGATCCCGGACGTTCTCGATGATCTCGGCCATCTTATGGATGGCGTTGTCGCCCCGCTCGGGGGCGGAGCCGTGGCAGGATACGCCGTGGACGTCCACCCGGATCTCCATGCGGCCCCGGTGGCCCCGGTAGATGCCGCCATCGGTGGGCTCGGTGGAGATGACGAACTCGATCTTGCTGCGGGCGTCCTCCGGCCCGTTGAAATACTCGTTGACGATGGACTGCCAGCACATACCGTCGCAGTCCTCCTCCTGGACGGAGCCCACGATCATGATCTTGTAGCCCTCGGGGATCAGACCCAGGTCCTTCATGATCTTTCCGCCGTAGGCGGCGGCGGCCATGCCGCCCTCCTGGTCGGAGCCGCCCCGGCCATAGATGATGGTGTCGGTCTCATAGCCCCGGTAGGGGTCGGCCTCCCAGTTGTCGATGTTGCCGATGCCCACCGTGTCGATATGGGAGTCGATGGCGATGATCTTGTCACCCTGGCCCAGCCAGCCGATCACGTTGCCCAGCTTGTCGATCTCCACCTTGTCGTAGCCCAGACTCTCCAGCTCCTGAGCGATGCGTTTGACCACCCGCTCCTCCTCACAGGATTCCGAGGGAATGGCGATCATATCCCGCAGAAAGCGGCTCATGGCCTCCTGATAGCCGGCGGCCGCCTGCTTGATGGCTTCAAAATCCATAATTAGCTCCTCCCCGTGCAGCGCACGAAATACAGCGCATTTTGCGCAGAATAATTGTTCCTATTCTTATAATAGCACAGCAGAGGCGGATGTCAAACAAAAAATCATGAAACCTAAAAAATATTTTGGGAAAATGATTGATTTCTCATGGAAATGTGATATGATAAACCTGTGAGAATGGGAAGGGGGCAGTCTTATGGAGAGCAAGCGCCTGGAAATGCTCAAGCAGCTGGCGGATGGCATTGCCGCCCAGTTCGGCGACAAGTGCGAAGTGGTGATCCACGACGTGAACAGCATGAACCACTCCATCGTCTATATCGTCAACGGCCACGTGTCCGGCCGGAAGGTGGGGGACGGCGGCTCCCGGGTGGTGATCGAGCAGGCCATCCAGGCGGATGCCCAACCGAAGGACGAGCTGTGTTACCTGACCCGGACGCCGGACGGCAAGATCCTGAAATCCTCCTCCATCTACATTCGCAACAGCAAGGGCGCCGTCACCGGCATCTTTTCCATCAACTATGACGTGACGGGGCTGATGATGCTCCAGCGGGAGATCGGCGAGGCACTGACACCCCGGGGCAGCAAGCAGGCGGAGCCGGAGAAGATCGTCAACGTCAACGATCTGCTGGACGAGCTGATCGAGCAGTCGGTGCAGCTGGTGGGCAAGCCGGTGGCCATGATGAACAAGGAGGACAAGATGCGCGCCATCCAGTTCCTCAACCAGAGCGGCGCTTTTCTGGTCACCAAGTCCGGCGACAAGGTGGCAAAATACTTCGGTATCTCAAAATATACGCTGTATTCCTATATTGACGCCAACAAAAAACAGGAGGAGAAGAAAAAATGATCGATCTGACTATCAACAAAGTCGGCCTCCAGCACAATATCCAGAAGGCCAGAGAGAACAACGTCATCATCCCCACCTTTGCCGAGATGGAGAATCCGGAGCTGATCCCGGAGAAGATCAAGGCGAAGCTGAGCCACACGGGTCTGTGGGACGTGGATCCCGTGAACCTGTTCCGCATCACCTGGAAGAACGAGGCCAAGGAGACCGGCGGTCTCTTCCAGGCCGTGCCCAACTACGTGGAGATCCCCAGCGTCCTCTCCGGCGTGCCCTGCCGCATCATCGCCATGGCCGGCAAGTGGTTCCCCACCGGCTGTCATAAGGTGGGCGCCTCCTTCGGCTGCCTGGCGCCCCGTCTGGTGACCGGCCAGTTTGACGCCACCTATCACCATGCCGTGTGGCCCTCCACCGGCAACTACTGCCGCGGCGGTGCCTTCAACTCCAAGCTGCTGGCCTGCGACAGCGTGGCCATCCTGCCCGCTGAGATGTCCCGGGAGCGCTTTGACTGGCTCAGCAAGATCGCCGGCCAGGTCATCGCCACCCCCGGCTGCGAGTCCAACGTGAAGGAGATCTTTGACAAGACCTGGGAGCTGCGCCAGGACCCCACCATGATGATCTTCAACCAGTTTGAGGAGATGGGCAACCCCCTGTGGCACTACAACGTCACCGGCAAGGCGCTGGCGGACCTTTTTGAGGCGGTCAAGCGGCCCGGTGACAGCTTTGCCGGCGCCTGCTTCACCTCCGGCTCCGCCGGCACCATGAGTGCCGGCGACCTGCTGAAGGAGCGCTATCCCCATCTGAAGCTGGCGGTGGGCGAGGCCCTCCAGTGCCCCACCATTTTGGAAAACGGCTTCGGCGGCCACCGCATCGAGGGCATCGGCGACAAGCATATCCCCTGGATCCACAACGTGAAGAACACCGACATGGCCATCGCCATCGACGACGAGGACAGCCAGCGCCTGCTGCGTCTGTTCAATACCCCGGAGGGCCAGCACTACATGAAGGAGGAGCTGGGGCTGGACGACGAGCTGATCGAGAAGCTGACCTGGCTGGGCATCTCCGGTATCGCCAACGTGCTGTGCTGCATCAAGATGGCCAAGTACTATGAGCTTACCGAGCACGACGTGGTGGGCACGGTACTGACCGACTCCGCCGCCATGTACAAGTCCCGCGTGGACGAGCTGAACCAGATGTACGGTATGTACAGCACCATCGAGGCCGGCAAGGATCACGCCCTCCACATGCTGGGCCTGAAGACCGACAACATGCTGGAGCTGACCTATGTGGACCGCAAGCGCATCCACAACCTGAAGTACTACACCTGGGTAGAGCAGCAGGCCCGGGACGTGCAGGAACTGAACGCCCTGTGGTACGACACCAAGGGCACCTGGGACGCCGTCCATGCCCAGGCCGACCAGCTGGATGAGCTGATCCGCGAATTCAACGAGGCCACCGGCCTGCTGAAAGCCCTGTAAGCATCGAACCGAACGCCAAAGGGGGCGGGGCATCGCCCCGCCCCCGCTTTTTTGAAAAAGGAGAGTCCATCGTGAAGAACGTCAAATACGGCAAATGCGTCCGCTGCGGCAGGACCTATGAGGCGGTGCCCAATCTGACCAACTGTGCCTGCGGCGGCATCCTGGATATCGTATA
>ONGR01000025.1 GCA_900317425.1 uncultured Eubacteriales bacterium | reverse complement strand
ACGGGGATCCGGCCCTTCCCGGACACCTCTTTTCGCTATCCCGTCAAGGAAAACGCCCCTGCGGTGGCCATGGTCGTCACATACCGGAAACGGAAGGGGCTTTTTCGTTTCCTCAAGCGGCCGGGGATCAAGGTGAGCTTCTCTGAAATTATGATGCCCGACAACTCCCTGACGCCTCGGAAAGCGCAGGCGGAACTGAGGAATCAAGCCTTTGCGTTTATGGATACCGTGGCAAGGAGCAAAGATCAAATCCGTTATATTCGCTATGAATATATACCAAAAACCGACACGGGGGTACCCCGTGAAACTGAAGGAAAGGAATATGCCGTATGAAAGACATGAAAAAGGTCGAAAAGGAAATCAAGGACGAGCTCAGACAGGCTTCCCGCAAAAGCCGCGAGGACATGGACGCTCTGAAACAACAGGTCCGCAGCGAGGCAAAGGAATTCAAGAAGTCCGCGGGAGAGGCGCTTGAAGCCCATGACGTGGAACGGGAGATCCGCCATGAGCGTATCCGAGCCGAAGCCGCCCATATTGCCGAGCAGCATCAACTTAAAAAAGATGTAGAAGCAGAAGCAAAAGAGTTCAAGGATCTGATAGGTCAGAAGTGAAAAGGCAGAAAAGGAGAAGCCGTTAAAGCCTCTCCTTTTTTACTCCTGTCATACAGCTCCAAGTCTTTTCTACTTCAAATCTCCCATATGAATGTTGCCACAGGCAATTTCCGAATAATGGCTGATAACTGCAGGAAAAGATGGGGTCCACCGCTACGCAGCTCGTAACAAGACGGGAAATTCACCCTTGACAACATTGATCTTCCAGAATCAGCATCTCGACACCTCCCTCAGCAATTGACAAGATCGTTCAGCACGATCTTTTCCGCACGGCTGCGGATGCTGTTCATGCGACGCACCCACTCCATCTGATTGGAGGCTTTGAGCGCTTCGGTCACACCTTCGCGCGTGGCCATCTGGAGGACAAGCAACTCGCTTCGTTCCTCGCAGGCTTCGTCGATTTCCAATAGGTACGGATACAATTTCCCGGACAGCAGTAGTTCCAAATAGATCAAGGAGTGCTGCTCTTTCAGATAGCGTTTCCGCATTCGGCCATATTTGCCGATAGGTTGCTGTCCATCTTCTCCAATGGTAAGGTTCGGAAGGAGCACATCGCCAACCTGCGTATAAGTGCCACTGTTCTGCTCAAAAAAGGATTTCTGCGTTTTCATGGGTTATACTTCCAAAATCATATATGGAAGTATCGTAAGCGTGAGTTTTGGTTAATTGTATCCTTAACTGAATGAATCCCCCTTCACAATCCCCCATGCCAATCGGAGGCGATGCGTATCAATATTTCTCAGCACTTTGGCCGCCCTGCTTGCGCATCGGGCGGCTTTGTGCTATTCTTATCATGTATTATTATGGAGAAAAGGGGGGACGTGTATGGCCGAACTGCGGGACAAGCGGTTGTTTCTGCTGGATATGGACGGCACCATCTATCTGGATGAGCAGCTGTTCGACGGCGTGACGGCATTTCTCCGCCGGGTCCGGGAACTGGGCGGGCGATACCTCTTCCTCACCAACAACTCCTCCCGGGGCGTGGAGGGATACATAGAGAAGATGCACCGCCTGGGCATCGAGACCACCCGGGACGATTTCCTCACCTCCGTGGACGCCACGGTGCGCCACCTGCGGCGGCATCTGCCGGGAAAAAAATGCTATGTCTTCGGCACACGATCCTTCTATCGCCAACTGGAGGAGGCGGGGATCCCGGTGACAGATGACCGGGAGGATGGCGTGGACGTGCTGCTGTGCGGCTTTGACACGGAGCTGACCTTTCAGAAGCTGGAGGACGCCTGCATCCTGCTGAAACGGGGTGCGGAGTGGATCGCCACCAACCCGGACTGGGTGTGTCCCACCTGGTATGGCAGCGTGCCGGACTGCGGCAGCGTGTGCCAGATGCTGACCCGTGCCACCGGGCGGCAGCCTCTGGTCATCGGCAAACCCAAGCCGGCTATGGTGGAGCTGGCCCTGGAGAAGACGGGCTTTTCGCCGGAACAGGCCGTCATCATCGGCGACCGGCTCTACACCGACGTGGCCTGCGGCGTCAACGCCGGCATCGACAGCATTTTCGTCCTCTCCGGCGAGGGCGTTCTGGCCGATATCGAGGAGTTTGACATCCACCCCACGTGGGTCTATGAGAATATCAAGAGAGTATGGGAGGATATGAGATGAACCTCAACTACAAACGCACCATTCTGGTGGGCTTTGCCTTTTTCCTGATCTGCGCCTTCTGGCAGGCCTATGACAACACCATCCCCCTGATCCTGACCAACAAGTTCGGCATGAGCCAGGCCTGGTCCGGCGTCATCATGGCGCTGGATAACATCCTGGCTCTGGTGATGCTGCCCCTGTTCGGCGCCATCTCCGACCGGCACCAGGGCAAGCGGGGCCGCCGTACCCCCTTCATCGTGGTGGGCACGCTGATCGCCGCGGTGGCGCTGGTGTGCCTTTCCTTCGTGGACGCGGCACAGCTGAAGAACATCTCCGACGTGTCCGCCATCGACGATCCGGCGGCGCTGACCACCATCTATGAGCGGGAGGCCGAGGCACAGCTGCTGACGCCGGACGGCGAGAAGTTCGTTCTCAGCGAGAAGTATACCGTCGACCAATTCGCCGCCATCACCAGCCAGATCACCACCGGCGACAAGACTGTCACCAACCCGGACTACACCAACTACGTGGTGCCGGCCCGGCAGGCCTACGCCTGGCAGACCACGGCGGAGAGTCCCACCACCCTGGTGTTTTTCGTGGTGCTGCTGCTGATCATCCTGGTGTCCATGTCCATCTTCCGCTCCCCGGCGGTGGCGCTGATGCCCGACGTGACCATGAAGCCCCTGCGCTCCAAGGCCAACGCCATCATCAACCTGATGGGCTCCGCCGGCGGCATTCTGGTGCTGGCTCTGGGCATGGTGTTCGCCACGGCGGCGGTGCGCAACTCCCTCATGAGCTACACCGGTTACTTCGCCGTCATCGCGGCCATCATGCTCGCGGCGCTGGTGATCTTCATGCTCACCGTCCGCGAGGTGGAGTGGGCCCAGGAGATGCAGCGTGACAGCGTGGCCTACGGCATCCAGGAGGAAGAGGAGACCGCGTCCGGCGAGAAGCGGAAGCTGTCTTCGGAGGAGATGCGCTCTCTGATCTTTATCCTGCTTTCCATCGTGCTGTGGTTCTTCGGCTACAACGCCGTCACCAGCAAGTACTCCGTCTATGCCTCCAATATCCTTCACAAGGACTATAACCTGACCCTCATCATCGCCCAGGCGGCGGCCATCGTGGCCTATCTGCCGGTGGGCATCCTGGCCAGCAAGGTGGGACGGAAAAAGACCATCATGGCCGGCGTGGTGATGCTGGCGGTGGCCTTCGGCGTGGCGGGCTTCCTCCACGCGGAGAGCCCCACCATGGTGATGAACGCCATGTTTGCCCTGGCCGGTATCGCCTGGGCCACCATCAACGTCAACTCCTTCCCCATGGTGGTGGAGCTGGCCAGCGGCGGTGACGTGGGTAAGTACACCGGCTTCTACTACACCGCCTCCATGGCGGCCCAGGTGGCCACCCCCATGGTGTCCGGCCTGCTGATGGACAAGCTGGGTATGCGGATCCTGTTCCCCTACGCCACCATCTTCGTAGCCCTGGCCTTTGTGACCATGTATTTCGTCCGTCACGGCGACAGCAAGCCCGAGGCCAAGAAGGGCCTGGAGGCGCTGGAGGATATGGACACGGACTGAGGAGAGAACCATGCTGTGGATCGTACTGATATTACTGATTCTGATTATTCTGGGTGAGTTGTACACCCTGGCCCTGCGGTGCCGCCGGGGCCATCCGGACTGGAAGTTTTTGCGGCTGTGGCGCTACGCCCACCGGGGCTATCACGACAAGCCCACTATCCCGGAAAACTCTATGGCGGCCTTCCGCCGGGCGGTGGAGCACCGCTTCGGCGCGGAGCTGGACGTACATCTGATGAAGGACGGCAGGCTGGCCGTCATCCACGACAGCAGCCTCAAGCGCACCGCCGGCGCAGACGTGGCGGTGGAGGATCTGACGGCGGAGGAACTGAAGCAGTACCGCCTGGAGGGTACCGACGAGCAGATCCCACTGCTGGAGGAGGTACTGGCCTTGTTCCAGGACCAGACGCCCCTGGTGGTGGAGCTGAAGAGCGAGCGGGGCAATTACAACGAACTGGCCGCCGCCACGGTGGCTATGCTGGACAAATACCGGGTCCGCTACTGCATCGAGTCCTTCGATCCCCGGTGCCTGGTGTGGCTGCGGAAGAATCGGCCGGAGATCGTCCGGGGACAGCTGAGTGAGCAGTTTCTCCGCCATGGCCACGGTACCTATCTCAGCCGGATGGCGCGGTTTATTCTGGGTAATCTGCTGATGAATTTCCGCACGGTGCCGGATTTCATCGCCTACCGGTTCGAGGACCGGGGATGCCTGAGCCTGCGCTGGTGCCGGCGGTTCTACAAGGTGCAGGAGGTCAACTGGACCATTCGAAGCGCCGAAGAGATGACGGAGGCGGAGAAAGCCGGGAATCTGGTCATCTTCGAGCAATTTGATCCAAGAGGAGAAGCGAAATGAGAGTGATCACAGGGTCTGCCAGAGGCAGACGGTTGAAGGAACTGGAGGGGATGGAGACCCGCCCCACCACCGCCAAGGTGAAGGAGAGCCTGTTCTCCATCATCCAGTTCGACATTGAGGGCCGCCGGGTGCTGGATCTGTTTGCCGGCACGGGCCAGCTGGGCATTGAGGCGCTGAGCCGCGGCGCGGCGGAGTGCGTCTTCGTGGACCAGCGCAGCGACGCCGTGGAGCTGATCCGGGAGAACGTGAAGCTCTGCGGCCTGGAGAACGTAGCCCGCATCCGCAAGGGCGACGCCCTGGCCTATCTGCGCAGCGGCGAGAAGTTTGACCTGATCTTCCTGGATCCGCCCTACGCCGCGGACCTGCTGGACCAGGCGCTGGAGCAGATCACAAAGTTTGACATTTGTCGCGGGCATGGTATAATTGTAGCGGAAAGTGCGGCGGATCATACGCTCCCGCCGGTGCAGGAGCCCTATTCCCTGTACCGGGAGTACCGCTATGGCAAGATCAAGCTGACGGTGTATCATCGCAGCGGAAACGAGGACGATGAATGAGTACTGCAATCTATCCCGGCAGCTTTGACCCCATCACCCTGGGCCATCTGGACATCATCCGGCGGGCGGCCGCCTGCTTTGACAAGCTGTACGTCTGCGTGATGGTGAATTGCGAGAAGCAGCATCCCATGTTCACGGCTGAGCAGCGGGTGGCGTTGATCCGCGCCAGCGTGGCGGACATGGACAACGTGGAGGTGGAGTCCTGCAGTGGCCTGCTGGCGGACTATGCCGTGGGCAAGGGCGCCTGCGTGCTGGTCAAGGGCGTGCGCAACGCCACCGACTTTGACCAGGAGTACCAGATGGCATCCATCAACCGGGGGATCCACCCCCAGCTGGAGACGGTGTTTCTGCCTGCCAGCGCCCCTTATCAGCACTTCAGCAGCACCATGGTCCGTGAGATGATCCGCTATGGACAGCCGATGGAGAAATACGTGCCCGCACCGGTGGCGGAGGAATTGAAACGAAAGGAAAGGTCTTAATGATGGAAGAGAAAGACGTACAGCGCTTGCTGGATATGCTTTACGGCATGGTCGACGAGGCGAAGGGCGCCGCTTTCAGCTCCGATAAATGCGTCATCAACCGGGACGAGGTTCTGGATCTGCTGGACGAGATCCGGGGCAAATTGCCGCTGGAGATGAAGAAGGCCCAGGAGCTCATCCGCGCCCGGGACGAATACGTAGCCGCCGCCAAGCAGGAGGTGGAGAAGATGCTGCGTCAGGCGCAGCTGGACGCCAAGACCATCGTCTCCGAGAGTGAGATCCTGCAGCAGGCCCGCCAGAAGGGCAACGACATCATCCGCCGGGCGGAGGAGCGCAGCAAGGAGCTCTATCATGCCGCAAACGTTTACACCGAGGACGCTCTGCGCCGCACCGAGGAGGCCATCCAGATGGCTCTCAGCGAGGTTCAGGAGTCCCGTACCCGCTTCCGCGCCGCCTCCGCCGAGAAGATGCAGGAGCAGCGGGAGAAGCTGAACAAGCCCGCCGACAGCGAAAATGAGGCCGAGTAAAAACGCTGAAATTTCCGGCATTTTTTTGTGAAAAATCACCAGAGTTTGATTGAGGTTTTGCCGCAAAAAATGTGACGGGGAATATATTGTGGGTTCCTTCGAGCAGCGAACACTATATATAGTGTTCGCTGCTCTTTTTTTGCCCACATATAGAACAAATGTTTTGAAACCGGCCGAAAAATGGGACGAAAATCCGGGAAAAACAGCGAAAAAGAGGACCTTTCGCTTGAAAAATCTTCTTGCATTTGGCACGAAAATTATGTATACTCAAACTACCGAGTGGGGAATAGTGGGGGTAGTGCCCCTATTTGTGGGGAATAATCCCACGGTTTTCCCAAAACCGATCCGCAGGGCAGAGGAGGTGACAGGCGTGACCGGGCAGTATGCGCACAATATCGACGCCAAGGGCCGCCTGTTTATTCCGGCCAAGCTTCGGGAGGAGCTGGGCAGCACCTTCCACCTGGCGGCAGGACAGGATCACTGCCTGTCGGTGTTCTCGGACGAGAGTTGGAATGCCAAACTGGAGCAGCTCAAGGAGATGTCCTACAGCGAGATCAAGAAGCTGCGTACCGTGTTCGCCTATGCGGCGGACTGCGAGCCGGACGCCCAGGGCCGCATCCTGATCCCCGCCAAGCTGCGGCAGTACGCCGGGCTGGACAAGGAAGTCATCATCAACGGCAGCTTTGACCGGGCGGAGATCTGGGACGCCAAGCGCTGGGCCCGGATGGAGGAAGCGGATATCTCCAGCGGTGCCCTGGAGGCGGCCATGGAGGCCATGGGCCTGTAAGATATGGAGAGAGAAGCGTTCCGACCCAACGAGGCGGAGGATTTGGCCTACGGCCACAAGCCGGTGCTGCTGGACGAGTGCCTGACGGCGTTGAACATCCGGCCCGACGGCATCTATCTGGACGGCACTCTGGGCCGGGCCGGTCACTCGCTGGAGATCGTCCGGCGGCTGACCACGGGACGCCTCATTGCCGTGGACCGGGACGAGACGGCATTGGCCGCCGCCCGGGAGCGGCTGGCGGACTATATGGATCGGGTCACTCTGGTCCACAGCAACTTCGACAGACTGGGAGAGATCCTGGAGGAGCTGGGTCTGGACGGCGTGGACGGCATGCTCTTCGACCTGGGCGTGTCATCCCCCCAGCTGGACGATGCGGAGCGGGGCTTCTCCTATATGCACGAGGCACCGCTGGACATGCGGATGGACCGCACCGCACCGCTGAGTGCCCATCAGGTGGTGAACACCTGGCCCTATGAGGAACTGCGGCGCATCCTCTTCGAGTACGGTGAGGAGCGTTACGCCCCCGCCATCGCCTCGGCTATCTGCCGGCGGCGGGAGGAAAAACCCATCGAGACCACGCTGGAGCTGGCGGAGCTGATCCGCCAGGCCATGCCCGCCAAGGCGCTGCGGGAGAAGCAGCACCCGGCCAAGCGGAGCTTTCAGGCCATCCGCATCGCCGTCAACGGCGAGCTGGACGCCCTGCCGCCCATGCTGCGTGCCGCGGCCGACGGGCTGCATTCCGGAGGACGGCTGGCGGTGATCTCCTTCCACTCCCTGGAGGACCGGATCATCAAGAAGACCATGCAGGAGCTGGCCACCGGCTGCACCTGCCCGCCGGAATTTCCGGTGTGCGTGTGCGGCAAAAAGCCCAAGATGAAGCTCATCACCCGCAAGCCGGTGGTATCCGGCCCGGCGGAATTGACCTATAACCCCCGCGCCCGCAGCGCCAAGCTGCGCGTGGCGGAAAAGCTGTAAAAGAAAGGAGTACCCGACCATGGCAGATCAGCGCAGAAGACCGGGCACAACTACATATGGCAACCTGGCGTATGATCTGGACAATCTGGTTCGCCAGCGGAATCTGGAAGAGGCCGGTAAGGTTCGGGAACAGGAGCGGCAGGAACGGCCCAGCCCCCAGCCCCGCCGTCAGGCGGAGCCTCAGCCTCGCACGAAGGCGTCCCCCATCGTGGTGGGCGGCATCGTGGTGCTGGCGGCCATGGTGATGCTGCTGATCATGGGCTACGTACAGCTGACCACCATCTCCGGCAACGTGGCGGAGTTGAAGAGTGAACTGGCTGCCCTGGACGATCAGCACGTGTCGCTGCTGACCAAGTATGAGCAGACCTTCGATCTGGCTACGGTGAAGGAGACCGCCGAGGCGGCTGGCATGAGCAAGCCCACCGGCGCCCAGATCGAGTATGTGGATCTCTCCGGCGCGGACACGGCGGTGGTATACCAGGCCGGCGCCGGCGGACTTCTCAGCGACGTGGCGGAGCGGGTGGAACAGGGCTTTGCGGCGCTGGTGGAATATTTCCGATAAGGCCCGCCATATAGTAAAACGCGTATCCCAAAACGATGAAATGACGAGAGGAGTAAGAAGGGGACTTCTTGCTCCTTCGTTGGTATAAAGACATTGGCCGCAGGGCGGCAGGACCGCTGAAAGGAGCACAAGGTGGCAACCTCTGGCAATCGAAAAAGTGAAAAAGTGCGCCGCGCGAATCGCGTGATCCAGCAGCGGACCTTCATCCTGATGCTGATTTTGGGCATCGGGACGTTTTTGCTGCTGTTTACAAAGCTGTATCAGCTCCAGGTGAACCGGCACGAGGAACTGCAGAAATTGGCCGTGAGCCAGCAGACCCGCAGCACCGTGGTGTCCGCCTCCCGGGGCACCATCTATGACCGCAACGGCAACATCCTGGCCATCTCCGCCACGGCGGAGACGGTGTTCCTGTCCCCGCTGGAGATCAACGAAACCCTGGAGGAGAGCGAAAAGGCCGAGGACCCGGCGGATAAGGTGAGCTGGAGCAAGGACTCTCTGGCCGCCGCCCTGGCCCAGATCCTGGGGGTCAACGAGGAGAACATCCGCAAGCGCATGGACCGGGTGGACTCCCAGTATGAGGTCATCAAGCTCCGGGCCGACGAGGACGTGGCCAACAAGGTCCGGGAGTACATCAACGAGAACAACGTGCGGGGCGTCTATCTGGTGACGGATACCAAGCGCTACTATCCCTACAGCACCCTGGCCTCCCACGTCATCGGCTTCGTGGGGGACGACAACACCGGCCTGTACGGCCTGGAGGCCCACTATGAGAAGGAGCTGGAGGGCCAGACCGGACTGGTCATCACCGCCAAGGACAACGCCGGCAACGACATGCTCTATGAGTTTGAGCAGTATTTCGACGCCGAGGACGGCAGTGATCTGGTGCTGACCATCGACACCACCATCCAGTATTACCTGGAGAAGGCGGTGGAGGACATCGTCCACAAGTACAATTCCACCGAAGGCGGACAGGGCATCATCCTCAACGCCAAGACCGGCGCCGTGCTGGCCATGGCGTCCTATCCCAACTACGATCTGAACGATTTCGCCGCCGTGCGGGATCCCGGTATGCTCAAGGCCATCCAGGAGAAAAAAGCCACGCTGGGCGAGATGCAGATGCGCCAGTGGTGGAACAAGTCCCTCAACGAGACCTATGAGCCCGGCTCCACCTTCAAGCCCCTGACGCTGGCGGCGGCGCTGGAGGAGGGTGTCATCGACATGGACACCACCTACACCTGCACCGGATCCATCCACGTGCTGGACGCCAACATCCACTGTACCGCCAGCCATGGGTTCCAGACCCTGAAGGAGACGGCGGCACACTCCTGCAACCCCGCCTTCATCACCTACGGCCTGCGGCTGGGCAACGAGAAGTTCTACCAGTACATGAAGTCCTTCGGCCTGATGGACGGCTCCGGCGTGGATCTGGACGGCGAGGGCCAGAGCATCTTCATGTCACCGGAGAACTTCAGCGAGCTGGATCTGGCCTGCTACGCCTTCGGCCAGAACTTCAACATCACGCCCATCTCCCTGATCGCCGCCCAGGCGGCCTGCATCAACGGCGGCTATCTCTACAAGCCCTATATTGTGGACCAGATGCTGGACGAGGACGGCAACGTGATCTGGCAGCACGACAACACGCCGGTGCGCCAGGTGATCAGCGAGGAGACCAGCGCCAACGTCCGGGAGTGCCTGGAATACGTGGTGGCAGAGGGCACCGGCCGCAACGGCCAGGTGGCCGGCTACCGCATCGGCGGCAAGACCGGTACGGCAGATAAGGGCCAGACCGGCGAACTGATCGTGTCCTTCATGAGCTTTGCCCCGGCGGACGATCCGGAGGTCATCATGCTGGTCACCCTGGATACCCCGGACCGCGGGTGCGGCACCTATCCCTCCGGCGGCAACATGGTGGCCCCGGCCTGCAGCCAGGTCATGTCGGAGATCCTGCCCTATCTGGGCATCGAGCCCTCCTACTCCGCCGAGGAGCTGCTGGGCGCCGACACCACCGTGCCCAACGTGGTGGGCCTGACCATCGAGGAGGCCAAGGAGAAGCTGAGCGCCAAGGGCCGCAACCTCAACTACCGTGTGGTGGGTGAGGGCGACAAGGTCACCGACCAGACGCCGGTGGGGGGCGCCATCATTCCCGGCAAGTCCGTGGTGGTGCTGTATGCCGGCGCTCCCAAGCCGGACACCCTGTGCTCCGTGCCCAACCTGGTGGGGCGCACCCCGTCCGAGGCCAACATGGTCACCACCAACGCCGGGCTGCTGATCCGCTTTACCGGCACCACCGACAGCGAGAGCAGCAGCGTCCGGGTCATCTCCCAGTCGGAGACGGCCGGCGCCAAGGTCCCGGCGGGCACCGTCATCACGGTGCAGCTGGGCGACGGATCGGTACAGGACTGACACCCTGTCATGGGGCCGTCGCGGCGCGGCATATACTGTGACGTGACGTTTTCATAAACACATAGGAGCGGTTTGCCCCGTTGGAGGCGCCGGAAGTGCGAAATCCATGCGGCAGAGGAGTGCTCCTGATATGAAACTTGACCAGCTTTTCCACGGTCTGGATACGTCGTTTGTCCGGGCCGATCTGACGGCGGAGGCTACCGGCGTCAGCTACGATTCCCGTACCACTGCCCGGGGAGACGTGTTCGTGGCTATCTCCGGAACGGAGGCGGACGGACACTGCTTTGTGTCTGAGGCCATGGAGCGGGGCGCGGTGTGCGCCGTGTGCGAACACCCCGTGCCCTGCGGCGTTCCTCACGTGGTGGTGCAGTCGGCACGGCAGGCGCTGGCCGTGATCAGCGCCAACTGGTTCGGTCACCCCGCCCGGGAACTGACGGTGGTGGGCGTTACCGGCACCAACGGAAAGACCACCACTACGTATCTGATCAAGAGCATCCTGGAGCAGAAGCTGGGCACCAGGGTAGGCTTGGTGGGCACCATCCAGAACATGATCGGCGACGAGGTCCTGCCCGCCCATCGCACCACCCCTGAATCCCGGGATCTGCAGTCTCTGCTGCGCCGCATGGCGGATGCGGGCTGCACCCATGCGGTGATGGAGGTGTCCAGCCATGCGCTGGCTCTGGAGCGGGTCCACGGCATCCCCTTTGCCGTGGGGATATTCACCAATCTCACCCAGGATCATCTGGATTTCCACAAGACCATGGAGGACTACTGCGACGCCAAGGCACGGCTGTTTGCCTCCTGCGCCGCGGCGGTGTATAATGCAGACGATCCCTGGCACGGGCGTCTGCTGAACCGCAGCACCTGTCCCCGCCTGTCCTACGGCACCTGCGCCGGAGCGGACCTGCGGGCGGAGAAGATCCGCCTGTCTGCCGGAGGCGTGGCCTATGAGCTGGCGGCGGGGGAAGGGCGGATCCCGGTGGAGGTGGCCATTCCCGGCCGCTTCACGGTGTATAACACGCTGGCCGCCATCGGGGCCTGCACGCTGCTGGGGGTGCCGGCGGAAGAGAGCGCGGACGCCCTGCGGAGAAACCACGGCGTCAAGGGCCGGATGGAGGTGGTCCCCACCCCCGGCCGGGACTGCACCGTTCTCATCGACTACGCCCACACGCCGGATGCTCTGGAAAACGTGCTGACGGCGGTGCGGGGCTTTGCCGCGGGCCGCACCGTGGCCGTGTTCGGCTGCGGCGGAGACCGGGACCGCACCAAGCGGCCGAAGATGGGCGCCATCGCCGCCCGGCTGGCCGACTTCTCCGTGGTCACCAGCGACAATCCCCGGACGGAGGACCCGGAGGCCATCATCGCCGATATCCTGGCCGGCATGGAGGGCTGTGACGACTACACCGTGGTGGTGGACCGGGCGGAGGCCATCCGCTACGCCCTGGATCGCGCCCGGCCCGGTGACGTAATCGTCCTGTGCGGCAAGGGACACGAGACGTATCAGATCGTCGGTCACACCGAACGCCATCTGGATGAGCGGGAGATCGTGGCGGACTATCTGAAAAAATAACGCGAGAAATATCGCCCCGGCGGGGGCGGGAGGAGAGCATATGATTCGAATGTTACTGGCACTGGTCATCGGCTTCGCGGTGACGACTGTTGTGGGCAAGCTGCTGATCCCCGTTCTGGTCCAGCTGAAGGCGGGACAGAGCATCAAGGAGATCGGGCCCACCTGGCACATGAACAAGCAGGGCACCCCCACCATGGGCGGCTTGATGTTCATCATCGGCATCGGCGTGGCCATCATCATCGCCGGCTGGAAGGGCATGATGGAGGGCAACTTCAGCCATCTGTACGTGTACGTCTTTTCCCTGGTGTTCGGCATTATCGGGTACATCGACGACTACCAGAAGGTGAAGTATCACCACAACACTGGTCTGACGGCGCTGCAGAAGTTCCTGCTGCAGCTGGCGGCCGCTGTGGCCTTCCTGTGCCTGATGCGCTATGAGGGCATGCTGAGCCCCAACCTGTATATCCCGTTTTTCAACACCCACGTCGTGTTAAACTGGGTGGTGTATCTGATCCTGGCGGCCTTCATCATCGTGGGCACGGTCAACGCCGTCAACATCACCGACGGTGTGGACGGACTCAGCTCCAGCGTGACGCTGCCTGTGGCGATCTTCTTCGCCGTCATCGGCTGGCGGTGGGGCACGGAGTATCTGCAGCTGGGCGTGTTTGCCGCGGCCCTGCTGGGCGGCCTGCTGGGCTTTCTGATCTACAACCACTATCCCGCCAAGGTGTTCATGGGTGATACCGGCTCGCTGTTTCTGGGCGGCGCGGTGGCGGCCCTGGCCTTTGCCTACGATATGCCCCTGATTCTGATTCTGGTGGGCATCGTCTATATCTGCGAGACCATGAGCGACATCATCCAGGTGGGCTACTTCAAGCTGACCCACGGCAAGCGGATCTTCAAGATGGCGCCCCTGCACCATCACTTCGAGATGTGCGGCTGGAAGGAGACCAAGGTGGTGGGCGTGTTTGCAGCCGTGAGCCTGATCTTCTGCGCCCTGGCCTATCTGGGCGTCATGGACCGGTTCGGCATTTGACTTTGAAACGAAACCATAAGAGAGGGGGGAGAGCACAATGACCCGTGAGGAATATCACAGACAAAAGGAGCGGCAGGCCCACGCCAAGGCCGTGGAGAAAAAAAGCTATGAGGCGGCCAAGGGGAAAATGGACATCCCGTTCCTGCTGCTGACGCTGCTCTTGACGGCCATCGGCCTGGTCATGGTGTTCTCCGCCAGCTTCCCCTCCGCCTACTATGAATCCGGGGATCCGGCCTTCTACTTCAAGCGCCAGGCCGTCTTTGCCGTGCTGGGCATCATCGCCATGTTCGCCGTGGGAAAGATCAACTATCAGCGCTGGCGCGGTGCGGCCAAGATCCTGCTGGGCTTTTCCGTGTTCCTGCTGATCCTGGTCATCATCCCCCACGTGGGCATCACGGTGAACAACGCCACCCGCTGGCTGGGTATCCCCGGCAAGTTCACCTTCCAGCCCTCGGAGATCGCCAAGCTGGGCGTCATCGTCTACTTCGCCGACAGCATCTCCAAGAAGAAGGACAAGATGCTCACCTGGCGCTACGGTATCTGGCCCTACGTGGTGATCCTGGGGATCATCGCCGGGCTCATGATGCTGGAGCCCCATCTTTCCGGCACCATCCTCATCGTGGGAACCGGCGTGGTCATGATGATCGTAGGCGGTATCCAGACCTGGCTGGTGGGCCTGGGCGTGGGCGGCGTGGCCGCCGCGGGCGTGCTGTACGTAAAGCTGGTGGAATCCGGCGTCATCTCCTACGGCAAGAGCCGCATCGAGATGTGGCACAATCCCTGGATCGACGAGCTGGGCGACGGCTACCAGATGGTCCAGAGCCTGATCGCCATCGGCTCCGGCGGACTGCTGGGCGTGGGCCTGGGCAAGAGCCGCCAGAAGTTCCTCTATCTCCCCGAGGAGCACAACGACTGTATTTTCGCCATCGTATGCGAGGAGCTGGGGCTCATCGGCGCGTGCGTCATCATGCTGATTTTCGCCCTGCTGATTCTGCGGGGCTTCTGGATCGCGCTCCACGCCCGTGACCGGTTCGGCACGCTGCTGGTGGTGGGCATCGTGACCCACATCGCCCTGCAGACCTTCCTGAACATCGCCGTGGTCAGCGGACTGGTCCCGGCCACCGGCATCTCTCTGCCATTCTTCAGCTACGGCGGCACGGCTCTGGCCCTTCAGCTGCTGGAAACGGGCATCGTGCTGAGCGTGTCGCGGCAGATCCCGGCACCGAAAAACGGATAACAATTCCCTGCAACGGGAGGACGATATATGAACGTGATCTTTACCTGCGGCGGTACGGCGGGCCACGTGAACCCGGCCCTGGCGCTGGCGGGCTATATGGAAAAAAAGTTGGGAGACGTGAACGTGCTGTTCGTGGGTACCCCCGGCGGCATGGAGCGCCGGCTGGTGGAGAAGAGCGGCTACGCCTTCCGGGGTGTGGAGGTGTCCAGCTTCCGCCGCTCCCTGAGCCCCGAGGCCATCGGCCACAACCTGAAGACTCTGCGGACGCTGGTGACGTCCCCCGGACAGGCCCGGAAGATCCTGAAGGAGTTCAAGCCGGATCTGGTGGTGGGCACCGGCGGCTACGCCAGCTACCCCATGGTGAAGTACGCCGCCAAGGCCGGCGTACCCACGGCGGTCCACGAGTCAAACATGGTGCCGGGCCTCACCACCAAGCTGCTGGAGAATTACGCTGACCGGATCATGGTGGGCTTTGAGGAGTGCCGGAACCACTACAGGCACCCGGACAAGATCGTTGTCACCGGTACGCCGGTGCGGGGCGATTTCTTCGAGTTGACAAAGGAACAGGCCCGGCAGAAGCTGGGACTGACGGATGAGCGGCCGCTGGTGGTGTCCTTCTGGGGCAGCCTGGGCGCCAGCGGCATGAACGCCCGGATGCTGGACTTCTTCCGGCGGGAAAAGGAGGCCGGCGAGCCCTTCCACCACGTCCACGCGGTGGGCAAAACCGGCTGGGAGACCATGCGGCGGGAACTGACCGCCCGGGGGCTGGACAAGTGTCCGTCTCTGGACGTGCGGGAGTATATCTACGACATGGCGGTGGTCATGCGCGCGGCGGACCTGGTGATCTGCCGGGCCGGCGCCTCCACTGTCAGCGAGATCACGGCGCTGGCCGTACCCTCAATTATCGTGCCGTCCCCCTACGTGACCAACAATCACCAGGAGAAGAACGCACGGATCCTGGAGAAGCACGGCGGAGCCGTGCTGCTGCTGGAGCCGGAGTGCACCGGCGACAAGCTGTATGAAACGGCCCGGGACATCCTGTCAAGCGACCGGCGCCGCGCCGCCATGAGCCGCGGCATGGCCGAGCTGGGCATCCTGGACGCCACGGAGCGGATCTACCAAACCGTCATGGCGCTGGTGAAGTAACCACGCCGCCGCCACCCTGCATAGAATGGCTTGAAAAAGCGATGAAAGGCAGGGTGGAGGATGAAAGCCATAGAGGTAGAGGGCGGCAGACAGCTCCGGGGTGAGCTGACGGTACATAGCGCCAAGAACAGCGTGCTGCCCATTTTGGCGGCCACCATTTTGAGCGGGGACACCTGTGTGATCCAGCGCTGTCCCCGGCTGGAGGACGTGGAGGCCAGCGGTGAGATCCTGCGGCATCTGGGCTGCAGGGTGCAGTGGCAGGGCGAGGATCTGATGGTGGACAGCAGCGGCCTCAGCCGCTGGGACATCCCGGACCGGCTGATGCGGCGGATGCGCTCGTCGGTGATCTTTCTGGGGGCCATCCTGGCCCGGTGCGGCATGGCGGAGCTGAGCTATCCCGGCGGCTGCGAGCTGGGACCGCGGCCCATCGACCTGCACCTGTCCGCCCTGCGGACCATGGGAGCCCGGGTGGAAGAGCACTGCGGCGCCCTCGCCTGTCGGGGCGAGGACCTGCAGGGGGCGGAGATCACGCTGAGTATGCCCAGCGTAGGCGCCACGGAGAACGCCATTCTGGCGGCCTGCGGCGCCCGGGGCACCACGGTGATCGCCAACGCGGCCCGGGAGCCGGAGATCGTGGATCTCCAGCGGTTTTTGCGAAAGATGGGCGCCGAGGTACGGGGCGCCGGCACCGCCACCGTCACGGTGGAGGGGGGACGGCCGCTCCACGGCTGCCGCCACCGCTGCATCGGCGACCGGATCGTGGCATCCACCTATCTCTGTGCGGCAGCCGCCGCGGGAGGGGATATCCGTCTCAACGGCGTGGACTACCGCCATCTGTCCACGGTGATCACAGCGCTGCAGCAGGCCGGCTGCCGCATCAGCAGCCAGGACCGCCGCATCCGTCTGATCAGCGATGGAAAGCTGCGGGGCATCACGCCGGTGCGGACCTCGCCGTACCCCGGTTTTCCCACCGACGCCCAGGCGGTGCTGATGGCGGCCATGCTGCGGGCCAGAGGCACCACCATGTTTGTGGAAAACGTGTTTCAGAGCCGATACCGCCACGTGGCGGAGCTGATGCGCATGGGCGCGGACATCCGGCTGGAGGGCCGGGTGGCCGTGGTGTGCGGCGTGCCGAAGCTGTGCGGCGCTGCCGTCCGATGCACGGATCTGCGGGGCGGAGCGGCGCTGGTGGTGGCGGGCCTTCAGGCCGAGGGCGTGACCCGGGTGGAGGCGATCCACCACATCAAGAGAGGATACAGCGACCTGGTGGGCGATCTGGCCCGGCTGGGCGCCAACATACGGGAAATCGAGATATAGGAGTTCAACATGGCCAGACGCAGAAGAAGCAATCGAAGAAGCAACCGGGGAAGGTTCGCCTTCCTCTATCGGCTGCTGACCTTTGTGGTGATCTGCGGCGCCATCGTGGCGGCTCTGGCGCTGTTTTTCAAGGTGGAGACCATTGAAGTGGAGGGCAACGAACGCTACACGGCGGAGGAGGTCGTCGCCGCCAGCGGTATTGGCGTGGGCGATAACCTGTTCCTCATGGATAAATACGAGGTGGCGGCCCGGATCCACGGCAACTTGAACTACGTGGAGACGGTGCAGATCAAGCGGGATCTGCCCAGCACCCTTCACATCACGGTGACGGAGTGCAGCGCCATGGTGGCCATCGAACAGGAGGAGGTGGCCTGGCTGATCTCCGGCACCGGCAAGATCGTGGACACGGTCACCATCGACGGCGGTAAATCCTACGCCCAGGTCACCGGCTTGACGCTGCTGCAGCCCCAGATCGGCAAGAGCATCCAGGCCGACGGCGACAACGACCGGGCCTGCCAGACCCTGCTGGGCCTGCTGGAGCGGCTCCACAGCAAGGATATGCTGGCCGACGTCCAGGCCATCCACCTGGAGGACGCCTCCCACGTCACGCTGCGGTATCTGGATCGCTTCAACGTGGTGATCCCCTGGGACGCGGATATGGACTACAAGCTCAACTATCTCCTGGCCGTGGTGGAGAAGCTGGAGGACAATGAGCACGGCACCATCAACATGACCCAGGACCGCAAGGTGAATTTCATTCCGGACTGATATGTGAACTTTTTTACCAGAAAAGGCCGCAGGTACTTGACCTGCGGCCTTTTCCGTAATACAATAATATAAACCACTCTATATTGGGGTTACGAGCAGATAATCTGTCTTTGAAATACAACAGATGGCAGGAGGAACCGTCATGAGCTTTGGATTGGAAACAGGCGTGGAGAACGTTGTCGGCATCAAGGTAGTGGGCGTCGGCGGCGCAGGCAATAACGTGGTCAACCGTATGGTGCGCTCCGGCACCAAGGGCGTGGAATTCATCGCCATCAATACGGACAAGCAGGCGCTGAACGCATCCAGCGCCACCTATAAGATCCAGATCGGCGAGAAGCTGACCGCCGGCAAGGGCGCCGGCTCCAATCCCGAAGTGGGCCGCAAGGCCGCCGAGGAGAGCCGCAACCAGATCTCCAAGGTCATGGAGAACACCGACATGGTGTTCATCACCGCCGGCATGGGCGGCGGCACCGGCACCGGCGCTGCCCCCGTGGTGGCCGAGATCGCCCGGGAGCAGGGCGTGCTGACCGTGGGCGTGGTAACCAAGCCCTTTGCCTTTGAGGGTCGCCGCCGCATGACCCAGGCCGAGCAGGGCATCGAGGATCTGCGGGGCAAGGTTGACTCCCTGGTCATCATCCCCAACGAGCGGCTGAAGTACGCCACCGATGAGAAGATCACCTTCTCCAACGCCTTTGAGATCGCCGACGACGTGCTGCGTCAGGCAGTGCAGTCCATCTCTGATCTGATCCGCGATACCGGCTTCATCAACCTGGACTTCGCCGACGTGACCGCCGTCATGAAGGACGCGGGCCTGGCTCACATGGGCGTGGGCCGCGCCGCCGGCAAGAACAAGGCCGAGGAGGCCGCCCGCATGGCCATCTCCAGCCCCCTGCTGGAGACATCCATCAACGGCGCCAAGGGCGTGCTGATCAACGTCACCGGCTCCATGGACATCGGCCTGGAGGAGGTGGAGCAGGCCGCCACCCTGGTCCAGCAGGCCGTCCATCCCGACGCGCTGACCATCTTCGGCGCCACCTTCGATGAGAAGCTGGACGACGAGATCCGCGTCACCGTCATTGCCACCGGCTTTGAGGATGACAACAAGGTGGTCGAGGAGAAGAAGGACGAGTCCGCCGGCGTGCAGCCCCTGCAGCCCCTGAACGAGACCGAGGGCGAGAAGGTGGAGGAGAAGACCGAGGAGGAGTCCGGCATCGACGACATCCTGGAGATCTTCCGCAAGGGCAACCGCTTCTAAGCGATAAAAAAACAAAAATTGGCAGACACCGCGGCGATTTCCGCGGTGTCTGTTTTTTTGCGCCCTGGCGGATCGACTGGAATTCTTCCTGTATTTGACCGTGATAAACCGATGATTTCGGCGCAAAGTAGAGTTGTCGTCGGCGATGAAAACAAAACAAGGGGTGATCCAATGCATGAAACGCGAAAACCATCTATTCTGCGGCGGAGCACGGCGCTGTTGCTGGCGATTATCCTGGGGCTTTCCCTGTGCTGGCAGCAAGCGTGGGCCCAAGGCGGCACCCGGCAGTTGATCCCCATGGGAAAAGCAGTCGGCATCAAGCTGTTTGCTGACGGCGTGCTGGTAGTGGCCACCTCTGACCTGAACGCGGGGGAACGATCTCCTGCGGAGGACTGCGGCTTGAAGGAAGGAGACCTGATTCTCCGGATCAATGAAGAAGAGATCCAGTCGACGGAGCACCTCCAGTCTATCCTGCAGGAAAACGGCACGACACCCCTGACTCTGACCATACGACGCGGCGGCAAAACGTCGGCGGTAGAGACCAGCGCCCTGCTGTGCGACGACGGCGTATATCGCCTGGGCGTCTGGATCCGCGACAGCATGGCCGGCATCGGCACGCTGACCTTCTATGACCCGGAGACCGGCCATTACGGCGCCCTGGGCCACGGCATCACCGACGTGGATACCCACGTGCTGATGCCCCTGAGCTCCGGCTCCATCATGGAGACCTCGGTCAAGGCGGTGAAGAAGGGCCAGCGGGGCGATCCCGGCGAGCTGAAGGGCGATTTTTCCGTTCAAAAAGACGTGGGTACCGTATCGGCCAACACGGATGCGGGCATTTTCGGCGTGGCAGAAGAGAGCGCCTTCGCCAATGCCGGGGAGGCCATTCCCGTGGCCGAGCCGGATGAGGTGCGGTTGGGGCCGGCCACCATCCTGTGCACCATCTCCGGCGATGAGACGGAGAGCTACGAGGTGGAGATCGTCCGCCTCTGCCCGGACAAGCAAGACATGCGCAACCTGCTGCTGCGGGTGACGGACCAGCGGCTGCTGGATTCCACCGGCGGCATCGTCCAGGGTATGAGCGGCAGCCCCATCATCCAGAGCGGCAAGCTGGTAGGCGCCGTGACCCACGTGATGGTCAACGACCCCACCCAGGGCTACGGCATCTTTATGGAGAATATGTTGAATATGGTCGGATAAGGTGGAGCGGACAGCCGGTATTTGCCGGCTGTCCGCCTCTTGGTTTCTGTCGCGGCGGCGCGAAAAGTGTCGAACGATTATACGTTGGATTCGACAAAATTTACGAGAAAACGCTGTCCGATTCTGCTACATTATACACAGGCCAAACGACGGATGTTGATTTGTCGTGGAAATGCAGCAAGCTGTAATATTTGAAGTGGAAAGAGGACGCAAATACATGGAAAACAGGATCAAGGTGATCCTCGCTGACAGCAGCGAGGAGTTTCGCGTGTTGCTCACACAGATCATAGAGGAGACCGGAGAATTTGAGGTGTCGGATGCCACGGGGGACGGAGAGGAGGCTTGGCAGCTGGTACAGGAGAAGAGGCCGGAGCTGCTGGTGATGGATCTGGTGCTGCCGGGACTGGACGGCCTGGCTCTGCTGGGCCGATGCGCCGAGCTGAGCGAAGACGCTCCCCGGGTCATCGTGGTATCCGCCTTTTGCGCCGACCGTACTGTGGCGGAGGCATCGGAACTGGGCGTGTGGGCCTTTTTGCCCAAGCCCGTCAATGAGGCGTCGCTGCTGGAGCATATGCGCCGCGCCGTCCGCCGGGACGAGCCGCCGGCAGAGCCCTCGCCGGTGCTGGAGGGCCAAGTGACAGCCATCATCCATGAGATCGGTGTCCCCGCCCACATCAAGGGCTATCAGTATCTCCGGGAGGCCATCATGATCGCCGTGGAGGACATGGACGTGATCAATGCCGTCACCAAGGTGCTGTATCCCGAGGTGGCCCGCCGGTTCGATACCACCGCCTCCCGGGTGGAGCGGGCTATCCGCCACGCCATCGAGGTGGCCTGGGACCGCGGCGATCTGGAGACGCTGCAGAAGTACTTCGGCTACACCGTCAACTCCGCCAAGGGCAAGCCCACCAATAGTGAATTCATCGCCATGATCGCCGACCGCCTGAGCCTCCAGATGAAGCAAAAGCGGGCGTGAGGAAACCGTTGCGGCACAAGGGCTGGCGGGAAGTGGGCGAGATCGCGAGTGACGATGGAACGAATATTCATCGGTTTTGGGCGCCCTTGAAAAGCCTATAAACTTTTTTCGCCAAGCCTAGGAACACTTCCAATTTATTGGGGTCAAAATTCTGCTTTTCGGAGGGGCAGGACAGCACTATGTCCACGCGCCCCCACCCCAAGAAAAAGCCGAGACAGCCGAAAGGCTGTCTCGGCTTCCTTTTTTGCTCGCTTGGCTGAGTGCTGCTTGGGCAGATCAATCAGATACCGGCGTCCACGTCCAGATCAACTTCCTGCTCAGACTCAATATCATCCCAGTGGGAGAGGAAAGGCGTGACGTCCTTGCCGTGGAGTCTGCGGTCCACGTAGTTCTTGGTGCAGCGCATGACCTGCGGGGAGAGCACCAGTACGCCGATCAGGTTGGGGAGCATCATCAGGCCGTTGAAGGTATCGGAAATGTCCCAGGCAAGCTGAGCGGTCATGACGGAACCCAGCATGACGACGATCACGAAGACGATACGGTAGGGCAGCACGGACTTCTCACCGAAGAGGTACTGGCAGGCTGTGGCGCCGTAGTGGCTCCAGCCGAGAACGGTGGAGTAGGCGAACAGCAGAATGGCCAGCGCGATGAAGCCGGAGCCGATGGGGCCGAAGACCTGGGAGAAAGCGTAGCTCATGTAGGTAGCGGACGGGATATCGGCCGCGGCCGCGGCCACCTCGCCGGTGGAGAGATCGATCACGCCGGAGCCCAGGATGGTGATGGCGGTCAGGGTGCAGACGACGATGGTGTCCGCAAAGACCTCGAAGATGCCCCACATGCCCTGACGGACAGGCTCCTTGACGTTGGAACTGGAGTGGACCATGACGGAGGAGCCGAGGCCGGCCTCATTGGAAAAGACGCCGCGCTTGAAGCCCCACTTCATAGCCTGGGCGATACCGGCGCCGATGCCGCCGCCCACAGCCGCCTTGAGGGAGAATGCGCACTTGAAGATGGAGGCGAAGATGGCGGGCACCTGGCCGAGGTGGAGGATGATGATGATAATGGCACCGATGAAGTACAGAATGACCATGAAGGGCACCAGCTTCTCGGTGATGCTGGCGATGCGCTTCAGACCGCCGAGGATGACGGCGCCGACAGCGAGGACCAGAACGATACCGGTGACGATGGTGGGGATATGGAAGGCATTATAGACGTTGGAGACCATGGAGTTGACCTGGCTCATATTGCCGATGCCGAAGGAGGCGAGGAAGCAGAAGAAAGAGAACAGCGCCGCCAGGATGGCGCCGATGTGCTTGCAGCCCTTGAAGGAGCCCAGGCCGTCACGCAGGTAATACATGGCGCCGCCGTGCCACTCGCCCTTGCTGTCCCGACGGCGATAGAGGATGCCCAGCACGTTTTCGGAGTAGTTGGTCATCATGCCGAAGAAGGCGATGAGCCACATCCAGAATACGGCACCCGGTCCGCCTGCGGCGATGGCGCCGGCCACGCCCACGATATTGCCGGTTCCCACCGTGGCAGCCAGGGCGGTACAGAGGGACTGGAACTGGGAGATGGACTTATCCGTTGTGTGGCCGGTGACGTGTTTGTCCTTGAAGATGGCGCCGATGGTGTTCTTCATCCAGTGTCCGATGTGGGTCACCTGGAAGAACTTGGTCAGACAGGTCATGAGCACGCCGACAAATCCCAGCAGGATCAGCGCCGGCCAGCCCCATACGGCGCCGTTGATGGCGTCGTTTACTCTGGTGATCCATTGAATGAAAGCATCCATGAATTCTTTCTCCTCCTTTTTTCGGCACACCTGATCGTATCACTTGGAAGAAAATGCGTTCGCGTGCCGTTAGGTAATATCTACATTATAAGTCATAATTTGCCATTTGTGCGGAGAAAATGCACAGCCGGCGCACAAAATAATCCGGCTTGATTTGTGCAATTTGCATGATTATAGGCGGAAAAGACCGATGCGATCAGGGCGGGGATCCTGTTTGTCATAGTGGGTGAGGCTCCGCGCCGGCAAGCTTTCACCGCCATGCAATGGACGTTTATGATCGCTGACAGCCGTTGGTTCGGCCAATGGGAAATGATTCTTGCAGGGGCGTACTTGATCGGTGGTGTGCAGAGGGACACCCGCGGCAGCCTATTGTAAAAAAACGCAGAATTGGGCCACCAGACTACCAAAGTGACAGGCAAAGGTGATAGAATAGCAATGCGGGGCGAGAAGTGACACCGCAACGGCCGCCGACAATGAATGGCGGCCGGAGAAACTATGATTATTGGGAGGAAGAACATGAAAAAGAAGATTTTTATTATTGCGGGAATGGCAGTAGGAATCGTAATTTTTGTGCTTGGCGTGATGGTTCTGGCCGGTGGCATGGCGGAAAGACCCAGTTTTTCTAGTTTCCCTGCCGGGTATGACAGGGGCTATGCGGCCTTTGGCGCTGTTTTTTATACTTACGTCGCCAATAACGCGGCGGAGGCTGCCGACGGTGCTCGTACGGGCGCCAATAACATCATCGACCTGTTTGACCTGATCAGAGTGATCGGCGGAATTGGCCTGCTGGGGATGGGCCTGCTGAGCTTTTGCTACTTTGGCATGCACCTGATGGAGCTGGCGCCTGCGGCAAAAACCGCTGCGCCGATCGAACCTGTACCGGCGGTGATTGACACATTGGAGGAGAACGCGGAAAACACCGCCGAGGAGCCCGCCGAGAAGCCCGCCGCGGAAACGACGGAAGAGACTCCGGAGGTTACGGAATAAGCGGGACGATCCCGCCTCTTGACAGCTGTGATACAATGATTTGGTAACACCGCAGGAAAGAGGAGATACGGATGACATATACCTATACGCCCCACAACGTGTGTTCCCAGCGGATGCAGGTGGAGCTGGACGGCACTACCATCAAGGACGTGCAGATCCTGGGCGGCTGCAACGGCAACCTCCAGGGCATCAGCCGTTTGGTGGTGGGCATGGACGCCCGGGAGGCCATTGACCGCCTGGAGGGTATCCACTGCGGCCCGCGGCCCACGTCCTGCCCCGATCAGTTGGCCATCGCTCTGAAAAAGGCGCTGGAACAGGCGGAATAACGTGAAAAAAGGACTTCACCCATGGGTGTAGTCCTTTTCTTTATACCAGTGGGTGAGCGCAGTACACGGTGCCGTTCAGCTCTTTGAAAGTCACCTTGTCCTCCTCCAGCACCAGATATCCCCGGTGCTCCGAGCCCTTGGGCAGGGAGGGAGAGCCGGGATTGAGGTAGAGGAAGTCCGGAAAAACGTCACAGGCGGCGTGGTGGGTGTGGCCCGTCAGCAGGATGCCGCCCGGCGCCAGCAGAGGGGGATGCTCCGGGTACCACACGTGACCGTGGGTGGCAAATACGGTGCGCTTGCCCAGCTGCAGCAGCAGATACTCCGCCATGATGGGAAACTCCAGCACCATCTGGTCCACCTCGGCGTCGCAGTTGCCCCGGACGCAGAGGATCTCGTCCCGGCACTCGTTGAGCAGCTCGCAGCACCGCTTGGGATCGTAGCCCTCCGGCAGAGGGTTCCGGGGCCCGTGATACAGCAGATCGCCCAACAGAAGCAGCCGTTCAGCGCCCTCCCGGTCGTAGGCTGCCAGCAGCTGCTCGCACACGGCCGCGCTGCCGTGCAGATCCGACGCCACCATCCACTTCATTCCCGCATACCTCCCGTGTTTTTTGCCATTGTATCACGATTTGCACACAATAGCTATCTTTTTTCGCGATAACTATATTTTGGGGTAAGCTTTTTCCAGCCATACAACATATTCCGAAATAGGGAAAACTTCGAATATTGTCGAACGGTTATTGGCGGAAAATGGCGAATTCTACTTGAAAAGAGAACAAAAATATGATAATCTCCTAAAACAACGAAAACCAGACGGGAATTCGTGTACTTGGGGGCGAGAGAGATGGCAGATAAGATCCGGGTACTGTTGGCGGATGCCAACGAAGGGTATTGCGCGCTGATGAAGAGCGTGATCGAGAGCACCGGAGAGTTTGAACTGGTGGCCCATACGGGCCACGGCGCGGAAGCGTTGTCTCTGGCCCGTCAGCTGCGGCCGGACGTGGTAGTGACGGACGCCGTGCTGTCCGGGATAGATGGATTTACCCTGCTGCGCCAGCTGGAGGGCACCGTGCCGGGAAGGGTCATGGCCACCGGTTTTTGCAGCCAGAGCGTGCTGCTGCAGGCTGTCCGGGAAGAGGTGCGTCTCTTTCTGCTCAAGCCCTTTACCGACGTGCTGATGCTGGAGACGCTGCGCCGGGCCTGCGGCGCCGGCGTGGAACGCAGGGCTCATGCCCGGCTGGAGGCAGCGGTGTCCGGCGCCCTCCGGGACATCGGCATGCCCGCCCACATCAAGGGCTATCCCTACACACGCCGGGCCATTCTGATGGTGATGGAGGATCCCTCCCTGGCCCACGCGCTGACCAAGGCCCTCTACCCGGCCCTGGCCCGCCAGTTTGCCACCACGCCCACCTGTGTGGAGCGGTCCATCCGCAGCGCCATCGACCAGATGTGGCTGCGGGGGGACGCGGAGGTCCAGCGGGCCTTCTTCGGCGCCGCGCTGGACGTGGACGGCGGCAAGCCCGCCAACGGGCGCTTTATCGCCGCCGTGGCGGAAAAGCTGCGCCTGCAGCTGAGCGGCAGCGCCGCGTGATCAGATCATAAAAGCCGGCTCACATTTTGTGAGCCGGCTTTTCATTATATGCGTTCCAGATGATCCAACAGGGCTCGACACCCCGCCAGCACGTCGCGCCAGGTGGACTCGAAGTCCCCGGTGTACCAGGGGTCGTCGATGTCGCCGGGGCGATCGGTGAAATCCAGAAGGCGATGCATCTTGCCTTCGGGGTCGCCGCCGCAGATCCGGCGCATGTTCCGGAGATTGTATTCCTCCATGCCGATGAGGAGGTCATAGCGGCCGTAGTCCGCCGCCGTCATCTGCCGGGCGGTCTTGCCGTCACAGGAGATGCCGTGACGCCGCAGCAGCTGACGGGCCGGGGGATAGACGCCGTTGCCCAGCTCCTCGGCGCTGATGGCGGCAGAGGCGATTTCATACCGGCCGGTAAGACCGGCCTGCTCCACCAGCTGCCGCATACAGAACTCCGCCATGGGGCTGCGGCAGATGTTGCCATGGCAGACAAACAGGATCTTTGTCATATCGTAAATTCACCTCGAATATCGTGGTTTTTCTTGATTTCCCAAGGCTTTCCGGGCTTTTGGCTTCTCCCGGTATCTCGGCTTATCGTGGCCTTTCGGAGCCTATCGTAACCGCCAAAAGTAGTAAAACTGGTAGTAAAAACCTTGCGTTTACTACCGGCCCTTTTCAGTGCTCCGCGACCCGGCTCA
>ONGR01000024.1 GCA_900317425.1 uncultured Eubacteriales bacterium | reverse complement strand
GTTGCTTCCACAGCTGATCCCTGTTGTTTTTGAAGCCGTGATGACAATCGTAAACACGATCATTGAGAACCTGCCCCTTTTAATAGAGGCAGCGATGCAGATCATTACTTCTCTGGTTCAGGGTATCAGCGAGGCTTTGCCTGTATTGATCCCGGCTGCTGTTGAAGCAATTGTCACCATTGTTCAGGGTCTAATAGACAACCTGCCCATGCTGCTTGAGGCGGCTTTGGCTCTCATTGAGGGCCTTGCTCAGGGTATTTTGGATGCAATTCCTGTCCTGATTGAGGCACTCCCAGAAGTCATCGATAGCATTGTGACTTTCTTCTTGGATGCCATTCCGCAGATCATCGACACCGGTATCCAGTTGCTTACTTCACTGGTGGAGGCCCTTCCGGAGATTATTACAGCAATTGTGGCAGCCATCCCGAAAATCATAGACAACATCATCAATGCTGTCCTGAACGCCATCCCTCAGATTATTCAGGCTGGCATTCAGCTCCTGATTTCACTGATTCAGGCCCTGCCGCAGATCATTACGACTATCGTTCAGGCGATCCCGCAGATCATCTCCGGAATTGTGAACGCCCTGATTGGGAACATCGACAAAATCATCATGGCCGGTGTTCAACTGTTTGTGGCCTTGATTCAGAACTTGCCCACCATCATCGTGGAAATCTGTAAAGCCGTACCGCAGATCGTTTCTGGCATTGTTTCGGCCTTCGGCTCCTTGATGGGCAAGATCGTCGAGATCGGTGGCAATATTGTCAAAGGCCTCTGGCAAGGCATCACGCAGCTGGCCTCTTGGCTCTGGGACAAGGTGTCCGGTTGGATTTCCTCCATCTGGAACGGCATTCTGGACTTCTTCGGAATCCACTCGCCGTCTAAGGAAATGGCGTGGGTCGGCCAGATGCTGGTCAAGGGCCTGTCCGGTTCCATTGAGGATAACGGTGACGAGGCAGTTAAGGCCGCAGAAGCCATGAGCGAGGACATCGATGATGTCATGCAGGACCTTGCAAAAGACATGAGCACCGCACTTCCGACAAATTTCGACATTGATGGAAGCGTGGGTGGTGCGATTGCCTCTGCTGCTGACGGCGTAGGCCGGACCTCCGGTTTCTCCCTGCAGCTGAATATAGCAACCTTTAACAATTATTCAAGCGACGACATCGAGCAGCTGACCAATGAGATCATGGTCACCGCCGGTCAGTTTGCTAAACGGAAAGGAGTGGTTTTTGCATGAATTATTTTGAATACAACGGCATCAGCTCCTTGGATATGGGCCTTCGTATCGAAAGCAAGAATGTGTTTTCCGCTCCGAAATATGAATCGAAGTTCCAATCTATCCCCGGACGAGATGGTGACCTGATCCTTCCGAATGGCCGGTTCCCGAACGTCCAGATTACTTACTCAGTGTTCCTTCCAGCAAGGACAAAGGAACAACTGGCCGAGAAGATCGCTGCTGTGAAGGCTTGGCTTTTCTATGAGCCGGACCGCTATCACGAGCTTAGGGACAGCTACGACACCACGGGCTTTCGGAAGGCGGTCATCAACACCCAGCTTGATATTGAGGACCAGCTGAACAAGATCGGCGTCTTTACGGTCAGTTTTTCATGTATGCCTTTTCGGTATCTGGACGAAGGCCGAGAAGCTATCATGATTACTTCGTCCCCGTACACGATCACCAATCCTACGGTCTTTCGGTCAAAACCGTACATTCGGGTCAATGGGAATGGAGAAGGCAGAATCTCCATTAATATCAAGAAATATGCAGGTGAAAAGCAACTCACAAATGAGATGGTACTTGCATTCATCAAGAAAGTTCTCATTACGGATGGTGAGCACATTGAGATCCAATGGAACTTCTCTGACGTGTTCCTTCAGTATCTGAAAACTGAATAAGAGGCTGGGCTTATCCCTTCAGAAGAAAACTCCGAGCAGACAATTCTGCCCGGAGTTTTTCTTCTGAAAAAACCTCAAAATTTTTTTAGTCCTTACTTGACATACGCTGATGAAGCGCACCGCCTCCGGGTTCGTCAGATCCAGCATGCCGGCGTCGAAGGTGGTGGACTTGATGTGGTAGATGCTGCCGTCGGTGTGGGTGATGAGATACCCCTTCTCGGCGCAGAGCTGATACAGGCGGCTGTCCTTCACCAGATAGGGGTTGATATAGGCCAGGAAGCGCACGCCCCGCTGGTTCAGCTTCTGGATGGCGCCCTTCAGATCGGGGTACAGCTTCTCGTCCGCCTCCCAGTTCCACCAGACCTGCTTGCCCATAACGGTACGGTTTTCGCCGGACCAGTCCTGGCTCCAGACGCCGCAGATCTTCGCGCCGGCGTCCAGCATGGCGAAGGTCTTGTCCAGAATGGTCCGGGTGCCGCCCTGGATGCCCAGGATCATGCCGTCCAGGCACCAGTCGGGGATATACTGCCGGTTGGGGATCCGCCCGGCCAGCAGCCGGGACAGGGCCTCGTAGCTCTCCCCCCGCAGGAGGACCAGCCGCTCCGGGCAGCCGTCAAAGCGAAAGGTATAGCTCTCGCCGCCGAACTGGGACGCGCCGTCGTGATCCGTCTCAAAGAGGATCAGGCGGCCCCGGTCCGTCACGAACACCGGCATGGGCGAATAGCTGCCGATCTTGCTGTGCTCCTTCTCCTTGTAGAGGGAGCCCGGCAGGATCGCCTTCTCCAGAATGGTGGAGGCCTTGATGTGCTCGGACACGAAGTTGACCACCCGCTCGCCCCGGAGATTCACCTTCCGGTACTGCTCGCCGCCGCCGAAGACGGCTTCGTTCTCGTAGGCCGGCAGGACGAACTGGTAGGTCCACCCCTTCTCCCCTTCAAAGGACAGCGCCACGCCGCCCTCGCAGGGGGCATAGCGGACCAGCAGCGAATGTCCGCCGCCGCTGAGCCGGACGGCGTCCTCGCCCTCCGGCGCCGCCTGCGTCAAAGGCACCCGCTCCGTCTCCACCACGGTGGTCTTCACGGTGCCCCGGTTGGCCGCGTACTGCTTCTCCAGCCGGATCATGGTGGCGAAGGGGCTGTCGGCGGTGTGCCGGATGAGGGGCTCTTCGTCCACGCAGAGCTGCCAGCCCTGCTCATTCACGTGGGAATGCAACATAGATAACCTCCGCGCATCGCATCGGGATTTTCTTTATCATACCAAATTCATTCCGCCACCGTCAACCGTTTGCCACATTTTGTCGGAGAACAAAAAAGCACGCCCCGGAGGAGGCGCTTCGTAAGGAAGCGTCTCCTCCGGGACTCTTCGCAATCAGTCAGAATGAGCGAACTGTTTACAGCAAAATGATGAGGGGCACCAGTACGGGAACCAGCAGCGAGAGGATCACACCGGAGACAAAGGAGTATATGGTGATCCGCTCGTGGGTGGCCCCAATCACCACCGGGAGTACCGTATCCATGGCCGCCGCGCCGGGTAGGGCCACACATTCCAGATAACCCACGTACTGAGCGACAAAGGGAATGGCAACGATAGAGAAGATCTCCCGCATTACGTTGGAGAGGAAGGCAACCGCAGATACAGACAGTGAATACGGGGCCAGCAGGGTCGGGGCCAGAGAGTACCACCCGAAGCCTGCGGAGGCGGCCATGGCATCCTTGGCGCCAAGGGGAAGCAGAAGGCCCGCCGGGAGAGCAAACAGGAGCGTTCCGACGACTATCGCCAGGGGGATCAGCAGCACCTTGAAGCCCGCCGCCCTGATATCCCGCAGCACGTCGCCCTGGCGGCCCATATCCATGCCCACCAAAAAGAGCAGCAGATAGAGTCCAAAGTCAATGACCGTACCGCACCACGCTGTGGCGTTGTCGGGGATAATGAAATAGCCCACCGCCATGCCAAGGACAACAGCGGCTGCGATCCATTTCGTCAGTGCGTTATCGGCCTTGCCGGCCTGGGTGGAATCGGCGTGCTCCTCTGTGCTCATATCTGCGGGGCGTCCGAACCGATCCAGCTTCAGAGCAAAACGCCGGAGAAGGGTTACGGTAATGATAGATCCCGCCATGGACAGTACGGTGATCAGCAGGGCAGCCAGACCGATTTCTCCCAGCGAGGCGATCACCTGATCGTCGGCTCCCAGCTTGATCCCCAGCGTGACGATCAGTATCATCAGAGCAGCAAACTGCAGCTTTCCCAGCCAATAAGCCGCCCGCTTACTCCAGCGGCCTCGGCTGCCCAGCACGGCTCCGATGGTAACAAGTGCGATATATATGACCAGGTTGAGCAAGGTGCCCTGTGTGGCGTTCATAGGCGTGACCTCTCGTCCAAAAAAAGAATTTTTTCACAGTGCAAGCACAATGATAGCATAAAACAAGGCAAATACAAACAACAACTTACATCTGTCAAATGGAAAGACAGGGCACACCTCCGTGCGGCAGCTATCGCACGGAGGTGTGCCGTTGAGGAGATTATCTCACGGATGCTGTTACTTGCTCACGCGGCTGACGATACCCGTGATCACCAGAATTCCGGCCAAAGCCGCTAATACTATATCGATAGAAGTCACGCTTCACGCCTCCTTTCGCCGTAGTTCTTCCTGTCATCTACAGAATATCACGGCGGTTAGCATTTGTAAAACGCATCTTTATCATCAAAATCATGAGAAAAAGTTTGTATAGCAGAGCCGGATATGATATACTGCTATGGGGTGATCGTCCATGAGCATTACAAAGTATCAGATCCTTGTGACCGTCGCCGAATGTGGGAGCTTCACAAAGGCCGCCGAGCTGCTGGGATTCACACAATCTGGCATCAGCCACGCCGTCACTGCGCTGGAGAGCGAGCTGGAACTAAAGCTGCTGAGCCGCAGCAGAGGCGGAGTCACATTGACGGCGGATGGCCGGACCCTTTTGCCTCGCTTTCGGGAGATGTGTGAACTGCAGCGTCGAATGGAGGAGGAGAGCCGGGAGCTGCGGGGACTGGACATCGGGCTGGTGCGGATTGCGGCCTTTGCCAGCATTTCTCTCCAATGGCTGCCATATATTCTCAGTTCCTTCCGTGCTCTCTATCCGGGCATAGAATTTGAGCTGCTGCAAAGCGAGGACAACACACAGACCGAGCAGTGGCTGCTGCAGGGCCGGGTAGACTGCGGCTTTATGAGCATGCCCGCCGCCTCCGAGGTGGACACCTGGCTTCTTCATCGGGACGAGTGGAAAGTGCTGACAGCCACAGACCATCCGTTTGCAGGGGTTGCTGCGTTTCCGCTGGGTGCCCTGCAAGAAGAGTCCTTCATTCAGCTGAACGAGGGCAAAGACTTTGAGATCGAAGCGGTGTTCGAGGCGCAGGGGATCTCACCCAACACGCAATTTACCGTCGCCCAGGATCAGACCATCATGGCCATGGTGGAGCAGGGATTGGGGATCAGCATTATGCCGGATCTGATGTTGGAGCGCAGTCCGTATCGTATTGCAGCGGCTCATTTGCCCACTCCCCTTTTTCGCGACCTGCGCATTGCCGTGAAGGATCAATCGGCCTGTTCCCGGTCTACCCTCCGGTTTGTAGAGCATTGTCAGGAGTGGGTGGCGCAGCATTACGGCCAGGGATATCCCTGTCTGCGGTAGTAGCGAGCATCGGGTTTTGACCCCAAAAGCCGGAAAAAGCAGGCAAAACAGGCGTGACCACAGCTGTCACGCCTGTTTTATATTCCTTTTAGCCGTTAATTGTTCTCTCAAAGCAACTTCCTTGCGGAGAGTCCCGCGGGGGCGTGCTTTTTATGCGGCAACGCGGCCGCTCAGTCGACGTGGATGATCTTCTCCGTCAGATCGGCGGCCTTGACGTCGGGGTTGGGATAGCGCTGGCGCTTCTCGGTGATCCTGCCCATGTTGATGGCCTCCTTGGGGCAGTACTGCAGGCAGCTCAGGCAGCCGATGCAGTTGGTGCCGAAGACGGGCCTGCCGTCTTCCAGGCGGATGTTGCCCCGAGGGCAGATCCGCGCGCAGGTGCCGCAGCCGATGCAGTCGCCGTTGACGGTGAACTTTTTGGCGTGCTTGGGGTGCATGCCGGCAAAGGCCTTGCTCTCCAGGGCGAAGAGGCCCATCTTGGGCGGCTTCTTCTCGCTGCGCATCATGGTCCTGGCGGCGCCGCCCACCTCCATGGCCTTGCGCTCGATCCGCTCCCGGGCCGCCTTGGGGGACCGGGGCGCCAGGGACAGGGTGTGGGGCATGAGCCAGATGCAGGTGCTGTGGTTGGAGATGGCGGTCCAGTAGTCCAGACCCACGATCTCGTCGATCTTGTGGAGGCCGCAGCCCATGTAGCCGGCGTACTGCTCCACGGCAAATATATATGCGCCGGGACGGATCTTGATGGACTTCACGATCTCCTCCACGTCGCCGGGCAGACCGCCGCCGTAGCAGGGGAACACGAAGCCCACCCGCTTTGCCTCGGTGGCGTCGGTCTTCTCGGGGAAGCTGCGCATCATGATGATGTCCGTGTCCCCCAGGACTCCAGCGATGCTCTTGGCCATACTCAGGCAATGTCCGGAGCCGGAATAGCAATAGATGATGTTTTCACTCATGGTTTGTCCTCCCCTGTTGTCCGTGTGATCGGTTTCATTTTACCATCTGCCGGGGCCTTTCCTCTGCGTCACTTGTTCGCGGTCCTCTTCCGTCGCGTCTTGGGCAGCGGGCGGAGCATGTGGCGCAGCTCGGCGCCCTTGGCCAGATTGCCCAGCACCTTCAGCTGGCCGTTCATGAACAGCCGGTCGGCGGAGACGGAGCCCCCGGTCATGCCCACCAGATTGTCGTAGCTGCAGGCGATGAAGGCGTCGGCGTCGTGGTAGGTGCAGGGCACGATCTCCACGCCGTCCTTCCGGAAGTCCATGTAGAAAAAGCCCGCGCCCCGGCCCGTGATCTGGATCTGGATCACCCGGCGGTAGTCCTCCGGCAGCTCCTCGCCGTGCCGGGCCAGATAGTTGGCGTACTGCTTCTCATAGATAGGCTGGAGATGAGCAAAGGCCTCCTCGAAGGTCAGGTCCGCGCCGCCGGTACCCTCGTCGGCGATGTCGCTGTACATCCGCTGATAGGCCCCGGCGCTCTTGGTCCAGGAGAAGTCCTTCTTCATGCAGCGCTCGCTCAGCTTGCGGAAGGTCTTCGCGTCGCCGAAGTAGAGCTTCACCGCCGCCTGGATGGCCAGATACAGGGCCTTGGGCCGATAGTCGGCAAAGGAGAATCCGTCGCCGATGCCGTCAAAGTCGCTGTAGGGCCGGACGGAGTCCTTCAAGCCGCCGGTCTCGTGGACGATGGGCACCGTGCCGTAGCGCATGGCCATCATCTGGCTCAGACCGCAGGGTTCGAACCGGGAGGGCATCAGATACATATCCGCGCCGGCAAAGACCTCGCTGGCCACCTGCTCGGAATAGTCGCTGGAGAAGCCCAGCTGTCCCGGCCAGCGCTCCTTGGCCCAGTTGAAATAGTCGATGTACTGCTGCTCGCCCTGTCCGAAGACGATGAGCTGCACGCCCATCTTCATCAGCTCCGGCAGGATCTCTTTGATGAGCTCGATGCCCTTCTGCTCCACCAGCCGGGCCACGGAGCACAGCAGCGGCCAGGCCGGCTCCTCCGTCAGGCCGAATTTTTTCTGGATATACGCCTTGCATTTGGCCTTGCCGGAGCGGTCCTTCACCGTGAAGTGATAGGGGATCCGGGGATCGATGGCCGGATCGTAGTGATCCATGTCGATGCCGTTGAGGATACCGTAGGTCTTGCGCTCCACCATGTCCATCACCCGCTCCAGCCCCTGTCCGAACTCCGGATGGTGGAGCTCCCGGGCATAGGTGGCGGAGACGGTGGACACGGCGTCAGCCATCATGATGGCGCCCTTCATCAGATTGATGTCGTGGCGCCCCTCGTACTCGTAGCCCAGGCCGCCCTGATACCAGCCGCCGGGCAGGGCGAAGGTGCGCTCCAGCTCCTCGGCGCCGAACTGGCCCTGATAGGCGATGTTGTGGATGGTGTAGACGGACTTGATGCCCCGCAGGTCCTGGCGCCAGGCCTGGTCGTTCTTCAGATACAGCACCGCCGGCGCCGTCTCCCAGTCGTTGCAGTGGAGGATGTCGGGCCGGAAGTCCAGCTCCGGCAGCAGGTCGATGACGGCCCGGCTGAAAAAGGCGAACCGCCGGGCGTCGTCGTCATAGCCGTAGAGCCTGGGCCGGTCGAAAAAGTCGTCGTACTCCACGAACCAGACGGTGACGCCGCCCCGGTCGCCCCGGTAGAGGCCGCAGGTGGTCTCCCAGTCCCCCAGCCGCACCGCAGGTGACGAAACGAACGTCAGCTCCTCGCCGAAGCCCTTTTTCACGCACCGGTACAGGGGCGTGATAATGGCGATCTCGTCTCCCGCCGCCTTCAGGGCGGGAGGCAGGGAAAAGGCCACGTCCGCCAGGCCGCCGGACTTGCTGAAGGGCGCGCACTCACTGGTCACAAATAAGATCTTCATATCCTCTCTCCCTCTCTCCGTTCAACTCCAGATCATGCCCAGGATCGGCAGACACACCAGAACCAGATACCCGATCCCCGTCAGGATCAGATATTTCGGCCGGGAAAAGACCGCCGCGAACTCCCGGATGACGGCGCTGGGCCAGTAGTACCAGGCCACCTTGGCCCCCACGCCGGCGCAGCGGATCTTCAGCTGCCGGGCCAGCAGCAGGCAGCGGTACACGTGGTAGTTGCTGGTGACCAGGGCGATCCGCTTCCGGCCCTCCCGGCTGTCGATGATCCGCTTGGAAAAGCGCAGGTTCTCCTCCGTGGTGGCGCTTTTGTCCTCCAGGATGATCCGGTCCTCCGGGATGCCCTTCTCCAGCAGATAGTTCTTCATGGCCTGGGCCTCGGACAGCTTCTCGTCGCCGCCCTGGCCGCCGCTGGGCAGCAGATACGCCCTGCCGCGGCTGCGCTGATACAGCTTGATGGCCTTGTCCACCCGGTTGGACAGCAGCTTGGATACCTTCTCTCCGTCGATGAGACCGCAGCCGTGGATGATGATGTAGTCAAACCGGAACAGGTGGGGCACCAGCTGGATGAACAGCATATAGATCACGAAGGTCAGGATCAGTACGGAGAAATAGAACACCGTCGCCCCCACGAACAGCATCAGCAGGGAAACCGGATGATCCGCCCACGCGCTCATGCTCAAAAGCACGTAGACCGCCAGGGCGACCTCCCCCGCTCCCACGAAAAGGCCCAGCAGCAGGGACAGGATATTGGCCAGGGACCGGCCCTCCCGCCGCAGCATCACGACGCCGTTCCAGATCAGCAGGCCCGGCACCAGCAGCAGGACCAGCGCCGCCAGGCACACCATGATGATCAAAACGGTGGGCGCCTCGTCGCCGAACATGGCCGCTATCGTCACCGCCGTGGCGGCCAACGTCATCAGCAGCCAGAAGCTGTTGAACATCCGCTGGGGACGCACGATGCACAGCAGGATCAGAACCGCCCACATCGCCCCCAGAAACGGCAGTAGCTCTCTTACGTTTTCATACAGTTCCGCCATCCGCTCTCTCCTCTCCCGGCGGCGAGCCGCATTTCTCTATGTTCGATGATAGTACGAAATACCCGTTTCGTCAAGGACGCCGCCTTACAGCCACTTTTTCTTCTTGAAGAAGATCAGACTCACTGCCACGATGACGACGCTCAGCACGATGACGGCCACATAGCCCCATCGCCACTCCAGCTCCGGCATATAGCGGAAGTTCATGCCGTACCACCCGGCGATCAGTGTCAGAGGCATGAAGATGGTGGTCACCACCGTCAATAGCGTCATGGTGTGGTTCTGCCGCACCTCCAGCTGCCCGTGGTACAGATCCCGCACCTGCATGGTGTGGTCCCGGAGGGAGGCGGCCGCGTCATGGAGCCGCTGCATCCGATTCATGAACAGGTGGAGGTAGCGCAGGTTCTCCTCCCGGAAAAACCCGTTCTCGTTCTCCTCCAGCTCCTGGGTCATGTCGATGAGCTGCTCGTAGTGCACCCGCAGCTCCCGGACGGCGCTGCGGATCTCGTTGACCCGGATGAGGTTGTCCCGCTCCTCGCCGGACAAGATGGCGTCCTCGATGGCGTCCAGCTCCGACTCGTAGCCCTCCATGATGGGCAGATCCCGGCTGACGATCTGCTCCAGAAAGTCGTAGAGGAACCGCTCCAGGCTGGGCTCGCGCCAGCGCTTCGTCCGCCGGATGGCGTCGATCATCTCCCCGGCCCGGCCGCTCTCGTCGATGAAGACCACGCCCTTCTCGTCCAGGGCGAAGGCGAATTTGTCGTCCCGCTCCGTCAGGTTCGCCCGGTCCGGGATCTGGAAGGTGCCGGTCAGGGAGTCGTAGTTGACCTCCGCCTTGGTGTTGTGGATATCCCCCGTGTCCGGCTCCAGCTCGATGCCCATGTCGAACCGGGCCCTCTCGCTCTGCCACTCCGCCGGTGTCAGCAGGGCGACGTATTGCCCGGCGCTTCGCACCTCCTCCGGCGCGCAGCTGACCAGTGTCTCTTTCAGCAGGTAGAATTGCATAGCTCCCGCTCCCTTCTGTCGGTGATCTCTTCGTAAAATCAGTGTACCACAGCGCCGGGCCGGATACAAGCATCCCCTCTCCGCCGCGGGAATGTCGGAAGCTGACGGCCCGCCCTTGTGAAAGCGGGAAGAACATGGTAAAATCGGATCGAAAACCGATCCTTTGAGAGGTGATTTCCATGCTCGACCAGGTCCCGCGCTTCGATACCGCCCGGGCGCCCCAGCGGCAGCATCTGGGCTGGCTGATCCGTCTGCTGTCCATCCCCGTGCTGTGGAAGCATGGCAACCGGCTGACGAGACACGGCATGGAGGGCGTCAAGGCCCCCTATTTCCTGCTGTGCAATCACAACGCCTTCATGGATTTCATGGTGGCCTCCCGGGCCATCTGGCCGGCCCGGGCCAACTTTGTGGTGGCCATCGACGGCTTCCTCCACCGGGAGTGGCTGCTGCGGTATATCGGCTGCATCTGCACCCGGAAGTTCACCACCGACCTGCCCCTGATCCGCAGCATGCTGCGCGCCGCGAAAAACGGCGACGTGGTGGCCCTCTACCCTGAGGCCCGGTATTCCCTCTGCGGCACCACGGCGGTGATCCCCCCGTCCGTGGGCAAGCTGGCCAAGAAGATGAAGATCCCCGTGGTGGTCCTGCTCTGCCACGGCCACCATATCAACTCCCCCTTCTGGAACTTGACGGACCGGGGCGTCCGGGGCACCGAGGCGGAGCTCACCTGCATCCTCCGCCCGGAGGAGCTGGAGTCGCTGACGGTGGACGAGATCAATGAGCGGATCCGCGCCGCCATGGTCTACGACGACTACGCCTGGCAGAAGGAGCGGGGCATCCGGGTCACCTATCCCAGGCGGGCGGAGGGACTCCACAAGGTGCTGTACCAGTGCTGCCGCTGCGGCACGGAATACCACATGCGCTCTCAGGGCACGAGGCTCTATTGCGAGAAGTGCGGCACCGGTTGGGAGATGACGGAGCTGGGCCAGCTCCAGGCGGTCAGCGGCCCCACCCGTTTTTCCCATATCCCCGACTGGTACGAGTGGGAGCGGCTAAACGTCCGTCGGGAGGTGGAGGAGGGCCGCTATCATTTCACCTGCCAAACCCACGTGGACGCCCTGCCCAGAGACCGCTTCATCCCCATCGGCAAGGCCCGCCTCACCCACGACATGACCGGCTTCACGCTGGAGACGGAGCGGGAGGGCACGGTGCATATCCCTGCCGCAAGCCAGTACTCCTGCCACATCGAGTACGAATACCTGGGCAAGTACGGCGACTGCATCGATCTCAACACCCCCACCGACACCCTCTACATCTACCCGGAGGACTGTGACTTTTCCGTCACCAAGATGGCCCTGGCCACCGAGGAGCTGTACGATTTCACCCACCGGAAACGCGCCGGAAAATGATCGCCAGGCCCCGTATCCCTGTGAAACATTTTTCCTTTACCCATATGGCAACAAAACACCCCGCTGCGATGCAGCGGGGTGTTTGATACGTATTTGTCGGGGCTGTTCAAATCCGCCACATCTGGCAGATCATCACCACGCCCTGGCCGGTCAGCTTCGGGGCAACGGTGCCGTCCAGTCGGAGATACAGGCTCTCCCCGGCCCGAAGCTCCGTCCTCTCCGTTTCCACGGAGACGGTCCCCTCGGCGCAGTAGAACAGCAGCTCCTCCGCCCGGGGATCGGGATACCAGATCCCGGCCTTCTCCGGCAACCGGAGGGCCTCCATGGTGCCGTCCGCCTCTCCCCGGCGCAGCATCAGATTGAAATCCGTGCAGCGGCCCCGGGAGTGGGTGGCCTCCGCGCCTTCAAAGCCGTGGACCTGATAGGGGTGCAGCGTGACGGGCGCGCCAACCTTGTGGGTCAGGACCATGTCCCCCCGCAGCGTGGCGATCAGCCGGTGGTAATCCGGCAGGGCCGTGAAATCCGACTCCTCCAGCTCCACGGTGGCGGAGCTGATCCGCCAGAGGAACGCCCTGTCGGCGTAGCTGGCGCCCTCCGGCGCGATAGCCAGTTGGGTGGTGGCGCCGCCGGACCAGACGGAGGTCACATAGTCCGCCGGTGTCAGCTTTTTCCGCGTGTCACCCATGTCGGGCACTCAGCCTTCCACCTGCAGCTCGCCGTTTTCGCCGATGGCGAAGTGGGAGCCGTAGAAGGCGGCGCTGGCATCCTTCAGATAGGCCAGGTCCTTGACGCCGGCGGTCTCATAGGAGCTGTGCATGGCCAGCTGGGCCAGACCCAGATCCACCGTGTTCATGGACACGTGGGCCATGGCGATGTTGCCCAGGGTGCTGCCGCCGGCCTCGTCGGACCGGTTGGCGAAGAACTGGACCGGCACGCCCGCCTTCTGGCAGATGCCCCGGAACAGGGCCATGGACACGGCGTCGCTGGTGTACTTCTGCCCGGCGTGGGACTTGATGACGATGCCCTCGTTCATGTAGGTGCAGTTGGCCACGTCGGTCTTCTCGGGGTGGTTGGGGTGGACGGCGTGGGCGTTGTCGCAGCTGAGCATGAAGCTGCGGGCCGTCATGCAGCGGTAGTCCTCGTCGTCCATGCCCAGGCCGCGGACGATGCGGTAGAGCACGTCGGAGAGCATGGTGGAGTCGGCGCCCTGCTTGGTGCCGGAGCCCACCTCCTCGTTGTCGAAGCAGCAGTAGACCTGGATGCTCTTGTCGTTTTTGCCGTTCAGGAAGCCCTGCAGCGTGCCGTAGGCGCACTCCAGGTCGTCCAGCTTGCCGGAGGAGACGAACTCATTGTGAGCGCCCCACACGGTGGGAGCCATGCGGTTGTAGAGGTACAGGTCGCTGCCCAGGATGTTCTCGGGCCCGGTGCCGGCCACAGCCGCCACCATCTCCCGGAACTCGCCGCTCTTCACGTCGCCGGAGCCGAACAGGGGGATCATGTCGATCTGCTTGTTGTAGGCCACGCCGTCGTTGACCTTGCGGTTCATGTGGATGGCCAGGTTGGGGATCATCACCAGATCCCGGTCGAAGTCGATGAGGCGGGACTCATAGGTCTCCCGTCCGCTCTCGTCCTTGCTGCGCACCAGCACGCGGCCGGCGATGGACAGAGGCCGATCCAGCCAGGTGGAGCAGATCATGCCGCCGTAGCCCTCGGTGTTCAGCTGCATGTAGTGGTCCCGCACCCGGATCTCGGCGTTCTCCTTGATCTTGAAGCAGGGGGAATCGCTGTGGGAAGCGGTGACGGTGAAGCCGGCGTCCTTCAGATCCGTTCCGATGCGGAAAGCCATCACGGCGGAGCCGTTCCGGGTGGTGAAGTAGCTGCCGCCGGGGACGAGGTTCCAGCGCTTGCTCTCGGGCAGCTCGGTGAAGCCGGCGCCCAGCAGCATCTGCCGGATGTTCTCCACGGCGTGGAAGGCCGTGGGGCTCTTGTGCAGGAATTCCATCAGGCCGTTGAGCACGGCATCCTGTGTCAGTTTGTTGTCCATAGTTTATCTGCTCCTTTCAAGCTGCGATCAGGCGTTGACCTTGGCTTTCTGCTTTTTGGCGATGGCGGGCAGGATCAGTCCCAGCGCGGTCAGCACCACGGGGGTGATGATATTCAGCGCGCAGGTGAACGCATCCTTGTCGTACATACCAAGGATACAGCAAGCCAGGGTAATAAGCAAGCACCACCAGCCGAAGAATTTGGCCACGCCCTGATTCTTGACGAAGCGGTAATCGGCGTGGATGCGATCGAAGGCGTTGCGCAGAGCGATGTAAGCGGCAAACACCCAGCAGTAACGCAGAGGCATGCACACGGAGTTCAGCTTGGTCAGCTGCTTCAGGACGGCGGCGGCGCCGGGCACCACGGACTGGATCAGAATGATGCCGCCGGAGAGGATGATGACCATCCAGATGCCGTTGATGTAAGCGCCGTACTTGTTCTTCTTCAGCAGGCCGGCGGGGATGAACTCTCTGGTGTTCTCGTTGTCCAGCAGCATGCGCAGAGGCGCGTCGATGCTCAGCACCAGGGTGGAGAACTGACCGATCATGTTGCAGATGGCGTAGATGACCAGCAGGGTGTCGCCCAGGTGATAGTACTGGCCCAGCTTCTGGAAGGCCCAGTAGGAGCCGTTGGACACGTAGGAGTTAAAGGACTCGGGGCTCTCGTTGATCAGGTTGGGATCGAACATCATGCCCATGGCGATGGTGCCCAGGATGGCGCACACCATGACCATGACGGCCAGGGAGATCATGCCCTTGGGGAAGCCCTTGCTGGGGTTCTCCACCTTGTTGACGTAGGGGGAGATCTTCTCACAGCCGCCCACGGCAAAGACCAGGATGGACAGGGACGTGAAGTAGCCCACGTTGAAGTTGGGGAGCAGGGTCTTCAGGCTGAAATCCATGCTCACGAACTGGGCGTGGGGGTTGATGACGGGCGCGGCGAACATCATGATGATGTACAGGATGGACATGACGAACATGCTGCTGCCGGCGATGGTGGCCAGGCTCTTCAGGGGATTCAGGCCGCGGCTGGCCACGAAGGAGAAGAACAGCAGCACGGCCAGCGTGGCGATCTGCACGTAGATGGTGGGGAAGCTGTCATACTTCTCGGCGTTGCGGAACACAGCCCAGCTCAGGGCCTTCAGGCCGCCGGAGCTCTTGCTGGCGATGTAGGTGATGTGGCAGGCCCAGTAGGTCCAGCCGGCGTAGTAGGCCACCTTGGCGCCCATGGTGTCGAACACCCAGGAGCTGACGCCGCCGCCGGAATTCTTGAAGGCGGAACCCAGCTCGCCCACCATCAGAGCGTAGGGGACGAAGTACAGGGCAAACATCAGGATCCAGCTGAAGATCACCTGGATGCCGTTAAAGTACACGAAGCCGTTCAGCACATTGCCGAAGCCCCAGACCGTGGAAAACGCCATAAACGCAAGCATTTGCCACTTGATTTTCTTGTTGTCGTTCATACGAAACTATCTCTCCCTCTTGTTGTTGTTTTGCTGAAAACACGAAACGCCGACAGGTCTTTCTCCCCTGTGTGCGCCCGGGTGTTTTTCAGCGACATACAATAAATTACCACTTTGTGCGCACGTTGTCAACACTCCATGTTGATGTTGCGTGGCTGTTTTTCTTTTTCCGGCTATCACGTTCAAAAAAAGGAGGGCCCGGCGGCAGGTTTTTCACTGCCGCCGGGCCTTCTGTCTTCCCGTCGTTAGTCCCGCTGCTCCGAAAGAAGCGGCTGTCCGCCCTCGTAGAGCAGGGCGTTGGTCTCATCCACCGTCAAATGGCGCTGGAGGGCGAAGATCAGGATGCTGTCCCGGGGATGGCGGGCATACAATCCCGGCCGGTCCGCCAGACGCAGCAGCTTTTCCGTCTCCTCCAGATTCAGCTCCAGGGCCAGGGCAATGCAGACCAGCTTGTCGGCGCTGGGTACTTTCCGTCCGCTGAAAATATCGTATATGTAGTAGCGGTCCAGTCCGGCCTTGCCGGCCAGTGCGCTGCGGCTCATTCCCGCCCGGTCGGCCAACTGCTTCAGCTGATCCGACAGATCCCCCTCGATCATCTCGTCGGCGTTTTGGCTGAAATATTCCTTGATGTTGCTGACGCTGCTCAGCTCCTGGATCAGCGCCCCCGTCGGTTTTGTCTTTTTCATTCCTCTTCCCTCCAGACACACCTCTGTGGTCTGTTGCTATTTTAACCGATTTTTCGACAGATTTGGTGGGCTGCCAGCCCAACATGCCCCATTTTTGTAAAATTTTTATCAAAGTGGCAAAAGGCGGAGGGCCAAACCGGTCCTCCGCCTTTGGGCTGCGTATATTACGTGTCTGTTTTTCAGTCTGCCAGAAGGGGCTGTTCCGCCTCGTAGAGCAGTTCGTTGGTCTCATTCACCGACAGGTGCCGCTGGAGGGCGATACCCCGACAGAGCCCGCCCCCTCCGCGGAAAAGGACGCCCCCATCGATCTTCTCCGGTATCTGACACCCGGGCAGGTCTACTACGCCATCGGCATGCACGATGACCACTACTGGATCTATTACATGTACGCACCGGATAGCCGCCTTCAACGACGGCTGCTTTGAAGCCCATTGGGTCTCCCCGGATCACATCTCCGCCACCTGGCTGGACTGGTATGACGTGGTGTATTTTGACATCTGCCTCTCCTCCGGCGATCCCGACCAGGCCGTGCTCCAGAGCATTTGCGTCTCCGACAGCATCCACCCCTTCTATCCCTCGGGTACGACTCTCACCCCCTGCTATGACAGCCACATCCTGTACGTCCTGCAGGACCAGGAGCTCTATCCCGGATAAGAATCAACGGCACCCCGGCGACAAGTCGTCGGGGTGCCGTTTCGTTTTCTGCGTTAAGAATCAGCGAAGAAGAAATCTTTCAGATCCCGGACGGCGTCCTCGTCCCCGCCCTCCACGGTGATCTTCAGCAGGTCGCCCTGCCTGACGCCCGGCCCCATCAGATGCAGGATCCGTTTGGCGTCCGGCGTGCCGGGTGTGGAGACCGACGGGCGCCTTGATCGTCTACATAAACGCAACCATAGCTTACCCCTGTCTCAAGATCCCAGCACGGCCTGCAGCAGCGACAGCACCGCCAGCAGCGCCGCGTTCACCACCGTGAACTCCAGCAGATACCGGCCGGTGTGGGCGTGGTCGGAGTGGGCGTAGAGCTTCATGCTGATGAGGCTGGCCAGGCTGGCGATGGGCGTGCCCAGTCCGCCGATGTTCACGCCCAGCAGCAGCGCCCGGGACTGATCGGTGAAGTCCGACAGCAGCAGCGCCGCCGGCACGTTGCTGATGACCTGGCTGGTCAGCAGGGCCGTCAGATACTCCCGCCCCGCCAGCAGGCGGCGCAGCAGGGCGTCCACCGCCTCCACCCGGGACATGTTCCCGGCAAAGATGAAGAACGCCACGAAGGTCAAAAGCAGCATGAAATCCGCCTTCAGAACCATCTTCCGATCCCGGATCAGCACCGCCGCCACCACCACCGCCAGCATGACGGGCCAGGTCAGCACACGGATCACCACCAGAAGGCACACGACGAACAGCGCCCCGTAGAGCCACAGATCCCGCTTCTCCATCCCCGGCTCCTCCCCCAGGAACACGGTCAGGTGGGACCGGTCCAGCAGCAGGCAGGCCGCCAGGATCAGCAGCAGCGACGCGGCCCACACGGGGAAGGTGATGCGGAAGAAATCCCCCAGGCTCAGATCGTACCGGGAGTAGAGATACAGGTTCTGGGGATTGCCCACCGGGGTCAGCATGCTGCCCAGGTTGGCCGCCACCGTCTGGAGCACCACGATGTGGATCAGCTCCCGGTTCCGCTCCGCCATGCCCAGCACCACCACGGCAAAGGGCACGAAGGTCAGCAGCGCCACGTCGTTGGTGATGAGCATGGAGCTGAAGAAGCACAGCAGCACCAGCAGCACGCCCATGGTCCGGACGCTGGAGGCCCTCCGGCACAGCACGTGGGCCAGGTGGGCAAAGAGTCCCGCCTGCCGCAGTCCCGCCACCACCGTCATGAGGCAGTAGAGCAGGGCCAGCGTGCGAAAGTCGATATAGTCGATATACGCCCCGTCCGGCGGGACGAGGAAACAGCTGACGAGGGCCGCCAGCGCCGCGATCAGCAGCACCGGCTCCCTTCTGACAAAGGATCGAATGGTGGCCATAGCGTTCTCCCGTATGCAGTCATTTGCACACAGTATACCTGTTCCTCCGCCGCCTGGCAAGAAGGAAAAAAGTTGCCTGCAACGCCAGGTTGCGCGGCGGTCGGCAAAAATGCCAGGTGTCAACTTAAAGTTGGTGTATTTTTTCCCGCGATATGGTATGATAAGGTCATCATAGAAGAGCGTTATCTGAATTTCCAACAAACGGAGGGGATCCACCATGCTGCAAATCGAGCATCTGACCAAGAAATTCGGGGAGAAAACCGCCGTGGATGATCTGAGCCTGCACATCGCCCCGGGCGAGGTGTACGGCTTCATCGGCCACAACGGCGCCGGCAAGACCACCACCCTCCGGTCGGTGGTGGGCATCCAGCAGTTCGACGCCGGCACCGTCCGGATCGACGGCATCTCGCTTCAGGACGACCCCATCGCCTGCAAGCGCCGCCTGGCCTACATCCCGGACAATCCCGACCTCTACGACTTCATGACCGGCATCAAGTATCTGAACTTCGTGGCGGACGTGTTCGGCGTCAGCGCCGCGGACCGGCAGGCGCGCATCCGCAAATACGCGGACCTCTTGGAGCTGGCGGACGATCTGGCCCAGCCCATCTCCACCTACTCCCACGGCATGAAGCAGAAGCTGGCCGTCATCTCCGCCTGGCTCCACCAGCCCCGTCTCATTCTGATGGATGAGCCCTTCGTAGGTCTGGACCCCAAGGCCTCCCACATCCTCAAGGGCATGATGCGGGAATTCTGTGACGGCGGCGGCGCCATCTTCTTCTCCACCCACGTGCTGGAGGTGGCGGAAAAGCTGTGCGACAAGGTGGCCATCATCCGCCACGGCAAGCTGATCCGCTCCGGCACCATGGAGGAGGTCAAGGGCGACGACAGTCTGGAGGAGGTCTTCCTGGAACTGGAGGGAGAGGAATGCTGAAGATACTGCTGCGCAAACAGATGGCGGAGATCTTCCGGGCCTACCTCTACAACGCCAAGAAGAACACAGCCCGTTCCAAAGCCTCCACCATCTTGATGTTCCTTCTCTTCGGAGCGCTGATGGCCTTTCTGGCGGTGGGGATGTTCGGCGTGCTGTCCTTCACTCTCTCGTCCATGATCGATGCCGGGTTCGCCTGGTTCTACTTCGCCCTCATGGGCCTCATCGCCCTGTTGCTGGGCGCCTTCGGCGCCATCTTCAGCACCTATACCGGCTTGTATCTGGCCAAGGACAACGACCTGCTGCTGGCCATGCCCATCAGCACCCACGCCATCATGGCCTCCCGGCTTTTGAGCGTGTATCTCATGGGTCTCATGTACTCCGCCGTGGTCACGATCCCCGCTGTGGTGATCTACTTCTTCCACGTCCCCTTCACCGTCTCCCGGCTGGTCTGCGCGCTGCTGTGGGTCCTGCTGGTGTCACTGATCGTCATGGTCCTCTCCTGCCTGCTGGGCTACGCCGTGGCCCGGCTGAGTCTGAAGATCAAGCGCAAGAGCCTGGTCACCACCGTTCTGGCGCTGGTGGGCATCGGCCTGTACTACTTCCTCTATTTCAAGGCCATCGATCTGGTCCAGGATATGCTGGTCAACGTGGCCGTCTACGGTGAGAAGATCAAGGGCGCCGCCTACGGGCTCTATCTCTTCGGCCAGTCCGCCGCCGGCGACTGGCTGGCTCTGGCCATCGTGGCCGCCGTGGTGCTGGCGGCGTGCATCCTCACCTGGCTGGTGCTGCAGCGCAGCTTCCTGAAGGTGGCCACCGCCACCGGCGCCGTGGCCCGGAACAAGTACACGGAGAAGACCGCCCGGGTCCGGAGCGCCTCCTCCGCCCTGCTGAAGAAGGAGCTGGGCCGGTTCACCTCCAGCTCCAACTATATGCTCAACTGCGGCCTGGGCGTCCTGCTGATGGTGCTGGCCGGCACCATGCTGCTCATCAAGGGGCAGGCGCTGGTGCCGGTGCTGACCATGCTGCTGGCCAACCGGCCCGGCGCCGCGGCGGCGCTGGCCTGTGCCGTGGCCTGCATGGCCGTGGCTGCCAACGACATGGCGGCTCCCTCCGTGGCTCTGGAGGGCAAAAACCTGTGGATCGCCAAGTCCCTGCCCGTCTCCGGCTGGCAGGTGCTGCGCGCCAAGCTGGATCTGCAGCTGCTGCTGACGGTGTTCCCCACCCTGTTCCTCTGCCTCTGTCTGGCCGTCACGCTGCCGCTGAGCGCCGCGGAGCGGGTGTTCGTCTTTCTGCTGCCGCTGATCTTTATGGTGTTCTCCGCCTGCCTGGGCCTCTTCATGGGCCTGCAGAACCCCAACCTCCACTGGACCAACGAGATCTACCCCATCAAGCAGAGTATGGCCGTCACGGTGGCCCTGCTGGGCGGCTGGGCCTATGCCCTGGCCCTGGGCGGCGTCTACGTGTGGGTCGGCTGGAAGCTGGGCGCCGTGATCTATCTGGGCATCTTCTCCATCGCCACGCTGATCGTCGCCGCTCTCCTGTACCTGTGGCTGAGAAAGCGGGGCTGCGCCGCCTTCGAGGCGCTGTAACACCTTCCCGACAAACAAAAAGAGCGCTGAAAGCGGTTGCTTTCAGCGCTCTTTTTCTGCTTTGTGTCACACGATGGGGATCTTGATCTTCACGTCGCTGGTGGGATAGGCCGCGCAGGCGTGTACGTAGCCGAAGTCCTTGTCGGCGGCCCGGCGCCCGTCGTTCTCCGGGCAGATGTAGACGCTGCCGGAGAGCACCTTGGTGCGGCAGAAGCCGCACTCGCCGCTGCGGCAGCCGGTCTCGATGCCGATGCCGGCACGCTCCAGGGCCACCACCAGGCTCTCCGTGGCCTTAGCGGGGATCACGTCCTCGTGGATACCCCGCACCACCGTCAGCTGATAGGTCTCATCCTTGCAGTCCATGGGATAGCTGGGGAACTGGGTGATGTCCTTGGCCTGGCCGAACACCTCGAAACGGATGCGCCGCCGGGGGATGTCCAGCTTGGCCAGCTCCCCGTGGAGGAAGCGGTACATCACCTGGGGACCGCAGATGAAATAGGTGGTATCCGGCGCGGAGTACTTGCGGATCAGCTCGGCGGTGAGGAAGCCCCGCTCGCCGGGCCAGTCCGGCTCATCGCCGGAGAGGACGTGGACCACGTGGACGTGTTCGCCCTCCAGCTTGTCCAGCTCCGCCTTCAGGGTGATGTCGTCGGAGGAGACGGAGCCGTAGAGGATGGTGAGATCCATGTCCAACGTGCCGTTGGCCACCTCACGGGCCATGGAGGCGAAGGGCGTAATGCCCACGCCGCCGGCCAGGGCCACCACGTGCTTGGCGTCCCGGAGGGGCTCATAGTAGAACTGTCCGCAGCCGATGAGACCCCGGAAGGTGTCGCCCACCTTCACGTTGTCGTTGATGTGGTCGCAGATGAAGCCGTCGCCCTTGGAGCGGCGTACGGTGATCTCCACGAAGCCCTTGTCCTGGCGTGCCTGCCAGGGGGCGGAGGAGATGGAATAGGGCCGGGAGATGAGGCTCTTGCCCATGGGGAAATCCAGCACCATGAACTGGCCGGCGTGGAACGGAGGCAGCTTGCCGCCGCCCACCTTCTCGAAGCGGAGGGTCTTGGCGGTCTTGGAGGCCTCACGGATCTCCGTCACCACCAGATCCAGCTTGCCGGGATGCCACTCCCGGGCCACGTTGCCGATGGGGTCCTCCCGGACCGGCACCGCTGACGCGGTCTCAAACGCGTTCAGGCGGGCCTTTGTGACGCGGGAAGCGCCGCTCACATCCTTGATAAAACCTTTTACCTTCATGTTACTGCGCCTCCTTTGCCATGGTGTCAAGCACGTTCTTGGCGGCCTTGCGGCCGTTGGTCACGGCGGGGCCCATGCCGTCGCCGCTGATCTGGTGGGCGCCGGAGAACTCCAGATGCTTGATGAAGCTCTCCTCCTCCGCCGTCTGGAGCCGGGCCACGATGTGGTCCTCCATGGTGTGGGCGTAGCCGTAGATGCAGCCGTTCCACATGCCGGTATAGTGGGCCACGGTCATGGGCGTCTCGATGGCGATCTCCAGCACGTGGTCCAGCAGGTTGAAGCCCAGATACTCGCTCATGTAGTCGATCATCTGCTTGGCCACCTCATGCTTGACCCGGTCGTAGTCGTCGGCGGACACGGTCTTCCAGCCATCCACCCTGGGCAGCGTGGTGATGGAGTAGGAGCAGGTGCCGGCGGGGGTGGCGTCGGGGTTTGCCAGATTGTGGCAGATGCAGGTGAGATAGCGGTAGGGGCCCAGACCCTTCAGCTCGCCGTAGAGCTTGTCGGTATCCATGCTGTCGCCCCGGAACACGCTGTAATCCTTGATGCCCAGCTCCTCGGCGCTCTTGTCCAGGATCATCACCACGGAGAAGGCCGTCAGGCTCAGACGGCGGCCGTTGACCATCTTGATGGCCCCGGCGGGCACGGCGTCCGCCGGCTCGATCATGGAGGTGTACACCTTGTTGGGATAGGCCGAGCAGATCACGTAGTCGGCGTAGATCTCGTCGCCGCGGGCGGTGCGGACGCCATAGGCCTGGCCGTCCTTCACCAGGATCTTGTCCACGTGCTGACGGTACTCGATCTGCACGCCCATGGCCTCGGCGCGCTCGGCCATCTTCAGACTCATCTCATGGGAGAACTTCCGGGGGATGTAGGAGCCGTAGCCCACGTAGTCCGCCATCAGCACAGCGTAGATGGTGAAGGGCAGCTCCTTGAAGCCGGTGCCCACGTAGATCCAGTAGGGAGCCAGCAGATCCAGGGCCTTCCGGGGCAGGTCGAAGGTGTCCAGCACCTCCTGGGTGGAGTAGCCGGCGGTCTTGACGAAGGCCTCGTGCTTGAGGAGCATCTTGGCCTTGCTCATGGGGTGGATGGACAGCTCGTTGACGCTGTTGAACACGGTGTCGCACAGCTTCAGCAGCCGCAGCACCTTGTCGTAGGTGCCGGGCACCGCCGCGTCCACCTCGCCGGCGAAGGTCTCCAGACCCGGGTGCAGCGTGACCTCCAACCCCGGCAGGCTGGCGTGATAGGCCTCCGGCACCCGCAGCCAGTCGATGTCCACGCCCATGTCGTCAAAGAACTTGCCCACCTTCAGACGGTTCTCTTTGGAGCCGATGGACATCATCTCGTGGAGCGTGGCCTCGATCTCGATGCCGCCCCGGACGTAGCTGGTGGCCAGACCGCCGGGCAGGTTGTGGCGCTCCAGCACCAGCACGTCCTTGCCCTTGTCGGCCAGCATCAGCGCCGCCGAAAGGCCTGCCAGCGCGCCGCCCACCACGATGACGTCATAGTGGTCTTTGTAGAATTTCATATCGTCTTCCTCTCTCGTTTGAACGGGGTTTAACAGATATGCGCCGTGTCTTCCACGGCGCATATCTGCTTTTTTCATGCGATCACACGCGGGGATGGTTCCGGCTTAGAAGAAGCGGTCCACCAGCTCGCGGGAGTACTCGGCGGTCTCGTCCATGTCGCCGAAGGACATGATCTCACCGGCATAGAAGGTGTCGTACTTGCCCTGCATGGCCTCCACCTTGTCGTACCAGCCGGCGGCATAGTCGTCGGAGAAGACATGGGGGAAGTAGTACACGGACCACTCGTTGATGACCTCCTTGGCGGGGTTGCCCATGGTCACCAGGTCGTCCTGCACCATCTGGCGGCACTCCTCGTAGGGGATCTCCTTGGAGTTCTTGTGCTTGCGCAGCGCGTAGGTGGTGATGACCTGGTCGATCTGATCCTTCCAGCGGCGATAATAGACCATCAGGTGGCCCAGCTTCTCGGGCACCATGTTGTCGAACACGTAGTAGCTGATCTCGGGATGATTCTCCGGCGTGGTCAGGAAGGCCTGGACGTCGTAGCGCTCGTAGTCGATCTTGGAGAACAGGGCCTTCTCGTCCTCGCGGGCGTCGAAGTAGTCCACCATGCCCTTCTGGCCGTCGGCCCGGGTGCCGGGGATGTACAGCGGGGCGGTGACGATGATCTTGTCATACTCCTCCACCTGGCCGTTGACGGTGACGTAGACCTTGCCGTCCTTGCGCTCCACCTTCTCGATGGTGCTGTTGAGGCGGGCGGGATTCTTCAGGTGGGCGTTCAGCTGCTCCCAGATGTACTGGGTACCGTTCTTCCAGGTCCACAGGTTCACCTTCACGAAGTTCATGCAGGTCTGGAAGTCCAGATACTTCAGCACGTAGCCGGCGGGGATCTCATCGAAGTAGCCGTAGCCGAAGGAGGTAAAGGGCCCGATCCAGATCTTCTGGACCAGAGGCACGCCGTTCTTCTCGCAGAACTCCTTGAAGGGCAGGGCCAGATCCTTCAGGTTGGGGTTGACGCCCTCCACCTTCTCGCGGCCCGGGGTGACGGCATAGCCGTCGTAACGGCCCTCGGCCACGCCCCGGTGACCGTTGACGTCATAGCCCTTATACTTGGTCTCCAGCAGCTCGCCGAAGGTCTTGAGCTGCTTCTTCATCTTCAGCAGCCAGGGGTTGCGGATGATGTTGCCCAGAGAACGGGCGAAGGGCTCGATGACCTTGCCGCTGCCGTCCTTGTAGTTGCGGTTCAGCTGGGGGCCGTCGTGGGTGATGCCGCAGAACTCCTCCACGTCGTGCACGGCGTAATAGGAGGGCACGCCCATGATGGCGCCCATCTCATAGCGCCGGCCGTTGTAGTGGGGGGACCAGCACTTGCCGCCCACACGGTCCTGACGCTCCAGGATGGTGTAGTTCTCATACCCCTTCTGCTCCAGATACATACCGGCAGACAGGCCGGCGGGGCCGCCGCCCACGATGCAGATGCGCGTGTTCTTATCCATGCTCTTACCTCCGTTATGCAAAATATTGCCAAATCAAATGATAGAAGTATTATACACCCTCCTATGGAATATTTCACTATATTTTTTCGTTTTTTCTCAAAAACTTAGGCAAGTTGTCAAATGAGACTTTCCTAATCGCCCATTCTGTGCTATGATAGGCTGGTAAAGGAGGGATGCTTTTTGCGGTTCGACTCTTTTGACCACATGCTCTCCCACTGGGCGCAAGAAACGCCGGACGCCTGCGCCCTCCGCCATGAGCGGGGCGCGTGCACCTTCCGCCAGCTCTATGAACTGGTCCGGAGCCGGGCGGAGACCCTGCGCCGGAGCGGCAAGACGTGTATGGGCATCCTGTCCGACGGCAGCTTCGACTGCGTGGTTACCATCTTCGCCGCCAATCTGGCCGGCCTGCAGATCGTCATGCTGGACGAGAACGCCCCGGAGGACACCCTCCGCCAGCTGATCCGCTATACGGATATCGACACATTGTGGGGCGACGTGGATCTGGTGGACGAGCTGTCCGATGCCCTCACGGCCGGCGTGACGGACGGCGCCGGGCGGATCCTGTTCTTCACCTCCGGCACCACGGAGCAGGCCCGGGCGGTGGTGCTGACGGATCACAGCCTGTGCCAGAGCGCCTGGAACGGCTCGGAAAAGCTGCCCCTCTCCCCTGCCGACACCCTGCTGAACCTGCTGCCTCTGGGCCACGTGTTCGGCTTCGTCTGCGGCCTCCTGTGGGGCCTTTCCTGCGGTGCGACCGTGGCTCTGGGCCGGGGCGCCCGGCATTATGCCGACGACTGCGCCTTCTTCCGCCCCACCGCCGTGTCCGTTGTCCCCATGCTGCTGGGCTTCCTCATGAAGCTGCAGGCCCTCAACCCGGAGCTGAAGCTGATCCTGGTGGGCGCCGGGGACTGTCCGCCCCAGCTTTTGGCCGCCGCGGCGGCGCAGGGCATCCGCGTCAGCTTCGGCTATGGGCTCACGGAGACCAGCTCCGGCGTGGCCATCAGCGTCTCCGGCGATCCCTTCGCCATGGAGATCTGTCCCGACGACACCGTCACCCTGGCCGAGGACGGAGAGATCCTCATCCAGGCTCCCACCTGCGTCATGCAGGGCTACTACAAGCTCCCGGACGCCACCGCCGCCGTACTGAAGGACGGTGTCCTCCACACCGGCGATCTGGGCTATCTGGACGAGGCCGGGCGACTCCACGTCACCGGCCGCAAGAAGGAGATGCTGGTCCTCTCCGACGGCACCAAGATCTTCCTGCCGGAGTACGAGGCCCGGCTCATGGAGGCGCTGGGACACACGGAGCTGGCCGTCACTCTCCGGGACGGCCGTCCCGTCCTCATCTACAGCGGCGAGGCCGAGGAGCGGGAACTGAGGGAAAAGCTCCGTCCCCTGATGGCCCGGCTCCCCCGGGGCCAGCAGCTCGCCGCCATCCTCATCACCGCCGATCCGCTGCCCCGCACGGCAACGGGAAAAATAAAGCGCTGGGAAGTCCAGCAGAAAGCAGGTTTGCTATGACAAGACAGGATATCCTCCAGAAGACCAAAACCGTGATCTACGACTGCTTCCCCGATATGCATGATATGGAGCTGAACGAGGACACGGTCATCAACACCGAGACCGCCATCGACTCCATGGGCTTCGTCCTCATCATCTGCAAGCTGGAGGCCCTGTTCGACGTGCGGATCCCGGAGCGCCAGTGGAAGAAGCTGTCCACCCTGGGCGACGTGGTGGACGCCATCGAGAAGAGGCTGCCCCAGGCATGAGCATCTACCGGGAAGAGCTGCTCCTGCGGAGCAAGCACGTGGATATGTACCGGCGGCTGCGGACCTCGGAGCTGTTCCGGCTGCTGCAGGAGGCGTCCATCCGCCACACCGAGGAGCTGGGCATGGGCCGGGACAAGACGCTGGACCGCGGCATTTTGTGGGTGCTGGGCCTTCAGACCGCCCAGATCCGCCGCATGCCGGAATATGACGAAGAGATCGTGCTCAAGAGCTGGCCGGGCCGGACCATGCACGTCCTCTTCCCCCGCTACTACAGCGTGGAGACGAAGGACGGCGAGCCCCTGCTCCGGGCCAGCGCCCTGTGGACGCTGGTGGACGCCCGGACGCGGAAGATGGTCTTCCCGGAGAAGGCAGGCGTCGTCATCGACGGCGTCACCACCGGCGAGGAGATCGCCCTGCCCTCCCCCACGCCCCGGATGGTCTGTACCCACCATGCCTCCTTCACCGTGCCCTACAGCTACGTGGATCTCAACGGCCACATGAACAACACCCGTTTCTTTGACCTGGCGGAGGACCATATCGACGCCGCCGCGGCCGGTAAGGCCCTCACCGCCGTCTCGGTGGAATATGCCAGCGAGGCCCGGTACGGTCAGGAGCTGACGGTGTCCTGGGGTCAGGAGGGACAGAAGTACTACCTCACCGGTGAGGCGGGGCCCTCCTGCGTCTTCCGCATGGGCCTCACATACGCGGAATAGCCCGAAAAACAAGACAAAGCACCCCGGCGCGTTGAACTGCACCCCATTTGTTAGACAAGTATGGTATACTACTAACAAGTGGGGTGTTGTTATATGCCAAAGGGAATACCAAAC
>ONGR01000039.1 GCA_900317425.1 uncultured Eubacteriales bacterium | reverse complement strand
TAAAACTAAAGGGCCTGACACCTGCTCAACACAGATCTCAGACCCTTCTGGTCGCTTAATATTATAATATTTTGTCTAACTTTTGGGGTTCACTTCACGTTGACCGCGCCGGGGTGCCGGGACAATATGAATATTAGTCCTCCGTGTTGTAGATCTTCGAAACTGCCTCCCTGCTGCCGCCGATGAACACCACAGCAGCCAGCGCCGTCAGGCCCATGATGCCGCTGATGATGCCCCGGATGGGCAGGAACTCCGCCAGGGCGCCGGCGATCAGCTGGCCGGCCACCATGCCGATGGTCTCGATGGTACCGAAGGCGCCGTTGAACCGCCCCTTCTTCTCATGGGGCACGTAGCGCTGGGTGCCGGAGATGCGGATATTATAGGAGGTGACGCCCAGGATGCCGGTGATGAAGCACATGACCATCATGGCGGGGATGGGCGTATAGAGGTAGGTGCCCTCCAGAAGGTTTATGATTATGTAAACCATCAGGGCAATGCCGTACTTCCGCTCCTTGGGCAGCCGCAGCTTATAGTGGATGCCGCCGCCGATGGCCCGGCCCACAGAGGCCATGCCCCACACCACCATGAAGATGTACTCGCCGTTGGTGAAAGTGGATTTGAAATAGGGCAGATCCAGCGTCTGGGAAGCGCCGCTGGCAAAGGCGGAAAAGCAGAAGTAGACGGCCACCGCCAACAGGCCCTTCTCGCTCCAGAGATAGCGCATGCCCTCCTTGAAGTCCGCCACCATCTGGCGGCCCATCCGCTCCTCGGTGCGGTTGGCCTTCTGCTGGTCGATGTAGTCCTCCCGGGCGGTGATCCGGGTCTCCATAATGGCCGCCGCCAGGTAGGTCACCGCGTCGAAGAGGAACAGCGGCACGATGCCCAGCTTGTTGTAGACCAGGGCGGAGACGGGTGTCATCACCATGGTCAGGGTCTCCAGGGTACTGGCCACGGAGTAGGCCTTGGAGTAGTTGCCCTCGGTGATGAGCAGGGGGTAAAAGCTGTCGTAGGCCACCCGGTAAACGCTGCCGATGACGCCGATGGCCACGCAGAAGACGGCCAACAGGGTAAAGTTGAAATAGCCGCCGGCAAATACCAGCGCCATGACCACGTACAGCCCGGCGGTGATGAAGTCCAGCATATAGATGGTCTTGCGCCGGGAGAATCGGTCCAGAAACGGGCCGCACAGCGCCGGCATCACCGCGTGGGGCAGCATATACAGCACGTTATAGATGGCAAAAAGCAAGGTGGAGCTGGTGTAGTCCAGTACCAGCAGGCTCATGGCAAATCCTGCCAGAACGCTGCCCAGCATGGAGATCACGCTGCCCACCGTAATGATGGTGAAGTCCTTTGTCCACAAGGGGTTCTTCACGTTTTGGGGTTGTTGTTCCATTGAAATTACCTTTGTCTGATACTCCTTTACACGATTCGGTTTTCCTACGCCGTCAAGGGCTTAACGCAATCTGATCATGGTCCTCTCCTCCTTGTATCGCAGCAAACGGTCATTCCCGTTCTCCAATCCCGCTGGAATTGTATCACACCCGCTCATGGGTGTCAATTTCCCCTTGGTTGGGTTGGCTGAATACCGAAAAATTCCCCATCGTTTACAGATTTTTCATGGATTAGGGTCTTGCATTTTGAAATATTCATGTTACAATGACAATGCCAAATCTAAAAGACGGAGGTGCTAACTATGGCTTATCAGATTGGTTCCGCTTGCGTGATGTGCGGCGCTTGCGCAGATGTTTGCCCCGTGGGCGCTATCTCCCAGGGCGATACTTCTTATGTGATCGATGCCGGTGCCTGCCTGGACTGCGGTTCTTGCAGCGATACCTGCCCCAACGGCGCTATCAGCCCCGCTGAGTAATCAGATCTAATACATCGTGCGCACGAACACCGGACCTCCGGTCCGGTGTTTTTTAGAACGGCAGTTAGTCGTGACTATCATCTCTATCATGCGGGACGGCTTTCACGGAAGCCGTCTTTTTGTTTTTCCGCTGGTCTTTTTTCGGTGGGTATGCTACAATACCGGACAAAGGGGGTGGCAGACGTGGAGAAGATGGACCGGCTCTGGCCGGAGGGGTATGCGTTTCTCTTTGACGACGCCCTGTTCCAGCCCTCTACCGACTCCTTCCTCCTGGGCGACTTCGTCCGGACGCGCCGGGGTGACCGGGTCTGCGACCTGGGGGCCGGCACGGGCCTGCTGGGCCTTTTATTGCTGGCCAGACAGCCGGAACTCTCCGTCACCGATGTGGAAATCCAGGAGGCAGCCTGTGACCTGGCCCGCCGCAGCGCCGAGCTCAACGGGCTTGGCGACCGGATCACCGTACTGCGGCAGGACTTATGTCAACTGGACGGGCTGCCCCGCTCTGCTTTCGACCTGGTGGTGGCCAACCCGCCCTATTTCAGTGCCGGCAGCGGCGCCGTATCCCCCGACCCGGCCCGCAGCACCGCCCGCAGCGAGATGCGGTGCACGCTGGAGGACGTCTGCGCCGCGGCGGATCACCTGCTGCGTTATGGCGGGCGCTTTTTCCTGGTCTTCCGACCGGATCGTATGGCGGAGCTTTTTGCCCTGCTGCAGAAATTCCGTCTGGAACCCAAGCGGCTGCGTTTCGTGCAGCACAGCGCCGCCAGCGCCCCGTCCCTCCTCCTGCTGGAGTGTCGCAAGGGCGGCAGGCCGGGCTTGGCGGTGGAGCCGCCGCTGCTGCTGAAGGGTCCGGACGGCCGGGACACTCCGGAGGCGGACCGGGTCTATTTTCGAGACAGATAGGAGAATCACCATGGCAGGTACGTTATATCTTGTGGCCACGCCCATCGGCAATCTGGGGGACTTCTCGCCCCGGGCGGTGGAGACGCTGCAGCAGGCGGACTTTATTGCCGCCGAGGACACACGGGTATCTCTGAAATTGCTGAACCACTTCGACATCCACAAGCCTCTCGTCAGCTACCATGAACACAACCGGGCCGCGGCGGGGCAGGCCATCGTCCGGCGCCTGCTGGATGGTGAGACCTGCGCTCTGGTCACCGATGCCGGCACCCCGGCCATCAGCGATCCCGGCGAGGATCTGGTGCGTCTGGCGGCGGAAAACGGCGTCACCGTCCAGAGCATTCCCGGCTGCTGCGCCGCCATTACGGCGCTGGCGGTGTCCGGTCTTCCCACCGGGCGCTTTACCTTCGAGGGTTTTCTCAGCGCCAACCGGTCCGAGCGCCGGGCCCGGCTGGAGCAGCTGACCGGCGAGGAGCGGACCATGGTGTTCCACGAGGCGCCTCACAAGCTCCGCGCCACGCTGGCCGACATGGCGGAGATCCTGGGCGACCGGCCCGTGGCGCTGTGCCGGGAGCTGACCAAGCTCCACGAGGAGACGGTCCGCACCAGTCTCTGCTCCGCGGCGGAATACTACCGGGCCAACGAGCCCCGGGGCGAGTACGTCCTGGTGGTGGGCGGCATGGAGCGGCCTGACGGGCCCGCCATCACGCTGGACGAGGGCGTAGCCATGGTGCTGCGCCGCCGGGCCGAGGGCATGCGGATGAAGGATGCCGTCCGTCAGGTAGCGGACGACACCGGGCTCAACCGCAACGAGCTCTACGACGCCGCTCTTCACGCGTAAAAGAAAAAAGGAACACTCCTCACTGAACTGCACCCCATTTGTTAGACAAGTATGGTATACTACTAACAAGTGGGGTGTTGTTATATGCCAAAGGGAATACCAAACAAGAGATACACAGGG
>ONGR01000026.1 GCA_900317425.1 uncultured Eubacteriales bacterium | reverse complement strand
GCAGAAAAACGAATACGAGGTGATAAGCGGACACCGCCGTTTGTACGCAGCGCAGAAGGCAGGGCTTTCCGAAGTCCCTGCCTTGATTTATCCCCTGGACCGCAGCGCCGCCGCCATTGCGGTGGTAGACAGCAACCTGCACCGTGAGCGCATCCTGCCCAGTGAGAAGGCGTTTGCCTACAAGATGAAAATGGATGCGATGAAAAAGCAGGGCAAGCGAACGGATCTGACTTCGTCGCAAATTGCGACGAAGTTCAATGCTGCCGCACAGGTCGGAGCTGATACGGGTGAGAGCCGAGACCAGGTCTATCGCTATATCCGGCTGACCAACCTTATCCCTGCTTTGCTGAAGCTGGTAGATGAGGGACGCATTGCCTTCTCCGTAGCCGTGGAGCTGTCCTATTTGCATCAGTCCACGCAGGAGCATATTGCGGAGATCTATGATCGGGACGAGGCGACGCCGTCCTATTCCCAAGCGGTGCGTATGCACAGGGAGAACGGTCTCAGCATCGAAGGAATCTCCGATGAGCGGGTAGAGGCCATCATGGCGGAGCAGAAGCCCAATCAGCGGGAGCAGATCCGTCTCCGCAGGGACGACTTCAACAAGTTTTTCCCAGCCAGATATTCTGACCGGCAGATCCGCGCCGACATCATGGCTGGGCTGGATCTCTTGAAGCGGCAACGCGAGCGCAGCCACGAGCGAGACACGCGATGAAGGGAGGGATACAGATGGAGAATCGCTATCGTTCCCTGGAGGAGCTGCCCATGGTCCTCACGGTAGAGGATCTGATGCCCATTCTGAGCATCGGACGCAACACAGCCTATGAGCTGATTCGCTCCGGCCAAATTCGCAGTGTGCGGGCTGGACGGAAGATCCGCGTACCCAAGGAGGCCATTGCGGAGTACCTGTCCCGGCAGGCGTAACACAGAAACCACACATTTGCAAATGTACCGCACAGCGGGCTATCATGGATCTGCATGATTCCCGCTGTGCGGTGGAAAGGAGGATAAAATGCCGCGCGGCAAAACAACAAGTAAAAATGCTCCGGGAGCCGGGACGATCCGCAAGAAGACTGTCAAGCGTAACGGCAAGGAATACACCTACTGGGAAGCTCGTTACACTACTGGCTATGATCCCGGCACCGGGAAGCAAATTCAGAAATCGATTACCGGAAAGACGCAGAAGGAAGTGGCCCAGAGATTAAGACAGATCACACTGGAGATCGATATGGGGACTTATCAGGAGCCCTGTAAGATGACTGTTGGTGAATGGCTGGATATTTGGCTGGACGATTATCTTGTCGATGTGAAGCCGTGGACCGCAGTAAAATATAAGAGCTATATTCAAAAGCACATCAAGCCCGCCCTTGGGGTGGTTAGACTGGACGCACTGGCAGTACCGGCAATACAGCATTTTTATAACAACCTCAGAAAGGGAAGCCCTGGCAAAGCGGGCCTGTCTCCCAAAACGGTGAAAAACATCCATGGCGTTTTCCATGAAGCACTGCAGCAGGCGGTATCGATTGGATATCTTCGCAACAATCCAACAAGTGTCTGCAAGCTTCCTCGTGTTGAAAAACCGGAGATTCAACCGTTGGATTCGAGAGAGATTACACGGTTTTTAGAGGAGATCAAGGGCCATCGGTTTGAGACTTTTTACCGGGTAACACTTTTTACAGGTATGCGTCGGGGTGAGGCCTGCGGTCTCCTCTGGGATTGTGTTGATTTTAAACGCGGAACGATCTGCATTAAACGACAACTGCAAAAAGTACCTGGAGAAAAACATGCTGTAGAATTAACCAGCACCAAAAACGGAAAAAGCCGGACTATTATGCCGGCAGAATCCGTTATGCAGTTGCTGAAGCGGCATCGTGCTGAACAGAATGCCATGCGTCTGATGGCAGGTTCCGCTTGGCAGAATAATAACTACGTGTTTTGCAACGAGATTGGAGAGCCGCTGTGCGCCCACACGATCTATAACAACTACAAAAGGATTGTGACCGAGATGGGTATTCCCAAAAGCAGAGTTCATGATCTGCGGCACAGCTATGCAGTTGCCTCTATTATGAGTGGAGATGACATCAAGACCGTGCAGGAAAATTTGGGGCATGCTACGGCAGCTTTCACCCTTGACCGATACGGACATGTAACAGAGCAGATGAAGCAAGCGAGCGCAGATCGTATGGAGAAGTTTATCCGATCGGTTTCCGGTTAATAAGGGAAAACTAAAGGGAAAACACCACCAAAAAGTAAAAGCCGACCCTTGAAAACCTGTGGTTTCAAGGGTCGGACGATGGTTGCGGAGGGAGGACTTGAACCTCCGACCTCCGGGTTATGAGCCCGACGAGCTGCCAACTGCTCTACTCCGCGATATTGAATTGACCGGTTTGGTGCCGGTGACCGGACTCGAACCGGTACGGTATTGCTACCAGGAGATTTTAAGTCTCCCGTGTCTACCATTCCACCACACCGGCGGATATTGGCAAGGATTAGAATACCACACCGGGGCGGGAATGTCAACCCCTACTTCGAGAAAAGTTCTCGACAGCTTTTGTGCCCTTGCGCCGTGGGCGGGACTGTGGTATGCTGACAACAACAGAAAACCACAGCAGGGAGGAATGACCATGAAACTGGCAGAGGCATTGCAGGAGCGGGCGGACCTGAACCGCCGCATCGCGGAGCTGCGCAGCCGCCTGGCGGACAACGCCATGGTGCAGGAGGGCGAAAAGCCCGCTGAGGAGCCCACGCAGCTGATGGCGGAGCTGGACCGCTGCGTGGCCGCGCTGGAGGAGCGCATCGCCCGGATCAATCTGGTCAACTGCCGCACGGCGGTGGAGGGGAAGACCCTGACGGAGCTGCTGGCCCGCCGGGACTGCCTGACCGTACAGATCGGCGCCTACCGGGAGTTGCTCAGCAACGCCAGCCAGACGGCGCGGCGGGCGCGGGGCACGGAGATCAAGGTGCTCAGCACCGTGAACGTGGCGGAGCTTCAGAAGCGGGTGGACGCCATGTCCCATGAGCTGCGCGTGCTGGACAACACCATCCAGCAGACCAACTGGACCACGGAAATGTGAGCGGAAAGTCGGTAATCCGACGGAGCGAATGCGATCTCTGTGGCTGAGAATGAGTCCACGTGCATGGTGTGCCACCGGGCCGGCACGGGGTTCGAATCCCCGCTGTATTGTGACGCCCCGATTGCGTATACCTGTATCCATACCGTTTACAACGTACCACCAAGCATTGGCCGCCGGGTGAGGGCGGGCAGGGGGCCTTTCCGCGAGAGAAGCCGCCGGAGATATCTCCGGCGGCTTTTTTGCGCCCCGGGGAGGCGCCGCTGCGGATCGGAAAACATATGATGACGGTGAGGAGCAAAACAGACTTTCGGCGCCGGGGCAGGCAGGGCGGAACGGCGTTGAATGGACATAAAGGAGATCGTCATATGTCAAGAATCTATACGGCCGTGGACCAGCTGATCGGGAACACCCCGCTGCTGGAGCTGCGCCGCATCCGGGCAAGCGAGGGGCTGAACGCCCGGCTGCTGGCGAAATTGGAGTATCTGAACCCCGCTGGGTCGGCCAAGGACCGCATCGCCAAAGCCATGATCGACGATGCCGAGGCCCGGGGCCTTCTGCGGCCCGGCTCCACCATCATCGAGGCCACCTCCGGCAACACCGGCATCGGTCTGGCGGCGATGGGGGCGGCCCGGGGATACCGGGTGATCATCGTCATGCCGGATACCATGTCGGTGGAGCGGAAGCAGATCATGGAGGCCTACGGGGCGCAGGTGGTGCTGACCGACGGCGCGGAGAGCGTACACGGGGCCGTGGAAAAGGCCCGGGAGCTGGCCGCCGACATGGAAGACAGCTGGATCGCCGGCCAGTTCGTCAACCCCGCCAATCCCGCGGCCCACGAGGCCGCCACCGGGCCGGAGATCTACGCCGACACCGACGGGCAGGTGGATATTTTCGTGGCGGGCATAGGCACCGGCGGCACGCTGACCGGCGTGGGGCGGTATCTCAAGCGAAAAAAGCCCGATGTCAAGATCGTGGCGGTGGAGCCGGCGGGCTCGGCGATCCTGTCCGGCGGCAAGGACGGGCCCCACGCCATCCAGGGCATCGGCGACGGATTTATCCCGGAGGTGCTGGACACCGGCATCTACGACGAGGTCATCCCCGTCACCGATCAGGACGCCTTTGCCGCCGCCAGGCTGATGGGGCGCCGGGAGGGCGTGCTGGTGGGTATCTCCTCCGGTGCCGCCCTGTGGGCCGCCATGGAGCTGGCCGGACGGCGGGAGAACGCGGGCAGGACCATCGTGGCGCTGCTGCCGGACACCGGCGACCGGTATCTGTCTACCCAACTCTTTGCAGAGTGAAGAAAGAGCTCCGGAGCGGATGCTCCGGAGCTCTTTTATGATACAGGGAAATCGGTTAGCACTTCTCGAACACGGTGGCAACGCCCTGGCCGCCGCCGATGCACAGAGTGGCCAGACCCTTCTTGGCCTCGGGACGCTTCTGCATCTCGTGGAGCAGGGTGACGATGATACGGGCACCGGAAGCGCCGACGGGGTGACCCAGGGAGATGGCGCCGCCGTTGACGTTGACCTTGCTCATGTCAAAGTGCAGCTCGCGGGCCACGGCGATGGACTGAGCGGCAAAGGCCTCGTTGGCCTCGATCAGGTCCATCTCCTCCACGGTGGTGCCGGCCTTCTTCATGGCAGCGCGGGTGGCGACCACGGGGCCAACGCCCATGATCTTGGGATCCACACCGCCCTGGCCCCAGCCGATCAGCTTGGCCATGGGCTTCAGACCGTACTTCTCCACAGCCTCGCCGGAAGCCAGCACGATGGCGGCAGCGCCGTCGTTGATGCCGGAGGCGTTGGCGGCGGTCACGCGCTGCTGGCCCTTGTCCTCGGACTCGCGGATGCCGGTGGGCTCAAAGGTGTGAACGACCTGGGGAGCGGGGGACTCGGGACCCACGGGGAAAGCGCCGCGCAGCTTGGCGATGCCCTCGGCGGTGGTGCCGGCTCTGGGGAACTCGTCGCGCTTGAACTCCACGATCTCCTTCTTGACCTTCACGGGCACGGGAACGATCTCGTCGTCAAAGCGGCCGGACTTCTGGGCGGCCTCGGTCTTCTGCTGGGAGGCGGCGGCGAAGGCGTCCTGCTCGGCACGGGTGATGCCCCACACGTCGTTGATGTTCTCGGCGGTGGTGCCCATGTGATAGTTGTTGAAAGCGTCCCACAGGCCGTCCTTGATCATGGTGTCGACCATCTTCTTGTCGCCCATGCGAGCGCCCCAGCGGGCGTCGGGAGCGGCATAGGGAGCGGCGCTCATGTTCTCGGTACCGCCGCAGACGACGATGTCGCTGTCACCGGCCAGGATGGAGCGGGCACCCTCGATGACGGACTTCATGCCGGAGCCGCAGACCATGCCGACGGTGTAAGCGGGAACGGAATAGGGGATACCGGCCTTGATGGAGACCTGGCGGGCGACGTTCTGGCCCAGACCGGCGGTCAGGATGCAGCCGAACATGACCTCGTCCACGTTCTCGGGAGCGACGTTGGCGCGCTTCAGGGCCTCCTTGACCACGATGGCGCCCATCTCGGTAGCGGGGGTGTTCTTCAGGGAGCCGCCGAAGGAACCAATTGCGGTTCTGCAGCAATTGACGACATACAGTTCTTTCATGTTATTTTCCTCCTGTTTTTTGTTCAGATGGGACAACCAATGCCCCGTGATCACTCATTCTATATAATAGTCAAACTTTCGCCCAATATCAAGAGGAATTTCTCACAAAAAACGGCAATTGGCGGGAATCCCTGCGGGTGTTTTCGGCAGTTTGACCAAACCGTCATTCGGCGTCGGTGTACTGCTGGGCCAGTTCCTTGCGCTGCTGGAGCAGGTTTTCATAGAAGGCGCCGGCGTCCAGCTTGTCATAGAGCTTGCTGCAGGTGACCTGGAGCGCCTGCCGCCGCTGCACCAGATGCTCGGAGAAATAGTTCTGGGCCAGGGCGCTGACGTTCAGGGGGCGGCGGATGGCCACGTAGAAGCCGCTGTCCGTGGACAGTACGTCGCTGACGGCGCCCTCATCCAGGGCGGCGATGGCATTGACCACGTTCTCGTCGGCGGTCTCGGCGTTGAAGGTATAGTCCTGCTCCGGCACCTCCATGCCCAGATCGGCGGCCAGCTGGCCCAGCAGATCATAAGCCTCGTCGGCGTCCAGACCGCGCAGACGCTGCACGTAGCTCTCCGCCAGAGCGCGCTGGGCCTCCGCGGCCTCCTCGTCCAGACCCACGGTGGGCAGGTACAGGATCCGGGCGCTGACGTAGCCGTGCTCGGCGCCGTAGGACAGCAGATCCTCCCGGGGCGGATAGAGACTGCCGCCCTCCGCCACAGCCATGTCGGTGAGATGGTCCAGCAGGAGATAGGTGGAATTGATGCGGTCATAGGTCTCCTCGCTGATGCCCATCAGCTCCACCTGACGGTGGTAGGCCTCCTCGCCGCCGTAATAGGCGATATAGTTGTCCTTCTGCTCCTGGAGCTTGGCCTGATCCTCCTCGGTGAGGGTGACGCCGTTCTCCTCCGCCATCCGGCGGATGACGGCAAACAGCTTTACCGTCTCCAGAGCGTCGGCCTTGACGTAGTCGCCGTAGGTCATGCCGTCGGTGAGGGTCTTGTTCCAGTCCACGCTGCCCAGGTTGGAGGTCAGATATTCGCAGCCGTAGGCCAGCCAGTAGAGGTATTCCTCCGCCTCCACGGTCTCGCCGTCCACGGTGAGGAGCTTGGCGTCGGGATGGATGCCGGAGGCCTGATAAAAGAGACCGTCGGTGCGAGTGCCGTTGTTGGTGCGGTTGGTGGTCCACAGGGCGGCGCCGATCACCACCAGGCAGGCCAGAACGCCTGCGCCGATACGGAGCCAGAGCTTGTTCATAGGTTATCCTTCTTTCTCATCGGGCACATCGCCCGGAACGTTATGGGATGTCTGCTGCAGGCGTAGCTGTTCCACCAGCTCGCCGGCGGCGGAGAGGGCGTTTTCCCCCTCCTTGAGATAGAGGGTCAGCCGGGGGTGCTCTCCGGCGGAGAGCAGCAGACGGCTGCGGTAACGGGGCTGGCCGCACAGAGCCATCAGGGCGGCCACGTCCAGGGAGTCGGCAAAGCTGAAGAGGAGCTGACGGCCCTTCTGGGTCACGTCGGTGACGGCCACCTCCACCGCGGCGGCCCGGAGCAGCGCCACGTCCAGCAGCGCCTGCACGGAGGCGGGCACGTCGCCGTAGCGGTCCAGCAGCTCGTCGGTGAGATCGTCGGCATCCGCCGGCGTGGTGATGGCGGCGATGCGGCGGTAGAGATCCATCCGCTGCTGGGCGGAGGGGACGTACCGCTCCGGGATATGGGCGGAGACGGTCAGATCGGCGGAGCACTCCAGCCGCTTCTGGTGCCCCAGACCCTGCTGCTCCAGCACAGCGTCGTTCAGCAGCTTCAGGTACATATCGTAGCCCACGCTCATCATGTAGCCGGACTGCTCCGGGCCCAGCAGATTGCCGGCGCCCCGGATCTCCAGATCCCGCATGGCGATCTTGAAGCCGGAACCGAACTCCACGTATTCCCGGATGGCGCCCAGACGCTTGGAGGCCACCTCGGTGAGCACCTTGCCGGTGCGGAAGGTGAGATAGGCGTAGGCCCGGCGGGGGCTGCGTCCGATGCGGCCCCGGATCTGATGGAGCTGGCTGAGGCCCAGCCGGTCGGCGTCCTCGATGATGAGGGTGTTGACGTTGGGGATGTCGATGCCGGTCTCGATGATGGTGGTGCACACCAGCACCTGGATGTCGCCGTCGGACATCTGCTGCATCACCCGGCTCAGCTCGCCCTCCGGCATCTTGCCGTGGGCCACGGCCACGGTGACGTCGTCGCCCAGCATCTGCCGCAGGCGGGAGGCGGTGGCGTCGATGTTCTCCACCCGGTTGTGGAGATAGTAGACCTGGCCGCCCCGACCCAGCTCCCGGCGGATGGCATCGGTGACGATGCCCCAGTCGTGCTCCAGCACGTAGGTCTGGACGCTCTGGCGGTCCTGGGGCGGCTGCTCGATGGTGCTCATGTCCCGGATGCCGCTGAGTGCCATGTTCAGCGTCCGGGGGATGGGGGTGGCGGAGAGGGTCAGGGTATCCACCTGGCGGCTCCGCTCCCGGAGCCGCTCCTTGGCGGCTACGCCGAAGCGCTGCTCCTCGTCGATGATGAGCAGGCCCAGATCCTTGAACTGCACGTTCTTCTGCAGCAGCTTGTGGGTGCCGATCAGCAGATCCACCCGGCCTTCCTTCGTCCGCTCCAGGGTGTCCTTGAGCTGCTTGCCGCTGCGGAAGCGGCTGAGCACCTCGATGGTCACCGGGAAGGAGCGGAAGCGGTTCACGGCGGTGGCGTAGTGCTGCTGGGCCAGGACCGTGGTGGGCACCAGAAGGGCGGCCTGCTTGCCGTCCATGATGCACTTCATCACGGCACGGAGGGCCACCTCCGTCTTGCCGTAGCCCACGTCGCCGCACAGCAGGCGGTCCATGGGCACCGGCTTTTCCATGTCGGCCTTGATCTCCGCCACGGCTCGGAGCTGATCGTCGGTCTCCTCGTACTCGAAGGCGTCCTCGAACTCCCGCTGCCAGGGGCTGTCGGGGGAGAAGGCGTAGCCGCCCAGCCGCTGACGCTCGGCGTACAGGGCGATGAGCCCCTTGGCCAGATCCTTGGCGGCGGCCTTGGCCCGGTAGGTGGTCTTGACCCACTCGGTGCCGCCCAGCTTGTTGAGCTTGACGGGCTTTTCGCCCTCCTCGCCGCCCCGGCCGATGTATTTGCTTACCAGGTCCAACGAGGTGCAGGGCACGTACAGACAGTCGGTGCCGGCGTAGGTGATCTTGATGTAGTCCTTCTCCACCCCGTCCACCGGCATCCGGACGATGCCGGCAAACCGGCCGATGCCGTGGTGGACGTGTACCACCAGGTCGCCGGGGGTCAGATCGGTGTAGGACTGGATCTTCTGGCGGCTGTCGTCCCGGCGGGGACGGGGCTTTTTCGCCTTGCCGCTGACGGGGGCGATGAGCTGTCCCTCGGTGAGGATCGCCAGCTTCAGCCCGGGGTATTCGCTGCCGGCGCTGAGAGCCCCCAGCGTGATGAGAACGGTGCCCCGCTCCGGCGTCTCGGTGCCGGCGAAGTCCAGGGCGGCGGGGATCTTCCGCTCCGCCAGCAGGCGGCGGAGATTTCGGGCCCGCACCTCGCCGCCGCAGAGCACCATGCAGCGGTACCCGGCGGTGAGGTAGTGGACCATATCGGTGGCGGCGGTGTCCAGCGACCCGCCGTAAGAGCTGAGCTGTTTGGCCGTCACCTGCCACAGCGACTTGGGCGGCAGCAGACAGCGGCTGGTGGGCAGACTCTCCAGCTGGCACACGGCGAAATCCCCCAGACGCTGCTGGAGGTCGGCTTCGGCCAACGCCAGCTCGGCGAAGGCACCGCACAGATGCCCGCTCTCCATGGCGGCGGTGGTGTCCTCCTTCAGCTGCCACAGGAAGGAGCGCAGCGATTCGCCCACCCGGGCGCTGTCGCTGATGCAGACCAGCGTCTCCGGGGCCAGGTAGTCCAGAGCGGTAGTCATATCGGGGTAGACGGCGGCCATGTATCGGTCGGCGCCGGGAGGCGTCAGCCCCTGGCGCAGCTGCTCGGCGTCGGAGCGGAGAGTGGCACGCAAGCGGTCGGCGTTCTCGCCCCGCAGCTTGGCGGCGGCTCTCTCCAATCGCTCTGCCGCGTCGTGAGCGGTGGCAGGGCCGGTGTGGGGCAGCACCTCCCCGGCGGGGAGGATCAGCGCCTGGCGGCAGTTGGCGGTGCGGCGCTGGGTGGCCGCGTCGAACCAGCCCAGGGAGTCCACCTCGTCGTCAAAGAACTCGCAGCGCACCGGCTGTTCCATGCCGGGGGAGAACACATCCAGGATGCCGCCTCGCAGGGCGAACTGTCCGGGGCCCTCCACCTGGTCGGCCCGGGTATAGCCGGCGGCGATGAGGCGGGCGGTGAGATCGGCCACGTCGTAGCGGCCGTCCATGGTCAGAGTCAATATGTTTTCGCCCAGCACGCCGGGCGGGATGCAGCGCTGGATCAGGGCGTCCACGGCGGCGACCACCACGGTGGCACCCGACATCATGGCCCGCAGCGCGCGGAGGCGGCGGTGCTCCCAGTCCCGGCTGGCAATGGCGGTGGGACGGAGCTGCCACTCACGCCGAGGCAGAACGGTCACGTCCTCCCCGGTGAGGAGATGGAGGTCGGCGGCCTGGCGGGCGCACTCCCGCTCGTCGGCGCAGACCATCAGGAGGGGACGGGACGTGGACTTGCGGAGTGCGGCGGCCATCTGGGAGCGGTGAACGGGGCTCAAGCCCGTCATCTGGGCGGGGCAATCCCCGTGCTCCACAGCCTCGGTGAGCTCACGGAGCTGGGGCAGGGCCAGTAGCTCCCGCAGCAGGTTTTCCACAGTGCGTTCCCTCCTTTCTGATAGGCTTTCGTCACCGCCGCCCATGGGGCGGCGCAGGAATCATATCGTTTACGACATTACGGCAGATCCGAAGCGGCGGGGTGTCCGTAAGCGCTCTCTGCGCTCTTGACGGCCCGTGTGATGGCTTCGCTGACCACGTCGGCGGCCAGCATCCCCACCAGATCCTGATCTGCCCGGATCTCGCCCACGGAAACGGCGTAAATGCTGTCTCCGTCAGCGGAGGTATGGACCGGGCGGATCGATCTTGCGTATCCGTCATGGGCCATACCGGCGATCTTGCACAGCTGCGCCTTGTCAAAGGCCGCATTCGTGACCACGATGGCAAGGGTCGTATTCCCAACAAATTTATTGTCCACAGCCTCTGTGGATGACATCATGTATTCCGCTGTGCTGCGGAGAGCGGTTTTGTCCTCTGTCAGCAGCCCGGCGATCTGCTTGCCGGTTTTCCAGTCATATACGTCGCCCAGAGCGTTCAGCGCCACCACAGCGCCGATCCGCAGGCTGCCGATCTGCACGGCATAGCTGCCGATGCCGGTTTTCATACAGGTCTCCATGCCGGCGATCTTCCCCACGGAGGCGCCGCAGCCTGCGCCGTAGTTTCCGTCCCGGTAATTGGGCGCCTCAAAGGCCCGCCTTGCGGCTTCATATCCCATCCCGGCATCCGGCCTGACGTCAGCAGATCCCACAGACAGGTCATAGATATCCGCCTGTGCCACAAGAGGAACCTTCGCAAATCCCGTATCGAATCCGTATCCGTGCTCCTCCAGATATTGCATCACACCGTTTGCGGCGCCCAGTCCGTACGCGCTTCCGCCGGACAGGACGATGGCGTGGATCGTCTGGGCCGCCATCAGGGGATTGAGCAGCTGGCTCTCCCGGGAAGCGGGGCCGCCTCCCCGGACGTCCAAACCGGCCCGCATGCCGTTTTCACATACCATGACCGTGCATCCGGTGGCCGCCTCTGTGTTTTCCACCTGACCGATCCGTATCGGCCCGATATCTGAAATAGAGATCTCAACAATTTTTGTTTCCTGCATCGTGATACCTCTTCCCATTTGATTATGTGGTTACAATACCCGCGTTTCAATTCTCACCGGAGTCAAGATGCTCCGCCAGGCTGAACACGACAAAGGACGCGACCGTGGACACAACGGCGCCGATGCAGCAGGCCGGCCGCCACTGTGCGGCGCTCAGAATGGCCTGCTGGGCTTCCAGATCACCGGTGTGATAGGAGCCGTTGGCCTTGAAGAACAATACAATGGTTGCGATCCACAGTATGGCGGACAACACCGGGAAAGCATACTTCCAGAGAGCGAATTCGGCATCCTGTTTCATTTTCATTCCTCCGTTGATTCGATTGTGCCTGCATCCTGCTGCCAGACTTCGGGTCAGTTGAACTTGTTCTGGGCCTTCTCCACGCCGTCCCGGATCAGCACCGGCACGGCGGCCACCGCTTTGTCCAGGGCCTCCATCAACGGCTTCTGCTCGGCGCCCATGGGACGGCCCGTCACCCAGTCGGCGATGTCGTAGTCGGCATTTTCCGGCATGCCCACGCCCACCTTGATGCGGGGGAACTGATCGCTGCCCAGGTGCTGGATGATGTTCTTGAGCCCGTTGTGGCCGCCGGCGCTGCCGTTTGCCCGGATGCGGAGCTTGCCGATGGGCAGAGAGATGTCGTCGGAGATCACCAGCACGTGCTCCGGCGGGATCTTGTAGAACCGGGCGGCCTCGCCCACGGCCTCGCCGCTGAGGTTCATGTAGGTCTGGGGCTTCATCACCAGCACCTTCTCGCCCCCCAGCTCCGCCGTGGCGGTCCAGGCCTTGAAGCGCAGCTTATTGAACTTGAAATGCTCCACCTCCGCCAGCTTATCCACGGCCAGAAAGCCCATGTTGTGGCGGGTGGATTCATATTTGGAGCCCGGGTTGCCCAGGCCCACCAGCAGCCAGGTATAGCCGCCGCCGTCACGTTTGAAGATCATATGTCTGCGCTCCTTATCAGCGAATTTACAAAAAAATATGGGGACTGCACACGCAGTCCGTTCCATGTGTCCGACACATGGAACGGCAAATTCGGAAACACGTTTCCCGATTTGCGCCGATAAAACGTGAAGAGGGGACTCCCATCCCCTCTTCACAATCACCCCATGCGTATCGGGGCATTTCGTATAACGAGAATGACAGCATGAGAGGACTACATACGTAGTCCTCTCATTATATCACAGATTTGCTCAGTTGAACAGCTTGGCGATGGAAATTTCCTGATAGATGCGCTCGATAGCCTCGGCAAACATGGGGGCCACGGACAGGTACTTGACCTTGCTGCAGCCCTCGCCCAGGTTGGTAGGCAGGGTGTTCAGCAGAGCCAGCTCCTTGATGTCGCTGCCCTCCAGACGCTCGATGGCGGGGCCGGACAGCAGGCCGTGGCTGGCGCAGGCGTACACGTTGCGGGCACCGCCCACCTCCACGATGGCCTTGGCGGCGCCCACCAGGGAGCCGGCGGTATCCACCATGTCGTCGAAGAGGATGCAGTCCTTGCCGGCCACGTCGCCGATGACGTTCATGACCTCGCTCTGGTTGGCCTTCTGGCGGCGCTTATCCACGATGGCCAGACCCATGTGCAGCTTCTGGGCGAAGGCGCGGGCGCGGGCCACGGAGCCCACGTCGGGGGAGACGACCACCATATCCTCGGCCTTCTCGCCGAACTTCTTGGCGTAGTAGTCCACGAAAACGGGGTTGCCGAACAGATTGTCCACGGGGATATCGAAGAAGCCCTGGATCTGGGCGGCGTGGAGATCCATGGTCAGCACGCGGTCAGCGCCGGCGGCGGTGATCATGTTGGCCACCAGCTTGGCGGAGATGGGATCGCGGCTCTTGGCCTTGCGGTCCTGGCGGGCATAGCCGAAGTAGGGCACCACGGCGGTGACACGGCCGGCGGAGGCGCGCTTGCAGGCGTCGATCATGATGAGCAGCTCCATGAGGCTGTCATTGACGGGCTTGCAGGTGGAGTTGATCAGGAACACGTCGCTGCCGCGGACGGTCTCGTACAGAGAGACGGAGACCTCGCCGTCGGCGAACGTCTTGACCTCGGATTCGCCCAGCTTGGTGCCGATGATCTTGCAGATCTCAGCTGCCAGAGCGGGATTGGAGTTGCCGGTGAAGATCTTGATATCCTTGCCGTGAGAAATCATTTTTACACACACTCGCTTTCTTTCGTATTCTCAAAATCGGTTTCTCATATGTAGAGGCAGGCGTGGTGCCTGATACTCACAAATGGATCAGCTCTTTTTCGTCCAGGTCTTGCGGAACCGGGCGGCCCAGCCGGCGATGTTGGTCTGGCGGGCACGGGCGATGGCCAGGGCGTCGGCGGGCACGTCGTCGGTGACGGTGGAGCCGGCGGCGGTATAGGAGCCGTCACCCAGGGTCACCGGAGCGATGAGGTTGGTGTTGCAGCCCAGGAACACGTTGTCGCCGATGGTGCAGCGGTACTTCTTGTGGCCGTCGTAGTTGGTGGTGACGGTGCCGCAGCCGAAGTTCACCTTTTCGCCCACGTCGCTGTCGCCCACGTAGGTCAGGTGGGAGATCTTGGTGCCGTTGCCGATGACGGAGTTCTTCACCTCCACGAAGTCGCCTACCCGGCAGTGATCGCCGATGGTGCAGTTGGGGCGCACGTAGGTGAAGGGGCCCACGGTGGTGTGGCAGCCCACGGTGCTCTCGTTGACCTGGGAGGCGTTGACGGTGGTGCCCTCGCCGATGGAGCTGTCCCGGATCATGGCGTTGGGGCCGATCTCGCAGTTTGCGGCGACGTGGGTCTCGCCCCGGAGGATGGTGCCGGGCAGGATGGTGGTGCCGGCGGAGACGGTGCAGCGGGGATCTACGTAGGTGGTCATGGGGTCGATGACGGTGACGCCCTGTTGGGCCAGACGGCCCAGCACCAGCTCCCGGCACAGGGGCATGGCCCGCTGCAGCTCGGCGGCGGAGCGGACGGGCAGGAAGCCGGGGCCCTCGTCGGCGTCGGCGGGGCGGGCGGTTTTGCCGTCAGACAGCTGCCGGCGCAGCACGTCGGCGGAGAGGGCGTAATCGGCGCGCTCGCCGAAGGCGGGCAGGGGCAGCACGGGGACGGGGAAAACCAACGCATCGCCGTCCACGGCGTCAGCGGCGGCGGACGGATCGGTGAACACGGCGGCGCGCTCGGCGCAGGAGCCCAGCGCCTCGGTTACCTCGTCCCGCCACGGCTCGTCACAGAGAATAAAATACCGCTCCACGCCGCGATCCGACAACTCCCGGCAGACCCAGTGCAGCACCGGGCAGAACAGGACGGATCCCAGCATGAGCGGCTTTTCCGACGGGGAGGTGCCCCGCAGGTCAAAGAGTGCGATCTTGCAGTCCATTGGAAATTCCTCCCCTCGATACGCATAACTCGACTAATAATAGTATTATAACAGACTTGCCCGGAAAATCCAGTATTTCAGCAAATTTTTCACCGATTATTTTTACAAAGTTGAGCCATCGCCGCCGCTGATACCGGCGGGGCGCGGAGCGGCGGGGAACGGTCCCGGCGGTGGAGACGGTTCTTGGCGGAAAATGTCGTACAAATTTAAGTTTATTATAAAAAGCGGCAGTTTTTGCGAATTTATAGTTGATTTTTCTGCAGCGTTGGATTACAATGTGTATCTTGAACGGAGGTGTGGAAATGCTGCATATCGTACTGGTGGAACCGGAGATCCCCCAGAATTGCGGCAACATCGCCCGCACCTGCGCCGCCACCGGCAGTCAGCTCCATCTGGTCCGGCCGCTGGGCTTCGACATCTCCGAGAGGGCGGTGCGCCGGGCGGGGCTGGACTACTGGCATCTGGTGGAGGTGTTCGACTACGAGAACATCGACGCCTTTTTTGCTGCCCACCCCGAGAGCATGGCGGAGGGCTGGCTGGCCACCACCAAGGCTCCCCGGGACTACACCCGGGCCCGCTTTTCCCCGGACAGCTGGCTGTTCTTCGGCAAGGAGACGGCGGGCCTGCCGGCGTGGCTGCGGGAAAAATATTACGACCGCTGCATCCGTCTGCCCATGCGGGCCGAGGCCCGGAGCCTGAACCTCAGCAACTCCGTGGCGATCCTGACCTACGAGGCCCTGCGGCAGAACGGCTTTCCCGGCTTGACCGGGGAAGGTGAAATGAGTAAGCATTCCCTGTGATGAATAAATTATGGGAGGAATAGAGTATGAATTACAACAAGAAGACCATTATGGACGTGGACGTGGCAGGCAAGAAGATCCTGCTGCGCTGCGACTTTAACGTACCCCAGGACAAGAAGACCGGCGCCATCACCAGCGACAAGCGCATCGTGGCGGCCCTGCCCACCATCCGCTATCTGCTGGAGAAGGGCGCTGCCGTCATCGCCTGCTCCCATCTGGGCAAGCCTGCCGCCACCTTCTCCGCTTACGTGAAGAAGCAGGTGGAGAAGGGCAAGAACGAGGCCGACATCACCGAGGAGGAGTGGAAGAAGTCCCTGCGCAAGCTGACCCTGGCCCCCGTGGCGGAGCGTCTGAGCCAGCTGCTGGGCCGCGAGGTCATCTTTGCCCACGACGTGGTGGGCGAGGACGCCCGGGCCAAGGCCGCCGCGCTGCAGCCCGGCCAGATCATGCTGCTGGAGAACACCCGCTTTGAAAAGGGCGAGACCAAGAACGACCCCGCACTGGCCAAGGCCCTGGCCGACATGGCGGAGCTGTACGTGTCCGACGCCTTCGGCACCGTGCACCGTGCCCACGCCTCCACCGCCGGTGTGGCGGCCTATCTGCCCGCTGTCAGCGGTCTGCTGGTGGCCAAGGAGCTGGAGATCATGGGCGGCGCCCTGAACGATCCCAAGCGCCCCTTCGTGGCGGTGCTGGGCGGCGCCAAGGTCAGCGACAAGATCGGCGTCATCAACAACCTGCTGGACAAGGCCGACACCATCATCATCGGCGGCGGCATGGCCTATACCTTTGCCAAGGCCCAGGGCGGATCCATCGGCACCAGCCTGTGCGAGAGCGACAAGCTGGACTACGCGCTGGAGATGATTGCCAAGGCCAGGGATCGGGGCGTGGAGCTGCTGCTGCCCACCGACACTCTGGCCGCCAAGGAGTTCGCCGCCGACGCCGAGGCCAAGGTGGTGCCCACCAACGCCATCCCCGACGACATGATGGGTCTGGACATCGGCCCGGAGACCATCGAGCGGTTCTGCAGCGCCGTGAAGGGCGCCGGCACCGTGGTGTGGAACGGTCCCATGGGCGTGTTTGAGTTCGAGCGCTTCGCTGGCGGCACCCGCGCCATGGCCAAGGCTCTGGCCGAGAGCGGCGCCACCACCATCGTGGGCGGCGGCGACAGCGCGGCGGCCGTGGAGCAGCTGGGCTTTGCCGACAAGATCACCCACATCTCCACCGGCGGCGGCGCCAGCCTGGAGTTCCTGGAGGGCATCGAGCTGCCCGGTGTGGCCTGCCTGCTGGATAAGTAAGGCACGGCAGGCCGCCGGCTCCGCCACCGTCGTGTCAGCCGCAGCCCGGACAGGTTTGCCCGGCCTGCGGGACACTTCCTCGAAACCGACTCGCTGTATCCGCCACCGGCGGCGCTTCGGCGCTTTCCCACCGGCGGCGCCAGCCTGGAGTTCCTGGAGGGCATCGAGCTGCCCGGCGCGGCCTGCCGGATAAATATAAAGACGAATGATTGTGAGAGAATCACATATTGATTATATAGAAAGACAGAGGAGTAAATCATCATGAATCGCAGATATCGCAAGACCATCATCGCCGGCAACTGGAAGATGAACAAAACCGCCAGCGAGACCAAGAAGTTCGCCGAGGAGCTGAAGGCCATCATGCCCAAGGCCAAGTGGTGCGAGGTGGTCGTGTGTGTGCCCGCCGTCAACATCCAGACTGCCATCAAGGCCTTCAAGGATATGCGTGTGTCCGTTGGCGCGGAGAACCTGTTTTATGAGAAGTCCGGCGCCTACACCGGCGAGGTGTCCGCCGACATGCTGAAGGATCTGGGCGTGAAGTACGTCATCATCGGCCACAGTGAGCGCCGCCAGTACTTCGGCGAGACCGACGTGACCGTCAACAAAAAGGTCCACGCCGCGCTGGACGCCGGTCTCCACCCCATCATCTGCGTGGGCGAGAGCCTGGAGCAGCGGGAGATGGGCATCACCATGGAGCTGGTGGCCCTGCAGGTCAAGGCCGCCCTCAGCGGCGTGGGCGCCGAGAAGGTCCGCAAGTGCGTCATCGCCTATGAGCCCGTGTGGGCCATCGGCACCGGCAAGACCGCCACCGCCGAGCAGGCCGCCGAGGTCTGCACCCTGATCCGCACCACCATCCGCCATCTGTACGGCGCCCGCATCGCCCGTTCCGTCACCATCCAGTACGGCGGCTCCATGAAGCCCGCCAACGCCGCGGAGCTGCTGGCCCAGCCCGACATCGACGGCGGCCTCATCGGCGGCGCCGCCCTGAAGAGCGGCGAGTTCGTGGACATCATCAACGCCGCCAACCAGGAGTGATCATTTCGCTCAAGATCCGCGGATTTTGAACGAGGAGGGTATGCAATGAACAAAACACCGACGACACTGATCATCATGGACGGCTTCGGCCTGACGGCAGCCGGCAATACCAACGCCGTGTCTCTGGCCCACACCCCCGTGCTGGATCGGCTCTTTCAGGAATACGCCCACACCACCCTGTCCGCCAGCGGACTGGACGTAGGCCTGCCCGACGGGCAGATGGGCAACAGCGAGGTGGGTCACACCAACATCGGCGGCGGCCGCGTGGTGTTCCAGGACCTGCCCCGGATCAGCCGCGCCATCGACGACGGCAGCTTTTTCCGCAACGCCGCCTACAACAAGGCCATGGACGCCTGCCTGGAGAAGGGGACATCCCTGCATCTCTACGGCCTGCTGTCGGACGGCGGCGTCCACTCCCACATCACCCACCTGTACGCTCTGCTGCAGATGGCCAAAAACAAGGGCCTGGAGAAGGTCTATGTCCACTGCTTCCTGGACGGGCGGGACGTGTCCCCCACCAGCGGCAAGGGCTTTGTGGCGGCGCTGCAGGACAAGTGCGCCGAGATCGGCGTGGGCAAGATCGCCACGGTCATGGGCCGGTTCTACGCCATGGACCGCGACAAGCGCTGGGAGCGGCTGCAGCTGGCCTATGACGCCATGGTCTACGGCGAGGGCATCCAGAACCCCGACCCCGTGGCCGCCGTGGCCCAGTCCTATGCCGACGGCGTCACCGACGAGTTCGTGGAGCCGGTGGTCTGCGATCCGGCGGGCACCATCTCCGACAACGACAGCGTGATCTTCTTCAACTTCCGGCCCGACCGGGCCCGGGAGATCACCCGCGCCATCGTGGACCCGGATTTTGACGGCTTCCAGCGGGAGTATTTCCCCACCACCTATATCTGCAACACCGAGTACGATGCCTCCATGCCCAACGTGACGGTGGCCTGGCCCCGGATCCGGGTCAGCAACGGCCTGGGCGAGTACCTCAGCTCTCTGGGCCTGACCCAGCTGCGCATCGCCGAGACGGAGAAGTATGCCCACGTCACCTTCTTCTTCAACGGCGGCGTGGAGACCCAGTACCCCGGCGAGGACCGCGTGCTGGTGGCCTCCCCCAAGGTGCCCACCTACGACATGAAGCCGGAGATGAGCGCCTACGAGGTGTGCGACAAGTGCGTGGAGCGGATCCGCTCTGGCGCCTACGACGTGATCATCCTCAACTTCGCCAACTGCGACATGGTGGGCCACACCGGCGTGCTGGATGCCGCCGTCAAGGCCGTGGAGACCGTGGACGAGTGCGTGGGCCGTGTGGTGGACGCCACGCTGGAGATGGGCGGCATCGCCATGATCACCGCCGACCACGGCAACGCCGAGCAGATGGCCCAGGCTGACGGCTCCCCCATGACCGCCCACACCACCAATCCGGTGCCCTTCATCCTCTGCGGCGCCGGCACCGAGCTGCGGCCCGGCCGCCTGGCCGACATCGCCCCTACCATTCTGGACGTGATGGGTCTGGCCTGCCCGGAGGAGATGGACGGCAAGACGCTGATCGTCAAATAAAGAAGAGCCTGTTTTCAGAAAAAAAGGAAGAAGATCCCCGGCGCTGACGCCGCCGGGGATCTTTTTTTCGCGCGTGGTATAAAAAAGCGGTGGAACGCCCATAATGAAGCCAGAGGTTCTTATTTGGGAACAGTTCGACCTGCCGCAGGCCGGATCAATGCGGCGGCCGGGACAAGCCCGGTCCGGAAAGGTGTAACCATGAGCGACAAGAGAAGATCCCATGACGGATCCGTGGGCAAGGGCGCCTACATAGCCCTTGCTATGTGTCTGGTTGCGATCGGAATGATCGCGTTTATCACGATGCTGACGTCCCGGAGCACGGTGCAGGACGTGCCGGACGCCGACACCCCGGTGGTGCAGGCGGATCCCGCCCCCATCGTCCCCGCGACGAAGCCGGAGGTGGTGGAGGTAGCGCCCGCCCCGACGGAGGCGGCGCCGGTGGCGGAGCCGGAGGAGATCCCCGAGCCGGAGGAGCTGGTGCCCACGGTGGTATCGCCTCTGGACGGCACCACTGTCACCGTGTTCAGCATGACGGAGCTGATGTATGACGAGACCATGGCCGACTGGAGGACCCACAACGGCATGGATATCCAGGCCGGCGAGGGCGACGCGGTGAAGACCGCGGCGGACGGCGTGGTGAAATCGGTGGAAAAGGATGAGCTGATGGGCGTCACCGTGGTCATCGAGCACGCCGGCGGCTATACCACCCAGTACAGCAGCCTGCAGGAGGATCCCCCGGTGGCGGTGGACCAGCAGGTGAAGGCCGGTGAGATCATCGGTTACGTGGGCTCCACCGCCGCTGCGGAGAGCAACATGGGCCCCCATCTCCACTTCTCCGTCAGCAAGGACGGGGAGGTCATCGACCCGAGAGAGTACGTGAAGTAAGATCAGAGAGCGGCCGGAGGGAGGCACTTCGTAAGGAAGTGCCTCCCTCCGGTTTTTGCGTCCGTTCCACCACCGGGCGATACGACTTGAAATCTGCGTTATTGAATCCTGCGGGCCGGTTTCGTATAATGAGCTTGCAATCAGAAAGCAATACTCATTGAGGAGGTTATCAGGATGGAACTGGGAAAGAAAGTCAGGCAGCTCCGCTTCAAGGCGGGACTGACCCAGGAGCAGCTGGCGGAAAAGCTGGGGATCGGCCCCCAATCGGTGTCCAAGTGGGAAAATGGGGTGTCCATGCCGGACATCACCGCCCTTCCCCTTCTGGCGGAGATCTTCGGCGTCAGCATCGACGATCTGTTTGACCTGACCGCGGAGCAGCGCCTCAACCGCATCGAAAACCGCATGGACAATGAGGAGGATCTGCCCCAGGACGTGTTCATGGAGTATGAGGAATTCCTGAAGGCCCAGCTCCCGGACGAACAGCACAAAAAGCGGGCCACAGAGCTGCTGGCCTATCTCTACTGGCACCGGATGGACACCTACGCCCGCAAGACAAGCCGCTATGCCAAGGACGCCGTGCAGCTCTCCCCCAACGAGCACGGCTGCCAGTGGATGCTGCAGAAGGCTGAGGGACACGCGGCTTGGGACTGGAACATCGCCAACCACAGCAAGGCCGTCGACTTCTATCGCCAGCTGGTGGAGGCAAATCCCGACAGCAGACTGTCCTACGTGTATCTCTTCGACAATCTGCTGGCCGATCGCCGGGCAGACGAGGCGGAGCGGCTGCTGGAAAGGTACGCCGCCCTGCCGGATGTCAACCCCGTCCACGTGGAGGTCTTTCGGGCACACATCGCTCTGGCCCGCTTCGACGAGCCCACAGCGGACCGGATCATGGAGAAGCTGGGCGAGAAATACCCGGACGACTTCGTCTATCTCTTTGAGGCGGCCCAGTATTATGCCGGCAAGTGCGACTACGACAAGGACATCGCTCTCTATGAGCGGTCCTTCGAGCTGGAGACCCGGCGCCCCAGATTCCAGGACGAGCTGATGGCCATCGCCGACATCTGGGAGATCCGGGGCGACTATCGCAAGGCGGCGGAGACCTATGACCGGATCATCGACCTGTTGGAGAACGAGTGGGGATTCACCGAGGATGTAGCGCTGCAGCAGGCAAAGCGGGAGAGAGACCGGCTGCTTGCCAAAGCCTGATCCCCATCCTGCCCATGAGGACAGCAAGCATCGGCTTTTGACGCGATGATCCGCCGCAGACAGACAAAACCGGCGTGACCGTTACGGTCACGCCGGTTTGATATCTTTTTGCGCCGGCTGCTGCCGGGATCCATGGGCATCCCCTGCGGAGGGCGCCTTGAAGGCTGTTCTCTTTTTGAAAAACGCGTTTACTTCTTCAGCTCGCCGTTGGCGGCGGCGGTCAGATAGGCGTTGATGAAGCCGTCGATATCGCCGTCCATGACGCTGTTGATGTTGCCGTTTTCATAGCCGGTGCGGGTATCCTTGACCAACTGGTAGGGCATGAACACGTAGGAACGGATCTGGCTGCCCCACTCGATCTTCATCTGCACACCCTTCAGGTCGCTGATCTTCTCGGCGTGCTGCTGCAGCTTCAGCTCGGCCAGGCGGGCCCGGAGCATCTTCATGGCGTTGTCCCGGTTCTGGAACTGGCTGCGCTCCGTCTGGCAGAACACCACGATGCCGGTGGGCAGGTGGGTCAGGCGGACGGCGGAGCTGGTCTTGTTGATGTGCTGGCCGCCGGCGCCGGAGGAGCGGCAGGCCTGCATCTCGATGTCCTCGGGCCGGATCTCGATGTCGCTGTCGTCGGGCAGCTCGGGCATGACCTCCAGGGCGGCGAAGGAGGTCTGGCGGCGGGCGTTGGCGTCGAAGGGGCTGACGCGCACCAGACGGTGGACGCCGTTCTCGCTCTTCAGATAGCCGTAGGCGTTCTCACCCTCGATGAGGATGGTGGCGGACTTGATGCCCGCCTCGTCGCCGGCCTCGTAGTCCATCAGCTGGTAGGTGTAGCCGTGGCGCTCGGCCCAGCGGGTATACATACGGTAGAGCATCTCGGTCCAGTCCTGGGCCTCGGTGCCGCCGGCGCCGGCGTGGAAGGTGAGGATGGCGTTGTTGGCGTCATACTCGCCGCTGAGCAGGGCTGCCAGACGGCGCTCGCTGATCTCCTTCTCCAACGTCTCATAGCCGGAGGTCACGTCCTCCAGCAGGGAGGAGTCGTCCTCCTCCTGGCCCATTTCGCACATGGTGAGGCAGTCCTCCCAGTCGGCCACCAGGCGGTCGTGCTTCTTGATCTTGTGCTCCAGGCGCTTGATCTGCTGGGAGACCTTCTGGCTCCGCTCCAGATCGTTCCAGAAGCCGTCCTGCTCCGTCTCCTTCTGGAGCTCGGCCAGCTCCTCCCGGGCCTTGGGGATGCCCAGCGCCTTCTCCAGCTCGCCCAGAGTCTCCTCCAGGGCCAGCAGCTTCTGCTTGTACTCGTCGTATTCAATGACTGCCATAATGGGGTCTCCTATCTCAAAGAATCATTAACTAAATAATTATATCCAAAAAAACGCGGGCTGTAAAGGGAAATCAGCCGTTTTCCGCCGATTTCTGTTTCTGACGCATCTCCCGCAGCACGCCGGCGGCCAGAGGGATGGTCAGGATGAAGGCGCAGACGTCGCTGACGGACTGGGACAGCTGGATACCCAGAGGGCCCAGGAACCGGGGCAGGATCAGCACGGCGGGGATGAAGAAGATGCCCTGCCGGGCCACCGCCAGGATGGAGGCCTGCCGGACCTTGTTGATGGTTTGGGTCATCATACTGGACATCATGTTGAAGCCGCAGAGGAAGAAGGTGCAGCACTGGGCCCGCATGGCCACCGAGCCGAAGGCGATGACCTCCGGGTCATCCCGGAAGACGGCGACGATATGGGGCGCCTGCCAGAAAATGACCACGCTGACCGCCGCCAGAAAGACGGTGGCCCAGCGGACACAGAACCAGAAGGCCTTCAGCACCCGGTCGTAGAGTCCCGCGCCGTAGTTGAAGCCGCAGACGGGCTGGAAGCCCTGGCCGAAGCCGATGAGGGCGGAGTTGGCCAGCATCATGGCCCGCTGCACCACGCTCATGGCGGCGATGGCGGCGTCGCCGTAGACACCGGCGGCGTTATTGAGGCAGATGGTGGCCAGGGACATGAGGCCCTGGCGGCAGAGGGAGGGGGTGCCGCCCTTGCAGATCATGGTGAAATATTCCCACCGGAACTGGGTGTCCCGCAGCCGGATGGGCAGGTTGCCGCTGCGGTGGGTGCCGGCCAGCAGCAGGCAGAAGGACACGAACTGGCTGATGATGGTGGCCAGCGCCGCGCCGGCCACGCCCATCTTGAAGACGAAGATAAACAGGGGATCCAGCCCCACGTTGATGACGGCGCCGGTCACGATGCCCACCATGCCGTGCATGGCGCTGCCCTGGAAGCGGAGCTGATTGTTCAGCACGAAGGAGGCGATCATATAGGGCGCTCCGATAAGGATGAAGCGCAGATAGTCCCTGGCATAGGGGAGGATGGTCTCCGTGGAGCCCAGCAGCCGGGCCAGGGGGGTCAGGAAGATCTGGCCCAGGGCCAGGATCACCGAGCCGGCCAGCAGAGCGTAGACCACGCCGGTGGCGGCCATTTTGGAGGCGTTCTCCGTGTGCTGGCGGCCCAGCTCCATGGAGATGAAGTTGCCGCTGCCGTGGCCGAAGAAAAAGCCCGTGGCCTGGAAGATGGCCATCAGGGAGAAGGCCACGCCCACGGCGCCGGTGGCGCTGTTGCTGTGGAGCTGGCCCACGAAGAAGGTATCCACCATGTTATAGGCGGCGGTGACCATCATGGAGATGATGGTGGGCACCGCCAGCTGGCACACCAGACGGCTCACCGGCTCCGTGGTCATCCGGATGAATTTTTCCTGTTGTTTGTCGCTCATAAAACACTCCGCAAAAAACGGCGGACGGAGCCGCCGGGGATGAAAACAGCTTAGCTATCTTATCACAGACCGTATGGCAAATCAAGAACTGTCAGGGGAAAAAAGAACGCAAAAGGGGTGAAAAAGCGGGGTATTTTCGCATTGACCAATACAGATCGGTGTCTTATAATAAAGGCGGAACAAGAAAAGAAGGAGGACGCTCCGAAATGAATGAGATCTTCGTGACCGGACACCGCAACCCGGATACAGACTCCATTGTGGCCGCCATGTCCTACGCCGCGCTGCGCAACGCCCTGGGCGAGAAGGACTACGTGGCCGCCAGACTGGGCGAGATCACCGACGAGACCCGCCGGATCCTGGACCGCTTTTCCTGTGAGCCGCCCCGATTCATCAAGACCATGCGAACCCAGGTCCGGGACCTGGATTTTGATACGCCGCCGGCCATGAACCGCTCGGTGACCATGGACCGGGCCTGGCACATCATGCGGGAGAACCACTATCCCGCCATCCCCGTGGCCAATGAGGACGGCACGTTGTACGGCATGCTGTCCGCCGGCGACATCGCCACCTTCAGCATGGAGACCATCGCCAACCCGGTGGTGGACCAGCTGCCGCTGTTCAATCTGCTCAGCGTGCTGGAGGGCCGGATCCTCAATGAGAGCGGCCACATGGCCGAGACCCTCAGCGGACAGGTCTGCATCGCCCTGCCCCAGAGCTGCGAGAACCTGCTGTTCAACAGCCGGGACAATATCGTCCTGTGCGGCAACCAGCCGGACATGATCCGCCGCGCGCTGGACGTGGGCGTGGAGTGCCTGATCCTGTGCCAGACGGACGTGGATCCGGAATGGCTGAAGGACGCCGACGGCACCTGCATCATCTCCACCCCCTTCGACGCCAGCAAGGTGGCCCGGCTGATCTATCAGGCCATCCCCATCTCCCGGCCCTGCCACACCGAGAATCTGATCACCTTCCATCTGACCGATTACATCGACGACGTCCGCGAGGTGGTGCTCAAGAGCCGCTACCGCTGCTACCCCGTGCTGGACGAGAACGAGAAGGTAGTGGGCACCCTGTCCCGCTACCACCTGCTGCGGCCCCGCCGCAAGCAGGTGGTGCTGGTGGACCACAACGAGCTGGCCCAGGCGGTGCCGGGACTGGAGCAGGCGGAGATCCTGGAGATTATCGATCACCACCGCCTGGCGGATATCCAGACCACCCAGCCCATCCACGTGCGCAACGAGCCGGTGGGCAGCACCAACACCATCATCGCCAGTATGTACCAGGAGCACGGCGTCATGCCCTCCCCCAAGCTGGCGGGCCTGATGGCGGCGGCCATTCTGGCCGACACGGTCATGTTCAAGTCCCCCACCTGCACCAAGCGGGACGTCGCCATGGCCGAGCGCCTGGGGCGCATCGCCAACGTGTCTCTGGAGGAGCTGGGCCAGATCCTCTTCTCCACCGACGCCACCGGCACCAAGAGCGCCAAGGAGCTGCTGATGAGCGACTTCAAGCAGTTCCACATCTCCGAGCAGAACCTGGGGGTGGGGCAGATCACCTGCCTGGATTCCCAGAAGATGCTGGAGCGGCGGGACGAGTTCCTGGAGGAGATGGAGAAGCTGCGCCAGGAGAAGGAATACGACATGGTCATCGTCATGTTCACCGACGTGCTGCTGGAGGGCACACAGCTCCTCTACGTGGGCAGCGACGACGTGATCCACAATGCCTTTGCCGTGGAGCCCAGGGGGAACACCGTGTTTCTGCCGGGCGTCATGTCCCGCAAGAAGCAGGTCATTCCCATGCTGACGGCTCTGTGGGGCTGAGCAGACAGGATCCCCAAAAACGAAAAGAGCACCGCGCCTCCATGGAGGCGCGGTGCTCTTTTATTACTGTTGGCAGAAATGCGGGAGATCAGATCTCACGCTTGCCCTTTTTCCGGGTGACCACGGTGACGACCGCCGCGGCGCCCAGAGCGGACACCACCAGCAGTGAGCCCCACAGGGCCAGATCGGTGCTGTCGCCGGTCTTGGGGGACTCGTCGCCGGGCTTCTCGGGATTGGCGGGCTGCTCGGGATTGGTGGGCTGCTCGGGAGCGGGCTCCTCCACCTTCTCCCAGACGGCCTTCAGGGTGATGTCGGCGGTGACGGGAGTGGCAAAGTCATAGTCCTTGCCGTCCAGCTGCCAGCCCTTGAA
>ONGR01000031.1 GCA_900317425.1 uncultured Eubacteriales bacterium | reverse complement strand
GTAGGTGGCCGTCACCGTCTCCGTCTCCACGTGGCTGGCGTCGTTCTTGCAGACCGCCGTCGCCGTCACCGTGTAGCCCTCTGCCGTCTCCGTCCACTCATAAGTCGCCTCGCCCCAATCGTGGCCGATCTTATCGATCTTCACCGATTTTGTAGCGTTGTGCTCCACACCATCCGGGCTGTCTGCCTTCGCCACAGTGGCGGTATACACCGTCTCGCCGTCCTGCTCACAGGTCGCCTTGGTGGTCTGCACCGTTACCGCAGCGTTCACGCTGGTGGTATGGCTGGCATCGTTCTTGCACTTGTAATTGGCAACAGCGGTATAACCGTCATTGTCGTTGCCGCTCCAGATGAAGTCAACAAACTCCCAATCATGGCCGGTGGCCGGGATGGTCTCCTCCCTGGTATCGGTATAGGTCTTGCCGTTAAAGGTTGCGGTGGCGGTATACACCGTCTTGCCGGCCTGCTCGCAGGTAGCCGCGGTGGTCTCCGCAGTCACCACAGCGTTCACCGTCTCCACGTGGCTGGCGTCGTTCCTGCAGGTAAACTTGGCCGTTGCCGTCTTGTTATCCGCAGACCAGGTCCACTCCGGCTCACCCCAATCGTGGGCGGTGCCGTTGGCCGTCTTGGTAGTGGTCTCGGACAGCTTCAGCTCCGTGTTGCGCTCCTTGGTGGTAGCGGTCACGTTCGTGCTGCCGCAGGAGGTGGCAAACTTGATGGTTGCGACAGGACGTCCGGCACCGATTGCCGTCCGATCGGCGAAAGCGAAGGTAATGGTACCATCCTCGCTGATGTTGAAGGAGGAGAATGCCGCATCGCTCTCCAGGCTCACAAAGCGGAGGACAGCGGGATCATAATTCACCGTATACAGGCCGTTGCAGGTGGGGACGGCCTCCGTCAGCTCCACGGTGACAACACCCTCTTCATCCGTAACGGGATCATTCATGGCGGCGGGTGCTGCAGCGGCGATAGTACGAACCGGGCTGGTGCCGTGGAAGGCATTCAGCGTTCCGGCGTTCTCCGCGGTGTTGGCCTTTCCGGTCTCGGCGGCCAGGCGGGCCAGAACGTCCGCCGTCACCAGCTCATCGCGGGTGGCCACCTTGGTCAGGCCGGTCAGCTCTGCCGGAGCCTCGTCAGAGGCGGGAGCGACGGAGCCATTGACGTACATACCGCCTACCGGCCACACGCCCTCACCGAAGTTGCCGGCGTGATAGACGATCTTGTTGCTGGGATCAATGATGATCAGTTCGGTCACATTGTCGGCCGTGTGCGTCCAGTAGATGTAATTGTCGTCGCAATACAGGTTCTGATACAGGAAGGATGTGGTGATACCCGTGTCGATCACCTTCGTCGGCGTCCCGAAGGAGACGCTGTTGCTGATGGTCATGGTGGTCTGCCAGATCACACCGTTGGCATCCAGGAAGTAGTAGCTGGAAGATGTGCTTCCCAGGGACTTGACCGCCACACCGGCAACATAGATATCGTCGCCGCTGGTGGCAGAGATATCCAGCAGGCCGTAGGGCAGGCCGCTGAAGGTTCCACCGGCCTCGTCATCCGCCTCCGGATTCAGGTTGCCGAAGATCAGGTACTTGGCAAAGCCGTACACGAAATAGCCCGTGTACCGGGTGGAGGCCGGAGCCATATCCACAGCCAGCACGTAGTTCTCGCCGTGCTCCGTCAGCGCATAGGTGCTGCGGTTCACACTGTAGAGGGTCGTGGCGGCATTGCTGGCATCCACCGTACCGGCGTACAGGGCGGTAGAGGACTGCATGAATGCAGTACCCAGTTCCTTCCCGGCAGCCGTATTGCTGGACTTGGTCCAGTTGGGCAGGTTGTTGGCATTAAAGGTGGAGAAATACACGCCGCCTGCCTCGTCCCAGACGATGCTGTTCAGCGTCTTGTTGATGCTGACGACCTTGACCGCGCAGGTGGCCTTCACCGAGGTGTTGGAATTGGACGTGGCCGTGATGGTGGCCGAGCCGGCGCTCACAGCGGTCACGTGGCCGGTGCTGTCCACCTTGGCCACGTTGGTGTTGCTGCTGGACCAGGTCACGGTACGGTCACCGGCGGTGATGGGAGAAACCTTCACCGTCAGATCCGCCTCAGCGCCCTTGTAGAGGTTCAGCGAGGTGGGGGTGATCTCCAGGCTGGTGACCTTGGTGGGGTCGGTGGTGGAGTTGTTGTTCACCTTGACCGCCACGGCGCTCTCATTGGCCGCGTAGTCACCGGCGAAAACAGCCACGTAGCCGTTGGCGCCATTCACGGCTGCCGAGGCATCCACGGTGACGCTGTAGGAATCGGCACCGGGAGCGGCCTCGCTGTAGACGGTCTTGCCGTCCAGGGACTTGACCGCCACGTAGGCCAGATTCAGGTTATCGGTGGCGCTGATGGTGATGGTATTGTTGCTGTTGAGCACCGCCCTGGTGATCTGGGGCTCCTCGTTATCGATGGTGAAATCGTAGCCGATGAAGGCGCCGTCACCCAGGACGTTCTGCTTCAGCAGCTTCTGGAAGCCGGTGTTGTCCAGCACGCCCGCCGTACCCTGGGTCATGTTGCCGTTGATCAGCATGGCGTTGTACTCGGGAATGGCGTAAAAACCGATGCGTACCTTATCGCCGGCGGCCAGGTTATAGGTAGACACGTTCTTGTTGATGCTGTAGGCCTTCGTGCCGGTATTCTGCCAGGCACCCTGGCTCTGATAATACCAGATGCCCTCCACATTGTTGCCGATCACGGTGGAGTTCTTCACGGCTGTCACGTTGCCGTCGTTATCCAGCATGGAAACGGCAAAGCCGGTGGTGCCGGCGGCACGATACTGGTTATAGTAGATGCCGCCGAGCTTGGTGCCGGTGTTCAGGGCCATGCGCTCTGCCGGGAACTCATCCTCCGTCATATAGGGGTTGCCGGTGAACTTCACCGTGCTGGTGCCGTAGTTGACGGTCAGGTAGTTGGTGTTCTTATTGCCGGTATAGGGCGTCTTGGTGTCGGTGCCGTAGACCGTGTCCACGTAAGAGGTATTGTCAAACATGGAGGGCTCGGTCCAGGAGCCGTAGAAGCCCAGAACGGGGATGGAGTGCTCGTGGGCATAGCTGACGCCTTCGCCGGACGCAGTGCTGCAGGTCGCGTAGGTGAAGCCCTCAAGGTATGCGCCGGAGGGATAGTTCTCATCCAGGAACTGCTTCTGAGCATCCGTCAGCTGGATGGTCACGGTGACCTGGGCGGAGCCGTTGGCAGGCAGGATGTTTCCTTCCCCGCCGGTCTCCTCAGCCGTCCAGTCGATCAGCAGCTGGGCATCGCGGCTGGAGAGGCCGGTGGCGCCGTCCATCTCGCCGGCTGCCAGATCCAGCTCATCGCCGGAGCGCTTGCCGGTGATGTAATCCAGGATCGCCTGGGCATCGTCGTTGTCGGTATCGCCGTCCTGATCCACGTCGTGGCCGGCAACGGGTGCCGCCGCGCCGTCCCAGTTGTAGGAGACACCGCCGGCGGGTAGCATCGTGGTCTCGGGCAGCATGAAGGTCCCGTCGGTGGCCTGGGTGAACAGGTCGGTCCGGAGAGAGAACTCCAGATTGGTATCGGTCAGGTTATACAGCGTGAAGGAGTAGCTGTACTCGCCCCTTCTGCCGGGATCGTCGCCCAGCTCCACCTTGACCTTGCCGTCAGCGGCGGCACCGGTGGATGTGGTCAGGCCCGCCTCGTCCATCATCAGAACAGACGGCGCGCTCACAGCCTTGCTGACCTCAGCCAGACCGGCGCCCTGCTGCAGGATGGACAGATATCCGTCGGGCTGCATGGGTGTCGCGGTGGACATCAGCAGACTCTGGATGATCTCGCGGGTATTGTAGCTTCCGGTGAGCTCGCTGTTCTTGGCGGACAGATCGTTCTCACGCAGATACTGAGCAGCCACAGCGGCCAGGCCCGCCATGTGGGGCGCCGCCATAGAGGTGCCGCTCATGATCTCATACTGGGTGGTGCCGCCGGCAGTGGTGCCGGAGGTGGTCTTATTGGTGCCGAACACGGAGTAGATGTTGCCGCCGGGAGCGGTGATCTCCGGCTTCATCAGCAGAGAACCGGGGACACCCCAGGAGCTGAAATCGGAGATGATCGCCTTGTCGCGGGTCGTGGTCAGACCGTGCTGCACGGTGGTGGTGATCACCACGGTGCCGGTATAGTAGGTAATGCCGCCGGTGGTCTTCTTGGTGCCGGTGGACTTGATCTGCTGGGCGCTCTCCAGGCTGATGGTACCCACGGGGCCCGTATAGGTGGTACCCTCCACCGTGGCACCCAGGCTGCCGGGCACGTTGTTGGCCAGAACGATGGCCTTGGGGCTATAGCTCTTGGCATTGGTGGCCTTGTCGGCGAAGTTGATGCTGCCGCGGTTGACGATGACCACCTTGCCGCTGAGGCTCACGGCCTTATTGACCGTGCTGTAATCCGAAGCGTTACCCACAGCGTCGATGTACACGTAGCTGTACGTTCCGGCCACGGAGGTCATGGTCTTGGGAGATTTATCCGCCTCATCGTAGAAGACGTCCGCGCCGTCAAACTTCATGGGAGCGCCGGTGGCGCCGATGTTCTCCGCCGAAGCTACGCACAGGCTGTTGATAAACGTACCGGGGGAGCCGCCGGTGTGCATGCTGACGTCGTCCACATACAGGTCGGTCTCCAGGAACTGAGTCAGCGCGTAGGAGTTGCCGGCGGAGATGGTGACCACCAGGCCCTCATTGTCTTCGCTGGTCAGCTTGTTCAAAACCGCCTGGTACTCGTTGGTGTAGGTCATGCCGGGCACGGGGGAACCCAGGGACAGGTTCGCCGCGTCGCAGTCGAGAACGATGGCGTCCTCAATGGCGGCCATGTAGTCGGAGTCATACGCACCGCCGGAGGCGCCGAAGACCTTCATCACCAGCAGCTGGGCGTCCGGCGCCATACCCACCGCATGGACGGTGGTGGCGGCGTCCTTATAGGTGGTGCCGCTCTTGATATAGCGGTTTGCCGTGGCAATACCGGACACGTGGGAACCGTGCTCACCCTGGGTGTCGTTCACGTGGGTGATGGTGGTGTTCTTGTCCACGTAGTTGTAGCCGTAGGGGATCTTAGCGCTGAAATAGCTGCCGTTGCCGTTGAGCTGGCTCTTGACCTTCGTGATATCCGCGGAGGTCATCAGCGCAGGCTTATTATCCAGCTTGTTGATGGAATAGTTGAAGGCGTCGGCATTGAAGGACTGGTGGTCCTTATCCACGCCCGTGTCGATGACAGCGATACGGCTGCCGGCACCGGTATAGCCGGCCGCCCAGGCCGTGGTAGCGCCTACCATATCACTGCTGGTATTGGCGGTGTTGGGCTCAGCCACGTCGCCGGTCTGCGCGAAATACTGGGTCTCACGCTGAACGGATCTGACGCCGGGGAGCTTCTCGATCTTCTCGATATCGCCCACGCGCACGTTGGCGGAAATGGCGTTGACCGCCAGGGTCAGATTCCACTTCACGTCCAGCAGATGGCCGATGGCGGCGGTAATGTTCCGCTCCATGCTGGCCTGCTGAGCCTTCAACTGATCACGGAAGGAGACAGCTGCACGGTTCTGCCCCACGCCCTGCATGGAGTAGCCCTCGTCCAGTGTGGACTTCTTGTTCAGGAAAATGGACACACGGACGATCTTGTCCGGGTCCTCTTTCTCCTGGGCCTGCCGTGTCGTCTTGCTGTCAAGCTCACCCAGCTTCTTCACGTTCAGTGTGCCGGGATCCAGCTCTTCCATTTCCAGTTCCACGCCGTCGGAAGAGATCTGCTCCTGAGAAACAGGGGGATCCTCATCCTCCAATCCGATGGCGAGAGCCGTCTCTGTCAGGGAAAGGACCATGACAACGGCCATGAACATGGACAGGAAACGTTTCCACATTCTACTCATTCTCTGCCTCCTATTGAAATAATTCCCACCCGCAGCCGCTGCTGCGGGCTCACCGCCGAAAGCATTTGCCCGCCCGCTTTCGCTTTGCAAAATCGCCGCTTTACACCGCTAAAGTTTTTGGACAGAATAACTCTCTGCTCAATTAGAAATTATACACCCGGCAGCCCACTATTGCAATACGCGCTTGTGCCCATTTTTTTACTGTTTGCTTTTCGGCACGTGGCCCGGATCCCCGCCTTCGGGGCGCTTCTCCCCTCCGGTGCAACAACTGCCATCGCGGCAAATGAAGCGTCATGAGTTCCAAACGGCTTCATGCCTTCGATCATCACCCCGTGCCCACGGAAACAACTTTCCTTTGATGCGGCATCATTTCAGCAGGTCGCTTATATTGTTTTATAGATGGTATCGCAGGTTCATTACACCGCCGATACAGACGGAGGTTTTTCTTTGTCGCTGTCACTTTCCTGTTGATTTCCCGGCGGACGGATGATATAATACCACCCGACGTGAGGGAGTAACAGGCGACCGTCCCGGTCGCAGAAAGTCGTCATCACGGCCCACCGGCCCGGCTTTCTTTCATTTGTGAGACTCATGTATAACTCGTATGCTATACATGGTCGCCATATATTTTGACGCAGGTATAGCGCGGGCTATATCTGTTTTTTTATGGGAGGAAACTGTATGAATCCAATGATCCTGGCACTGGCTCTGTTCGCCGTGATGTACGTACTGCTGCTGATCCTGTCGGACAAGCGGTGGATCGTGGCACTGGCCGCTGCGGCCATCTTTATCATTCTGGGCATTTTGCCGGCGGGCAGCGCGCTGGGCGCCATCAACTGGAACGTGCTGATGATGCTGGCAGGCACCATGGCCATCGTGGAGCTGTTCATTCAGAGCCAGATGCCCATCCTCATGGCGGAAAAGCTGCTGCAGATCACCCCCAACGTCCAGTGGGCGGTGGTGGCGCTGAGCCTGTTTTCCGGTCTGATCTCCGCCTTCGTGGACAACGTGGCCACGGTACTGATGGTGGCCCCCGTGGGTCTGGCGGTGGCCAAACGCCTGAAGACCAATCCCGTCCCCGTCATCATCTCCATCGCCGTTTCCAGCAACCTGCAGGGCGCCGCCACCCTGGTGGGCGACACCACCTCCATCCTGCTGGGCAGCTATGCCAAGATGAGTTTCAACGACTTCTTCTGGTTCCTGGGCCGGCCCGGCATCTGCTTTGCTGTGGAGGCCGGCGCCCTGATGACCGTCCCCATTCTGCTCTTTCTCTTCCGGAAAGAAAAGGAAAAGGTCAGCGCCGACGTGGAGGCCAAAGTCACCAACTATATGCCCACCATTCTGCTGCTGGGCACCATCGTGCTGCTGATCATCGCCTCCCAGTTCCCCAATCGCCCGGAGCTGACCAACGGCATCATCTGCTGCACGCTGGCGGTAATCGGCTGTGTGTATGAGCTGATCCGCCGCAGGAAGGCCGACACCGTGGTGGACGTGCTCAAGTCCATCGACTACAAGACCCTTCTCCTGCTCTCCGGATTGTTCATGGTCATTGACGGCATCACCCGGGCCGGTGTCATCGACGCCATCGCAGCCTTGTTCGTCAAGGCCGGCGGCGGCTCCAAGGTGCTGATGTACGTGCTGATCGTGGGCGTCTCCGTGCTCTTGAGCGCCTTTATCGACAACATCCCCTACGTGGCCACCATGCTGCCCGTAGTCACCGGCATTGCCAATCTGATGGGCATCTCCCCCTATCTCTTCCAGTTCGGCCTGCTGATCGGCGCCACGCTGGGCGGCAACATCACCCCCGTGGGTGCCTCCGCCAACATTGCCGGTATCGGCATCCTCCAGAAGGAGGGCTACAAGGTCTCCACCGGCGACTTTATGCGCATCGGTGTCCCCTTCACCCTCACCGCAGCCATCACCGGCGCACTGGTGGTCTGGCTGTGCTACGCCCATTAAGGCCATCCGCCTATTGACAGGCCGGGCCGGATATGCTGCACTTTTTCCAGCGATTGCATGAAAATATATCCCGGAGGGCTCCCTCCGGGATATATTTTTCATTCCAGCAGGGGCTGAATAGCCCACTCCTCTTCTTCTCGCTCCTCACCGCCGACGATGCCCCAGTTCTCTTTGTTCTTGTTGGTATCGTCATACCACAGAAGAGTTCACATGAACATCTCTTATTACGGGAGAACACTTCCGCGGCAGTTGACAAGGCGGATCAACTGTGCTATCATGCACTCACTGCCACCGGGTAGGAAATGCTGTGAGCATTCGACTGCACATCGTTAGGTCTTAGAAGATGTGCGGGCGGATGCTTTCTTTTTTTGGAGGATCATACTATGGCGGAGAGAAAAAAGCCCCTTTTTTTCCACAGGAGAGCTTGCTCTGTGGGGTACGTCGCTGGCGCTCATTCTGATTGCCTTTTTCCTTTTTGACGGAAGCGGCTATCTCACGCTGGCCGCCTCCGTGCTTGGCGTCACCTCCCTGATCTTCAACGCCAAGGGCAATCCCATCGGTCAGCTGCTCATGGTGATCTTCAGTATCCTGTACGGCATCATCTCCTATACCTTCTCCTATTACGGGGAGATGATCACCTATCTGGGCATGACGGGCCCCATGGCGGTCTATGCGCTGATCGCCTGGCTCCGCCACCCCTACAAGGGAAACCAGGCGGAGGTCACCGTCAACCGGCTGGGACGGCGCGAGATCCTGTGGATGCTCCTCTGTACTGTCGCCGTGACGGGTCTTTTTTACCTGATCCTCCGTGCGTTTCACACCGCCAACCTCATCCCCAGCACCCTCTCTGTCACAACCAGCTTTCTGGCCGTCTATCTGACGGCCAGGCGAAGCGCCTGGTATGCCGTGGCCTATGCCGCCAACGACGTGATCCTCATCATACTGTGGACGCTGGCCTCGCTGGTGAATACCGCATATCTCTCCGTGGTGGTCTGCTTCGTCATGTTCCTGGCCAATGATCTGTATGGATTCGTCAGCTGGCGCCGCATGCGGATCCGGCAGCAGCAGGGTATTGCATAATAAAAAAAGGCTCCGGCTCTTACGAGCCGGAGTCCTTTTTCGCTTTGTTTATGCAGCTGTGCTGCACGCCGATTTAGAAGCAGCCCTGCTCCATCATGGCCTCGGCGACCTTCTTGAAGCCGGCGATGTTGGCGCCAGCCACCAGGTCGTAACCCAGGCCGTACTCCTCGGCAGCCTCAGCGGACATGCGATGGATGGTCTCCATCATCTTGTGCAGCTGAGCGTCGACCTCCTCAGCGGTCCAGACCAGACGCTCGGAGTTCTGAGCCATCTCCAGAGCGGAGACGCCCACGCCGCCGGCGTTAACAGCCTTGGAAGGAGCAACGATCATGTGCTTCTGCTGACGCAGGAAGTTCAGAGCATCGTTGGTGGTGGGCATGTTGGCGACTTCGATGTAGTACTTCACACCGGAAGCGGCGATCTTCTCGGCCCACTCCATGTTGACGTCGTTCTGCATAGCGGCGGGCATGTAGATATCCACGTCCTTGACGCCCCAAGCCTTGGTGTTGGGAACGAACTCCACGCCGAACTTGTCGGCATAGGGCTTGCAGTGCATGGGATCCTCAGCGCGCATCTTCAGGATGAAGTTCAGCTTCTCGTCGGTGACAACACCGTCGGGATCGTGCACGTAACCGTCGGGACCGGCGAAGTAGGTAACAGCAGCGCCCAGCTGAGAGGCCTTCTTCATGATGCCCCAACCCACGTTGCCGTAGCCGGAGATGGCGATCTTCTTGCCCTCGATGGTGTCATGCTCGTGCTTCAGCACTTCCTGCAGATAGTACACAGCGCCGTAACCGGTAGCCTCGGGACGGATCAGGCTGCCGCCGTAGCTCAGGCCCTTGCCGGTGAGCACGCCGTTCTCCCAAACGCCCTTCAGGCGACGATACTGGCCATACAGGTAGCCGATCTCGCGGCCGCCCACGCCCATGTCACCGGCGGGAACGTCGATGTCGGGCCCGATGTAGCGATACAGAGCCGTCATGAAGCTCTGGCAGAAACGCATGACCTCGGCGTCGGACTTGCCGGCGGGATCGAAGTCGGAACCGCCCTTGGCGCCGCCGATGGGCAGGCCGGTCAGGCTGTTCTTGAAGGTCTGCTCAAAGCCCAGGAACTTGATGATGCCCTCGTACACGTTCTTCTGGAAACGCAGGCCGCCCTTGTAGGGGCCGATGGCACCGTTGAACTGGCAACGCCAGCCGCGGTTGGTGTGCCACTGACCGTTATCGTCGCACCACACAACGCGGAAGGTGAACATACGCTCGGGCTCGACCATACGGTTCAGCAGGTCGACCTTCTCATACTCAGGGTGCTTCTCGATCACAGGCTCCAGAGAGGAGAGGACTTCCTCAACGGTCTGGACGAACTCGGGCTCGTTGCCGTGCTTGGTTCTGACGTTCTCAAGCACGCTTGCCAGATAAGCATTCATAATAATCTGCCTCCTCAAAATTTGTTCCTTGACGGAACTGTATACGTGGGACCCTTTCCCATCAGGAGTAATGATATCACTATTTTCCCAAATACTCAAGGGGGATTTCGGAAATCTGGCACTATTTTGGGAAAAAACTCTCCCGTTTTTTCATGCATAATGTGCACATTTCCGCGGAAATGAGGCGCGGATGCTTCGTTCCGTTATTGACTTTTTCCCCGTTCGTTTTATAATAATAATGTAGGCGCATTGCGTCAACGCGAATCATCTATACTGGGTGCGCCGTCACCGCAAGACGGCTGCTCTCTCCCACAGTGCACGTCCGTGTCTGCCGCCGGCCGGACTGTTTTCCTCCGGGTGAGAGCGTGGACGGCAGAAGGAGTTTTTATGACGTATCCCATTACCGTGGCCGGTCTCCATCGTGAGCTGCCCCTGTGCAAAGTCACCGACGATCTCTATATCGGCGCCTTTATCTGCTTCGGCGACGCCGAGCTGACCGTTGCCTGCGCCCGCGAGCTGCTGAAGCTGGTTCCCCGGGACAGCTATGACTACCTCTTTACTGCCGAGGCCAAGAGCATCCCTCTGATCCACGAGATGGCCCGCCAGTCCGGCGCCCACAAGTACTTCATTGCCCGGAAGGGTGCCAAGGCCTATATGCCCGATCCCATCCACGTGGAGGATCAGTCCATCACCACCGCCGGCGTCCAGAAGCTCTATCTGGGCCGTGACGACGCCGATCTCATCTGCGGCAAACGTATCCTCCTCATTGATGACGTGATCTCCACCGGCGGCAGCCTGCTGGCCATGGAGAAACTGGTCAATCTGGCCGGCGGTACCGTTACCGGCCGCATCGCCGTTCTGGCCGAGGGCGATGCCGCCAACCGCACCGACATTAAGTTCCTGGAGCGCCTGCCCCTCTTCAACAGCGACGGCACCGAAAAGTAATCGTCCATCTCAAACACCGGCATCCCATGATGCCGGTGTTTTTTCATCCCTCATATTTATTTCATTAAAGTGCAAAATAGCAGTAGACACGTAATACTAGTTGTGGTAATATGAGAAATTAATAAAAGAAATATCGAGGAGGGATTTCCATGGCTGTCATCGAAAGTTACGCCGGCAAGATCAACCGCAAGCTGAACAAAAAGCTGCGCATCATTGACGTGGCCGCCGGCCGGGAAAAGGCGGATCTGGTGTTGAAAAATGCCACCTATGTCAACGTGTTTTCCAACGAGCTGTGCCATGACGATATCGCCGTGGCCGAGGGGCTCATCGTAGGCATGGGCCAATACGACGGTATCGTGGAAGTGGACGTCTCCGACCAGATCGTCCTCCCAGGATTTCTGGATGCCCATATCCATCTGGAGAGCTCCCTGGTCTCCCCCACGGAGTTTGCCAAGGCGGTCCTGCCCCACGGCACCACCACCGTCATCACCGATCCCCACGAGATCACCAATGTCATGGGCACCGACGGCATCGACTATATGCTTCAGGCCACGGAGGATCTGCCGGTGGACGTGCGGTTCATGCTGCCCTCCTGCGTCCCCTCCACGCCGCTGGATGAGTCCGGCGCCATTCTGGACTACCGGGCCATCGACTCCTTCTATGATCACCCCAGAGTCCAGGGTCTGGCGGAGATGATGAACTCCTACGGCGTCATCCACAACGACAAGGAGGTGGTCTCCAAGATCGTGGCGGCTCAGGCCCACCACAAGAAGATCGACGGCCACGCTCCCGGTCTGCAGGGCAACAAGCTCAACGCCTATATTGCCGCCGGCGTCTACTCCGACCACGAGTGCTGCGATCTGGACGATGCCATTGCCAAGCTGCAGCGGGGCCAGTTCATCATGATCCGTGACGGCACCGCCGCCCGCAACCTGGAGGCACTGGCCCCCCTGCTCTGCGACAAATACGTGGAACGCTGTATGTTCTGTACCGACGACAAGCACCCCAACGACCTGCTGGAGAAGGGCCACATCGACTATATCGTCAAAAAAGCCATCTCCCTGGGGGTGGATCCCATCATCGCCATCAAGGCCGCCTGTCACAACGCCGCCCGCTATTTCCTGCTGAATAACCGGGGCGCCATCGCCCCCGGCTATCTGGCGGACTTCGTCATCATCGACGACTTCCGCTCCTTCAACATCCAGCAGGTCTATAAGAAGGGCGTCCTCATGTGTGATCACGGCGTGCTGACGGACTTCCCCGCTCCCGAGATCGAGGAGTATCTGTCCAAGCGGGCCCACGACACCTTCCGTCTGAAGCATCTGACGGCGGAGGATTTCCGGGATGCCAGGCCCCGGGGCGTCATCGGCATGGTCCCCAACGAGATCGTCACCACCGACGCCGGCTATTCCGATCACATCGACGCGGAACAGGATATCCTGAAGATTGCCGTCATCGAGCGCCACAGGAATACCCACCACATCGGCCTGGGCTATATCAAGAACTACGGCCTCAAGCGGGGCGCCGTGGCCACCAGCATCAGCCACGATTCCCACAACATCATCGTCGTGGGCACCAACGAGGAGGATATGGCCTACGCCGCCAACCGGGTGGTGGAGCTCAACGGCGGCATCATCGTGGCCGAGGGTGAACGGTCCACCGCCGAGGTTCCGCTGGCCATCGCCGGCATCATGTCGGATGAGCCGCTGGTGGTGGTCAACGAGAAGCTGGAGGACGCCAAGGAGAAGGCATTTACTGCCGGTGTCAGCCGGGGCGTGGATCCCTTCATGACCCTGAGCTTCATGGCGCTGAACGTGATACCCACCCTCCGCATCACCACCCGCGGCGTCTTTGACGTGGTCTCCCAACAATATGTGTAAAACTTGGCAGGACGGGCCGGTGCCCGTCCTGCTTTTTTCTTGCCAGATGCGACATCATCCGCTATAATGCTTTTGAGGAGGCGATATCATGGAACCCAGATTCTTGCTGCAGCAGCTCCATCTGGCGGAACGTCTGAAGGACACCACCCGCCATTGTTATACCTCCGGCGGCCGGCATGAGAGCGTGGCCGATCACAGCTGGCGGCTATGTCTGTTCGCCTGGTTTCTCCGAGATGAATTTCCGGAGCTTGACATGGATAAAGTGCTGAAAATGTGCCTGATCCACGATCTGGGCGAGTGCTTCACCGGTGACATTCCCAGCTTTGAGAAAACCAGCGATGATAGCGCCAAGGAGGACTCCCTCCTCACCCGTTGGGTGGCAACCCTACCGGAGCCTTACCGTGCCGACATGACCGCTCTCTACGCCGAAATGGAGGCGCTGGAGACGGAGGAGGCCAAACTCTACAAGGCTCTGGACAAGCTGGAGGCAGTGATACAGCACAACGAATCACCGCTAGACACCTGGCTGCCCCTGGAATACGAACTGAACCTCACCTATGGCAACGACGCTGTGTCGTTTTCACCGTATCTTAAGGCTCTCCGCGCAGAGATCCTGGCCGACACCCAAAAGAAAATTGCAGAGGAAAAGTAATTGCTGACCGACATACAAAAGAAACGCAGCAGCCCTGCGTGAACCCCACACAAAAATGAGGAGAGGAAGAGAACACCATGTTTGGAAGACGACCGGATGGGCGGAGAGTAAAAGGAATCGATCCCGTTATGAAGATCACGCCTTACGTCATGCCGATGCGGTGTGACGCCCAGGTCTTTTTGAAGCACCGGGCCGATATGGAGGCCATGTCCCGGTATATCCGCAGGCAGAAGGCGGAAAAGGGTCAACAGATCACCTATATGCAGATCATTGTGGCTGCCTATGTCCGAGCCATCAGCCGCAACCCCGAGGTCAACCGCTTCATTATGAACAAGCAGCTGTTCGCCCGGAATAATTGCTCTGCCGCCTTCACTATTCTCAAAGACCCCAATGATATCGACCGCGGCGAAGCAGTGGTCAAGATCAAATTCGACCTGACGGACACCCTGTACGACGTGCGCGACCGCATGGAAGCCGCCGTTGCCGCCAACCGTGGCGATCAGCCGGCTGGCTTCGTGGATAAGCTGCTGGGCTTCCTGTTTGCCGTCCCCGGCCTTGCCTCCGTCATTGTGGGCCTGGTCCGTGTTCTGGACCGCTACGGTCTGGCCCCTGGCGTATTGATGGAGGAATTGCCCTTCTACGTGGGTATGTACATCACCAATACTGCGTCCATCGGCCTCCACGACGTCAACCACCACCTCTATAACTGGGGTAACGTGGGCCTCTTCTTCGGCATGGGTGTGACGGAGAAGGTCGCCGTGGTGGAAAACGGTGAGACCCGGATGAAACGCTATCTCCCCATGGGCATTACCGCCGATGAACGTGTTTGCTCCGGCGCTCACTATGCACGCTTCTTCTCCGATATGCGTCGGTATCTTGATCATCCGGAGCTTCTTGAGACCCCGCCTGAGCAGGTACGCTTCGACACGAATTGCGAGTATCACCAGCCTAAGGTCTAAGGCCAATCAGTCGGCATCTTCAACAATTATCAATTGTACGCTAAACAGGTGATTTCTATGCATTCTCTTGACAATGCTTTCTTCGAGGAATACAAGAGGTTGAATAAATTATGTTCTGATATGTATTCCTGTCAAAACGGACTCAGTGAGTACATTGCAGACATGGAGGATAAAACCCGTCAAGGTCAATTTCAAGTATCATCTTGGGATGCAGATTATAAAACGCTGAAGCATGTTCGCTGGATTAGAAATCAAATTGCCCATGATCCTGACGCATATCTGGTCAGTACTTCATCAGATTTGGCGTTTTTGCAAGAATTCTACAGCCGAATTTTATTAGGACAGGATCCTATAGCATTGCTCCGAAAGGCAACTCATACAAGCCAATTTTCGCAACCGAAGCAGGAGCAAAAACAAACTGGATATTCTCAATCAACCGTTTCCTCTCACCCCCCTGTTCAGCCCTATAGAAGGCCGCTGGGTTGTATCCTCGTTCTAATCGGTATCGGTCTTTTCATATTGATTCTGTTATTCTTCCATTCTTATTCCTGAATATTTCCATGAGACATAAACGGAGCAGGTATACACCTGCTCCGTTTACTATATCTGCTGTAATCCAAAACTATCTGGAGATGGGATTATCCCAAACGTACATCAATGCATAGCAAAAGACCGCAGTCTTTCGACTACGGTCTTTCGTGTTGGCGCTACCTATTTTTCCGGGCCGTCTCCAGCCAAGTATCGTGGGCAGAAGCGAGCTTAACTTCCGTGTTCGGGATGGGAACGGGTGGACCCT
>ONGR01000027.1 GCA_900317425.1 uncultured Eubacteriales bacterium | reverse complement strand
GAGGGCGATGTAGCTCATGCCCCGGGCGGCGTTGCCGGCGTAGCACTGGGTGGCCATCTCGGCCATGATGTTGGAGCCGTCCTTGATGTTGGAGGTCTCGCGGAAGGGGGCGTCGGTTCCGCCGGTGTCGTGGTGATCGCGGCCCAGGATCACGGGGCCGATCTCGCCGTTGCGGACCATCTCATTGAACTTCAGGGCGATGTTCATGCGGCCCAAGGCGTCCTGATACAGGATGCGGCACTGGGTGCCCACCACCAGCTTGTTCTTCTTGGCGTCTCGGACCCAGACGTAGTTGTCGTGGTCCTGATAGCGGCGGTCATGGGTACGGATATACTCGGCAGCGGCGGCGTCGGTCTTGTCCAGATCCTCGGGGTTGCGGCTCAGGCAGCACCAGCGGAAGGGGCCGTAGCCGTAGTCGAACAGACACGGGCCCAGGATGTCCTCCACGTAGGAGGGGAAGATGAAGCCGTCCAGATCGTTCTCGCCGTTCTTGCAGATGCTCTTGATGCCGGTGTCGTACACGGCCTTCAGGAAGCTGTTGCCATAGTCGAAGAAATAGGTGCCCCGCTCGTGGAACTTGCAGATCATCTCGTAGTGATGCTGCAGCGTCTTGTCCACCAGCTTGCGGAAGGTCTCGGGATCCTTGTCCAGCATCTCGGTGCGCTGGGCAAACGTCAGCCCCTGGGGGCAGTAGCCGCCGTCATAGGGCACATGGCAGGAGGTCTGATCGCTCATCAGATCTACGTGGATGTTGTGGTCATAGAGGTACTCCAGCAGATCCACGATGTTGCCGTGATAGGCCACGGCGCAGGGGGTTCCTGCGGTCTGGTGCTCCCGGGCGATGCTGACCGCCTCTTCCAGGCTGTCGGTGCGGTGGCTGACCCAGCCCTGGGTATAGCGGGTGTCGATGCGGGAATCGTCCACCTCGGCGATGATGGAGGCGGCGCCGGCGATCTCGGCGGCCTTGCCCTGGGCGCCGGACATGCCGCCCAGACCGGCGGAGACGAACAGGCGTCCCGCCAGGTTGCCGTCGTTGGGAATGCCCAGCTTCAGACGACCTGCGTTGAGCAGGGTGTTGAAGGTGCCGTGGACGATGCCCTGGGGCCCGATGTACATCCAGCCGCCGGCGGTCATCTGGCCGTAGTTGGCCACGCCCAGGGCGGCGGCGCGGTTGAAGTTCTCCTGATCGTCGAAGGTGCCAACCATCAGACCGTTGGAGATGATGACACGGGGCGCCAGCTTGTGGGAGTGGAACAGGCCCAGGGGATGGCCGGACATGACCACCAGCGTCTGCTCGTCGGTCAGCTCCTCCAGATACTTCTTAATGAGCCGGTACTGCATCCAGTTCTGACAGACCTGGCCGGTCTCGCCGTAGGTCACCAGCTCGTAGGGGTACAGGGCCACGTCAAAGTCCAGGTTGTTGTCGATCATCACCTGGATGGCCCGACCCTCGATGCATTTTCCCTTATATTCGCTGATGGGCTTGCCGTAGATCTTGCCCTCGGGACGGAAGCGGTAGCCGTAAATGCGGCCGTGCTCCGCCAGCTCCTGGGCGAACTCCTTGGCCATCTGGGCGTGGTGGTCGGGGTGGATGTAGCGCAGGGCGTTCTTGATGGCCAGCGCCTTGTCCGCCTCGGTCAGATGGGACTCCCGGCGGGGTGCCCGGCGGTAGCCGCTCTCCATCTTGGGGTACGCCGGCAGGTCGTAGTCCAGCTTGATGGTCATTGCCTCGTTTGCCAAATCGATCATGGGATATTGCCTCACTTTCTCAGTGTATTTTCTGTGATTCGTGTGCCAGATGATCTCATCTTTTCTATTATACTGGAAATCATCGCCGTTGAAAAGTGGAAAAATGATTTTTCACCAAAAGAGTGGGAAAAGCGGTTTACAAAGGGGGCGTTCCTGCTTTATAATGCTGTGTGAATCAGGAGAAATTTCGATCCACATTACCAACACATAACAGGAGGAAATGTAACATGGCAAAGCTCGTGGAGTGCATCCCCAATTTCAGCGTCAGCAAGGAGCGGGACGAGGCGGTCTTTCAGGGTCTGGTGGACGTGGCCAACAGCGTCCCCGGCTGCACGCTGTTCGACGTACAGTCCGACGGCAACCACAACCGCTGCGTGTTTACTATGATCGGCTCCCCGGAGGCCATTGAAGAGGTGGCGTTCCAGCTGACAAAGAAGGCCACCGAGACCATCGACATGACCAAGCACGAGGGCCAGCACCCCCGTATGGGCGCCACCGACGTGATCCCCTTCGTGCCCCAGATGGACGTGACCGTGGCCGAGTGCGTGGAGATGAGCAAGCGCGTCGCGCGGCGGATCTGGGAGGAGCTGGGCGTGCCGTCCTTCCTCTATGAGGACTCCGCCACCCGCCCGGAGCGGAAGAACCTGGCGTCCTGCCGCAAGGGTCAGTTTGAGGGCATGCCGGAGAAGCTGCTGCAGGAGGACTGGGCGCCCGACTTCGGCGAGCGCAAGATCCATCCCACCGCCGGCATCACCGCCATCGGCGCACGGATGCCTCTGATCGCCTTCAACGTGAACCTCAGCACCTCCGACGTGGAGATCGCCAAGAAGATTGCCAAGGCCATCCGCGGCAGCTCCGGCGGCTTCCGCAGCTGCAAGGCCATCGGCATCATGCTGGAGGAGCGGAACATCGCCCAGGTGTCCATGAACATGGTCAACTATGAGGATACGCCTCTGTACTACGCCTACGAGATGATCCGCGCCCTGGCCGAGCGCTACGGCGTCTCCATCGTAGGCACCGAGGTGGTGGGCCTGACCCCCGCCAAGGCGCTGATCGACTGCGCCGAGCACTATCTGCGCATCGAGAACTTCGACTGCAAGAAGCAGGTGATGGAGTATCACCTGATCGACATGAACAACTGAGGCAGGGAGGGGAACAGACATGAAACTGGCTGATATGACCGTTACCGCCTTCACCGATACCGTGGCCTCCGATGCCCCGGCGCCCGGCGGCGGCTCCGTGGCCGCGCTGGCCGGCTCCATCGGCGCGGCGCTCACCGCCATGGTGGCCTGCCTCACCCAGGGCCGGAAGAAGTACGCCGACTTTGCCGCCTACGCCGCCCAGGTGGAGGAGAAGGGCAACGATCTCAAGCGCCGGCTGATGGACGTGATGGACCGGGATACCGAGGCCTTCAATCTGGTCAGCGCCGCCTTCGGTATGCCCAAGACCACCGATGAGGAGAAGGCCGCCCGCAGCGCCGCCATCCAGGAGGGCCTCAAGGCCTGCACCAAAACCCCCATGGAGATGATGGAGCTGATGGACGAGACCATCGCCCTGGCCCACTCACTGCTGGAAAAGGGCTTCAACGACACCGCCGCCAGCGACCTGGGCGTGGCGTTTCTGAGCCTGAAGGCCGGTATCCAGGGCGCCTGGCTCAACGTGCTCATCAATATCGGCTCTCTGAAGGACCAGACCTTTGTCGGGGAATACCGGACCAAGGGCGAGGCTCTGCTGGCACGCGCGCTGCCTCTGGCCGATGACGGCTACGCAAGACTCCTGACCATGATCCAGGGTTGATACAATAGAACGAGAACAACGGCACAGACAAATCGTCTGTGCCGTTGTTGTTTGTGCTTATTCGAAGTCGGGGAGGTATTCCTTCACGATCTCCAGCAGCTCGCCGGAGCGGATCATGCTCTCGCAGGCGCGGATGTCGGGCCAGATCTCCCGGTCCACCTCGTAGAAGGCCACGCTCTTGCGCACATGGTCGAAGAGGGCCTGATGCAGGGGAGTGATGCCCTGACCGTGGGTGTTCAGATGGCGGCGGACGTCGATGGCCTGGCAGGCGGTCATCAGCTCGTCGGCCAGCACGTCCTGGGTGTTCTTCAGGATCATCCGGGCCTTGCGGGCGGCGGTGGTACCCATGGACACGATGTCCTCCTGGTTGGCGGAGGAGGGGATGGAGTCCACGGAGGCGGGGTGTGCATAGACTTTGTTCTCCGACACCATGGAGGCGGCGGCGTACTGCACGATCATGAAGCCGGAGTTGACGCCGGGCTGGGTGGTCAGGAAGGGGGTCAGACCGTTGCTGAGGGCGGCGTTGACCATCCGCTCGGTGCGGCGCTCGGAGGCGTCTGCCAACTCGGAGGCGGCGATGCCCAGGAAGTCAAAGGGCAGGGCCATGGGCTCGCCGTGGAAGTTGCCGCCGGAGATGACAGCCTCGTCCTCGGTGAACATCAGGGGGTTGTCGGTGACGGCGTTGAGCTCGATCTCCACCTTTTCCCGGATGAAGGTCAGCGCGTCGCGGCAGGCGCCGTGGATCTGAGGCACGCAGCGCAGGGCGTAGGCGTCCTGCACCCGGTCGTGCTGACAGTTGTCAATGATCTCGGAGCCCTCCACCAGAGCGCGTAGGTTGGCGGCTACCAGCATCTGACCCTTCTGACCGCGGACCGCGTGGATCCGGGGATCGAAGGCGTTGCGCAGGACCGTCAGACCCTCGAAGGAGAGAGAGGCAATCACATCCGCCAGCTGGGCGGCGCAGATGGTATCGTAGAGAGCCAGCGCACCCACGGAGGTCATGGCGCAGGTACCGTTGGTCATGCCCAGGCCCTCCTTGCTCACCAGAGTGGTCAGCGTGGGAATGCCGGCCTTGGCCATGGCTTCGGCACCGGACATGCGTACACCCTCATACACGGCCTCGCCCTTGCCCAGCATGGGCAGGGTCATGTGGGCCAGAGGCGCCAGATCGCCGGAGGAGCCCAGAGAGCCCTTCTCGGGCACCACGGGGGTGACGCCCTTGTTCAGCATTTCCAGAAGCATCTGCACCAGAATGGGCCGTACGCCGGACACGCCGCCGCACAGGGCGTTGGCCCGCAGCAGCATCATGCCGCGAACGATCTCACCGTCGTAGGGATCGCCGGCGGCGGTGCAGTGGCTGAGGATCAGATTGGTGGAGAGCTGGTTGCTCATCTCCTTGGGCACGGCTACCTTCTGGAACTCACCGAAGCCGGTGGTGATGCCGTAGGCCACACGGCCCTCGGCCTCGATCTTCTCGGCCAGGGCCCGGGATTTCTCCATGGCCGCCAGGGCGGAGGGGGCCAGCTCCACCGTTGCGCCATAACGCGCCACGGCGACAAAGCTCTCCAGTGTCAGGCTGTGTCCGTCCACCACCACGTGGCGGATCTCAGAGGGATTCATGATCATGATACGATACCTCGCTTTGCAGATTGGCGGAAAGGAGCGCAGCTCCTGTTTGCACTGCTTCTATGATATCATGGTTTTGTATAAAATCAATAGGAAACCACAAAATAATCCATCCGCATTTGTTCAATATGACGATAGCGAAATAGCGCAGTAGTGAGATAAATGCGGGAAATAGCAATAGAAAAACTCACCCCGTAAAACAGGGTGAGTCAATGGCCGGTGCCGTACCGCAGCTTACAGATAGCCGCGCATATCAATGGTCAGCTGTTCCTCCAGATTAATGAGCCGCTTGGCAATGTCCTTTGAGACTTCGTCCGCGGCCTTGTACTGGTTGAGGTATCGATTCAGGGATTTGACGCCCATGTTGCAGCCGTCGGTCATCAGGTCGGCGATGGTTTTGTCGGACTCGTTTACGGCCAGCTTTACGCTGGTTTTCACCCAGGACATGGTTTTGACCATGGGATTGGGATCCTTGCCCTCGTCCCTGTAGCGGTCCAGCTGGCTCTGGATCTCCTTGTTGAGCTTCTCGTGCTCGTCCCGGCAGGTGCCAAGCCGCTGTTTCAGGGCGTCGGCGCGGACGTAGGGGAGCACCTCTTCAATGGAGTCAACGCCCATCTTCACGCCGGCGTCACACTCCCGGAGCAGTTTCACGGTATCCTGTTCGATCATGGTATGCAGCATCCTTTCGGTGGTAGTTGCAGATAGTGTGCCCGGTGTAAGGAAAAAGTATGCAGCTGAACAGAATATTTGGGCTTGACACAGCATCGCAAAACAAATATAATAGTAAGGCTTTCGGGGTGTAGCGCAGCTGGTAGCGCGCTTGGTTCGGGACCAAGAGGCCGGGGGTTCAAGTCCCCCCACTCCGACCAACAAAATGAGGATGCCTTTTGGCATCCTCATTTTGCTATCCGGGGGACTTGAAACAAATTCCGGGGGTCACGAGCGTCAGCGAAATGAGCCCCGGGAGTAAACAGCCCGGTGGGTTGTTTACACAATGAGAAAAATTCCTCCCCAATCCGACCAACAAGAGGCAGAACGCAAAGGCGGTCTGCCTCTTGTTTTTATAGTTCTTATTCTGACTTATCCCTCATAAGCTTATCACAAATCCAGCAGCAAGGGGTGGGATCCATGGCCGTGGAACGGCGAAACAGGCAGCAGGGCAGACGCATACAGGAGCGCGCGCCCCGATCATACGAAAGTGCAGGCAGACGCCGTACGCCGACGATGTCCGTCCGTCGTGGCCGACGGGAGGAAGAGCCCAGACCCGGCGAGCGTCGACGTCTGTGGCAGATGACGATCAGTGCGGTGATTCTGCTGCTGGTGGTGGCCTGCAAGCTGACCATGCCGGACGTCATGGAGCAGTACCGCCTGCAGATCCTGTCCTTGCTGGGGGAGGATACGGACTTCGTAGCGGCATTCTCCTCCGTGGGCCGTGTCGTTTCACCCAACGGCGGAGTGAGGGAGGCCCTCAACGACGCCTACACAGCGGTATTTGGCGCACAGGAGGTGGAGTCGGCGGATCCTGATAAAGAAGATACGGATAAAGCGGAGGAGACCGCGGTAGAAGACGAGAATGAGACTACTGCCGACCAGACCTCCGATGCCGCCGCTCCCATCGTTTATACAGACGATAACTTGCCGGAAAATGTCTGTCTGACCCAGCAGGTGCTGGGTTTTTCTTTTGCCGATCCTGTCACCGGCACCATCACAGACGGCTTTGGCTACCGCAGCCACCCCATCCAGGGGGACGTGCAGTTCCATTACGGCCTGGACATCGCCGCCGACAGCGGCACGGTGATCCATGCCTTTGCCGCCGGTACGGTGACGGCGGTGGGGGAGAGCTCGGAACTGGGCAAATACGTGACCGTGGTCCATCCTGGTGACTATACCACGCTATATGCCCACTGCAGCCGTATCACCTCCTCCTCCGGGCAGCAGGTGTCCCTGGGTGACCCCATCGCCGAGGTGGGGGAGACGGGCCTTACCACGGGCCCACACCTCCATTTTGAGCTCCATCAGAACAACCTCTATCTCAATCCCGTTTACTATGTGGCGCATTAAGGGCACGGCGGTGACGGTCTCCCCGGCGCTGCCGGTGGTGCTGGCGCTGTTCGTACTGCTCTCCTCGCCGCTGCTGCTGGCAGCGTTGGTGCTGGCGGCTCTCTGCCATGAGTGGGGGCATTACGCCGTGCTGCGCCGCTTCGGAGTTGGGGTCAAGCATCTGCGGCTGTCCGCTTTCGGTGCGGAGATGGACGTGGGCAATACGTCACGCATGTCCTATGGTGCCGAGATGCTGACGGTCCTGGCGGGCCCCGCGGTGAATCTGGCGCTGGCGGTGCTGCTGGGAGGTCTTGGCTACTGGTGGGAGACGGCCTATGTCTTTGCCGGGGCAAATCTGGTGTTGGGAGTATTCAATCTTCTGCCTGCGCCGCCCTTGGACGGCGGGCGGCTGCTGTGGCTGGCGACGGCCTGGCTCACCGAACCCTTTACAGCCGACCGGATCACGTCGGCGGTGGGACTGATGATATCCGGCGCCTTGGCGGCAGCCGGGATCCTCCTCACCTGCCGGACAGGAGGCAGCCCGTTTCTGCTGCTGGGCGCCGTGGGATTGCTCATCACCAATCTGCGTCAAAAAGGTCTTGTCAAATCACCTGTTACACGGTAAAATAAATTGTTATACAGCCATTTTACCGACAGGAGAATCTGACGTGGATAAGAGATTGGAACGCATCCTGCCCCGGGTGCAGAAACCGGCGCGCTACGTGGGCGGCGAATATAACGCGGTGATGAAGGAGCGGAGCGAGGTGGATACCCGCATCGCCTTCTGCTTCCCGGATACCTATGAGATCGGCATGTCCAACCTGGGCATGCGGATCCTCTACGGCGTCATGAACAACATGGACGGCGTCTGGTGCGAGCGTGTCTTTGCCCCCTGGGGCGACATGGAAAAGGAGATGCGCCGTGCCGGCATGCCCCTCTTTGCCCTGGAGTCCGGCGACCCCATCACCAATTATGATATCGTGGCCTTTTCCGTGGGCTATGAGATGGCATTTCCCGCCATTCTCAATATGCTGGATCTGGCCGGCATCCCCATCCACAGTGCCGAGCGGACGGAGCTGACCCCACTGGTGATCGCCGGCGGCACGGCCATGTATAACGCCGAGCCCATCGCCGATTTCATCGACCTGGTCTCCCTGGGCGAGGGGGAGGAGATCACCGTAGAACTGGTGGAGCTCCACCGGCAGGCCCGCCGGGAAGGGTGGACCAAGGCGGAGTTCCTCCGCCGCGCCGCCCAACTGCCGGGGATTTACGTGCCCTCGCTCTATGAGATCACCTACAACGATGACGGCACCGTCCGGGAGATCATCCCCCATGACGGCGCGCCCGGAGTGGTCACCAAGCGAATCGTCCGGGATATGGACAAGTCCTATTTCCCGGTGAAGACCATCGTCCCCTCCACGGAGATTGTTCAGGATCGTATCATGCTGGAGCTGTTTCGGGGTTGCATCCGCGGCTGCCGCTTCTGCCAGGCGGGGTACGTGTACCGCCCCGTCCGCAACCGCAGTTGGGATCTCTGCGCCAGATACGGCGTGGAGGCCTGCAATGACTCCGGCTATCAGGAGGTCACGCTGTCATCCCTCAGCACCAGCGACTATCCGCCCCTGACGGAGCTGTGCGACGAGCTGGAGGAGTTCTGCACCCAGCGGCATGTGAACCTGTCTCTGCCCAGCCTGCGGGCGGACAACTTCTCCATGAATCTGATGCAGCGCCTGGCCCGGGGCCGCAAGACCGGACTGACCTTCGCCCCGGAGGCGGGCACCCAACGCCTGCGTGACGTCATCAATAAGAACGTGACGCTGGAGGAACTGCTGCGCTCCTGCCATACCGCCTTTGCCGGGGGCTATAACGCTGTGAAACTCTACTTCATGCTGGGCTTGCCCACGGAGACGGACGAGGACGTGCTGGGCATCGCCGATATCGCCGCCCGCGTCATGCACGAGTGGCGGGAGGCCGCCCCCAACAAAAACCGGGGCGTTCGCATCACCGTGTCCACCTCCTGGTTTGTGCCCAAGCCCCATACGGCCTTCCAGTGGGAGCCCCAGATCACGCGGGAGGAGTATGAGCGCCGGGTGAAGCTGCTCCGGGAGGCCATCAAGACGAAGACCGTCAACTATAACTGGCACGACAGCGCCACCAGCGTCATCGAGGCCGTGCTGGCCCGGGGCGACCGGAAGCTGTGTAAGGTGCTGGAAACCGTGTGGCGTAAAGGGGCAACACTTGACGCCTGGGAGGAGTATTTCTCCTATGACCGTTGGCAGGAGGCCTTTGCCGAATGCGGCGTGGACCCGGCCTTTTACGCCAATCGCCGCCGGGAGAGGGACGAGGTCATGCCATGGAGCATGATCTCCAGCGGCGTGACGGAAGCCTATCTCTGGCGGGAGTATGAGCGGTCCCAGGCTGCCGTCACCACGCCGGACTGCCGTACCCACTGCAACGGCTGCGGTGCCAATCTGTTGGTAGGGGGGAAGTGCAATGTCTAAGCTGCGATTGCTGTTTGTCAAGGAGAAGCAGGCCTCCTACATTTCCCATCTGGATCTGCTGCGCACCTTCCAGCGTGCCTTCCCCCGGACGGAGCTGGAGATCAAGCACTCCCAGGGCTATCATCCCCACCCCATCATCTCCATCGTGCTCCCCCTGCCGGTGGGTCAGTCCAGCGAATGTGAGCTGCTGGACTTCGAGGTCACTCAGGATACCGACGGTTCCGGCATCGTGGAGCATCTGAACACCGGCATGCCCAACGGTCTGCGGGTACTGGCGTGCTATGAGGCCAAGCGGCCGGTAAAGGAGCTGGCCGACCTGCGTGCTGCCGTGGAGCTGGAGTATGATAACGGCGTTCCCGAAGGCGCTCTGGCGCAGCTGAAGGAGTTGTTTGCCCGGCCTTCGCTGGTGATCCAGAAGCGCACCAAACGCAAGGACCTGGCCGACGTGGACATCGCCCCCATGATCCGCCGGGTAGAGCTGACGGAAGGGGAGGGAATGATCCGCGCCGACGTGACGGTACAAGCCCAAAATCCCGGATTAAACCCCCAACTGCTGGGCAAGGCCATCGAGCGGTATCTGCCGGAGCTGACGCCGGACTTCATCCGGGTGCGCCGCACTGCGATCCTGGATGCGGAAGGAAAGGATTTCCGATAAATAGTCGGAAAAATTCCGAAAAAATCCAAAATAATGCTTGCATTTTCCTTGTAATTATGGTATCTTATTACGGCATGAAAAAAGGGCGGTCCTCTGTCGCCGGTGTGAAAGATGCGCACCAGAGAACATGACGGCATGAACGCCTATAATATCAGGAGGAATTATCCATGGATCTCATCAAGGCATTGAATGAAAAGCAGCTGCAGGCCGAAGTGCCTCAGGTCGAAGTCGGTGACACCGTCCGCGTGCACGTGAAGGTCAAGGAAGGCTCCCGCGAGCGTATCCAGGTCTTCGAGGGCATCGTGATCGCCAAGAAGCACGGCGGCATCGAGGAGACCATCACCGTCCGTCGTATCTCCTACGGCGTGGGTGTGGAGAAGGTTTTCCCTGTCCACTCTCCCGCTATCGCCACCATCGAGACCGTGCGTCACGGTTTTGTCCGCCGCGCCAAGCTGTACTACCTGCGTGACCGCGTCGGTAAGGCCGCCAAGGTGCGCGAGAAGCTGTAAGCCAATCGAGCCGATCCGAAAACCGCCCACATTCCGTGGGCGGTTTTTCTTTTCTTTTGATCAAAAATATGCTATACTGATTATAACTGCGAAGAAGGTGAAAGATATGCAAATTCAGGGTTTGAGCTGGTTCCCCGGCCACATGACCAAGACGAAGCGGATGATCGTGGCGGAGATCGGACACATGGACGCCGTGTGCGAAATTCTGGACGCCCGGATCCCGCTGTCCTCCCGCAATCCCGACGTGGACGAGATGACGGGGGACAAGCCCCGCCTGGTGGTGCTGAACCGGGTGGATCAGGCCGATCCACGGGAGACGAAGCGCTGGGCCGCCTATTTCCGGGGAAAAGGCTATGCCGTGCTGGAGGCCAACGCCAAGGGCGGCAATGGTACGGCACAGTTCGCCGCCGCCGTGCGGGAACTGCTGAAGGACAAGATCGCCGCCTGGGAGGCCAAGGGACAGGTAGGCCGCACCATCCGGGTGATGGTGCTGGGCATCCCCAACGTGGGAAAATCCACCTTTATCAATAAAGTCGCCCATCGCAAGACGGCCCGTGCCGAGGACCGGCCCGGCGTGACCCGCACCAAGCAGTGGGTGCCGGTGGACCGGAGCCTGGAGCTGCTGGACACCCCCGGAATCCTCTGGCCCAAGTTTGACGATACCCAGGTGGGCATCCATCTGGCCTTCACCGGTGCCATCAAGGACGACGTGATGGACATCGAGGAGTTGGCCTGCTATCTGATGGAGTATCTGGGCAGGCACTATGCCGACGTGTTGGTGGAGCGATATAAGATCGAGATCGACGAGGCGGACAGCGGCTATGATCTGTTGACCAAGGCGGGCCGCAAGCGTGGCTTCCTCATGCGGGGGGCGGAGGTGGATACCGAGCGTATGGCCCGGATTCTGCTGGATGAATTCCGGGGTGGCAAGCTGGGACGCTTTACACTGGAGACGGTGGAGGACTTGAAGGAATGAGCCAGATGGAACATCCCTGGAGCATGGAGGACGAGTGGTTCGCCCGCGGCGTGCAGACCGTCTGCGGCGTGGATGAGGCCGGTGCCGGCCCCCTGATGGGCCCGGTGTATGCCGCGGCGGTGATCCTGCCGCCCCATCTGCTCATCGACGGACTGAACGACTCCAAAAAGCTGACGGAAAAGCGGCGCGACGCGCTCTATGATATCATCGTGGACAAGGCTGTGGCCTGGTCCGTAGCCCGGGTGGAGGCGGCGGAGATCGACGCCACCGACATTCTCAGCGCCCGGATGAAGGCCATGCAGCTGGCCATTGACGGTCTGTCCGTCCGACCGGATATGGCACTGATCGACGGCAACCGGGATAAGGGAAAGACTGCCCGGATCAACACGCCGCATACCTGTGTGGTGGGCGGCGACGGCAGGAGCGAGAGTATTGCCGCGGCGTCCATCCTGGCCAAGGTCAGCCGCGACCGCTACGTGACAGAGGTGCTGGACAAGGAGTATCCCCAGTACCAGTTCGCCCGGCACAAGGGCTACGGCACCAAGCTCCACTATGCCATGCTGGACTGGTACGGCCCCTGCCCGGAGCACCGGATGACCTTCTTGAAGAAGTGGGAGGCCAAACGGTGAGCCGCCTCAGCGGCACCTGGGGCGAGGCCCAGGTGGCGGCATATCTGCGAAAGAAGGGTTACACGCTGCTGGCTCACAGCTACCGATGCCGCTTTGGGGAAATCGACCTGATTGCCAAAAAGGGCAGCGTAGTGTGCTTCGTGGAGGTCAAGCTACGCAGCCACACGGAATTCGGCCTGCCCCGGGAGGCGGTGACGCCCCGGAAACAGGAGAAGCTCCGGAAGACGGCGCTCCTGTATTTGAGTCAACACGAATTGGATTGCCCCACACGCTTTGACGTGGCGGAGGTCTATGCCGAGGCAGACAGCGGCAGGGCCCGCATAGAATATCTGGAGAACGCTTTTTGAGGTGAATCACATGATTCCGTATTTTGACGCACATTGCGATACCGTCCACCGCTGCGCCGTATCGTCACAGCCGGACCAGCCGAAAGAGGTACAGGCTTATTGGGACGCTGTGCAGAGCCTGCGGCGAAACGGCGGTCACGTGGACCTGCTCCGGGGCAGGGAGTTTGACCGCTACGCCCAGTTCTTCGCTCTGTATCACAACCCGGACTTTGCGCCGGAGGACGGTATGTGGGCAATGTGCCTACGGCTTCGCGACTGCTTTCTGCACGAGATGGCGGAAAACACCGACCTGGTGCGCCACTGCCGCACCGGTGACGAGGTGCGCTCCGCCGTGGCGGAGGGTAAGATCGCCGCGCTGCTGAGCGTGGAGGGCGCCGACCTGCTGGAGTGCGACCCGGAGCGGATCTCCACCGTCGCCCAATGGGGCGTGCGGCTGTGCAACCCCGTGTGGAACCATCCCAACGTCCTCAGCGGCACCAACTGCGCCGAGAGCGACAGAGGTTTGTCCGAACAGGGGAGAGACTTTGTCTGCCAGTTGGAGGAACACCACATCTACGCCGACGTGTCCCATCTCTCCGACCCGGGCTTCTGGGATATCATCCGCATGGCCCGGCAGCCGGTGGTGGCGTCCCACTCCAACAGCCGCGCCTTGTGTCCCCATCCCCGGAATCTGACCGACGATATGTTCCGGGCCATCCGGGACAGCGGCGGCGTGGTGGGCATCAATCTGTACCGAAATTTCGTGGGGGGGACCGGCACCATGGAGGAGCTGGTGGCTCACGTGGAGCATTTTCTGGAGCTGGACGGTGAGAAGACCGTCTGCCTGGGCGGCGATCTGGACGGCTGTCTGGAGCTGGCCGCCGGTATGGCGGGGATCCAGGACGTGCCGTGGCTCTACGAGGCGCTGAAGGCCCGGGGCTATGACGAGGCTCTGCTGGAGGACATTTTCTGGAACAATCTGCTGCGACTGCTGTGAAAGGAGGGTGCGCATGGCACTGTATACCATTGGGGATCTCCACCTTTCCCTGGGCAGCGACAAGACCATGGAGGTCTTCGGCGAAGCCTGGCGGGACTACGTGGATCGTATTGCTGCCGGCTTTTCAAAACTGAACAGCGACGATGTGACGGTGCTCTGCGGCGACCTGAGCTGGGGTATGAGTCTGGAGGAATCGCTGGCGGACCTGCGGTTCATCAACGGTCTGCCGGGGCGAAAGATTCTCATGAAGGGCAACCACGACTACTGGTGGAACACCGCTGCCAAGATGAAGCGCTTCTTTGCCGAAAACGGCCTGGACACCCTGGACATTCTCCACAACAACTGCCACTGGTATGGCGACAGAGCCCTGTGCGGGACCCGGGGCTGGTTTTACGAACTGGATCAGGGCGGCCACAACGAGAAGGTGCTGCTGCGGGAGCTGGGGCGGCTGGAGACGTCGCTGAAGGCGGCGGGCACAGCGGAGAAGATCTGCTTTCTCCACTATCCGCCCCTCTTTCAGGGCTACCAGTGCCCGGAGATCCTGCGTTTGCTTCGGGAATACGGCGTCAGGGAGTGCTATTACGGCCATCTTCACGGGGCCACACAGCGCCGCGCCATCGAGGGGGAGCAGTACGGAACGGCATTTTCCCTGGTTGCGGCGGATTATTTACAATTTGTTCCCAAAAAAATTTGCGATTAAGGCAAAAAAGTGTGGAAATTGTAATTGTTTTCTGGTATCATATAAAACTGCACTGATTGAAAGTGAAAACCGCACTGATGTAGATCGGTGCTGAACGGAGGAAGAAAGTAATGAGTGTAAAATCCTGTGAGAAAATCGAGAACAGCAAGGTCGTCCTGACCATCGACGTGGGCGCTGAGGAGTTCGAGAAGGCCGTCAACAAGGCATACAACAAGATGCGCGGCAAGATGAACGTCCCCGGCTTCCGTCCCGGCAAGGCTCCCCGCAAGATCATCGAGGGCATGTATGGCGCCGAGGTGTTCTATGAGGAGGCCGTGAACATCATCCTGCCCGACGCCTATGAGGCCGCCGTGAAGGAGCAGGAGCTGGACGTCGTGGGTTATCCCGAGGTGGAGCTGGAGAACGTGGGCAAGGAGGGCGTGACCTTCAAGTGCACCATGGCCGTCTATCCCGAGGTGAAGCTGGGCCAGTACAAGGGCCTGGAGGCTCCCCGCGCTGAGGTCAAGGTCATGGCTGCCGACGTTAACGCCCGTCTGAAGGAGATGGCTGACCGCAACAGCCGCCTGGTGAGCGTGGAGCGCGCCGTGAAGAAGGGCGATACCGCTGACATCGATTTCGAGGGCTTTGATAACGGCGTTCCCTTCGAGGGCGGCAAGGGCGAGAACTTCGACCTGGAGATCGGCTCCGGCAGCTTCGTCCCCGGCTTCGAGGATCAGCTGATCGGCATGAAGGCCGGTGAGGAGAAGGACATCGACATCACCTTCCCCGAGAACTATACCCCCGAGCTGGCCGGCAAGCCCGTGGTCTTCCACGTGAAGGTCAACGAGGTCAAGACCAAGGAAGTCCCCGCCATTGACGACGAGTTCGCCAAGGACGTGTCCGAGTTTGACACGCTGAAGGAGCTGAAGGCCGACCTGAAGAAGAAGATCACCGAGGATCGCAAGGCCGCTGCCCAGCGCGCTTTCGAGGACGTGCTGATGGACAAGGTAGCTGACGGCATCGAGGCTGTCATCCCCCAGGAGATGGTGGATCTGCAGGCCCGCAACATGGTGGAGAACCTGAAGCAGCAGCTGGCCTCCCAGGGCATCTCTTATGAGCAGTACGTCCAGTTCTCCGGCGGCGACGAGAAGAAGATCCTGGACGAGGCCATGGAGCCCGCCATGCGCCAGGTGCGTATGGATCTGGCCGTCGAGGCCATTGTCAAGGCCGAGGGCATTGAGGCTACCGACGAGGAGGTCGAGGCCGAGATGAAGAAGATCGCCGACCAGTACGGTATGGAGCTGGAGAGCGTGAAGAAGTACCTGCGCGCCGAGGACGTGAAGGAGCAGGTCGTCCGCAGCAAGGTCATCAAGCTGGTGGCCGACAACGCCGTGGCCGTAGCCCCCGTGGAGGAGAAGAAGGAAGAGAAGACCGAGGAATAAAATCCCCGGATTATGTTAGAATCACATACGGGCGGGTATAATTTGGTAGCATGTATTTGAACAGGAGGTATACCCCTATGAGTTTAGTCCCTTACGTTGTGGAGCAGACCAACCGCGGCGAGCGTTCCTACGATATTTTCTCCCGGCTGCTCAACGACCGCATCATCTTCCTGGGCGAAGAGGTCAATGATACCACCGCCAGTCTGGTGGTCGCCCAGTTGCTGTATCTGGAGGCCCAGGACCCCGACAAGGACATTCAGATGTACATCAACAGCCCCGGCGGCTCTGTCACCGCGGGCATGGCGATCTACGACACCATGCAGTATATCAAGTGCGACGTGTCCACCATCTGCATCGGCATGGCCGCCAGCATGGGCGCGTTCCTGCTGAGCTCCGGCGCCAAGGGCAAGCGTATCGCTCTGCCCAACGCCGAGGTCATGATCCATCAGCCCTCCGCCGGCACCCAGGGTAAGGTGACGGATATGGAGATCGACGTGGAGCATTTCCTGAAGATCAAGCAGCGCCTGAACAAGATCCTGGCCGAGAACACCGGCAAGACGCCGAAGCAGGTCAAGGCCGACTCCGAACGCGACCACTGGATGGGCGCCGAGGAGGCAAAGGAATACGGCCTGGTGGACAAGGTCATCTACAAGAGGTAATTTTCTATGGCTGATGAAAAGAAGTCCCTGCGGTGTTCCTTCTGCGGCAAGCATGAGTCCCAGGTTCACCGCATGATCCAGGGACCGGGCGTCCGCATCTGCGACGAGTGCGTGGAGCTGTGTATGTCCATTCTGGACGACGGGTACGTATCCGGCCCGGAGTCCGGCTTCAACAGCCCCGACGAGCTGCCCACGCCCAAGGAGATCCGTGACGTGCTGGATCAGTACGTGATCGGCCAGGAGAGCGCCAAGGTGGCGCTGGCCGTATCCGTCTATAATCACTACAAGCGCATCTATTTCGGCGGCGACGAGGACGTGGAGCTGCAGAAGAGCAACATCCTGATGATCGGCCCCACCGGCAGCGGCAAGACCCTCTTTGCCCAGACGCTGGCCCGGGTGCTGAAGGTCCCCTTCGCTATCGCCGACGCCACCACCCTGACCGAAGCCGGCTACGTGGGCGACGACGTGGAGAACATCCTGCTGCGCCTGCTGCAGGCGGCCGACTTCGACGTGGAGCTGGCCGAGCACGGCATCATCTACGTGGACGAGATCGACAAGATCGCCCGCAAGAGCGAGAACACCTCCATCACCCGCGACGTGTCCGGCGAGGGCGTGCAGCAGGCCCTGCTGAAGCTGCTGGAGGGCACCGTGGCCAACGTGCCGCCCCAGGGCGGACGAAAGCACCCCCACCAGGAGTTCATCCAGGTGGATACCAGCAACATCCTTTTCATCTGCGGCGGCGCCTTCGACGGTCTGGAGAAGATCATCGAAAAGCGTACCGACCGCAAGGGCATCGGCTTTGACGCCGTGGTGGAGAGCAAGGCGGAGCGCCGTACCGGCGAGCTGCTGCAGGAGGTCCAGCCTCACGATCTGCTGAAATTCGGCATCATCCCGGAGCTGGTGGGGCGTCTGCCGGTGATCACCGCTCTCAACGGCCTGAGCCGGGAGGATCTGGTGCGGATCCTTACCGAGCCGAAAAACGCTCTGGTCAAGCAGTATAAGAAGCTGCTGGACTATGACGACGTGGACCTGGAGTTTGAACAGGGTGCACTGGAGGCCGTGGCCGACCGGGCTATTGAGCGAAACATCGGCGCCCGCGGACTGCGGGCCGTCATGGAGGGCCTGCTGACCCAGATCATGTACGACATCCCCTCGGATCCCACCATCGAAAAGGTGACGATCACCGAGGACTGCGTGAAAAACGGCGCCGATCCCATCGTGGTGCGCAACCCCGATAAAACCACGCGCCGCGCGCGGATCAAGACCGGTAGGGGAGATAAGGAGACCGTACCGGCTTCGTAACAGAAGAATAGGGGAGGGGCGCTGTCGCCGCTCCCCTTTTCCTTACGGCAAAAAAGGAGAACCCCATGGAACTGACAACTTTGAACATACCGGTGGTGGCCCTGCGGGGCATGACCGTTTTTCCGGAGCTGACAGCCAGCTTCGACGTAGAGCGTGAGATCTCCATCTATGCGCTGGACCGCTCCATGGAGAGCGACCGCCGCATCTTTCTGGTGACGCAGAAGGATATCGGCACCCAAATGCCACTGGAGAAGGACCTCTTCACCGTCGGCACCATCTGCCGGATCCTCCAGATCATCAAGACCTCCGAGAACTCCGTCCGTGTGGTGGTGGAGGGCCAGCAGCGCGCCAGGATCCACCGCCTGTGGCAGACCAAACCATTCCTGCAGGCCAACGTGGAGCTGCTGGAGGAGGACGTTTCCGGTAAGCATACCGACCGGGTAGAGGCCATCCTACGCCAGACCTACGCCATTTTTGCCGCCTATCGGGAGATGGTGCCCAACATCAGCGATGAGGTGGCATCCACCATCCTGGATTGCCAGGATCCCGGCCGTTTGGCTAATTACATCGCCCAGAACATCACCCTGCGTCATACGGACCGCCAGCGGGTGCTGGAGCAGCTTCATCCCGTGCGCCGGCTGATGCTGGTCAACGAGATCCTGGCCCACGAGGTAGACGTGATCTCCCTGGAGGTGCAGCTGGAGCAGCGTGTCCGGGAACGCGTGGCCCGGATGCAGAAGAACACCATTCTCCGGGAGCAGGTGAAGGTGCTGCAGCAGGAGCTGGGCGAGGACGAGGACGAGGAACTGACCGAGTACGCCGACAAGATCGCCAAGGCCAAGCTCACCGACGAGGTCCGCAAAAAGCTGAACAAGGAGCTGGACCGTCTGGGCAAGCAGGCTTACGGCAGCGCCGAAGCCTCCGTCATCCGCAACTATCTGGACGTATGTCTGGAGATGCCCTGGGGCAAGAGGACCAGAGACCGGGCCGACGTGGAACGGGCCAGGAAGATTCTGGACCGGGATCACTACGGCCTGGAGAAGGTGAAGGAGCGGATCTTGGAATTCATCGCCGTCCGGCAGATCAATCCCGACGCCAAGGGCAAGATCCTCTGTCTGGTGGGCCCTCCCGGCGTAGGCAAGACCTCCATCGCCATCTCCGTGGCCAAGGCCATGAACCGCAAGCTGGCCCGGCTGAGCCTGGGCGGCGTGCGGGATGAGGCGGATATCCGGGGTCATCGCAAGACTTATATCGGCGCCATGCCCGGCCGCATCATTGACGCGCTGATACGGTCCGGCAGTATGAACCCGTTGATCGTGCTGGATGAGATCGACAAGCTGGCCAGCGATATGCGGGGCGATCCGGCCTCGGCTCTGCTGGAGGTGCTGGACAGCGAGCAGAACTACTGCTTCCGTGATCACTTCCTGGAGCTGCCGGTGGATCTGAGCCAGGTGATGTTCATCACCACCGCCAACACCCTGTCCACCATTCCCCGGCCACTGCTGGACCGCATGGAGGTCATCGAACTGAGCAGCTACACCGACGAGGAGAAGGTGGAGATCGCCAAACGGCACCTGATCCCCAAGCAGTTGAAGGAGCACGGCCTGAAGAAAAGCCAGCTGAAGATCAGCGACGGCGCTCTGCGCCGCATCATCGCCGACTATACCCGGGAATCCGGTGTCCGCGTGCTGGAGCGGGAGATCGGTAAACTGTGCCGGAAGGCGGCTATGCAGCTGGTATCATCGGATGTAAAGCAAATTAGCATTACAGACAACGAACTGAAGGAACTCCTGGGCGTGCCCCATTATCAGGAGACGCTACATAACGACAAGGATGAGATCGGCGTGGTCAACGGCTTGGCCTGGACCGAGGTGGGCGGCGAGATCCTGGAGGTGGAGGCCAACGCGGTGCCCGGCAGTGGAAAGCTTGAGCTTACCGGCAATCTGGGCCTGGTCATGCAGGAATCCGCCAAGGCGGCCATCAGCTGTCTGCGCAGCCGGACGGCAGAGCTTGGTATCGATCCTGATTTCTATAAGAATACGGATATCCACATCCACTTCCCGGAGGGCGCCGTACCCAAGGACGGTCCCTCGGCCGGCATTGCCATCACCACCGCGGTGCTGTCTGCTCTGACCGGCCGCAAGGTGCGCCGCAGCGTGGCCATGACAGGTGAGGTGACGCTGCGAGGCCGGGTACTGCCCATCGGCGGCTTGAAGGAAAAGACCATGGCGGCCCTGCGCAACGGCATCCCCACGGTCATCCTTCCCAAGGAGAACGAGAAGGACCTGGAGGAGATCGATCAGACGGTGCGCAAGGCGCTGCATTTCATCCCCGTGGAGACGGTAGATGCGGTGTTCGCCGCAGCGCTGGCTCCGGTTGACTGCGCCTCCGCTGTGGACCATCTCACGGCGATGGCGTCCGCTCCGGTGGAACGGCAGGAGGTACAGCATGGCGATCAACTTTAACAAGGCGGAGTTCGTACTCTCTGCGGTAAAGAGTGATACATTTGTCCGGGACGGACGGCCCCAGGTGACCTTTGCCGGTCGGTCCAACGTGGGCAAATCCTCGGTCATCAACCGCCTGCTGGGCCGCAAGAACTTTGCCCGGGTGGGCGCTACCCCCGGTAAGACCAACCAGATCAACTACTTTCGCATCGACGAAAAGATCTACTTTACCGATCTGCCCGGCTACGGCTACGCCAAGGTGGCCAAGGAGGAGCGGGATCGTTGGGGTCGGCTGATGGAGAGCTATTTTGCCGCGGAGGGACTCATCACCCTGGGCGTGCTGATCGTGGACGCCCGCCATAAGCCTACGGCGGACGACGTGACCATGTGCAACTGGTTCAAAGGCACCGGCTGTCCGTTGATTGTGGTGGCCAACAAGCTGGATAAGCTGAAGGCACGGGAGATCGAGCCCAATCTGGCATTGATCCGCAAGACGCTGGAGCTGAACGAGACTACGCCTCTGATCCCGTTCTCCGCGGAGAAGGGGACGGGGAAGACGGAGCTGCTGGCCGCCATTACCCGGTATTGTGAGGAATAAGAGAGAGACCTGCCACGGCAGGTCTCTTTTCGTACAACATAGCAACCTCACCATAAAAATAAGCGGAAAAGTAATGATTCGGGGCTACCATTTCTCCATTTGCCGTGGTATAATACTAAATAGCATAAACTAATCAGGCATAAACTATTTTTATGGCTATAGGAGGAAAACACGCATGGAAACTTACGGACTGGAAAAGCTGGGCATCATCAATGCCAAGGCCATTTACCGCAATCTGACCCCTGCACAGCTGACGGAGCACGCTCTGCGCCGCGGCGAGGGCTCCCTGTCTCTGACCGGCGCCCTGGTGGTCAAGACCGGTAAGTATACCGGCCGCAGTGCCAACGACAAGTTCATTGTTGATACTCCGGCTGTCCACGACGACATCGCATGGGGCAAGGTGAACCGTCCCATCGAGAAGGAGAAGTTTGACGCCATCCGCGCCAAGGTCATCGCCTACCTGCAGGGCAAGGAGGTCTTTATCTTCGATGGCTTCGCCGGCGCCGATCCCAAGTATACCAAGGCCTTCCGCATCGTCAACGAGCTGGCCAGCCAGAATCTGTTCATCCATCAGCTGCTGCGCCGTCCCACTGCTGAGCAGTTGGCCGACTTCCATGAGGACTTCACCATCATCGCCGCCCCCGGCTTCAAGTGCATCCCCGAGATTGACGGCACCCGCAGCGAGGCCGCCATCCTGGTGGACTATGAGGCCCACGAGGTGGTCATTGCCGGCACCCAGTACGCCGGTGAGATCAAGAAGTCTGTGTTCTCTGTCATGAACTACGTCCTGCCCAAGATGGGCGTGTTCCCCATGCACTGCTCCGCCAACATCGGCAAGGACGGCGACAGCGCCGTGTTCTTCGGCCTCAGCGGCACCGGCAAGACCACCCTGTCCGCTGATCCCAACCGTATGCTGATCGGCGACGACGAGCACGGCTGGGCCGATGACTCCGTGTTCAACTTTGAGGGCGGCTGCTATGCCAAGTGCATCAACCTGAGCCCCGAGGGTGAGCCTGAGATCTACAATGCCATCAAGTTCGGCGCTCTGGTGGAAAACGTGGTCATGGATCCCGAGACCCGGGAGTTCGACTTTGACGACGATTCTCTGGCTGTCAACTCCCGCGTGGGTTATCCCGTGGAGTACATTCCCAACGCGGAGCTGTCCGGCATGAGCCCCAGCGTGCCCAAGACCGTCATCTTCCTGACGGCCGATGCCTACGGCGTTCTGCCTCCCATCAGCAAGCTGAACCGCAACCAGGCCATGTATTACTTCGTCTCCGGCTTTACCTCCAAGGTCGCCGGCACGGAGATCGGCATCACCGAGCCGGTGCCCACGTTCTCCACCTGCTTCGGCGAGCCCTTCCTGCCCCTGGATCCCTCCGTTTACGCCGGCATGCTGGCTGAGAAGGTGGAAAAGTCCGGCGCCAACGTCTATCTGGTCAACACCGGCTGGAACGGCACCGGCAAGCGCATGAAGCTGAAGTACACCCGCGCCATGGTCACCGCCGCCCTCACCGGCGAGATCGAGAAGAGTGAGTTCGTCACCGATCCCACCTTTGGCGTTCAGGTGCCCACCAGCATCGAGGGTGTGCCCTCCGAGCTGCTGATCCCCGAGAATACCTGGGAGGATAAGGAGGCCTATCGCGCCAGCTGCAAGAAGCTTGCCAACAGCTTCGTGGAGAACTTCAAGAAGTACACCAAGATGAGCGACGAGGTCGTCGCAGCAGGCCCCAAGGCGTAAACCAGAAGAACAACAGAAAACGCCGGAAGCTGCCTTCCGGCGTTTTCTTTCCACAAAGGAGTGGGATGATGATCGAAGTAAAGCTGCTGATCGACAATATCGACTATACCTCCGTGGCGGAATTCTTGGTACCTCTGCTGGCGGAGAGCATGAAAAATGGGGAGAAGGGCGGCATCCTGGGCAGTGTGCTGGCCAACAACCCGGATATGGCCACCAACATGGCCCGGACCGTCCTGAATAAGATGTCCCAGGAGAAGAAGGACGAGTTGGTGCTGCAGATGGTGACCAAGTACCGGGACAAGATCCTCACCGGCGGCCGAAACGCCCTCTCCAAACACGGCATTGGCGTGGAGCTGTGCGACATTTCCGCCCGCAAGGTGTGACGTCGAAAAAGCAACAGAAAAAGGACACGGGATTTTCTCCCGTGTCCTTTTCATGTGTGATCGTTTTACTTTTTCAGACCGTTGACAGCCTCACGCAGGGTGTCCACCTGTTCCTGGGTGGTGGCCCAACTGGCGGCGAAGCGGACACCGGAGTGGGTCTCGTCGGTGCGTTCCCAGTATTCATAGCCGAAGTTCTTGCCCAGAATGGCCAGCTCCTCATCGCTGAGGATGGGGTACTGCTGGTTGGTGGGGGAGTCGAACAGCAGGGGATAGCCGGCGGAGACGAAGATGTCCCGGATCTGATAGGCCATCTCGTCGGCATGACGGGCGATGCGGAAATAGAGATCGTCGGTGAAGAGAGCGTCGAACTGGAGGCCCAGCAGTCTGCCCTTGGCCAGCATGCCGCCCCGCTGCTTCAGGAGGGGACGGAAGTCCTTCTTCAGGGCGGGATTCATGATCACTACCGCCTCGCCGAACAGCAGGCCGATCTTGGTGCCGCCGATGGTGAACACGTCGCAGAGGCGGGCCAGTTCCGGCAGCGTCATGTCCGCATCGTCAGAGGTCAGACCGTAACCCAGGCGTGCGCCGTCGATGAACAGGGGCATGCCGTAGTGGCGGCAGGTGTCATAGAGGGCGGTCAGCTCCTCCTTTGTGTACAGGGTGCCGCATTCGGTGGGATAGGAGATGTAGACCATGCCGGGGTAGACGATATGCTCCACGCTCTCGTCGTTGTCGTGCCACTCCACGTAGTCTGCCACCTGCTTGGCGGTGATCTTTCCGTTGCCGGTGGGCAGGGCGATGACCTTGTGACCGGTGGACTCAATGGCGCCGGTCTCGTGGCAGTTGATATGGCCGCTGACGGCGCAGACCACGCCCTGATAGGGGCGCAGAATGGAGGCGATGACGGTGGTGTTGGTCTGGGTGCCGCCTACCAGGAAGTGTACGTCAGCCTCGGGAGCGGCGCAGGCGGTGCGGATCTTCTCCCGGGCGCCCTCGCAGTAGGGATCGCAGCCGTAGCCGATGGTCTGCTCCATGTTGGTGTCAATCAGCCGCTGCAAAACGGCGGGGTGGGCGCCTTCCAGATAGTCGCTGTTAAAGTGGATCATTGGTATCCACTCCTTTCTGTCGTTTTCTCTATTCTATCCCAATCGGCGCTGCAAGTAAAGCACGAAATAGTCCGTGCTTGCATCCGGGCATGAAATCTGCTACAATCAACGCAGGAGGAAGTGCCTATGAAAAAAGTGTTATATTACGCCTTGCTGGTGGTCCTGCTGGGTGTGTTTGCCTATTCCGCCTATCGGATCGGGGATTACCTGACCGAGAGTCATGAGAGCACCGTGGTAGTGGGGGAGGCCCAGAAGCACGTCAGCGTGTCCAAGGGTGACGCCGTGGAAGCGGGAGAAGAACCCACTGACCAGGTAGAAGTGAATTTTGAGGATCTTTGGAAAATCAATGAGGACGTGGTGGCCTGGCTTTATGGCCCCGATTCCCGCTTTAATTATCCCGTGGTGCAGGGCAGCGACAACGATTATTACCTCTATCGCCTGCTGGACGGCACCTGGAACAACAACGGCTCCCTGTTTCTGGACTATCGGAACAGCGCCGATTTCTCCGATGGCAACAGCATCATCTACGGTCACCACATGCAGACCGGCGACATGTTCGGCACCCTGGTGAAGTACAAGGATCAGAGCTATTACGACACCCATCCCTATCTCTATCTGACCACGCCGACACAGAAATACCGGGTAGATCTGTTTGCCGGCTGTATCGTGAAGGCCAACGCGGAGATCTATCAGGACACGGACATTACCTCCGAGTACCTGCAGACGTGTATGGCGGAGTCTACGTTCCAACCCAGCGGAGAGATCGATACGGACGGCCCTATCCTGACCCTCTCCACCTGCACCTACGAGTTTGACAATGCCCGCTACGTGGTGCTGGGTGTGTTGGTGCCGATCTCAGAATAACTGAAAACAGGGAAGCCCCCCGGCCTAATGAAGTGAACCCCAAAAGTTAGACAAAATATTATAATATTAAGCGACCAGAAGGGTCTGAGATCTGTGTTGAGCAGGTGTCAGGCCCTTTAGTTTTA
>ONGR01000033.1 GCA_900317425.1 uncultured Eubacteriales bacterium | reverse complement strand
ATTCCTTGGGGGCATCCGGATCGGCAACAGGATCCGGTACGGCATCCGGGACAGGAACACCGTCCTCTGCGGGAACCATCTTGGTCTCGGCGGCCATGGCGTCTGCCATGCCGGAGGCGTATGCCTTCTGACGGACCTCCTCCAGTTCCTTCTGGTGGGCGGTCTCCATACGGCTGACCTTTTTCTCTGTCTGACGGCGCTGCACGGAATGCTTGACGCTGCGGAAGAAGAAGATCAGAGCAAGCACGACAACGACACAGAGCCCCACGATACCGGGCGTACGCACCTGCCAGAAGTTCTTGATGGTGAAGATGCCGTTGAGCATGCCCAGATAGTAGAGGGCGATCCCCAGGCCGATAAAGAGAATGCACAGCAGCAGATCCATGACAGCCCGCGCGTGGTGGTTGCCCCGGCGGACGAAATAGCACAGGAGCAGCAATACCGCGGCCAGAAACAGGGCGGGGGACTGGGTAAACAGGATCTTGTCGAGTGTCAGCTTCATAACGGATACCTCTCTCGTATAGAATCAGAGCATGTTCTTGCCCCGGGGGATGTACTTGCCAATGGGACCGGACAGCAGATTGCCGTGGTCCACCACCAGATTGCCCCGCAGCCAGACCTGCTGGATGCCGCCGCGGATGGCAAAGCCCTCGTAGGGGATATAACCCGCCTTGCCCACCATATCGGAGGCATGGAGTTCGTGGTCGGCGGTGGGATCGTAGATCACCAGGTCGGCGTCGGAGCCTTTGGCGATGACGCCCTTGCGGGGATACATGCCGTAGAGCTTGGCGGGATTCTCCGCCAGCGTCTTGCACATGGTGGCCAGGCTGATCTTCCGGGTGGTGACGCCGTAGGTGTAGATCAGCTCCGCCCGGGTCTCCACACCGGGCACGCCGCCGGGGATCTTGGTGAAGTCGTCCCGCCCCAGTTCCTTTTGCTCCGGGGTGAAGGAGCAGTGGTCGGTGGAGATGGTCTGGATCTCACCCCGGCGCAGACCGGCCCAGAGGGCCTTCTGGTCGGCCGCCTTGCGGATGGGGGGCGAGCAGACGAACTTAGCCGCCTCCCGGAAGTCCGGCTGGTAGTAGACGCTGTCGTCCAGCACCAGGTACTGGGGGCAGGTCTCCACGTAGACCTTCTGGCCCCGTTTGCGGGCTGCTTCCACCTCCTTGAGGGCGGCGGCGTTGGTCATGTGGACGATGATGACGGGGATATCGACTGTCTGGGCGATGCGGAGCAGACGGCCAACCGCCTCCGCCTCCAGCTGATCGGGCCGGGTCTGGGGATGGCAGGCCACGCTGTTTTCACCGGCGGCCTTTTTCTCCGCCACCAGTGCGTCGATCACGCCGCTGTTCTCGCAGTGGACGCCGCAGATGCCGCCCTTTTCCTTCAGCTTTTTCAGGACCCTGTACATGGCCTCGTCCCCGATCATCATGGCGGGATAGGTCATATACATCTTGAAGGAGGAGATACCGGCGGCGTACATGTCGTCGATCTCCCGCTCGATGTCAGCGTTCCAGTCGTCGATGGTCATGTGAAAGCTGTAATCGCAGACACACTTGCCGTCAGCTTTCTCGTGCCAGAGTTCCAGCCCGTGGCGCAGGGATTCACCCTTGTTGGGGCAGGCGTAGTCGATAATGGTGGTGGTGCCGCCGTGGAGGGCGGCCAGAGAACCGCTGGCAAAGTCGTCGGCGGTGGTGGTGCCGGCCACGTCCAGATCGAAGTGGGTGTGGGCGTCGATAAAGCCGGGGAGCAGCAGCTTGCCGGTGATATCGATGACCCGGGTCTCGGCCTGGGGAGTGATGGTGCGGGAGACCTGTACGATCTTTTCGCCGTCCACCAGTACGTCGGCCTTTTTGGTGCCCTTGCCGGACACCACCGTGCCGCCCCGGAACAACGTCTTCATGCTAACCATCCTCCCGTCTGTCGAAACATACCAATTCACAAAATATTGTAGCACAAAATTCGGAAAAATCCATAGGGAATTGCAATTTATGATGCCGTTTAATGTGCGAATGAGCGGGGAGCCTTCATCCTGTATGAAGGCTCCCCGCTATATGGTAAAACTACTTTACAGATACAGGTAACTGTACTTGTCCCGGATCCGCAGGATCAGATCGTCCAGCGCCGTGGGCAGGCCGTTGTCCCGGGTGGAGATGTCGTACGCCTTCGGCGGACCGAAGGTGCGGACCATCACTTCGTCGGCGCCCAGAAACAGCACGCCGGAATTCTGGGAGTCCATCATGTCCTCCATTGTCTGGAACAGGGTGAACTTGTCGTGGCAGGGCTCGGAGGCGTAGGGGCAGAACTGGGTGCAGTTGCCGCACTCGTTGCACATTTTGTCCACGTGGAGGATCTGGTGGCTGCCGTCCGCCATCGTAATGGCCACGTTGGCCCGGTTGGGGCAGGAGTCCACGCAGTTTTCGCACACGGTGGAGCACTGGAGGCAGCGATCGCCCTCGCAGCAGGTGTCGCCACTCATATTGAGGATGCCCTTTTTGGCAATGGCGTCGGCCTTGGTGACAAAGGCGGCCTCGGGGATCTCGTAGACGTAGGGGGTACCGATGACCTCCTGGGCGAAGGCGGCGGCGTCGGCGATACCCTCCACTACGGTGGCGGGACCCCGCTTGCAGTCGCCGGCGGCATAGACGCCCTCGACGTTGGTGCGGAAGGAGGGACGCCCCTTCTTATCCAGTTCGATGCCATTAGAGGCAAAAAGGGCGTCGTCCACCTGCTCGCCCACGGCGGAGATCACCAGATCGCAGGGGATGGTAAAGTATTCGCCGGTGCCCACGGGGCTGCGGCGGCCGGAGGCATCCAGCTCACCCAGACGCATCTTCTCACACTTGAGGAGACCGTCATCCTGGGCGACGGGAGCGGCCAGTTCGGCGAAGGCCACACCGTCGGCCATGGCCAGAGCCAGCTCGTGCTCGTCGGCGGGCATCTCCCGCTTGGTGCGGCGGTAGACGATGGTCACGTTCTCGGCGCCGCTGCGCTTGGCCAGACGGGCCGCGTCCATAGCGGTGTTGCCGGCGCCTACTACGGCCACGTTGCCGCCCACGCCGATGAAGCCGGCTTTCACGCCCTTCATCCACTGGATGGCACCGGCTACGATGCCGGGAATGCCCAGACTGCCGGCCTTCCAGGCACCCACGGCATAGAGGATGTGGGTGTAGCCACGTGCCTTCAGCTCCTCCACCGAGGGGGCGGGGGCGCCGCACCTGACCTCCACACCGTAGCGCAGCATCAGATCGATGTCCTTCTGGATGGTCTCGTCGGCGATGCGGAAGGCGGGGATCACGTGGCGGGGCACGCCGCCCAGGGTGGCCTCCCGCTCGAAGATGGTGGTCTCGATACCGGCCCGGCCCAGGAAATAGGCGGCGGAGATACCGGTGGGGCCGCCGCCGATGATGGCGGCCTTCTTGCCGGGGACACGCTTCGGCACCTTGATGGAGGCCATCAGAGCCTCATAGCCGTTCTCGGCGGCTGCCAGCTTGGTGTCACGGATCTGCACCGACTCGTCGTAGAAGTTGCGGCTGCACCTGGTCTGGCAGCGGTGGGCGCAGATGGTGCCGGTGATGAAGGGCAGGGGGTTCTTCTCGGTGATGAGCTTCAGCGCCGGGCCAAAGAGGCCCTTCCGGCACAGCTCGATGTACTCGGGAATATCCTGCTGGATGGGACAGCCGCCCTTGCAGGGGGCTTTGAAGCAGTCCGTCCAGGGCACGCCATCCTCGCTCTTGCGGGAGGGCAGGGGCTTGATGGGCTTGAGATGGTGGGGATCGGTATGGCTGGCGGAGGACATGGCGCAGATGGCCTCGGTGTCCGTCCCGGCGAAGGGACGGTAGGGGAGGGCCTCCACCTTCTCCACCATCTGGCGCAGACGGTTGTAGCCGCCGGGCTTGAGGATGGTGGTGGCCACGGTGATGGGCCAGATGCCCGCTGCAAACAGCTTGTCGCAGTTGAAATACTCGGCGCCGCCGGCGAAGGAGATCCGCATCTTGCCCTGGAACTGGCGGCTGATCCGGTGGCACATCTCAATGGTCAGGGGGAAGAGGGCGCGGCCGGACATGTACATCTCGTTGCCGGGCAGCTCGCCCCGGGTGGTGTCCACCGGGAAGGTGTTGGAGAGCTTCAGGCCGAACTCCAGACCGTTTTCGGCGGCCAGCTTCTGCAGCCGCTCAAACATGGGCACGGCGTCCGCCCACTGGAGATCCTCCCGGAAATGGTGGTCGTCAAAGACGATGTAGCCGTAGCCCATGGCGTCCAGGGTGCGGCGGGCCGTCTCATAGCCCAGGATGGTGGGGTTGCACTTGACGAAGGTGTGCAGGTGCTTTTCCGTGATGAGGTAGGAGGCGATCCGCTCGATCTCGTCCGGCGGGCAGCCGTGGAGGGTGGACACGGTGACGCTGCGGCTGACGTGGGGGGAGATGGTGTCGATGTAGGAGGCCTCAGCGGGGAACAGCTCCTTGAGGACGGACAGGCAATCACCCCAGACGGCGGTCTTGCGGGCGTCCTTCATGCCCTCGATGTAGGTGTCCACCTTCTCGCCCTTGATGCCCTCCAGGTCGTAGCCCACGGACATGTTGAACACGAAGCCGTCGGGGTCGCCCAGACCGTAGACCTTGCTGATGACCTTCAGAGCGCACCAAGCCTTGATGTACTCCTCCATAGCCTGGGGCACGGTCAGCTCGGTGGACCACTCCTGATTGTAGCCCTCGTCGTTGGCCAGAATACAGGGGCGGGGCACGCAGGCGGCCAGCTCCGTACCGTCCATCTTCTGGACGGTTTTCACTTCGAAGAACCGGGCGCCGGCGAAATAGGCGGCGATGATGTTCTGGGCCAGCTGGCTGTTGGGGCCGGCGGCGGGGCCGAAGGGGGTCTCGATCCGCTCGCCGAAGATGGGCAGGCTCTTGCCGGTGGCATGATAGGCCTTGTGGACGCCGAACATCCGGCCGGAGTCGGCATACTCGGTGACCACCCAGTTCATCAACGAACGGAAGGGGATGGGATACATTTTCTCAGACATACAGATCCTCCTCTCAGTAAGTTCTGTTGTTCAGGGCGCCCCACAGCTTTTTGGCTGCCTCCAGAATGTGGGCGTTCTCCGCCTCCTCGTCGATGCCGATCAGCTCCCGATCCTGCATTAGGATCTTGCCGTTTGCGATGGTGGTGCGGCAGAGCTTGCCGGTCATGCCGAAGAGGATGTGGCCGTCGATGTTCTCATCGGAGAAGGGAGTGTAGGGCTTGTAGTCCATGACGATGATGTCCGCCGCGGCGCCGGACTTCAAAACGCCCAGCTCTACCGGGAAGTACTTCTCCGCGATCTTGGCGTTGTTCCGGAACAGCATGCCGGTGACCTCGCCCCAGGCCACGTTGGGCAGGCACGCGTTGAGCCGCTGGACGCACAGGGCGGCCTTCAGGGACTCGATCATGTCGTTGGTCCAGGCGTCGGTGCCCAGGCCCAGGAGGATCCCCTCCCGGCTCAGAGGCAGCACGGGGCACACGCCTACGGCGTTGGACATATTGGACTCCGGGTTGTTGACCACCATGGTGCCGGTGTTCCTAATGAGCTCGATCTCGGCGGGATTCACGTGGATGCAGTGGCCCAGCAGGGTCTTTTCACCCAGAATGCCGTGGTCGTGGAGCCGCTGCACGGGACGGCGCCCGTAATTCTGCAGACTGTCGTACACGTCGTTCATGCCCTCGGACACGTGGATGTGGTATCCGGTGCGCCCGTTGTTGGCCTCCACCATGCGGTCAAAGGTCTTGTCGGAGATGGTGAACAGAGCGTGGCCGCCGAACATGGCCGCCAGCATGGGATCCCTCTCCTTCTCGCAGTAGCTGATCCAGTCGGCGTTCTCCTGAATGGCCTGGAGGCATTTCTCCTCGCCGTCCCGGTCGCTGACCTCGTAGCACAGGCAGGAGCGGATGCCGAATTTCCTGGCGCTCTCACCGATTTGGAACAGGGAGCCGGGGATCTCGGCATAGGCGGCGTGGTGGTCGAAAATGGTGGTGACGCCCTGCTTGATGCAGTCGATGTACAGGGCGTCGGCGCTGGCCCGTGATCCCTCCAGCGTCAGCTTGCGGTCCATGGCCCACCAGGTGCCATCCAGCACCTCATAGAAATTGGTGGGGTTGTTACCCACGATGCTCAGGCCCCGGGCCAGGGCGGAGTAGATGTGGGTGTGGGCATTGATGAAGGCCGGCATGATGACGCCGCCCCGGGCGTCAATGATCTCCGCGTCCGGGTACTTCTGCCGGAGGGCGGCTTCCTCGCCCACCTCGGTGATGGTGGTGCCCTGAAAGGCTACGGCACCGTGCTCGTAGTAGCCCCGGCCGTCGCCGTCCCTCGTGATAAGGCGTCCGTTGGTGACCAGATACATATGGGATTCCTCCTTTTTCCACCAAAATCATTCCATCTAACAAAAAATGTTCCAAACCTCCCAGGGGAGATCTGAAACACTCAAGCAGACAGCCGAGTGATAGTTGCAGCCCGTGCGCGAAGCACTTCCTTACAGCTACCAATCTGATATTGTATTTTAATTATAAACGCTTTAAATAGAAAAAGCAACAGGAAACTGCGGGAAACGACGTAAAAAAGCGGCAGGAGGTGGGATCCACCTCCTGCCGTGAAATCATGTCGAACGAACGGACGTTCATTTGCAGAACAGATGAGCGCGTTTCTTGAAATAGATGTAGTTGACGACGATCATGACCGCGCTGACCACAAGACTGCTGATTGTGGAGGAGTCGACCATGTTGACGTGGGTGATGGCGCCGGCAATGATCGAATAGAGAATGGAGACTACCAGCGAAACGCCATACAGCACCAGCAGCATCTTCGGGCTCTGCTTTTTGTAGCCGGCCAGCTGGAAGCGAACGATAATGGAAAAGACGGCCAGACCGATCATGGCAACGCCCATGACGATGTCGAGAACGTGCAGCCCTTCGCCGTAATAGGCATAGACATCCCCGGCGGTTACGCCGACCGCGGCATAGGTCATGCCGGTCAGCTGGGAGATGCCGCTGAGGACGTTCAAAATCGCGCCGGCCCAGAGGTCGAAGAAAATCAGAAACTTATACCACTTCATGGAGGGGGCCGGCTCACTCAACACCGGATCAGCGGGGGCGGGGGAGGGAGCGGAGGTGTTCTGGATGGGTCGCAGGCACTCGGGACAGACGGAAGAGTTGTCGGGAATGAGTTTTCCGCAGTTGGGACAAGTCATGGCAGATTCCTCTCTTTCTAAATCCTCTGATCTGTTTGTCATCTGGAGGCTGCTCACGGCAGCCGGGAACACAAGGGGATCACTTGGTGCCGAAGATGCGGTCGCCGGCGTCGCCCAGACCGGGGACGATGTAGCCGTGTTCATTCAGATGATCGTCCAGCGCGCCGGCGTAGATGTCCACGTCGGGGTGACGGGAGGTGATGAACTCAATGCCCTCGGGGGCGGCCACCAGGACCATCAGCTTGATGTTCTTGCAGCCGCGCTTCTTCATCTCCTCGATGGCCATGTCGGCGCTGCCGCCGGTGGCCAGCATGGGGTCGACGATGATGATGTCGCGCTCAGCCACGTCCTTGGGCATCTTGCAGAAGTACAGGTGGGGTTCCAGGGTTTCCTCGTCGCGGAACATGCCGATGTGGCCCACGCGGGCGGAGGGAACCATGCGCAGCACGCCCTCTACCAGGCCCAGACCGGCCCGCAGGATGGGTACCACGGCGAACTTCTTGCCGGCCAGGGTGGGCATGTCGGCCTTGCAAAGGGGCGTCTCAATGGTCTTGGTGGTCAGAGGCAGGTCGCGGGTGGCCTCATAGGTGATGAGCATGCCGATCTCGGAGACCAGCTCCCGGAAATCCTTGACGCTGGTGTTCTTGTCACGCATGATGGTCAGCTTGTGGGCGACCAACGGATGATCCATGATATGAACTTTTTCGCTATACATCTGCTTTCTCCTCCGTTTATATAAAAATTTTTGTGATACGCTCAATCAACGGTGATCTTCAGCCCCTTGGCCAGACGCTCCCGCTCAGCCTGGGACAGGCGCAGGTAATTGGGCACCAGCTCCCGGGCGGAAATTGTCTCGCCCCGGGCGGCCATCTCCCCGGCGGCCTGGGCCACGCCCACGGCGTTCTGCATGATCAGCCCGGCCGGCGCCATCCGGCAGAGGATGCCGTTCTTCTGCAGATAAGAATAGCACAGCTTGGCGCCATCTCCAACCACTATTTTATCTTTTTCGTCATTTTTCAGCTCCGATGCCAATTCCGGCAGACCGATGGCCCGGTCCGGCGTCAGCCGCTCCAGCGTGCCGCCATGGGCGGAAAACACCGCGTTATACACCTGATTGCGCCGGGCGTCCATGGCGCAGATCACGGTGGCGTCCATGTGGCTCAGGTTCTGGGCCATGGCCTCCAGCGTGGAGACGGCACAGCAGGGGAGATCCAGCGTCCAGGCCAGCCCCTTGGCGGCGGACACGCCGATGCGCAGGCCGGTAAAGGAGCCGGGCCCGGCGGCGACGGCCACGAGACCGATCTCCTCCAGTCGGATGTCGCTGTTTTTCAGCATGGCGTCTACCAGCGGCATCAGGGTGCGGCTGTGAGTCAGACCCGTGTTCTGATAGGCGCTGGCCAGCACGACGTCCTCTTCCAGAACGGCGGCGGATACGCTTTTGGCGGAAGTCTCCAATGCCAGTATTTTCACTCCTCGTCCCCTCCTGCGATGGTGATGATGCGCCAGTTCTCATTCTCCGGATGGCGCGCGATGGTGACGTATACGGTATCCTCGGGCAGGGCGTCCGACACGTTCTCACTCCACTCCACGGCACAGACGCCGCCCCGGTCCAGATAATCCTCCCAGCCGATGTCAAAGAGGGCGTCGCTGTCCGGCAGACGATACATATCAAAATGGAACAAAGGCAGATCGCCCTCGTACTCGTTCACGATGGTAAAGGTGGGACTGGTGACACGATCCCGACAACCGATTCCCCTTGCCAGTCCCCGCGTGAAGGCGGTTTTTCCCATACCCAGTCCGCCCAGATAGGCCACCACGGTCCCGCCCCGGAGGGACTTGCCCAGCTGCTGACCGATCTGCTCGGTCTCGGCCACGCTGTGGGAGACGTACGTCACGGATCTTCACCTCATTTCACCTGAAATCAATTCAGTATAGCACATAAAAAATCAAATGAAAAGGGACAACCCGGCGTTTACACGGAAAACTTATTGTGGTAAACTATATAGAACACGGGCCGGCGGAGAACGGGGATCGTTTTCCGCCCACCGATCCACGTTTTACAGGAGGCGCTATGTTTCAGCGGGGCAAGGAGCTGTTTCTGGATATCTTCCGGCAGGCCGATCTGGTGCTGCTGGCGCTTTGCTGCGCCGCCACGCTGTTCGGCATGGTGGAGATCGCCAGCGCCACCCACTACATGGCCACCTGGAAATACGTGATCGTCCAGGGCGGCGCGGCGGCCATCGGCGTGGTAGCCTATCTGCTGATGTCGCTGGTGGATATCAACGAGCTGTCCAAGTGGTGGAAATGGATGCTCCTGTTCAACGTGGTGCTGATCGTGGCGCTGCGCACTCCGTTGGGCGTGGACGACGGCACCGGCAACGTGGCGTGGCTGCACATCCCGGGCTTTCCCGTCAGCCTGCAGCCGGCGGAGATGGTGAAGCTGACCTTTACGGTGGTGCTGGCCAGACAGCTGGTCTGGCTGAAGGAGAACACAAAGCTCAACTCCATCCGTTCCATTGCGTTTCTGGCAGCCCATATTCTGGCGCTGGTGGGCCTCTATTTCGTGATTTCCGGCGACATGGGCAGCGCCCTGGTGTATATCTTTATCTTTGCCTGTATGGCCTTCGTGGCCGGAGTGGCGATCCACTGGTTCGTGCTGGGGCTGATGGGCGGCGGCATTGCCTTTTACCTGCTGTGGGAACTGGACAAGGTCAACGACTATATGAAGGACCGGTTCCGCCTGGTATTCGATCACAGCCTGGATCCCCTGGGTGTGGGATGGCATCAAAACCACAGCATCATGGCCCTGGGCAGCGGGAAACTGACGGGACAGGGACTTTTCCACGGGACCCAGACCCAGAGCCCCTTCAGCGGAAGCCTGCCCGCCCGACACACCGACTTTATTTTCTCCGCCATCGGTGAGGAGCTGGGCATGATCGGCTGCATCGCCGCGTTGGCGATCCTGACGGCCATCGTGATCCGCTGCCTGGTGGTGGCCGGTAAGGCCAAGACCCGCCTGGAGGCCTATATCTGCGTGGGCATGGCCGCCATGCTGATCTTCCAGACCATCGTCAACGTGGGTATGTGCCTGTTTCTGATGCCGGTGATCGGCCTGACGCTGCCGTTTTTCAGCTACGGCGGATCGTCCATTGTCACCCTGTTTGCCGCCATGGGCATCGTATCAGGCATCCAAAAACGGTCGCTCCCGGAGTGGCTGCGATAGTCTATTCGATCCCCCGGCTGAGCCGGGGGATTTTCTTTGTGCTGTGGCGGTTGTAATCGGCGGAGATCCATGATATACTACTATGGTATAATTAGGTAGATAATGGGCGGTTGTGCTCCGCCCGGCTGATAGAAAGAGGTTAATGCGTATGAAGATCGTTGTGCTGGCCGGTGGCCTGAGCACGGAACGCCACGTGTCCCTGGTCAGCGGCACCTGTGCCTGCCGCGCCCTGCGGGAGAAGGGACACCGGGCGATTTTGGTGGATATGTTTATGGGGCTGGAGAAGTATACCGGCTGCCTGGAGGATATTTTTGACGCGCCGGACGGCCTGTGCGGTGACGTGCGCATTGAGACCACGGCGCCGGATCTGGAGGCGGTGCGCCGCAGCCGCGCCGATCAGAGCCCCTCGCTTCTGGGCAAGGACGTGCTGACGGTGTGCGCTATGGCGGACGTGGTGTTTCTGGCCCTCCATGGAGCCTGCGGCGAGGACGGCCGCATCCAGGCGGCGTTGGACCTGCTGGGCGTGCCCTATACCGGGTCGGGCTACGTGTCCAGCGGCATGGCCATGGATAAATCCATCGCCAAGAAGATGATGGACGTCCAGCATATCCGGACGGCTCCCTGGCGCGATATCCGCTATACCGAGGCGGACATTCCCCGCCTGGCGGAGGAACTGGAGGTGCCCTGCGCCGTGAAGATCGTCAACGGCGGCAGCTCCATCGGCGTGGAACTGCCCGACACGAAGGAGGAGCTGGAGCAGGCGCTGCGCAGCGTCCTGCGCTACGGCAACCACGCGGTGGTGGAAAAGAAGATCCGCGGCCGGGAACTGACGGTGGCGGTGCTGGGCGATCGGTATCTGCCGGCGGTGGAGATCATTCCCAACGCCGAGTACTTTAACTATGAGACGAAGTATCAGGCCGGCGGTGCCACCGAGGTCTGTCCCGCACACATCACTGAGGAACAGTGGCATCAGATGGGTGAGATGGCCTTGAATCTGCACCGGGCTCTGGGACTGAGCGTCTATTCCCGCACGGATTTCCTGCTGGATGAAAACGGCGAGGCCTGGTGCCTGGAGGTCAACACCCTGCCGGGCATGACGCCCACGAGTCTGGTGCCCCAGGAGGCTGCGGCAGTGGGGATCTCCTACGCCGACCTGTGCGATTGGATCGTCACCGAGTCTTTGAAGGCAAGAAAGGCGGGATTCTGATGTTGAAAACCTACATAAACGAGATTTGTGCCGCTGTAAACGGCACGCTGCTGCAGAGCTGTGATACGGCCATTACCGCCGTTACCACCGACAGCCGCCAGGCGGGGGAGGGACAGCTGTTCATCCCCCTGGTGGGCGAACGGTTTGACGGCCACAACTATATCGACGGTGCGCTGGCGAGCGGCGCGGCGGCCTGCCTGACGGCCCGTCACCCGGAGCATCTGCTGCCCGGAAAGGGCTATATCCTGGTGGACGATACCCGGGCCGCCCTGAAGGCTCTGGCCACCTGGCACCGGGAGCGGTTTGCCATCCCCTTCGTGCAGGTCACCGGTTCGGCCGGAAAGACCACCACCAAGGAGATGATCGCCTCCGTGCTGTCCCAGCGGTTCCGTACCCACAGGACCCACGCCAATCTGAACAACTGCATCGGCACGCCCCTGACGCTGCTGGCGTTGGAAGAGACCCATCGGGCCGCCGTCATCGAGACGGGCATGGATCATTTCGGCGAGATCCGCTATATGGGCCAGATGGTGCAGCCGGACTTCGCCGTGATCACCAACGTGGGCACGGCCCACATCGAAAATCTTGGATCCCGCGAAGGCATCCTGAAGGCAAAGCTGGAGATCGTTCCTCATATAAAAGAGGACGGGCTGCTGCTGGCCTGCGGTGATGACGAACGGCTGTATGCCCAAAAGGGCAGGCTGCCCAGAAAGACCGAATATTTCGGGTTCGGCGCACAGAATGACTGCCGCATCCTGCTTTCAGAACAGCAGAGCCGGGGCCTGCACGTGGTCATTTCCTACCGGGGACAGACATTTGATATGACTTTGGCAACGATCGGACAGCATATGGCTTTGAACGCCGCACCGGCCGTCATGGCTGCTGTTAACCTGGGGCTGAGCAAAGAACAGATCCTGAAAGGGATGGCTTCCTATCAGCCTACACCTCACCGGCTGGCCCTGATCCCCGGTGACAAGTGGACCGTGATCGATGATACTTACAACGCGAATCCCGTTTCTATGAAGAGCGCGCTGACGACCCTGTCTCAGATGGCAGGAGGGCGGCGCATCGCGATCCTGGGCGACATGTTCGAACTGGGCGATTATTCCCAGCAGGGACATGAAGAGGTCGGTGCCTTTGCCATGAGCCTTGCGTCCGTGGACGGCCTGATCTGCGTGGGAGAAAGATCCCAAGCCATGTATCAGGCGGCTCTTCCCCTTGCCAAGGGGCGCCCGGTGCTGTATTTCAAGACGGTGGATGACCTGGAAGAGAATCTTTTGAGTATACTGAAGCCGGATGATATAATTCTTCTGAAAGCCTCGCACGCCATGGGATTTACTCCCCTGTGCCGGTGGCTTCAAAAAGAGGTGTAAGCAGATATGGATCTGACATTTGCAGTTGTTCCCGCTCTTTGTTCCTTTGCCGCGGCACTGATCATTGGCCGCTTTATGATCCCGCTCCTTCACAAACTCAAGTTCGGTCAGTATATCCGTGAGGAAGGCCCTAAGTCCCACCTGAAAAAACAGGGGACTCCCACCATGGGCGGTATTATCTGGATGCTGGCCCTTTTACTGGTAAGCCTGATTTTTGCCGGCCGTGTCAAAGAAGGATGGATCGTTATTATCATGACTTTTGCCTTCGGCCTGATCGGCCTTCTGGACGATATGCTCAAAGAGGTCTTCAAGCACAATGAGGGGCTGAAGAGCTGGCAGAAATTCGGCCTGCAGTTTATCGTGTCTGTCCTGTTTGCTGTGTATCTGGGGACTCACGGTTACGGGACCAGCGTGACCTTCCGCATCATCAAGAAGACCGTCGATTTCGGTTTCTGGTATTATGTCCTGGTGGTATTCGCAATGATGGCGATCAATAACGGCACCAACTTTACCGACGGTCTGGATGGCCTTTCGGCTTCGGTGACCGGTATCATCGCCTTTTTCCTGACTATTGTCTGCGCTTTGTACGGAAGCAGCCTTGAGATCGTTACTTCCGCCTTCTTCGGAGGCCTTCTGGGCTACCTTTGCTACAATGCTTATCCGGCCAAGGTCTTTATGGGGGATACCGGATCGCTGGCTCTGGGGGGCTTCATCGGATCGATCATTTTTATCCTGGACATGCCTTTTATGGTGCTGATCTTCGGCATCATTTATGTTGCGGAAGTCGTTTCAGTCATCCTGCAGGTAGGCTATTTTAAGCTGACTCACGGCAAACGTCTTTTCAGGATGGCACCGATCCACCATCATTTTGAGCAGCTGGGCTGGCACGAGACCCGTGTCGTCGTCATCTTTGACATCGTGACAGCACTGGCCTGCCTGGTTTCCTTATGGATCCTGTTTAATTGATAGTAATTAATTGAAATATAAGGAGAAGCTATGGAACTTAGGAATAAGCGCGTTATGATCGTAGGACTGGCTCTTTCGGGACTGGGAGCGGCTCGGCTGTGCAGCGACCAGGGGGCCCTTGTCACTGTGACCGATATGAAAAAGGCTGAGGAACTGAGCGACAAGTTGGAAAAGCTCCCTCAGGGCGTGACCCTTATTTTGGGCCGCAAACCGACTTTGGAAGAGGCAGCAGCCCAGGACTATCTCATCCTTAGTGCGGCGGTTCCCACCG
>ONGR01000029.1 GCA_900317425.1 uncultured Eubacteriales bacterium | reverse complement strand
TTCAAGGGCTGGCAGCTGGACGGCAAGGACTATGACTTTGCCACTCCCGTCACCGCCGACATCACCCTGAAGGCCGTCTGGGAGAAGGTGGAGGAGCCCACCAATCCCGATCAGCCCGCCAACCCCGAGAAGCCCGCTGACGAGTCCCCCAAGACCGGCGACAGCACCCAGATCCTGCTGTACGGCGCTCTGCTGATCGCCTCCGCTTCCGCTGTGGTCGTGATGACCAAGAAGAAGGAACAGGCCTGATCAAGCGCCCAGGAAACGGGTAAGCAACTGCAACAGAAAGCGGCGTCCCGCCTTTTGACGGGACGCCGCTTTTTTGCCCCTTTCCTTGACTTTACAGGGGGGGAGTAGGTATAATAGAAACAGTATATCATGGGTAGGAATGGACCCGTACGGAATTCGGACAGACTCAACAGGAGGAACACCAATGAAAGCTGTAAGGAAATGGATTTCAACTATTCTGGCGGTGATGTTTGCCGTCACACTGCTGGGCGGCGTGGCTGTGGCCCAGGCGGAGGGGACGGACACCCTGTGCTATGAGCTCTCCGCATCTTTGGACGGAGATGAGATGTACGTATCCGTTGTTGCGCTGGATGACATCGCGACCTGCGGTTTTTCCGGCACTATCACCTATGATCAGGATGCCTTCACCCTGACGAACGGGAAAGCGGCTCCCGGCCTGTCTCTGGTGCTGAACGCACAGGGGGGCAGAGTAGTCATGGACTGCATTTCCAACGTGAATGTGGCCGCCGGACAGGCGCTTGTGACGCTGACCTTCCGGGTGAACGATGCATTTGATGAGGAGAAAGACTACGACTTTTCCATGGAGATTCTGGAGGCCTACAGCGATGATCTGGAGGACTATCCCTGGGTGCCCGCCACGATTACCACCACCTGGCAGGGCCAGACCGGCACTCCGGCTCCCCAACCGGGCGGCAGCGAGATCGGCCATACGGTGACCTTTGAGGACGAGAAGGGCAACCCCATTGCCACGATCACGGTGCCGGAGGGGGAGGGCGTCCTGCCCCCGGATGTGACGGCTCCGGAGGGGTATCGCTTGGCCGGCTGGACGGTGAACGGCCAGCCCTTTGACGAGAATCAGCCCATCACAGACGATATGGTACTGACGCCGGTCTGGGAGGAGGACGATTCCACCGGCGAGCCCCAGAGCGGCCCTGCCACGCTGACGATGGAGCTTCTGCCCTCCGATGATCTGGCCGACGGTACCTTCTCTTTCCATCTGCGTGTGGGGGACGAGGAGGAGTCCTTCCAGCTCCAGATGGGCGAGAAACGGGAATTTACCATCCCCGCCGGTGCGGAATTTGAGTTGGTGGAGGAGGCCGTGGAGGGCTACGCCATCAATGCCAAAGTTGCTGTCGGCGACAAGACCAGTGAGATTCATGGCAAGGTGGGCGAGAAGCTGACCGTGGCCGGCTCCGCTGCCCAGGGTGACACCCACGTGGAGCTTATCCACACCGCCAAGGCTGTCAAGAGCCTGTCTCCGCTGCTGTGGCTGCTGCTGATCCCGGTGCTGGCCCTTGCTGCGGGGATCTATGCCGGCATGCGCAAGAAGCAGGGCGGCAAGCGTGAGGCCAAATAAGAGACAACAATCAGACCAAATCAAACGATCGGGGGGGAACGAACCATGATCCTGACGGAAAACAACCGCTTCGTACTCCAGACGCAACGTACCGGCTACGCCTTCCACACCACGGCCGGCGGTGTGCTGCAGCACCTCTATTACGGCGTCCGTCTGCCCCGGGAGGAGGACTATCTCTCCGTCCCGGTGACCCGCAATCAACCGGGCAACGCCCTGTTGGATAACGACGATATGTGCCGGGAGGATCTCTTGCAGGAGGCCGGCACCACCGGCTGGGGCGATCTGCGCCAGCCTCTGGTGGAGCTGACCTTCCCCGACGGCGGCCGGGCTGCCGACTTCCGCTTCTCCCATTTCGAGCGGCCGGAGAACGCCGCTCCGGAGGGCCTGCCCTCCGCCTTAGGCGGCGAGACTCTGAAGGTGGTGCTGAAGGAACGGAATCACGACGTCTACCTGGAGCTGTACTACACGGTCTTCGAGGAGACGGACGTCATCGCCCGGTGGAGCCGACTCATCAACGACACGGCGGAGACCGTGTGGGTGAGGCGGCTCATGAGCCAGCAGCTGGATCTGCCGGTGGGGGACTACGACCTGGTGACCTTCCGGGGCGCCTGGGCACGAGAGATGGATATGGTTCGCCAGCACCTGGAGGGCCAGCTCCAGTGGTCCAGCGGCGCCGGCATCAGCTCTAACCGCTGCAACCCCTTCGCCATGGTCTGCCGCCGGGATGCCTGTGAGGATTACGGCGACGTCTGGGCCATGAATCTGGTCTATTCCGGTGACCACCTGGGCACCGCCGAGAAGAGCGCTTACCACCAGGTGCGCCTGACCCAGGGCATGGGTCTTCTGCACTGGCAGCTGGAGCCGGGCGCGTCGTTTGACAGCCCGCAGGCGGTAATGACCTACTCCGACCGCGGCTTCGGCGGCGTCAGCCGGGCCATGCACCCCTTCGTGCAAAAGCATATCGTCCGTGGTTACTGGCAGGATCGGGAGCGTCCCGTGCTGGTGAACAGCTGGGAGGCCATCTACTTTAAGGTCAGCCACCGGAAGGTGGTGCAGCTGGCCCGCAGTGCCAAGGAGATCGGCGCGGAGCTGCTGGTACTGGACGACGGCTGGTTCACCGGCCGCACCGACGACAGCCACGCCCTGGGCGACTGGACCGCCGATAAGAAAAAGCTCCCCGGCGGTCTGGCGTCTCTGGCAAAAGAGGTCAACGCCCTGGGCATCGACTTCGGCCTGTGGGTAGAGCCGGAGATGATCAGCGAGAATTCCGAGCTGTTCCGAGCTCACCCGGATTGGATCCTGGGTCACAAGGACCAGGCCATCGGACGGAACCAGTACGTGCTGGATCTGACCCGGCCCGAGGTCTGCCAATACGTGCTGGAGAGCATGCGGGCCATCCTGGGCGGGGCCGATATCCGCTACATCAAGTGGGACATGAACCGCATTCTGGGCGACACCTTCTCGCCCGCCTGGCCTGCCGCAAGGCAGGGAGAGGTGCGGCACCGCTACATCCTGGGCCTGTACGGCATTTTGAAGGAACTGACGGCGGAATTTCCCCAGGTGCTCTTTGAGAGCTGCGCCAGCGGCGGCAACCGCTTCGACCTGGGTATGCTGTGTTATATGCCCCAGGTCTGGGCCAGCGACAACACCGACGCCGCCTGCCGCGCCGCCATCCAGTGGGGTTACAGCTACGGCTATCCCCAGTCGGTGCTGGGCTGCCACGTGTCCGACGCACCCAACCACCAGACACTGCGCCGCACGCCGCTGGAGAGCCGCTTCGCCATGGCCGCCATGGGCCTGCTGGGCTATGAGCTGGATCCCGGCGAGCTCAGCGCCGACAAGCGTCAGCGCATCAAGGATCAGATCGCCTTCTACAAGGCCCACCGTCGCCTGTTCCAGTTCGGCCGGCTCTACCGGTGCCCGTCGGCGGAGGGAGAGAAGCTGACCATGGTGGTGACCCCTGACGGTACCGAGGCTGCCGGCGTCCACTTCGCGGCGCTGAATCAGCCCAACCCGATCCAGAAGCCTCTCTATTGCCGGGGACTCCACCGGGAGAAGGTCTACCACCTGACCAACCGGCTCACCGAGGTGCACATGAAGGACTTTGGCTCTCTGGTGAACTACATGGCTCCCATCCGGATCCGGGCGGGCTCCCTGGTGGAGAAGGTAGCCGATCAGGTCATCAAGCTGCCGCCGGACGCCATCGACCAGACCGCCTCAGGCGCCGCCTTCTGCCAGGCGGGCTTCTATCCCGTCCAGCCCTTCGGCGGCACCGGCTTTAACGAGGGCACCCGGCTCATGAAGGATTTCGACAGCCGTCTCTACCTGTGGACAGAGGAGACAGAGTAAGAACGCAATACAAAAAAGCGCACACGCCAATGCGGCGTGTGCGCTGTTTTTTGTGTGTCTCAGCCCTCGATGCTGTGGAAATGGGTGAAGACGTGGGGCTCATAGACCGGGGGCTCGATGCCGGCCTTCCGGCCTGCCTCGATGCAGCGGAGCAGCCAGGCCATGTTCTGGCCCAGGACCCGCATGGTCTGCATGCCCTCGGCGTCCCGGCGGACGTCATCGGCGGTGAAACCGTGGACCTGGTTCCAGTACTGGGAGCCCACGACGTGCATATTGGAGATGGTGAAATACTTGTTCAGCCGGTCGAAGCTGGCGGTGGAGCCGCCCCGGCGGCAGGAAACCACAGCGGCGCCCAGCTTGCCAGCCATCTTTCCGCCGGCGGAGTAGAACAGCCGGTCCAGGAAGGCGCACAGCTGGGCGGCGGGGCCGCCGTAATACACCGGAGCGCCTACGATGATGCCGTCGAACTCGTCCAGCCGGGCGGCGATGGCGTTGACGCCGTCATTGTCCCCGAAGACACACTTACCGCGGGCGGCGCAGGCGTTGCAGGCGATGCAGCCGGCGATGGGCTTGGTGCCCACCTGGTAGATCTCGGCGGTGACGCCGTTTTTCTCCAGGGTGTCGGCCACCTCACGAAGGGCGGTGTAGGTGCAGCCCTGGGGGTGAGGGCTGCCGTTGATGAGCAATACTTTGGGCATAGGGTCCTCCTTACAAAATCTCCCAGGTAAAGGTGGCCTGGTCGGTGAGGTCGATGTTCTCCGGCGTGAAAGCCATGGAAGCCTTGGCCCGCAGGAGGCCGTTTCCCACGGCGAAGGCGGTGGGGGAGGTGAAGTCCCGGTCGCCCCAGCTGTACCAGACCTTCACCAGTTGGCCCAGGCGTACGCCGGAGGCGGCGGCCAGCACCTCGGCCTTCTGCCGGGCGCTGCCCGCGGCGCTGCGGAGCAGCTCATCGCTGAGGCTGGAGGGATCTGCCACGGTGAAGCGGACGTTCAGCTCCGGATCGGCGGTGCAGGATGCGATGGCGGACAGGGTTTGGCCGAGACGGGCGGTGTCGAAGGGGAAGACCATCCGCAGATTCTGGGTACAGGCGTAGCCCAGAAAGACCCGGGTATTGTTGCCCTTGTCGTCGTGGCGGTAGTCGTACCGGGTGGATACGTCGAAGTTGGTGGTGCGGAGGGCGTCCTTGTCATAGCCGATGGCTGTGAGGGCATCGCGCAGTGACTCCAACTGCGCTGCAGCGGCGTCCATGGCGGCGTCGTAGTTCATGTTCTCGGCGGTGAGGGTCAGGGTGATCTCCACCTGGTCGGGGCGCAGGCTCACCTTGCCGGTGCCCCGGACGGTGATGGTACGGTCCATGGGGATACCTCCTTTGCAGACATAAGGTGTAATGGAAAATACCTTTACGCGCCCAGATAGGCCAGCAACAGGGCGTAGGTGTTGCGCAGACCGTCAATGTGGGTGCGCTCGTAGCCGTGGCTGTTGGCAGTGCCGGGGCCGATGGCGGCGTGGCGCAGATCGTAGCCGGCGGCGATCGAAACGTCACAGTCGGTACCGTAGTGGGGGGTGAAGATGTCCATCACGTAGTCCACATGGTTGTCGATGGCGGCCTGGCGCAGCTCACTGGTCATCTCCCAGTGGTAGGGATACCGGGAGTCCTTGGCAAAGATGGATACCTTCCGCTCATCGGAGTTCTGGCTCGGGCCGGTGGGAGCGATGTCCACCGCCAGGATGTCCTTGACATCCTCGGGCAGCCAGGAGGTGCCGTGGCCGATCTCCTCATACATGGCGAAGTAGGCGTAGACCTGTCGGTTGGGGGTGATGCGGTTGTCCTTGAGGTACTTCATCACCGTCAGGAGCACGGCGGCGCAGGCTTTGTCGTCCACAAAATGGGACTTGAGATAGCCGCCGGACCGAACGAACCGGGGATCCAACGCGATCATGTCACCGGTCTCCACGCCCAGAGCACGGGTCTCGGCGGCGGTGGTGACGGGCTGATCCAGCACCACGCAGACGTTGGTACGCCAGTCGGGCAGCACGGTGCGCAGCTCCTCCTCGGTGACGTGGATGGAGTTGGGGGTTCGGCAGACGGTGCCGGTGTAGACCTGACCGTCCCGGGTGTGGACGCGGACGTTGTCGCCCATGCAGTAGAAGGGGTACAGGCCGCCCACGGGGCAGACGTTCAGCGTGCCGTCAGCGTTGACGTGGCGGACCATAAGGCCGATGTCATCCAGATGGGCGGTGATGGCCAGGGCATTGCCGGTGCCGCCCAGGTCGGCGATAACACCGCCCTTGTGGCAGATCTGATAGTCAAAGCCCAGGCGGTCCAGCTCCCCGGTGAGGTAGTTCTGGATCTCACGGAACTGACCGGTGGTGCTGTCAATGGCCAGCAGGTTTTGAAACTGCTCCAGGCAGTAGGCTTCATCGAAGGGATACATAGATTCTTGGCTCCTTTAGTTGTTGGTGTAGGGGGATGAAAAGACACATAGGGCGGGACAGCGCCCGCCCTATGGTGGTTTGATGGCTTACAGCAGGGTCTCCAACTCGTCAACCAGCTCGCCGAACAGGGCCAGGGCGCTGTTCACGGGATCGGGGGTGGACATATCCACACCGGCGATCTTCAGCAGGCTGATGGGATCGGTGCTGCTGCCGCCGGAGAGGAACTTCTTGTAGTCCGCCACGGCGGGAGCGCCCTCGGTGAGGATGCGGTTGGCGATGGCCACGGCGGCGCTGAAGCCGGTGGCGTACTGGAACACGTAGTAGTTATAGAAGAAGTGGGGGATTCTCGTCCACTCCAGGGCAATGCCGTCGTCGGACACCATATCCGGGCCGAAGTACAGCTTGTTCAGCTCGTGGTACTTCTCACTGAGGGCGTCGGCGGTGAGGGCCTGACCGCTCTCGGCCATACGGCCCATGGCCAGCTCAAATTCGGCGAACATGGTCTGGCGATAGACGGTGCCCTTGAACTGATCCAGGAAGTGGTTGATGAGATAGGCCCGCTGCTTCTTGTCGGTGGTCTTGCTCAGCAGGTGGCGCATCAGCAGCACCTCATTGCAGGTGGAGGCCACCTCGGCCACGAAGATCACGTAGTCGGCGGTGTTGGTGGGCTGATACTTGTTGGAGTGATAGCTGTGGAGGGCGTGGCCCATCTCGTGGGCCAGGGTGAACTGGCTGTCCAGATTGTCCTTGTGGTTCAGCAGCACGTAGGGGTGGGGATCGCTGCTGCCGGAGGAGTAGGCGCCGCCCCGCTTGCCGACGTTCTCATAGACGTCGATCCAGCGGTTGTTGAAGCCCTCCTTCAGCAGGTCGGTGTAGTCCTCGCCCAGCACGGCCAGGGCTTCCAGCACCGTCTCCTTGGCCTGCTCATAGGTGATGGCGGCGTCGGCGTCGGGGACGATGGGGGTATAGACGTCGTACATGTGGAGCTCGTCCACGCCCAGCATCTTCTTGCGCAGGGCCACGTAGCGATACATCTTGTCCAGATTGTTGTGGACGGCCTCGATGAGGTTCAGATACACCGGAACGGGCACCTCGGTGGCGTCCAGGGAGGCGGCGATGGTGCTCTCATAGCCACGGGCGGTGGAGAAGAACAGCAGCTGCTTGAACTGGGAATCCAGCGTGGCGGCCACGGTGTTCTTGAACTCGCCCATGCGCTTGTAGTAGGCTTCGAAGGCGTTCTTGCGCAGGACGCGGTCGTCGCTCATCAGCAGGGGCACGAAGGTGCCGTCGGTGAGCTGGTGGGTGTTGCCCTGACCGTCCACCACGTCGGGGAAGGTCAGGTCGGCGTCCCGGAAGGTGGAGCCGATGTGCTCGGGAGCGTTGGCCATCTCGCCGGCGGAGGCCAGCAGCTTTTCCTCGGCGGGGGAGAGGATGTGCTCCTTGCGGCGGCGGATCTGATAGATGCTGCGGCGGTACGTCTCCAGCTCAGGCTGGGCGGCGTAGAACAGGTTCAGTTTGTCCTCGTCAATGGCCATGATCTCCGGGGTGGCGAAGGCGGCGGCGCTGGAGATGGCCACCAGTGTGGCGATGGCCTTGGCCCGCATATCCTGATAGAAGCCGTTGCCGGTGTCCTCGTCGCCCTTGCAGGAGGCGTAGCCATACAGGCGGGAGACCCGCTTGGAGACCTCGTCCTCGTGGCGGAACCAGCGGAGCAGATCCTCGGCACTGCGGCCCAGGATGCCGCGGAAGGCCTCGATCTCAGCGGGGACGGCCTTCAGAGACTCATACTCGGCCAGCCAGGCCTCGTCGCCGCCGGGGAAGATGTCCAGCAGGTTCCAGGTCAGCTCCTGGGGGACTTCGCTGCGGGGGGGAATGGGTCGAATGGTCATGGGAATTACCTCCATTATATGTAATTTACAACAAATAAACTATACCATAGAATCAGCCAGATTGCAAAGCTTTTACCACAGCTCCGCCAGTTCCTGCTCCACCACGGCGGCGCAATGTTCCAGACCGCGGCGGTCATCTTCTGTAAAGCGGCCGGGGATGGGACTGTCTACGTCCAGCACCGCTACGATCTTGCCGCCGGCGCGGATGGGTACAACCACCTCGGACCGGGAAGCGGCGTCGCAGGCGATGTGGCCGGGGAAGGCGTGGACGTCGGCTACCAGTTGGGTCTCACCCGTCATCACCGCCGCGCCGCAGACGCCCCGGCCGGGGCCGATCTCAATGCAGGCCGGTTTGCCCTGGAAGGGGCCCAGGACGAGCGTGTCGCCCTCCAGGATGTAGAAGCCCACCCAGTTGATATCTTCCATGGCCTGCCACAGGGCCGCCGAGGCGTTGGACAGGTTGGCGATGAGATGGGGCACGCCGCCGATGAGACCGGACAGCTGCTGACACAGCGCCGTATAGTTGGTCATAGATATCCCTCCTTGTCGATGGGGTCAGTATACCAGAAACCGGCAACGCTGTACAGGAGGAGCCAAGAAAAATTTGGAGGCCATGGTCATTCCTACAAAAAGGAGCCTAAATTTTTGACAGATTACCAAAAAGAAAGTTTTGCAATAAGGAGGCGAGAGGTCTATAATAAGAGTGAGATATTGTAAGCGGAATCACCGCGGGGGAGGAGCGTGGTCGCTTTGGGTGAGAGAATCGGCGCCGTGGTGACGGCGGCGGGCCTTTCCTCCCGGATGGGGGCCTTCAAACCCCTGCTGCCCCTGGCCGGCGCCACGGTCATCGAGCACACGGTGGCCAGTCTTCTCCGGGGCGGTGCCGGGCAGGTGACGGTGGTCACCGGCTATCGGGCCGACCAGGTGGAGGCGGCACTCCACCGGACCTTCGACGAGAGAGTGCGGTGCGTGCGCAACGAAAACTACGCCGCCAGCGACATGATGGCCTCCGTCCGTATCGGCGTATCGGCGCTGGCACCGTGCGACGCCTTTTTCCTGCTGCCGGGGGATATGCCGGCGGTGGGGGAGGACACCTTCGCCGCCCTGCGGCAGGCCCGGGATGAAAAACGGGCGGCTGTGGTGTTCCCGGCGCTGGAGGGACGGCGAAAACATCCACCCCTCATCGACAGCCGGCTGATCCCGGAGATCCTGGCCTTTGACGGACAGGGTGGATTGCGGGAGCTGTGGAGCCGGCATGAGGGAGCACTGGTCACGGTGGCCGTGACAGACAAGGGCGTGGCGCTGGACCTGGATACACCCGCCGATTACGAAGCGTGTCAACGAATGTTTCATATATCAACCGGACAGAAGGAGGTAGGATCGGATATGGATAAGATCAGCCAATCCGTGGTGAAAAAGGACCACGCACCCAAGGTATCTGGCCGCAGCGTCTATGTGGGCGACTACACCGCCGCCCGGGACGGACGGCCTATCCTGACAGGCAAAATCCTCCACGCCAAGGTGGCCCATGCAAAGGTTCTGGGCGTGGACGTGCCGGAGCTGCCGGAGGGCTACTTCTACGTGGACGCCCGGGACGTGCCCGGCGACAACAACGTGAACATCGTGCTGGACGACACGCCGGTCTACTGCCGTGAGACGGTGGAGTATATCGGCGAGCCCATCGCCATGATCTGCGGCCCCGATCCCAAGGTGGTGGAGCGGCTGGTGAACGAGTGCCATGTCCGCTATGAGGAGCTGACGCCGGTGCTGGATCTGCGCACCGCTGATGAGGCCTTCTTCGACTATCACTTCGGCCACGGCGATGTGGACCAGGCTTTTGCCCAGGCCGATAAGGTCTATGACGAGGAGTTCGAGACCGGCTATCAGGATCAGACCTATCTGGAGACCCAGGGTATGATGGCCGAGCCGGAGGCAGACGGCAAAATGTTCGTCCACGGCTCCCTCCAGTGCGCCTACTACGTCCACGGTGCCGTCAGCCGCGTGCTGGGCTGCGGACCGGAGGGTGTCCACATCCTCCAGGACGTGACCGGCGGCGGCTTCGGCGGCAAGGAGGCCTTCCCCTCCATCCTGGGCTCACAGGTGGCTGTGGCGGCTTTCAAGTGCAAGGCCCCCGTCCGCTGCATCTTTGACCGGCGGGAGGATCTGGAGTACACCTCCAAGCGCCATCCCTCCCTGTGCCGCTATCGCGTGGCGGTGAAGGACGGCAAGGTCACGGCCATGGACATCGACGTGAAGTTCAATGCCGGCGCCTACAGCACCCTCTCCGCCGTGGTGCTGCAGCGTGGTATCATCGCCTCGCCCGGCGTCTACAACATCCCCAATCTGCGGGTGCACGGCTGGGCGGTCAAGACCAACACCAGCCCCTGCGGTGCCTACCGCGGCTTCGGCGCGCCCCAGACCTTCTTCGCCGTGGAGATGATGATGGATCATATCGCCCGGGATCTGGGCGTGGACAGCCTGGCCTTCAAGCTGGCCCACCTGGTCAAGCAGGGCGATCCCACCTCCACCTGCGGCAAGTATCACTTCCCGGTACCCGTGAGGGACATGGTGGAGGAGGTCAACGCCGCCAGCGACTACCGTACCAAGCGTGCCCTCTACGATAAGCCCCAGACCGGGCGTTACCGCCGGGGCATCGGCATGTCCCTCTATTTCCACGGCGCCGGCTTCACCGGCTCCGGTGAGCGGGACCTCATCAAGGCTGTGGCCAAGCTGCGCAAGTATGCCGACGGCACCGTGGAGATCCTGGCCTCCAACGGCGAGATCGGCCAGGGCCTGCGGACCACCTTCCCCAAGATCGTGGCCAACGAACTGGGCCTGCCGCTGGAGAAGGTCTTCTACGACCATCCCGACACCGCCCGGGTGCCGGACTCCGGACCCACCGTGGCTTCCCGGTCCCTGATGGTGGTGGGCGAGCTGCTGCGCCGGGCCGCCATCAAGCTGCGTGAGCAGTGGCAGGACGGCGTGGAGCAGGAGGTGGAGGAGCGGTTCCACCAGCCGGACTATCAGATCCCCTTCTCCCTGGAGGAGTTCCGGGGCGACGCCTATCCCACCTACTCCTGGGCCGTCAACGCCATCGAGGTGGAGGTGGATACCTACACCGGTATTTCCAGGATCCTGGGCGCCTACGGCTCCTTTGACGTGGGCACCCCCATGGACTACAACATCGTCATGGGTCAGATGGAGGGCGGTTTCCTCCAGGGCATCGGCTACGCCTCCATCGAGAAGATGGACTACGATGACAAGGGCCGCATCCGCAACAATTCCTTCTCTGACTATTTGATCCCCACCACCAAGGACGTGCCCAACCTCAAGTGCATACTCCATGTGGAGGAATTCCCCGACGGACCCTATGGCGCCAAGGGAGCCGGCGAGCTGCCGTTGGTTGGCGCGCCGGGCGCCTACGTGGAGGCTGTGGAGCAGGCGTTGGGCCGCAGCGTCAGTCTGCACCACGCGCCCTTCACCGCCGAGGACACCATGAAGATCATCATGAAGGAGGGAATCTGACATGGATGGCATCCGTTTTACGCTGAATGGACAGGAGGTCACCTACGCGGGCAGCGCCGCCGACCGGTTGCTGGACGTGCTGCGTGACGTGTATGGCTGCAAGAGCGTCAAGTGCGGCTGCAAGGAGGGCGAATGTGGCGCCTGCTCGGTGCTGATCGACGGCACGCTGATCAACTCCTGCTGCGTGGCCATGGGCGCTGTGTGCGGCGCAACAGTCACCACCCTGGAGGGCTACCGGGAGACGGCACGCTTTGCCGCCCTGGAGAAGGCCTTCGGCGACACCGCCGCCGTCCAGTGCGGCTTCTGCATCCCCGGCATGGTGCTGGCGTCGGAGGCTCTGCTGGCCAAGAATCCCCATCCCACCGAGGAGGAGATCCGGGAGGGCCTCAGCGGCAACCTGTGCCGCTGCACCGGTTATAACGCCATCGTCAATGCGGTGGCCAACGCTGCAAAGGAGGGGAACGGACTATGGTAAACGGCTACATGCCCGCCTCGCTGCAGGAGGCTTTGGAGATCCGGGCCCACCACGACGTGGTCCCCTATGCCGGCGGTACCGACCTGATGGTGGAGAACCGCCCCGGCGTCACCTATCTGTTTTTGAACCGCGTCCCGGAACTGCGTAAGATCACCGAGGACGAGGACTATATCCGCATCGGCGCCGCGGTGACCTTCACCGAGGCTCTGGGCGACGATCGGGTGCCCCAGCTCATGAAGGAGGCCGTCAGCCGCATCGCCGCGCCCGCCATCCGCAACGCCGGCACCTTCGGCGGCAACCTGGGCAACGGCTCGGCCAAGGCCGACTCGGTGCTCATCGAGTTTGTGGCGGACGCCAAGCTGCGTCTGGTTTCGCTCCGGGGCGAGCGGATCGTGAACGTGGATCAGTTCTATCTGGGGCGCAAGAAGCTGGATCTGCATGATGACGAGCTGATCGCCGAGATTCTGCTGCCCCGCCGGGGTCTGGAGCACTATACCTACACCAAGGTGGGCGGACGCAACGCCCTGGCTATCTCCCGGGTGTCCTTCGCCGGCGTGTTCGCCATGGAGGACGGACGCATCACCAACGTGGCCGCCGCCTTCGGCGCCGTGGCCGACACGGTGCTGCGGTATAAGGACGTGGAGACTATGCTCATCGGCAAGACCATCGACGAGGCAAAGGCCATGAAGGAGGAGTATCTCCGCTCCTATGCCGACAGGATGGTGCTGACCCGGGGCCGCGTCAGCGCAGAGTACCGCAAGGGCGTGTGCCTGCGTCTGCTGGGGGACTTCCTGGAGCAGTTCGGGGTGTAAAAAGAGAAGAGACGCCGCGCAGTCCACTGTCTGCGCGGCGTTTTCCGAAGGAGGGAATCCATGTTTACTGTGAACATCAACGGGAAGGACTATGAGTCCGCCCATGACAAGAAGCTGCTTGCGTTCCTGCGGGATGATTTGGGTCTCACCGCTGCCAAGGACGGCTGCAGCGAGGGCGTCTGCGGCACCTGCACGGTGCTGGTGGACGGGAAGAAGGTCAAGGCCTGCGTCACGTCCCTGAGCCGTCTGGCAGGCAAAAAGGTGGTGACGGTGGAGGGCATCGACCCCGCCGAGATGCGGGTGTATGAGCACTGCTTTGCCGAGGCCGGCGCCGTACAGTGCGGCTTCTGCATCCCCGGTATGGTCATCTCCGCCAAGAGCCTGCTGGACGTGAATCTCAACCCCACCCGGGCCGACGTGAAAGCCGCCATCAAGGGCAATCTCTGCCGCTGCACGGGCTACAAGAAGATCGAGGACGCCATCCTGATGGCGGCCGAGTTCTTCCGGGAGAAGAAGCCCATCCCGCCCCGGCCAAAAACCCTCCACATGAACGAGCACGCCAAGCGCATCGACGCCTATGAGAAGGTCAACGGCACCGGCATCTTCGCTGACGACATGGTGCTGCCGGGGATGCTGTACGCCAAGGCGGTGTACTCCAAGTATCCCCGGGCGCGGATCGACCGGGTGGACGTGTCCAAGGCTATGGCGGATCCGGACTGCGTGGAGGTACTGACCAAGGCGGACGTGCCCTGCAACAAGATCGGCCATATCAAGCAGGACTGGGATGTGATGATGGGCGAAGGGGACATCACCCGCTACGTGGGCAACGTCATCGCCGTGGTGGCCACCGACAAGAAGGAGCGGCTGGAGGAGATCGCCGCTCTGGTGGAGGTGGACTACACGGAGCTGCCGGCCGTCACCAGCCCCTTTGACGCCCTCCGGGGCGACGCACCCTTGATCCACCCCGACGGCAACGTGATGAGCCGGGCCAATCTGGTCCGGGGCAACGCCGACGAGGCCATCAAGAACTCCAAGTACGTGGTGACCCGGAAATACAAGACCTCCTGGCAGGAGCACGGCTTCATGGAGCCGGAGTGCGCCATCGCTGTGCCGGAGGGGGAGGACGGCCTGCTGATCTACACCACCAGTCAGTCGGTGTACGACGTGCAGCGGGAGTGCTCCACCATGCTGGGTCTGCCGCCGGAGAAGGTGCGCTGCCGGGCTCCGCTGGTGGGCGGCGGCTTCGGCGGCAAGGAGGACATGACCGTCCAGCCCTACGCCGCCCTGATGGCCTGGGTCACCAAGCGGCCCGTGAAGGTGAAGTACAGCCGCCAGGAGTCCCTGGACTACCACGTAAAGCGCCATCCCATGGAGATGGAGTTCACCACCGCCTGCGACGAGAACGGCATCCTCACCGGTATGAAGGGCATCATCATCGCCGATACCGGCGCCTACGCCTCCCTGGGCGGGCCGGTGCTCCACCGGGCCTGTACCCACGCCGCCGGGCCCTATAACTACCAGAACATCGACATCTTCGGCATGTCGGTCTACACCAATAACGTGGTCTCCGGCGCCTTCCGCGGCTTCGGCGTCACTCAGAGCTGCTTTGCCACGGAGATGAACATCAACCTCCTGGCGGAGATGGTGGGCATCGACCCCTGGGAGTTCCGCCGCCGAAACGCCATCAAGCCCGGCGACGTGCTGCCCAACGGCCAGACCGCCGATCCCAATACCAACATGGCGGCGTGTCTCGACGCCGTGAAGGACGTGTTCTACGCCAACAAGTACGCCGGCATCGCCTGCGGCTTCAAAAACTCCGGCACCGGCATGGGTAAGAAGGACATCGGCCGGGTGCTGCTGAGCGTGGAGGAGGGCAAGATCCACATTCGCACCTCCGCCTCCTGCATGGGCCAGGGCATCGGCCAGATGGTATTGACGGAAATCTGCCACGTCACCGAGCTGGATCCGGCCCTGTTCGTCTTCGAGAACGCCGATACCGCCCGGACCCCCGACGCCGGTACCTCCACCGCCTCCCGCCAGACGGTGATGACCGGCGAGGCCGCCCGCCGTGTGGGCGAGAAGCTGAAGGCCGCCCTGGCCGGCAAGACGTTGGCCGACCTGGAGGGCCAGGAGTTTCTGGGCGAATACTCCGCCAAGACCGACCCCCTGGGGGCCATCAAGGAAAACCCCATCAGCCACGTGTCCTATTCCTACGGCGCCCAGGTCATCATCCTCAACGACGAGGGGAAGATCACCAAGGCGGTGTCCGCCTTCGACGTGGGCACGCCGGTGAACATCCAGTCCGTGGAGGGCCAGATCGAGGGCGGCATGCTCATGGGTATCGGCTACGGCGTCACGGAGAAGTTCGAGTGTGTGGACGGCTACCCCAAGAGCCGCTTCGGCACCATCGGCTTCATGCGGGCTGACCAGGCCCCGGAGCTGGAGGTCATCCTCTGCGAGCCCAAGGAGGAGGACAAGCTGCCCTACTCCCTGGGCGCCAAGGGCTGCGGCGAGCTGTGCATGATCCCCACGGCCCCTGCCTGTGCCCACGCCTACTACCGCTACGACGGTAAGTTCCGCCAGAGCCTGCCGCTGGAGGACACCCCCTATCGCAAGAAATAAGCTTCGGATCATTTCCGCAGGAGGCGTCCCGGTTGGGGACGCCTCCTGTTCTGCACGGCAAAAATCTGGTCTTATCAAACAATTAAAATCTGAACATTTCCAAAATATCAGCCCTGGCGTATCATCCCAATAGGAACGCGGGGGTTGCCCCCAAAGAGGAGGACATTCGACATGAGTAAGAAGCTGACGCTGCAGAAGATCGTATTTATGGCCATTCTGGCGGCTTTGGTGTTCGTGGTGACTTTTTTCCGGTTTCCGCTGCTGGGCTCCAAGGTCCACTTCGCCAACGCCATCTGTCTGATCAGCGGCCTGCTGCTGGGGCCTGTGGCCGGCGGTGTGGCGGCGGGGTTGGGCTCCATGCTCTATGACGTCTTTTTCTATCCCAGCGACCTGCTGAGCTATGCGGTGACCTTTATCACCAAGTTCGCCATGGCCTGGGTCTGCGGCAAGATCGCCTTCGCCGCCGATAAGGGCGCCAAGAACCACGGCTGGAACATCACCGCCTGCGTGGTGGGCGCCTGGACCTACGTGGCCCTCTATATGCTCAAGACCTATCTCTATCAGCGGTTCATCTACGTGGTGCCCATGGACACCGTGTGGGCCACGGTGCTGGCCAAGTTCCCCGCCGCCGCCATCAACGCCGTGGCGGCCATGGTGGCTGCACCCATCCTGTACACGGCCCTTCTTCCGGCTCTGGACAAGGCGCATCTGCTGGAGAAGATGCGGCAGTAAGCTCCATCATCGGGCGGCTCTCCCAAACGGGAGAGCCGCTTTTTCCGCCCTTGTCAAGGTGGTTGGCGGAGGGTATAATGGGGGCAGAAAAAACGAGAAGCGGAGGGGAAACCATGAACATCCGGCAGATCAGAAAGATCCTGAAGGACACCGATTTTATCCACACCAGCGGCACGCCCCAGGAGCGGCAGGTGGCCGAATACCTGGCCGAGCGGTGCCGTGCTTTGGGGGTGGAGGCCCGTCTGGAGGCCTTCCCGGTAGAGATGGCGGAGGTGCATACCTCAAAGCTGCTGGCCGACGGCAAGGAGATCCCCTGCCGGGGTCACCGGTGCTGCGGCAGCGGCACCGTGGAGGCGGAGCTGTGCTACCTGCCCAACACGGACCCGGCCTCCCTGGCGGCGGTGCGGGGCAAGATCGCCCTGTTGGACATCGGCGTGGGGTATTTCCTCTACCAGGATCTGCTGGCAAACGGCGCCGTGGGCTTCCTCACCTACGACGGCAACGTCCACTATCGGGACCGGGACGTCGCCGAAAAGGAGCTGCGCAGCTACGTGGCCCAGGGGCGGAAGATGCTGTGTGCCAACATCAATGCCAAGGACGCTTTCCGCCTGGTACGGGAAGGTGTAAAGCGAGTCAGCCTTACAGTGGAGCAGGACGAATTCCCGGGTGAATCCCACAACGTGATCGCTGAGATCCCCGGCCGGACCGGCGAGTGGATCGTCCTCACCGCCCACTATGACACCACCAGCCTGTCCCGGGGCTCCTACGACAATATGTCCGGCTGCATCGGCCTGCTCCACGTGATGGAGAAGCTGTTGCCCACGGCGCCCCACCGGTACGGTTTGCGGTTTATCTTCTGCGGCAGCGAGGAGCGGGGGCTGCTGGGCTCCAAGGCCTACGCCCGCGATCACGAGGCGGAGCTGGAGAAGATCGCGCTGGACGTGAATCTGGACATGATCGGCACCTATATGGGCAAGTTCATCGCTCGGTGCAGCGCCGAGGAGGGACTGGTCACCTACCTGCGGTACTTCGCCGGGGAGCGGGGCTGGGGCATGGAGGCCCGGCAGGGGGTCTACGCCAGCGACTCCACCCCCTTTGCCGACAAGGGCGTTCCCGCCCTGTCCTTCGCCAGGATCGCGCCGCCCAGCCAGGCCACCATCCACAACCGGTACGACACCGCCGCGGTGCTGTCGCCGGACCAGCTCCGGCGGGACGGGGACTTCGTGGCGGACTTCACCGCCCACATGGCGGACGCCGCTCTGTGCCCGGTGAAGCGGGAGATCCCGGAAAAGGTGCGCACCGAGTTGGACGAGTACATGGGCCGCAAGCGCAAAGAACAGTAATAAAGAGAAGCAGGGAGGGCCGGACGCATGGCGTCCGGCCCTCCGTTTTCGTCGGGGAGTTCCCGCTGCCGCAAAACAATTGCACACCGGGGGGAAAGCGTATATAATAGGGGCAGAAAACCATCTTTTCCCGGAGAGGAGGCCGCCAAATGAAAAAAACCAGCGTCAAGCGCCGGGTCTTCGACATCATCCAGATCGGAAACCAGAACGACACCGCCAGCCATGTCTTTGATATCTTTCTAGTCTGCGTCATCATTCTCAACATCACCGCCATGTTCCTGGAGACCTTTGATGAGCTGCGTGCCTGGCACGGCGTGTTCAACGTCGTGGAGACCGTCACCGTGCTGGTGTTCTGCGTGGAGTATATCCTGCGGATCTGGACGGCGGAGTACCTGTTTCCCGGGGAGAGCCGGGGCCGGGCCGTGTGGAAATTCCTCCGGTCTTACGACGGCGTCATCGATCTGCTGACCATTCTGCCCTTTTTCTTCCTCAGCGGCTTCGTGGTGTTCCGGATGCTGCGGGTGGTGCGGATCTTCCACCTGTTCCGCATCAACGCCCAGTACGACTCCTTCAACGTCATCAAGTCCGTCCTCTATGAAAAGCGCAACCAGATCGCCTCGTCCGTGTTCATTATCGTGATCCTGATGCTGGCCTCGTCCCTCTTTCTATACAGCGTGGAGCACGAGGCCCAGCCCCAGGCCTTCCGCAACGCCCTCAGCGGCATCTGGTGGAGCGTCAGTACCCTGCTGACAGTGGGCTACGGCGATATCTATCCCATCACCGCGCTGGGCAAGGCCATGGCCATCGTCATCACCTTCCTGGGCGTGGGCGTGGTGGCCATCCCCACCGGCATCATCAGCGCCGGCTTCGTGGAGCAGTATACCAAGATGCAGCAGGAGACCCCCGCCCTCACCGGCGAGCTGACCACCCTCACCATCGGCGTGGACAGCGCCTGGCAGGACCGGGCGGTGAAGGATATCGAGGAGGAGTACCACATCGACATCGTGCTCATCAAGCGCAAGGGAAAGGTCAGCGCCGCCAAGGCCCACTATGTGGTCAAGGTGGGGGACCAGGTGGCGTATCTGTGAGGCGCCGGGTCAGCGGATGTCAACGCAGACGGGGGTTGACGGCTGTTTGAAAAAAGTGTAGGATATTTTAGATTGGCGGCGGTCCAAGTCGAATCCCGTCCCCATCCAGTTAATCCAAGAGAAAGAGTGAACACCATGAAAAGACCCCTGAAGATCGACCCCAAAACCTTTTTTGTGGACGTCCTGTTCGACGTCGTCGGCTGCGTGCTCTATGGCGCCGGCATCTACAATTTTGCCTATACCGCCAATTTCGCCCCCGGCGGCGTTTCGGGCCTGTCGATCCTGGTCCATATCCTGACCAAGAATATCCCCTTCTTCCACGGCGGCATCTCCATCGGTCTGGCGATGATCCTCATCAACATCCCCGTCGTGATCTTCTGCTTCAAGGCCCTGGGATTGGAGTTCTTCTTCCGCTCCGTCAAGACGATCGTGATCTCCTCTCTGATCGTGGACCATCTGATGCCCCACCTGTGGACGTATCAGGGCTCTCCCATGCTGGCGGCCATCTTCGGCGGCGTGCTGGCCGGCGCGGGCCTTTCCTGCATCTATATGCGGGATTCCTCCACCGGCGGCTCGGACTTTGTGATCCTGGCCATTCAGAAGAAGAATCCCCATCTGTCCATCGGCATGGTCTCACTGGCTGTAGACGGCGTGGTCATCCTGCTGGGCGGCATTGTATACGGCACGGTGGACGCGGCGCTGTACGGTCTGCTGATGACCATTACCTACAGCCTGATCATCGACAAGATCATGCTGGGCACCGATTCCCGCAAGCTGCTGACCATCATTACCGCCAACGGGGATGAGATCTCCCGGCGGATCAACGACGAGGTCGCCCGCGGCGTAACCATCATGAGCGGACGCGGTGCCTATACCGGCGAGGAGCGGGATATCCTGCTGTGTGCCTGTTCCAACGCCCAGGTCTATAAGGTCAAGCGCATCGTGTACGCGCTGGACGAGAAATCCTTCATCATGGTCAGCTCGGTGGATGCCGCTTACGGCGAGGGCTTCAAGCCCCGGGAGTGATATCCCGGCAGGACGATCCTCGCCGCTGCATGAGCAGCGCGCATAGCGGTTGTCATACCGGTCCGACGGCCGCGGACAAAAAGAGACAGCAAAAGAGGGAGCCTTTCGGCTCCCTCTTGTTTCATGTTCCGAGCGGTCAGAGGAGTGCCTCTTCCGCCAGACGCCGGGCCTCCGCCAGGCTGATGCCCCGCTCCCGGGCGATCCGGGCCAGATCCTCATACTCAAACTTACTGAGGGACACGCCGTGGCCTGTCGATCTCTTTACCCGCACGGGGCCAAGGGGCGTGTCCACCGTCTCCACCCGGCGGCGCTGTACGTGGCGGGTGGTAAGGTTTTCCCGCAGGCCCAGGGTGGTGGTGTGTCGGAACAGGGCGTCGATGAGAGTCTCCTTATCTGCCGGGCTGCACAGCACCCGGATCAGCGTGCCGGGGCGGTTTTTCTTCATGCCCACCGGCACGGTGAACACGTCCAGCGCACCGGCCTCCAGCAGGCGCTCCATGGCAAAACCGATCTCCTCGGCGGTCATATCGTCCACGTTGCAGCTCAGCTCCGCCACCACGTCGCCGCTTTCCTCTTCCGTCTCGCCCAGCAGGACACGGACGCAGTTGGCGGCGGGGAAGTCCTTCTTGCCCATGCCGTAGCCGATGGCGGAGGTGCGCATCGTCGGCAGGGGGCCAAACCGGTGGACGAAGTGGCGCAGAAGCGCCGCCCCGGTGGGGGTGCACAGCTCGCCCCGGATCTCGCCGCCGCAGATGGGCACGCCACGGAGGAGATATGCCGTGGCGGGAGCCGGGACCGGCAGCACACCGTGGGCACAGCGTACCTGGCCGCTGCCCACGTGGACGGGCGAGGCCACCACCTGTTCCGGAGCGATGGCGTCCATCAGCAGGCACACCGCCACCACGTCGGCGATGGCGTCCAGTGATCCCACCTCATGAAAGTGGATCTCCTTGACAGAAACGCCGTGGACGTGGCTCTCGGCCTCGGCGATGCTCTCGTACACCGCCATGGCGTCATTGCGGACCGTCTCCGGCAGATCCAGGCGGGAGAGGACGTGGGATACGTCGTCGAGCCCTGTGTGAGGGTGGTCGTGATGCTCATGGTGGGGGTGGTCGGCTTCTTCCGCACCGTGGATCAGAACGGACACGTGGGTGCCCCGGATGCCGCATTTGACGGCGCTCCCGGCCTCATAGACCACGCCGGGGAGGCCCAGACCATTGAGTCGGGCCAGAAAGCTGTCCCGGTCCGGCACCAGTTCCAGCAGGGCTGCGGTGAGCATATCGCCCGCAGTGCCCATGCCGCAGTCAATGTAAAGGGTTTTCATCTGTCAGCCTCCTTGGCGCCATACGGCCCCTCAATAGAAAAACTAAATTCCGGTTGGATGGGCAGTCGAGCTGAATTAAATCTTGCAAAAAGTACCCGGAAGTAACTCTTACAATCATTGCAGCAACTCTTGACTCGCCCCCAACGGTAACTTACAATAATAATGCTTTACCTATGCGCAGGATAGGGCAACGCTGAGGAGCGACCTGAGCGGCGCATAGGGTTTGCAGGAAGGCAGCATCTTCAACAGGTGCTGCTTTTTTGCTGCCTTCCTGGAAACAAAAGCGATAAACCTCGGGGTTTAAGGGGCAGAGCCCCTTCGTCTTCTCCGAATGACGGCAGCGCAGAAACGGAGAAAGCCATGGCTAAAAATACACACTTAACCCTCAGCGATCGGATCGCCATTGAGGTCGGCCTCAGAGAGCGGAAAAGCTTTTCCGCCATTGCAGTAGAATTAGGGAAAGACCCTACAACCATTTCCAAAGAGGTCCGCACCCATATCAAACTCAAGCAAGCCGGAGGATACAATCCGTGCGTTATCCGCAAGGATTGCAAGCACTACGGCGATTTGTGCCAACCCTGCAAGTTCACCTACGGAAAGCCTTGTCACTCTTGCTATCAGACCAAGTGCTTTGAGGCATGCCCTGACTTTCAGCAGTTGCAGTGCTCCAAACTAAACAAACCGCCCTATGTTTGCAACGGCTGCCAGCAGCGCACGAGCTGTAAATTAGAGCGTCATCTTTACGAAGCAAAATCCGCTCAGAGAGAATATGAAGCGACCCGCAGCGAGTCCCGCCAAGGTTTTGCTGTAACACCGGCAGAACTGGATCGGATCGACCAAATCATCTCCCCTCTTATTAAGCAAGGGCAATCCATTCACCAAATCTGCATGAATAACGCGGATGAAATCATGCTGGACGAAAGAACCATCTACAACTATGTGGATGCCGGACTTCTGTCTGTGGGAAACGTGGATTTGCCCAGGAAAGTACGCTACAAAGTGCGCAAGAAGAAACCATCTGTACGGGTAGACAAGCAGTGTCATTTGGGTAGAACCTACGAGGACTTCCTTGAATACACCGCAGCCAATCCAGATACTCCTGTTGTGGAGATTGACTCTGTAGAGGGACGCAAAGGCGGCAAGGTGCTGTTGACGGTATTCTTCCGCAACTCGAATCTCATGCTGGCATTCCTGAGAGACCGAAACACTGCAAGGTCTGTCACGGAAGTTTTTGAATGGCTGTATAACATTCTTGGACACGAACAGTATTGCCGTTTGTTCCCAATTATCCTGACAGACAGAGGCAGCGAATTTACTGACCCCGTATCCATTGAGTGTACCAAATTCGGAGAAATACGGAGCAGAGTTTTCTACTGCGATCCACAGCGCTCTGACCAGAAAGGCGGCTGTGAAGTCACCCATGAGTTCATTCGCCGAGTCCTTCCCAAGGGTACATCCTTTGACCACTTACAGCAAAGCGACATTCTGCGCATGATGAGCCACATTAACTCCTATACGAGAAAGAAGCTGAATAACCAGTCCGCACACCGGTTGTTCAGCTTCTTGTACGGCGAAACCATTCTGCCGTCCCTCGGCATTCAGGAGATCCCCGCAAACGATATTAACCTGACACCCCGCCTACTCAAGAAGTAAAAAACAAGCTGCCGCCATTCGGAATATATCCGCATTCAGGGGTGGAAGTTGTCTTTGCAAATTTGGCAAAAACGCTTCGACCTCCGTTTGGCATGCCCATTTTTATGATGGGTGTCCGGCTCATATATGCTAACACGCCGGTTAGAAATATTCAATTCCATTTGTAAGAGTAAATTCCGGTTTGACCAATGTTTGTAAAACTTACTTCCGGCTTTTCGCGTGTTGCACTACTTTCCCGGAATTTAATTTTACGAGACTTTCGGAAACACGGAAGTTAATCGTGCAAACTGGAAGTTACTTTTGCAATCCACC
>ONGR01000030.1 GCA_900317425.1 uncultured Eubacteriales bacterium | reverse complement strand
AGTTCGCACTTTCGTGCGTCCCGTCTGGTGCTTTCTCGTTCATTGTTTAATTTACAAGGTACACTCCCTGCCACCAATCTTTCCATCGGTGCGGAACAGTTTTATTATACTGCTGGTCATCCACATTGTCAAGACTTATTTTTTCTTTTTTCAAAGAAACTTTTCAGCTGCATCGTGTGTCGCAGACAGCTTTGATAGAATACCAAACCAGAAGGCGAATGTCAACACTTTTCTTGCCGAATTTCTTAAAAAATTTTTCCTGCCGCTGTTCCGTGGTGACATTCTTTCGTCCCTGTGTTAGAATATTATATATGTATATTCCCCGGAGGTCATTTTTTATGCATATTCAACGCATGAATGCCACGTTCGGCAAGCTGGAGCAGGCGGAACTGACGCTGCAGCCGGGCCTGAACGTGATCTATGCCCCCAACGAATCCGGCAAGTCCACCTGGTGCCGCTTTATCCGCAACATGTTTTACGGGCTCAGCACCCGAGATCGCGGCGCTCTGGCCGACAAGAACCGCTACGCGCCCTGGAGCGGGGCGGTTATGCGGGGCCGCATGGATCTGACGGCAGGTGGGGCAGACTATACCCTGACGCGGGATACCCGCCGGGCCAACTCGCCCATGGGGGAGTTCTCCTGCACCTACGCCGGCACCGCCACGCCGGTCCCCGGCATCACCGGCCAGAACGCCGGCGACGTGCTGCTGGGCGTGTCCCGGGAGGTGTTTGAGCGCAGCGCCTTCATTGGCCAGGCCGCTCTGGCGGTGGATCAGGACGCGGAGCTGGAGCGCCGGATCGCCGCGCTGATCACCACCGGTGAGGAGGATACCTCCTATTCCGAGGCCTATGACCGGCTGAAAAAGCAGCTCAACCGCCGCAGGCACAATAAGACCGGCCAGATCCCCGCTCTGGAGCGGGATATCGAAGGTCTGGACAAATCCCTGGCCCTTCTGGAGGACCTGCAGGCCCAGCACCGGCTCACCGCCGGGCAGCTGGAGCGCTCCCATCAGCAGCTGGCGGAGCTCCAGGAGCAGCAAAAGCAGTGGGAGCTGGTGGCCCAGCGGGAGAAATGGCAGCAGTACCGGGAGGCGGAACAGGCTGCCGCCCAGACCCGGCAGAAGGCCGACGCCGTGGCAGAGCTGGCCGGTGTGCTGCCCGGTGGGGAGCTGCTGTCCCGGCTGGAGGCCCGGCAGGCCGCTTTGACCGCCGATGAGCAGGAGATCCGGCAGGCCCGGCAGGCCGCCGAAGAGGCCGCCGTGCGGGCCCGCACCGCCGAGGACGCCTGCCGCAGCCATCCCCTCTATCCCGCCGACGAGCAGGGGCTGCAGGATCGGCTGAACAATATCACCTTGCCGGAGATCCCCGGTTCCCTGCCCCTCTGGCTCGGTCTGGGCGCCGCAGTATTGAGCGCCGTTATCGCCGCTGTGTCCTTTTTCCTTCATAAAGCCCCGGCGCTGACCATTGCAGCCTCTGCCGCTTTTCTCCTCACCGCCGCGTTTGCGATCATCTGGAACTCCTATCGCCGCCGCACGCAGCGGCAGCGTGATCAGGCGGAACAAGCAAGGGCGGAGCTGGAGCGGCAGAAGGAGGAGTACCTTCCCCTGCGCCAGGCGGCCCGGGATGCCGCCGATGATGCCGCCCGGGCTGCGGGGCTCTGCAGCGCCCTGTCCAAACGCCAGGCCGACGGGATCGCCGCTCTGCTGGGCGAGCTGGCCCCCTTCCGCGCCGCCGCCGATCTGTCTGCCGCCGCCGCGTCCATTGCCGAGCTCCGCCGCCAGACAAACGCTCTGGCTCAGGCGGAGCAGGCCGCCCGGGACGCCGCCATGCGCCGGGATCTTCTGGGCCGGCAACTGCCGGCGGAGATCGCACCCGACGCCCCCCTGCAGCAGCCCGTCATGAGCCGCAGCCAGGTGGAGGCCGCCATTCCCCAGACCGCCGCCAATCTCCAGGCCGCCCAGTCCCGTCTGGACACGCTGACCGGCCAGATCCGCTCCATGGGCGATCCCGACGACCTTATCACCCGCCGCAGTCAGAAGGCGGAGGAGCTGGCGCGCCTTCAGGACGAGTACAGCGCCATTTCCCTGGCCATGGAGGCGCTGGAGTCCGCCAATCTCACCCTGCAAAACCGCTTCTCCCCCGCCCTGGGCGCCCGGGCGGCGGAGATCTTCGCCGGCATCACCGGCGGCAAATACCAGAAGGTGCTGCTGAGCCGGGACTTCTCTCTGGCCGCAGAGCCCGCCGATGACGTCACCCCTCGCAGCATCCAGCTGTTGAGCCAGGGCGCGGCGGATCAGCTGTACCTCAGCGTCCGCCTGGCCATCTGCGACATGGTGCTGCCCCGGGACAAGGGGGTGCCGCTGATCCTGGACGACGCCCTCATCTCCTTTGACGACGACCGTCTCCGCGCCGCCCTGGACTATCTCCTGCGGGAGAGCGAGAACCGACAGATCCTGCTCTTCACCTGCCAGAAGCGGGAGCAGACCTACCTGGCCGGGCGGGAAAATACGGCGCTGATCTCCCTTTAATGCTGGACAAGCGGCCCGTTTCGTGATATATCTATTGATACGACTGAACAATTGCGGAAAGAAGGATTGAATCATATGAGCGATTGCAACCATGATTGCAGCAGCTGCGGCGAGAGCTGCAGCGAGCGCAAGGGCGGCAGCCCCTTCCAGATCAAGCCCCTCCGGGACGGCTGCCGGGTGGGCAAGGTCTACGGCGTGGTGTCCGGCAAAGGCGGCGTGGGCAAGTCCATGGTGACCAGCCAGCTGGCCGTGGCCGTCCGCCGCGAGGGCTACAACGTGGCCGTTCTGGACGCCGACGTCACCGGCCCCTCCATCCCCAAGGCTTTCGGTGTCCACACCCGGGCCCTGTCCACCGAGGACGCTCTCCTGCCTGTGGAGACCTCCACCGGCATCCAGCTGATGAGCGTGAACCTGCTGCTGGAGAACGAGACCGATCCCGTCATCTGGCGCGGCCCCGTCATCGGCGGCGTGGTGCAGCAGTTCTGGGGCGACGTGCTGTGGCAGGACGTGGACTATATGTTCGTGGATATGCCTCCCGGAACCGGCGACGTGGCGCTGAACGTGTTCCAGACCCTGCCGGTGGACGGCGTCATCATCGTGGCCAGCCCCCAGGATCTGGTGGGCATGGTGGTGGAGAAGGCCGTCAAGATGGCCCAGATGATGAACATCCCCGTGGTGGGCATCGTGGAGAACATGAGCTATCTCACCTGCCCGGACTGCGGCAAGAAGATCTACCTCTTCGGCGAGGGCAAGACCGAGGCCGCCGCCGCCAAGTACGGTGTGCCCCTGCTGGCAAGGATGCCCATCGACCCGGAGCTGGCCAAGCTGGTGGACGACGGCGCTATCGAGACCTTCCAGGGCAACTGGCTGGATGGCGCTGTGAATGCCGTTCTGGGCAAGTAAGTCCCATCAACAAGCGAAAAAAGGAGCGTTCCCGCGGGAACGCTCCTCTTTTTTGTCGGTTTATTCGGCTTTCTTCTCCGCGAATACCTGCTCGAATTCCTCCGCCGTCATGGTCTCGTGCTGCAGGAGGTATTCCGCCACCTCCACCAGCTGCGGCCGGTATTCCGTCAGGATATCCCGGCAGCGGCCGTAGGCCTCGTCGATGATGCGGCGGATCTCCTCGTCGATCTCCGCGGCGGTCTTTTCGGAATAGGGTCGGGTCTGGGCCATGGACTTACCGATGAACACCTCGTCGTGCCCGGCGTCGAAGGCCACGGTGCCCAGTCGGTCGGACATGCCGTAGGTGCCCACCATCTTCCGGGCCAGAGAGGTGGCCCGCTGGATGTCGTTGGCGGCGCCGGTGGAGATGTCGCCCAGGATCATCTGCTCGGCGGCCCGGCCGCCCAGCAGGGAGGCGATCTGGTCGATCATATAGGCCCGGCTCAGATAGGAGCGGTCCTCCTCCGGCAGGGAGATGGTCATGCCGCCGGCCTGACCACGGGGCACGATGGTGATCTGGTGCACCGGATCGTGGTTGGGCAAAGCCCGCATCACCACGGCGTGGCCCGCCTCGTGATAGGCGGTGAGGCGGCGCTCCACCTCCGGGATGACCCGGCTGTGCTTCTCCGGCCCGGCGATGACCTTGATCACCGCCTCGTCCAGCGTCTCCATATTGATGGCAGGCTGATCCCGCCTTCCGGCCAGCAGAGCCGCCTCGTTGAGGACGTTCTCCAGGTCGGCACCGGTGAAGCCCGGCGTGCCCTTGGCCACCTTGGCCAGATCCACGTCCTCCGCCAACGGCTTGTTCCGGCTGTGGATCTTCAGGATCTCCTCCCGGCCCTTGATGTCCGGCAGGCCCACGTAGACCTGGCGGTCAAACCGTCCCGGCCGCAGCAGGGCGGGGTCCAGAATATCCACCCGGTTGGTGGCGGCCAGCACCACCACGCCCTCGTTGCTGGTAAAGCCGTCCATCTCCACCAGGAGCTGGTTCAGGGTCTGTTCTCTCTCATCGTGTCCGCCGCCCAGGCCGCTGCCGCGCTGACGGCCCACCGCGTCGATCTCGTCGATGAACACGATGGCCGGCGCCTGCTTCTTGGCCTGGTCGAAGAGGTCCCGCACCCGGGACGCGCCCACGCCCACGTACATCTCCACGAAATCGGAGCCGGAGATGGACAGGAAGCCCACGTCGGCCTCGCCTGCTACCGCCTTGGCCAGCAGGGTCTTGCCGGTGCCCGGAGGGCCCACCAGCAGCACGCCCTTGGGGATATGGGCGCCCAGATCCAGGAATTTCTGGGGGCTGCGCAGGAAGGAGACGATCTCCTCCAGCTCCTCCTTCTCCTCATCGGCGCCGGCCACGTCCGCAAAGGTGACCTTTTTGTCACCGGCGGGCAGGCTCTGGATCCGGGCCTCGCCGAACCGGGCCATCTTGTCGTTGACGCCGCCGGCCCCGGTCATCCGGGCCATGAAGTTCATCAGCAGGATGAAGGCCATGATGCCCAGCACATAGGGCAGCAGAAGCTGCAGCCAGTTGGTGGAGTGGTCGGCATGGTAATCGTAATCCTTGATGATGCCCGCTTCCTTCTGCTGCACCACCAAGTCGTTCATATCCTCGTAGAAGAGGTCAAAATCGTATAAATCGCAGGTGGTCTTGGTGCCGTCGGTCAGGGTGGCGGTCAGCCGCGTGTCGGAGATGGCGAACTCCGTCACCTTCTCCTGTTCAAAGAGCTGCCGCATCTGGGCATAGGTGATGTCGTTGCCGGTGCGCAGGCCCGATATCACATAATACAGCAGGGCGGCCAGCAGGAGCAGCAACAGGATACCGCCGCCGCCGAATCTTCTCTTTTCCGTCAAATCCTTTGCCTCCTCTTCCCTCAGCCCACCAGATGGATCGCGCCCAGCTGAGGCAGGGGGATATTGTGCCAGCGGGTCAGGGGGATGCAGACCATCACCCTGGCCCGGACGGTATCGGTGGTGACGAAGGGCTCGTTCCAGAACCGGCTGTCCTTGGACCCGGTGCGGTTGTCGCCCAGCATGAACAGGCAGCCCTCGGGCACCTGATAGGTGTCCCTGCCCTGTCCGTTGGTCACGCCCCGCTGTGTCAGATAGTCCTCCTCCAGCTTCTCCCCGTTCACGTAGACGTAGCCGTTGGAGAAGGAGATCTCCTCGCCCGGCAGGCCGATGACCCGCTTGACCAGCAGCTTGTTCTCCTCTGCGTTCCAGAAGGTGACCACGTCACCCCGCTCCAGATCCGGGTCGGATACCAGGTAGGGCAGCTGCCAGGAGATCAGCAGGGACTCCCGGGGAATGGTGTTCTCCATGGAGCCGGAGGGCACGTAGGCCAGCTGCAGCAGCACCCGGAACACCAGCAGCACCACGGCCGCCGTGATGATGAGATAGCCGTAGTCCTTCCAGAAGCTGCCTCTGGCCTTCTCCGGTTTTTCGGCCGCGGGCTTCTCTGTCTCTCTCGGTGCCGCCGTCTCCTCCGGTTTTGCGACCGGGGGCTGCGGAGTCTCCTCCGGCTGCTGGATCTCCGCGGCGCGCAGGATCTCCTCCTGTCCGTTCACCTCAGCAGGTGCGGCCTCCCGAACGGGACGAACCGTGTCGGCGCGCTCAACGCGCCGTCCCCGGCTGCTTCTTCCCGCTTTCTGGCCGCTGATCAGGCGCTTTCCCTGATAACGTCCTCTGTTCTCCCCCATGGGTCTGTTCCCTCATTTCCTAAGAATCGTTTGTGATTATTTGGTGTAAACCTCCGGCTTCAGCACGCCGATGTAGGGCAGATTGCGGTACATCTGGGCGTAGTCCAGGCCGTAGCCCACCACGAACTCGTCCGGCACGATGAAGCCGGCGTAGTCGGCGGTGATGGCCTTCTGGCGGCGGGAGGGCTTATCCAGCAGCGTCGCGATGGTAATGGACCGGGCGCCCTTGCTCATGAGATACTTGCTCAGGAAGGCCAGGGTATTGCCGGAGTCCAGAATGTCCTCCACGATGATCAGATCCCGGCCGGTGATGTCACGCTGCATATCGCGGGTGATCTGCACCACGCCGCTGGACTTGGTGGCGTCCTTGTAGGAGGACAGGCCGATGAACTCCAGCTCACTCTTGAGCCCGGTGGCCCGGACCAGGTCGGCCATGAACATGAAGCAGCCGTTCAGCACGCCCACGAACAGGGGCTCCTCCCCCTGAAAGCGCTCGTACAGCTCCCGGCCCATCTCATTGACCCGCTCCTTGATCTCGTCCTCCGTGTAAAGGATCTTCAGAATGTCCTGATCCATATTGTTCTTTGCCATGTTCCGCACCCTCCTATGGTCTTTTTTTCCAGGTTATGATGATATTTCCGTTTTTTTCGGGAAGAAACGCCTGATCGGTGCCCACCCGGAACACCGCGGCGGCCTGTCCGTCCACGCAGATCACCGGCATCCTGTCCCGCCGGGCCGGATCGATGCCCACGTCGGCAAAAAGCCGCTTCAGGCTCCGGCTCCCCCGGCTGTCCGGCAGGGTCAGCCGGTCGCCGCCGCGCCAGGCACGGACGGAGATCCTCCGCTCCGGGCCGCAGCCCAGACGGATCACCTCGTCGGCCCCGCTCCGGACGTCGCCGCCCAGACAGATGACGCCCTCGCCCCATCTCACGGGGCAGCCGGGCCGCAGCACCGTCTCCCCGGGGGCGGTCCTGTCCGCCATCTCCAGCGTCAGCACGCCGTCCCGGCAGACGGCCCGGGCGCCGCCGGGCAGATCCAGCATGCCGCCGGATTCCGCCAGATGCTCCAGGGCGGTCAGGTGGACCTGACCGAAATCCTTTTTGCCGCAGTGCAGCCGGTCGATCAGGAGCCGCAGCATCCGGGGCCGCAGCACCTCCGGGGCCGACAGCAGCGCTTCCCGGGAGAGGCTCGTGCCCTCCGCCGGCAGCCGCCGCAACGCCAGTTCATCCAAATATGTATTCTCCCGCCGCAGGATCCCGGCCGCCCGGGCGATGTTCTCCCGGGCCGCGCCGTTGATTTTCTCCAGCTCCGGCCAGATCTGAAGCCGCAGCCAGTTGCGGGCATAGGAGAGATCCGTGTTGGTCTCATCCTCCACGTAGGACACGCCCCACTGATCCAGATACTCCTCGATCTCCTGCCGGGACGTGTTCAAAAGCGGCCGGATCAGTTTCCCCCGCACCGGGGGAATGCCGCCCAGCCCCTCCGGGCCGGTGCCCCGCAGCAGGTTCAGCAGCACCGTCTCCGCCTGATCGCCCATGTGGTGGGCGGTGGCGATCCGCGCCGCGCCGATCTCCGCCGCCGTACGGGTCAGAAATTCGTAGCGGAGCCGGCGTCCCGTCTCCTCCACGCCCAGGTCCCATTCCCGGACCCGATCATAGACCTTTTCATAGCCCGCGTAAAAGGGGATCTCCCTCCCGGCGCAGAACGTCCGCACCAGCGTCTCGTCCCGCTCCGCGGTGCGGCGCATACCGTGGTTCAGATGGGCCGCGGCCACACGAAAGTCCCGCTCCCGGGAGAGCTGATGGAGATAGTGGAGCAGGCACATGGAGTCCCGTCCGCCGGACACGGCGCACAGGATCACGCCGCCGGGTGGGGGAAACATATTCCATTGCGCCATCCAGCCGGTGAGATCCATGGGCATCCTCCGTTTATTCTCCGTCCTCGTAGCGGTTTTCCAGCGTGCCGAAGGCCGTGTAGTCCGGCATCCAGCGCAGCTCCACCTTGCCGGTTTCGCCGTGGCGGTTCTTGGCCACGATGCACTCGGCGATGTTCCGCTTCTCGGAGTCCTCATTATAATAGTCGTCCCGGTACAGGAACATGACGATATCGGCGTCCTGCTCGATGGCGCCGGATTCGCGCAGATCGGACAGCATGGGCCGCTTGTCCTCCCGCTTCTCGTTGGCGCGGCTCAGCTGACTCAGGCACAGCACCGGCACCTGCAGATCCTTGGCCATGATCTTCAGCATGCGGGAGATGTCCGACACCGCCTGCTGGCGGTTTTCACCGCTGTAGCTCTTGCCGCCGGCACTGGTCATCAGCTGCAGATAGTCAATGACCACCAACCCCAGGTTGTCCAGACGGCGGCACTTGGCGTTCATGTCCGCCACGGTCAGCAGGGGATTGTCGTCGATGCGGATATCCGTCCGGCTCAGCGTGGAGGCCGCCTCGGCGATCTTCACCCAGTCGCTCTCCCGGAGATTGCCGGTGGTGAGCCGGGTGTTCTCGATGAGGCCCTCGCTGGCGATGAGCCGGGTCACCAGCTGCTCCTTGGACATCTCCAGAGAGAAGATGGCCACGGTCTTGCCGGATTCCTTGGCGGCGTTGAGGGCGATGTTCAGAGCCATACTGGTCTTGCCCATACCGGGTCGGGCCGCCAGCAGCAAAAGGTCGGATTTGTTCAGGCCGTTGATCTTGCCGTCCACGGCGGAAAAGCCGGTGGACAGGCCCGGCAGCGTCTTGCCTCCGGCGGCGGTCATCTGGGCCAGATGGTCCATGACCTCCTGGAGCACCACGCCGATGGTGATCATGCCCTGTCCGCCCCGGCCCCGGCGGATGGCGTAGATCTTCTGCTCCGCCAGCTCCAGCATCTCGCCGGCAGAGCCGGTGCCCTCCTGCACCATGTTGGTGATCTCCCCCGCGGCGGAAGCCAGGGAGCGCATCAGCGACTTGTCCCGCACGATGCGCACGTATTCCAGCACGTTGGCGGCGGTGGGGGTGACCTCCATCAGCTGCAGGAGATAGCTGCGGGTGTTCTCGTTGCTCAGGCCCGCCTTCTCCATCTCCCCCGCCACGGTGACGCCGTCGATGGGCTTGGAGTAGATGAACATGGCGTAGATGGTCTCGAAGATCTCCCGGTTCTGCTTGAGGTAAAAGTCCTCGGGCTGCAGCTTGTCCATCACGTCCTTGACGCAGTCGGCGTCAATGAGCATGGAGCCCAGCACCGCCTGCTCCGCCTCCGGGGAGTGGGGCATGGCGCGCATCAGCAGTTCATCCACGGGCATAGGGCGCACCCTCCTTCCAACTGAATCGGCCTCACTTGGCCTCGGTCACCATCACGTACACGGTGCCGCTGATCTCATAGCCCATCTTCGCCTTCACCTGATAGGCGCCGAAGGACTTGATGGGCTCGTCCAGCACCAGCTTCTTGCTGTCGATCTCCATGCCGTACTGCTCCTTCAGCGCGGCGGCGATCTCCTTGGTGGTCACGGCGCCGAAGAGGCGTCCTCCGTCGCCGCCCTTGGCGGCGATCTTCACCTGGCAGTTCTTCAGCTTCTCCACCGTCTCCATGGCGGCGGCCTTGGCCTCCGCCTCGGCACGGGCCTTGGCCTTCTCCTGCAGGCGCATGGTGTTCACGGCGTCGGTGGTGGCCAGGGTGGCCAGGCCCCTGGGCAGCAGGAAGTTGCGGGCATAGCCCTCCGCCACCTCGATCATCTGGCCCTTCTTGCCCTTGCCCTTCACGTCCTGTTTCAAAATCACTTTCATGATACACGATTCCTTTCGTATTATTTGTCAAAATAGTTATCGATGGCGGTCAGCAGCTGCTTTTTCGCCTCGGCCACCGTCCGGCCCGGCAGCTCGCCGCCGGCAGTGGTGGAGTTTCCGCCGCCGCCCAGGGCCTCCACGATGACCTGGACGTTCACCTCGCCCAACGACCGGGCGGAGATATACACGCCGTCGCCCTTCTTGTAGAGGACGAAGGAGGCCTGCACGCCCTTGAGGGTCAGCATCTCGTCGGCGGCCTTTGCGGCGGTGACCCGCTCGTACTCCTCGTCCAGGGCGGCGATGGCCATATCCTCGTGATAGAGCTCCGCCTGGCGGATGATGGCGTAGCGGGTGATCATGGACTTCAGATCACTCTGGAAGATCCGCTGGACCTCCTGGGTGTCCGCCCCGGCCCGGCGCAGATACGCCGCCGCCTCGAAGGTGCGGCCGCCGGTGCGGTTGGTGAAGTTCTTGGTGTCCAGCACGATGCCGGCCAGCAGGGCCTCCGCCTCGGCCCGGAGCAGATCCGCCGGCTCAATGAGGTACTGCAGCAGCTCCGTCACCAGCTCGCTGGCGGAGGAGGCGTAGGGCTCGTGATAGTTCAGCGCCATCTTCTCGATGTAGCTGCTGCCCCGGCGATGATGGTCGATGACCGCCACCCGGTTGCAGCTCTCCAGCAGGCTCTCCGACTCCACGCTCTGGGGGCGGTTGGTGTCCACCACCACCAGGAGGGTGTCGGCCTGGGCCTTCAAAAAGGCCTCGCTGCCGGTGACGAAGGCGCCGGCGTACTCCGGCTGCTCCTGCAGCTTGCGCAGCATGGGATGCACCGCGTTGTTCTCCAGATCCATGACGATCTGGGCCTTCTTGCCCTTCTTCCGGGCGATGGCGCAGATGCCCGCCGCGGCGCCCAGGGCGTCCATGTCGGCATATTTGTGGCCCATGACGTAGACCTGCCGGGCGTCCTCGATCAGCTCGCCCAGAGCGTTGGCCATGACACGGGACTTGACCTTGGTCCGCTTCTCCGTAGCCTTGGACCGTCCGCCGTAGAAGGAGAAGTTCAGCTTATCCTTCACCACGGCCTGGTCGCCGCCCCGGGACAGGGCCATCTCCAACGCCAGGGTGGCGTTTTTGAAGAGGTCGTCAAAATTCTCCGCATCCCGGCCCACCCCGATGGAGAGGGTGGCGGCCACGCCTTCGCCTGCCACCACCTCCCGCACGCTGTCCAGCACGCTGAACCGATGCTCCACAAAGTCGGGATAGCTCTTCTCTTCAAAGAGGAACAGATAGCGATCCCGGTCGTAGCCCAGGATCAGTCCGCCGGAATCCGCCGCCCAGGTATTCAGCTTCTCCTCCAGCGCCGCCACCACGGCAGAGCGCTTGCTCTCCGGGCAGGCCTTCATCAGCTCCTCGTAGTTGTCCACCATCAGGATCGCCACCACCGGACGGGTCAGTTCCAACGTGCTGCGGGCCTGCTCCAGTTCCGTTACGTCCATCCAGTAGGTGGTGGCCAGCATCTCGCCGCCCCGCCCCTTCTCCTCGGGATGGGTCAGGCTGCCGAACACACGGTAGAGGTGATGGTTCCAGGTCACCAGATCGGGGCACTCCCGCTTGCCCTCCAGCAGCCAGTGCTTGTTGAAGCCGGGCACCACGCTGTCCATCTTCATCTGGAACACGCCGTCCTTCTGGTCCGTCAGCTGCACGAAGCCCTCGTTGCCCCAGAGCACCTCGTCGGTGTTCACGTCGAAGACCATCATGGGCAGCGGAGCGTACAGGGTGTTGCTGGATCGGGCGGAGTCGATGCCGCCGTTGACCCGCTCCACGTACTGCCGCATGCTCTGCTGGGTGCTCCGGCTGCGGCGCAGGCCCAAAAGGATGACGATCACCGCCACAACCGCCTCGCCGGCGGCCAGGCGTATATCCACCGGGATCGCCGCGGCCACAAACGCCACCAGACACAGGGTGGTCAGCGTCAGATTGGTCCGCAGGATCCGGGCAATTCGTCTGTTCACCTGTCATTCCTCCTTCATTGCGATGGGAGCAACGCACATATCAATACATAGTTGATTATATCACAAGCCGCAGCCCACTTCAATTACAAGTTTCCCTCTCCCCGGCCTCCGGCGAGGCCTGTCGCAGCCCGTCGGAAAGTTGGGGGTGTACAAATGAAAAAAAGTGTGGTATACTTTGTGCAAAGTGCAGAATTTTTGCACGTTTTCTTGTACGTTTCGCGGCGCGATGTGCGCGGCGATCACATAGGGGGATATCCCCATCCACACGACGGTCGGGCGAGTGAGAGACAGACGGCGGCGAATCAGGGCCGTGCGAATGTCCCGCGCCCTTGTTTTTGCTGCGCCCATTTTTCGCCGCAGTGACTCTCCGCCGTGTGATACATCACGTTTTATCAAGAAGGAGTACCTATGGCAGAAAAATTGAAAATCATTCCCCTTGGCGGTCTCAACGAGATCGGCAAGAACATGACCGCCTATGAATACGGCGGTGAGATCATCGTGGTGGACTGCGGCATGGCCTTCCCCGGCGATGATATGTACGGCATCGACTGCGTCATCCCCGACGTGACGTATCTCGTCAAGAACAAGTCCCGCCTGCGGGGCCTCTTCATCACCCACGGCCACGAAGACCACATCGGCGCCATCCCCTACGTCCTCAAGCAGGTCAACATCCCCATCTACTGCACCCGGCTCACCGCCGGGCTCATCAAGCTGAAGCTCCAGGAGCACGGTCTGGTCAGCTCCACCAAGCTGGTCACCGTGGAGTCCGGCATGACCATCCGGTCCGGCAAGTTCCAGGTGGAGTTCATCCACGTGAACCACTCCATCCCCGACTCGGTGGCCTTCGCCATCCACACCCGGATGGGCACCGTGGTCCACACCGGCGACTTCAAGATCGACTCCACCCCCATCGACGCCGAGGTCATCGACCTGGCCCGCTTCGGCGAGCTGGGCAAGCAGGGCGTTCTGGCTTTGCTGGCCGACTCCACCAACGTGGAGCGCCCCGGCTACACCATGAGCGAGCGCGCCGTGGGCCACACCTTCACGCGGCAGTTCACCGGCTGTGACAAGCGCATCATCGTCACCACCTTCGCCAGCAACGTCCACCGCATCCAGCAGGTGCTGGACGCCGCGGCCGCCTGCGGCCGGAAGGTGGCCGTCACCGGCCGGTCCATGGAGAACATCATGAAGGTCTCCACCGACCTGGGCTATATCAAGGTGCCCAAGAACACCCTCATGGAGCTGAACCGGCTCAAGAGCCTGCCGCCTCAGCAGCAGGTCATCGTCACCACCGGCTCCCAGGGCGAGGAGATGAGCGCCCTGTACCGCATGGCCTTCTCCACCCACAAGCAGGTGGACGTGGGTCCCGGCGACAAGGTCATCATCTCCGCCAGCGCCATCCCCGGCAACGAGGTGACGGTGGGCCGGGTCATCAACGAGCTGTTCCGCAAGGGCGTGGACGTGGTCTATGACAAGGCCGACATGCTCCACGTGTCCGGCCACGCCTGCCAGGAGGAGCTGAAGATCATCCACGCGCTGGTGAAGCCCAAGTTCTTCATCCCCCTCCACGGCGAGCAGCGGATGCTGCAGATCCACAGCCGGGTGGCCCAGTCCATGGGCATGGATCCCCGGAACATCTGCATCGCCGACAACGGCTCCGTCATCGAGCTGACCACCAAGCACATGAAGTGCGAGACCACCGTCCCCTCCGGCGAGGTGTTCGTGGACGGCAGCGGCGTGGGCGACGTGGGCGCCGTGGTGCTCAACGACCGCCGTCTGCTGGCCGCCGAGGGCATGATCGTGGTGGTGCTGTCCATGTCCAGCCACGACCATCAGCTGCTGTGCCAGCCGGAGATCGTCACCCGGGGCTTCGTGTACGTCAAGGAGTCCGAGGAGCTGCTGGAGGAGCTGCGGAACCTGGCCATGGACACCGTGGACCACATGTCCGCCCGCCGGCGCCGTGACAACGGGGAGGTCTGCAAGGCCGTCCGCTCCGCCGTCAGCACCTATCTCTACAAGCACACCAAGCGCAGCCCCATGGTCATCCCCATGGTCACCGAGCTTTGAGCCACAGGCCCAAAGCCCGGTGACCATGGGTGCCGCGCCGATTTAATTACCCGGGAGGGGATACCAATCCCCTCCCGGACCCACCCCACGCAGAACGGCAGCGTCCCCTTCTGTTTCTTCCTGTCGTTGAAACGGATCGCGGTCAAAACACAACGATTTTTACGAAAGAAGTCTTCTCATGCTGGCCAATTATCACACCCACACCTGGCGCTGCAACCACGCCCGGGGCGACGAGCGCTCCTACGTGGAGCAGGCCATCGCCGCCGGGATCCGGGTCCTGGGCTTTTCCGACCACACCCCCTGCCCCTTCCCCGACGGTCACAACTCCTGGTTCCGCATGTCGGTGGCCGACTGCCCCGACTATTTCGACACCATCCGCCGTCTGCGGGATGAATACGCTGACCGCATCGAGATCCACGTGGGCGTGGAGCTGGAGTATTATCCCGCCATCTTCCCCGCCCAGCTGACCCTGCTGCGGCAGCAGGGCTGCGAGTATATGCTGCTGGGCCAGCACTACCTCTACAACGAGGAGGACAATATCTACTCCGGCGATCTGACCGACAACCCCGCCCGTCTGATCCAGTACGTGGACCAGGCCATCGAGGGTATGTCCACCGGGCTCTTCACCTATCTGGCCCACCCGGACCTCATCCACTACCGCGGCGACAAGAGCACCTACCTCTTCCATATGCGCCGTCTCTGCCGGGCCGCCAGGGAGCTGAACGTGCCGCTGGAGCTGAACCTGCTGGGCCTCCACGACGGCCGCAACTACCCCACCCGGGTCTTCTGGGAGATCGCGGCGGAGGAGGGCAACCGCACTGTCCTGGGCTGCGACGCCCACTGTCCCGAGGCGCTGAACCGGCCGGAGACCGAGGCCGCCGGCCGCCGTTTCCTGGCGGAGATGGGTCTGGCCCCGGAGGATCCGGTGCCCTTGGTAAAGCTGTCATAAAAAACGAGAAAACCACCGCCGCGGCGGTGGTTTTCTGCGTCTCGGGCGGCGATTCTACCGCCGGTCGGTTGCGTTTTCGGGGCGTTTTCGCTACACTATAGGCAGAGGTGATGGTATGGACAAGACACAGTTGGGCGCGTTCATCGCCGAGCGCCGCAAGGCCCTTGGTCTGACCCAGAAGGACCTGGCCGCCCGCCTCCACGTGACGGACAAGGCCGTGAGCAAGTGGGAGCGCGGTCTCAGCTACCCGGACGTGACGCTGCTGCAGCCCCTGGCAGACGTTTTCGGTCTGACCGTGACGGAGCTGATGAGCTGCACCCCGCACGCAGAAGCCGGCGAAGAAACAAGGGAGGAGCGAGCCATGAAGGACGTTTTGCAGCTCTCCGCCGACAGTGTAGCCGCCACCCGGAAAAAGGGTCGGCGGTGGATCGCCGTTCTGGCGGCGGTCTGCCTGCTCCTGGCCGCCGCGCTGTTCCTGTTGACGCGGCCCGTGCCTCTCTCCGAGGCGCTCTCTTTGAAGTGGGGCACCCGGATCGAAAGCGTTACCGTCATACGGGCCGGGACGGCAAACGACGGCGCCCCCACCACGACGCAACTGGATGACAGCCAGATCCTCCTGTTGGAGGCCTGCCTGCGGGATGGTACCGCCCGCTGGCACGGTCTCGCCGAGAAGCGTCTGGTCTGGAGCACGGGGGCGCTCTACACCCTCTGCATCAACTACAACAACGGGCGCTCCGCCACCTGCCGGATCCTGAACGGCACGCTCTATACCGAAACCTGTGCGTATCGTCTGGATACAAACACGTCGACCGTGTTGGCCAGCACGCTGGAGAGCTTCACCAACCCCAGCCTCTGGGGCCTGCCGGATGGCTACACCTGGGAGGACAACGCCCTCCTCTTCTGGCGGGAGGGCACCTACGACACGGCGGATTTTATGATGGGGCATATCTATACCTCCGGCGAGGACACCGCCGCCCTGCGGCGAATGGTGGAGAATCGCACCTTTGCTACGGACGGCGACTTCGCCATGCGTGTCATGTGCAGCTCCGACTGGTTTGCCGGCGGTGTCGGAATAATAATCGTGGACGGGATAGAGTACACCTATTTCGATACCGGCGAGCTCTACTGCAACAGCGCCATGCAGCTGGCCGCGGAGCCGCTGACGGAGAAGGAGTTGAACACCATTCTGGGCATGCACGGCGACGATTGACGGACGTGATACGAAAAGAAGCCGCCCCGACGCGATGAACTGCACCCCATTTGTTAGACAAGTATGGTATACTACTAACAAGTGGGGTGTTGTTATATGCCAAAGGGAATACCAAACAAGAGATACACAGGG
>ONGR01000035.1 GCA_900317425.1 uncultured Eubacteriales bacterium | reverse complement strand
CCCCTATCACGATTTCAACGGCATTACCTCCAAGTTCGGCGCTCACTTCATTCTGAAGGTGGACCGCATCCTGATGAAAAAGAAGTACAGCGACGCCATCATCAACGGCGTCCGGGCGCAGGACTTCCCGCCCCTGCCGGTGGACTACGGCTACCGTGACAGCAAAAACTTCTGGTTCCACCGCAAGCGTCATATGCGCGCCGAGCTGCTGCCCATGCGCAAGGCCTCTCTGGAGTCCGTCCGCTATGCCGCCGACCGGGTGGACGACAAGATCAAGTTCACCGACGACGCCCTGGAGACCATCCTCAACGTACCCCGTGTGTTTTTGCCGGTGGTGCTGAAGGGCTGCGTGTCCTGGGCCAGGGAGAACGGAGTGGAGCTGATCACCGCAGAGCACATGAAGATCATCAACGACAAGCGTTCCAAGGAAAAGAATAAATAACAGAAAAGGAGAGATCACCATGAAAGTAGTACTGGCAGGCGCGTTCGGCAATCTGGGCGCGGAGATCCTGAAGGAGCTGTGCGCCGCAGGACATGAGGTCATCGCGGCCGATCTGAAGGAGCGTCCCGTGGAGGGCACCGAGGGCAAATTCACCTTCCGCAGCATCGACGCCACCAACCCCGAGTCCCTCAAGGGCCTGTGCGACGGGGCCGAAGTGGTCATCACCACCATGGGTCTTACCGGCGCTTCCACCCGCTTCACGTCCTACGACATCGATCAGCGGGGCAACCTGAACCTCTATGACGAGGCCAAGCGCGCCGGCGTCAAGAAGTTCAACTACATCTCCGTCATCTCCTGTGATGAACCGGGCGCCGAAGAAGTCCCCATGCTCCACGCCAAGTATCTGGTGGAGCAGGAGCTGAAGAAGCAGCCCATGGACTGGGTCATCTACCGTCCCACCGGCTACTTCTACGACATCTGCAAGGTCTTCAAGCCCTACGTGGACAAGGGTGAGATGCAGCTGCTGAAGGGTTACGGCAAGGTCCGGGCCAACGTGGTGGACTGCCCCGATTTCGCCAAGTTCATCGTGGAGCACATGTGCGACACCAACGTCACCTACAACGTGGGCGGCAAGGAGACCTACACCTACGAGGAGATGGCCAAGATGTGCTTCGACGCGGCCGGCAAGCCCCTGAAGATCAAGTGGGCGCCCATCTGGCTGTTCGGCATCCTGGCCAACCTGCCCAAGATCAAGAAGGCCGGTAAGCACGACATCATCCTCTTCTCCCGCTGGACGCTGAGCCACGACCTGGTGGGCGACACCAAGGTGGGCGAGAAGAGCTTCGCCGCCTATATCAAGGACTATTTCGGCAAGGGGGCGAACTAAATGAGCTGGGGACTGCTGGGAATCCTCTATATCGTCTGCGCCGTCATGTGCGCCGTCGGCTTTTATAAGTTCGTCTACTTCCTCTCCGTGGGCTACGGCCTGGCCGTAGCCGGCGGCGGCATCGCCGTCTTTATCATGTACCTGGTGAACCCCACGGCCACGCCGCTGTGGCTGGTTTTGATCCAGATGCTGCTGTTCGCGGCCTACGGCGCCCGTCTGTCCGGCTTCCTGCTGGTCAGAGAGTTCAAGAGCGCCTCCTTCCGCAAGACCGACGTGGCCAAGGACTCCCTGGCCAAGAACGGCGAGAAGAAGATGCCGGTGTTCGTGCTGCTCTTCATCTGGATCTTCGTCTCCGCCCTGTACGTGATGCAGGTCAGCCCCATGCTCTTCCGCTGGCATAACGCCTCCACGGATCTGGTGCTGCCCCTCATAGGCATCGTGATCTCCGTCTGCGGCCTGCTGCTGGAGTCCCTGGCGGACAAGCAGAAGTCGGCCCAGAAGAAGGTCAATCCCAAGATGGTGGCCACCCAGGGCCTGTACAAGCTGGTGCGCTGCCCCAACTATCTGGGTGAGATCACCTTCTGGACCGGCGTGTTCGTGGCGGGTTTGACCACCTATCGCGGCCTGGGCCAGTGGATCTTCGCCATCGTGGCCTACGTCGCCATCGTCTACATCATGTTCAACGGCGCCCAGCGCATGGAAAAGCGGCAGATGAAGCAGTACGGCCATCTGGCTGAGTACAACGAATACGCCGATAAGACCCCCATCATCCTGCCTTTCCTGCCCATCTACCACCTGAATAAAAAGGAGGGCTGATGGCCGTGAAGGAATTCTCCGTGGCCATGGCGCTGGTGGATTACATCCCTGTGCTGCTGTTCACCATCGCCGGCATCATCCTGATGCGCGACCTCTACAACAAGATGAGCAAGGGGGCCTTCGCCCTCTTCGCCGCCGGCCTCATCGACGTCACCTGCGCCGGCGCCCTCAAGGCCACCTACAAGCTGCTGTACGCCCTGGGCGTATGCGACTTCACGGCGCTGAGCGACATGTTCTTCCCCGTGCAGTCCATTGGCTTTCTGCTGGCCGGCATCGGCATTCTGGCCATGATGGTGCACCGGCAGGGACGCACCTATGCCGTGGTGCCGCCTGTGTTTAAGGGCACCTTCGTCTTTGTGTCGCTGATGGTGCTGGGCCTGGGCATGCTGGACGCGGTGCTGTGCGTCCTGTCCGCCAAGCTGAAGAAGCCCGCGCTGATCGTCCTGTTCGTGTTCTCCTTCGTCTGCTCCCTGGGCATGGGCTATCTCTCCACCAAGGACTTCGCCCAGGCCTCCATGAACTGGATCGCCGAGGGCGTGAACGTGGTGGGTCAGGGCAGCCTGCTGGTCGGCGCGGCGCTCCTGCATAAGTATGGTCTGGCTTCGCTGCGGCTGAGAAAAGGAAGGGAGACGGAATGACCGATCATCTCCTTGCGCTGCTGAAAGCGCAGTACCCGCTGCGTGCGTGTGACGCCGGCGAGTTTTCCGCCCTCAAGGCCAGTGGCATGCGCTTTACGGTAGAGGCGTACGAGGCTGAGGGACTGGGCCACGTGTCCGTCATGCGGGCCAAGGGCTTCTTCGGGCTCATGAAGATGGACACCCTCATCGTCAACCCCACGGAGCGGGATCTGCCCCTCTATTCCTATGACCGCATTCTGGCCATGGGAAACGACACGCTGATCGCCGAGCTCTACGACACCACCGTGGGCGGCTTTACCTCACCGGAACTGGACGCGCTTCTGGAGCGCAGCGCCGCACTCCCCGACCGGGATCCCGGCACCCACTGGTATGACGGCATCCGCCTTTCCCAGAGCATCTCCAAGAAGGGCAAGAAGCCGGAGCGCCAAGCATTTGACCGCCTGGCGGAGGATCACTTTGCCGCGTGGCTGGGCGCTGCAGGCCAACCCCTGACGGACAAGGCCGCCAAGAGAGCCAAAGCCGCCGCCTATGTGGACGGCCTGCTGACCCACGGCGGCCCGTCCACCGACGTGTTCAAGAAGGCTCTTGGGCAGGAGAAAACGGAGCTGCTGTTCCGCAAGGTGCTCTTCGGCACGGAGTGAGCCCCGCCGCCGACAGCGATTCCGTGGGGAGCGGCGTTCTCCCCTGATGCTTTTAAATGAAGAGGAAATCCCCCTTTTTGGACCCGGAGTGACCAGGGTTCAAAAAGGGGGATTTGTTCGACTTCGCTTTATTCGATCCCGGTGAGATCGAAGTTTTCGAGCCACTTCGTCGCGGTCTCGCAGACGCCCTTCAGGCACTCCTCGTCAAAGGGCGTGACAAGGCCGGCGTTCTTCAGCAGATCGGTAAACGTACGGCTGCCGCCCTGCCGGGTATACGCCATGTAGTGTTTCCACGCATCCGCAGGATCCTTCTGGATCATCGCCCAGAACTCCAGGGAGACGGTCTGGGCCAGGCAGTAGTCGATGTAGTAGAACGGGGACTGATAGATGTGCATCTGGCGCTGCCAGCCCTCGCCCTCGGAATAGAAGGGGATCTCACCGTCCAGCTTCATCCACGGCATGTAGATGCCGAGAAGCCGCTTCCACTCCGCGTGGCGCTGGGCAGGCGTCAGCTCCGGCTTCTCATAGACGATGTGCTGGAAGTGGTCGACCATCGTGCCGTAGGGGATGAACGTAATGGCGGCGGCAAGATGGCTGTACTTGAACTTTCGGGCGTCGGGCCCGAAAAAGCCCTCCGCGTTTTGCCAGCCGAAGAACTCCATGCTCATGGAATGCACCTCGCTGGCCTCCATGGTCGGGCCGGAATACTCGATGGGGACGCGCTGGCGGTTCATCCAGTAGGCAAAGGCGTGGCCCGCCTCGTGGGTGACCACCTCCACGTCACCCTGGGTGCCGTTGAAGTTGGCGAAGATGAACGGGACCTGGTACAGGAAGAACTCGGTCTGGTAACCGCCGCCCTCCTTGCCCTCGGTGGACAGCACGTCCATCAGTTCATCGTTTAGCATCGTGCGGAAGAACTCGCTGGTCTCGGGGGAAAGTGCGTCATAGAATTTTCTGCCCTGGGCCAGGATGTCGTCCGCCGTGCCCACGGGACGGGGATTGCCGCTCCGGAACATCAGCGCGGCGTCTGCAAAGGACAGGGGATAGCTCTTGCCGAGCCGCTTTGCCTGCTGGCGCAGGATGGAATCCGCCACCGGCACCAGGTATTTCCGCACGGCGGCGCGGAACTGCTCCACATCCTCTTTGGTGTAGCAGTTGCGCAGCATACGGTAGTAGCCCAGCTGGGTGTAGCCGTCGTGGCCCAGCTTCCTGCCCATGGTGTCCCGCAGATGGGTGAGCTCGTCATAGATCGCGTCAAGGCGCTCCTGGTTATCCTTGTACCATTTGCCCTCGGCTTTCCATGCCGCAAGACGCCGCTCATCATCGGGATCATCCTTGAAGGGGGTGAGCTGCGACAGCGTATAGACGCCGCCTTCGAACGGGATCTGCGCCGAGGCGATCAGCTTGCCGTATTCGGTGTCCAGTTCGTTTTCCTTCTGCATGTCCGGGATGATCTCCGGCGCGAAGGTCTTCCGGTTGATCTCGGCGTTGACGAACATCAGGTCGCCGTACTCAGCTTCAAAATCCCTGCGGAACGGGGTCTCCAGCAGCGCGTCGGTCCACGCCTGCCAGTACTCCTCCAGCTCCGGACAGATCTCATCCCAGAAGGTTACTTCACCGTCATAGAATTCGTCTCGCGTATCGATGGAGTGACGCACGTATGCCAGGGTGCTCATCGTCTCGACGCGCTTTTTGGTTTCCTCCTTTTCCAGAAAGACCCCGCGGGCCTCCTCATAGCTCTTCGCGTTTCTGAGCCGCTCGGTCAGCGCCGCCAGCTCTGTTTTTATCGCCTGGGGATCGAGCCGCTTATAGGGCATTTCGGAAAATTTCATAGTTGAACTCCTTTACGAATCATCAGATCTCGTCAAAATGATTATACCACGTCCCGCCGAAGGGGACAACAGAGAAAACCTCTTCTGCCCCGACAGGCAGAAGAGGTTTTTGACAGTAATGATATTGCCCTGCATCAGATGATGTCTCAAAGGGATCTGCCCAACTGATATGCCCGGTCCAGAGCGGGATGCTCCGGGTTTTCCCCGGCGGCCGTGACGCCGCCCATGAAGACCGTTCCGGCGAGGCGGGCCCGCTCGAAACACGCGATCCAGCCCTCCAGACCGCTGACCGCGCGCTGGGGCACGGTTTCCTCGTCCTCGGCGGCCGAGGTCAGCATATAGACGTCCCGGAAGGCGTAGTCGCTGGGGAAAAGCGGATTCAGCCGATCCAGCAGCGTCTTGAGCTGGCCGGACATCTCGTAGTAGTAGATGGGCGTGGCAAACACCAGCACGTCGGCAGTCAGCGCCTTCTGGCAGATCACGTCCGCGTCGTCGCGGATCACGCAGCGCTGTTTCTCCTGACAGACGAAGCAGCCCCGGCAGAAGCTGACGGTCTTGTCTCGCAAAGTGATCAGCTCCGCCTCATGCCCCGCCTCCCGGGCGCCTTCGGCAAAGGCTTTTGCCAGCGCCTCGGAGTTGCTGTTCACGCGGGGGCTTGTGGATACGATCAGTACTTTTTTCATATTCTCCTCCTGTTATTCCCACCACAGGGTGACAGTCACGTTACCGCCGCCCAGCAGGTCCTTCATCTCTGCCTCTGATTGATCCGTGACCCTCCCCAGCCTCGTATAGGCCCAGGAATTGGTGCCGTAGAAGATGACAATCTGATTGCCGGAATACAGCACGATATCCCCGGCCCGCGTGGTTGTCTGGCTGTCGTTCCGGGGCAGAGCTGTCCCGAGAGAGCCGACCTGTTCAAAGTCACCGTACATGGACATCTGCACGGTCAGCGGTTCGGATGAGACCAGTTCCGTCAGCGCAGCTACCGACTCGCTGTCCTCCCAGTCCACGGTGACCTCTGTATCGTTGATAGAAAGGTGTAATCTTTTTTCCATGTTAACTCCCTCCGTTTCCGTGATCCATTCCCGCAGCTCGTTCTCCGATGCGCTTCCCGAAAATCGCCTGCCCTGCAGCCAGCTGCCGCTTCCGGCCTGCGCTGCCAGCGTGTCGTCACTCTGACCGATATCGCTGCTGGCGGAGGTGCAGAACGGGATGACCGTGACGCCGGTAAAGTCATGGCTCTCGACGAAAGTGCTCAGTATCCGGGGCGCCTGGCCCCACCAGATGGGGTAACCGAGATAGACGGTCGTATATCCGTCGAGGGAGATGTCCTCCGCGATTTCCGGGCGGGCGTCCGGCGTGTTCTGCTCCGCCGAGGCCCGGGTGCTGCGGTCATTGTAATTCAGGTCCTGGGACGTGTAAGGCCGGGCGGGGATGATCTCAACGATATCCGCACCGGTCAAGGCGGCCATCTTCTCCGCCACGCTGCGGGTGGTGCCGGTTGCCGAGAAATAGACGACAAGGATCGTGCTGTCGGTTTCGGGCTCCGCGGCTGGGGGTTCCGTACTCTCTCCCGCCTGTGTTTCCGCCGGAGAGGTGGATGTGGATTGCGTCGGTGCGCTGCCGCATCCGGCACACAGAGCGGCAATCGCAAGGAAAAGGATCAGAGATAAAATTCTCTTCATGAGGCATTCCTCCTGTCAGGTTTTCTGCTTACAGCGCCGCCGCCATCTGACGGATCCTGTCAGCCACATTTTCGTCGTGATTGGTGAAGATACCCACATCCTCCAGTCCCAGGTAACCAAGAAAATCTCCCTCGTAGCTGAACCTGGCGCCGACATACATATCCGGGTCGCCGGAGCTGAGAAACATGGCGACCTTTTTGAGCGCCCCGGGGGCTTTCGGGTACAGGATGGAATAGAAGCGGTCTATCACGCATTTGAGCTGCCCGCTGATCCCGTGATAGTAGATCGGCGAGGCGAGGACAAGCATGTTCGCCTCGCGCAGGAGGTCATAGATCTCCCGCATATCGTCTTTCTGAATGCAGGTTCCCTCTCCCTTGCCATGACAGTACTCACAGGCAAGGCAGCCTCGGATATTCTTCCGGCAGACGTCGACCACACAAACCGTGTGCCCGGCGACTTCCGCGGCCTTTTGGAACACCGCGATCAGTTTTGACGTATCTCCCCGGGGGCGGGGACTTCCGTTCAATACCAGAATTTTCATGAGACGCTCCTCAAGCAAGATAGCTGCGGAAGAACTTCTCCAGCTTGTCGAAGGGGATGGCGTTTTTACCGCCGCCGTCGTAGAGGTCGGTGTGGCTGGCGCCGGGGATGATCAGCAGCTCCTTGTTGTTCGTGTACTTGCTGTCTCTTACCATATTGGCATAGGCGTCTTTGCCGAAGTAGCAGGAGTGGGCCGCGTCGCCGTGGACAATCAAAACGGCGCTGCGGATCTCATCGCTGTACTGCAGGATGGGCTGATTGATAAAGCTCTCGCAGCCGATCACGTTCCAGCCGCCGTTGGAGTTGAGGGACCGGGGATGATAGCCCCGCTCTGTTTTGTAGTAGTCATAGTAGTCCTTCACGAAGTAGGGGGCGTCCTCCGGCAGGGGATCCACCACACCGCCGCCCAGGGCGTATTTGCCGTTCTTGAGATCGGTGAGCCGCTGGGCGCACATGGCGGCCTTCTTGGCATAGCGGGCCTCTTCGCTGTCCTCGCTGTCAAAATAACCCTTGGCGTTGATGCGGGTCATATCGTACATGGTCATGACGGCCGTCGCCTTGACGCGGGTATCCAGGGCCGCCGTGTTGAGCGCCATGCCGCCCCAGCCGCAGATGCCGATGATGCCGACGCGGTCGGGATCGACCCGCTGGTGCAGAGACAGGAAATCCACCGCCGCCATAAAGTCCTCGGTGTTGATATCGGGGGAGGCCATATAGCGGACGTTCCCGCCGGTCTCCCCGGTGAAGGAGGGATCAAAGGCCAACGTCACAAAGCCACGCTCGGCCATGGTCTGGGCATACAGGCCGGAGCACTGCTCTTTCACCGCACCGAAGGGGCCGGAGACGGCGATGGTGGGCAGCTTGCCGGCTGCCTCTTTGGGAATGTATAGGTCCGCCGCCAGGGTGATGCCGTAGCGGTTGATAAAGGTCACTTTGCTGTGGTCCACCTTTTCGCTTCTGGGGAAAGTCTTGTCCCATTCCTGTGTCAGCTTCAATTCTTCCGGTTTCATGGCAGTTTCTCCTTTACCTGTTTTTGGTATTGCGGATCAGCAGATCCAGCCGATCCAGCTGTTTTTGCTTCTCATGGAGCGCTTCCAGCGCGTCGCAGCGGCAGGAGCGCAGACAGCGGATCAGCTCCTCAACGGCTCCCGCCTCATAAAGACGCTCTGCCCGGCTGATCGCCTCTGCAGAACACCCGGCGTCTTTCATGCACTCACACATTTCTTTCCAGACTTCCATGCTCCACCGCCTTTCTTGTTGCGGTTACAGCATAGCATATTGAAATATGTCTCGCTAATGGTTATAATGAATATCGTGATATTCATAATTGGAATAGTAAAGGAGGCGGGGGTATGGAGATCCGCACGCTGCGCTATTTCCTCGCTGTGGCACGGGAGGAAAATATGTCCCGGGCAGCCGAACAGCTTCACGTGACGCAGCCCACATTGTCCAAGGCCTTGAAGTCGCTGGAGGATGAACTGGGGAAAAAGCTGTTCCTGCGCCACAGCTTCAGCATCGCCCTCACGGAGGAGGGCGTCCTGCTCCGGAACCGGGCGGAGGACCTGGTATCCATGGCGGATAAGATCGAGCAGGAGTTTCTGACGCTGGACGATATCACCGGCGGTGATATTTATTTCGGCCTGGCGGAGTCCTATCAGATCCGGTATTTGGCCAGGGAGATCAAGCAGTTCAAAAAGACATATCCGCATCTGCGCTATGATATCACCAGCGGCGATACGGAGCAGGTTACGGAGAAGCTGGACAAGGGATTGCTGGATTTTGCCGTGATCTGCGAGACGCCGGATGAGAGGAAGTATCACCACATCCCGTTTCCGGAATCGGACTATTTCGGCGCGGTGATGCCGGCGGATTCGGAGCTGGCCAAGAAGGACCGCATCACGGCAGATGACCTTGCGGGCCTGCCCCTTTTCTGCTCAGAGCAGAGCTGGGAAAACGATATCCGGCCCTGGGCGAGGGACCTGTTCTCGCAGCTCCGCCTGGAGGGATCCTTCCGCCTGTCCTATAACGGCTCCATGTTCGCAAAGGAGGGGCTGGGTGTTCTTCTGACGCTCAATAATCTGGTCGATACCTCTCCGGGGAGCGGTATGGTCTTTCGCCCGCTCTATCCCCGGCTGGAGATGAAGATGTACCTGATCTGGAACAAATATCAGCGCTTCACACCCATTGCCGAGCGGTTCCTCAAACAGATCCGGAGCTCTTTTTAAGGCGATAACGTGAGGTATGCGGCGCGTCGATTATAAGCAAAGCAAGGCCCCCGGAAACATTGTGTTTCCGGGGGCCTTCATCATGGCTATAGCGCGGATAACGGATTTGGGGGCCCGCTTTTTGTCCCAAAGGCTATGGTTTCGAGGGATAGCTCGCGATCCGGTCTGCCCCCGTTTCCGCGCGCCGGATACCGGGAGAGGGCGACCGTCTCCGCGCCAGCTGGCCCACCGTTTTCCCGGGCTCCGCTTTGGACCACGGGTCAGGCCCTGGTTCCGGTGCGCTCTGACCTCCGTGGGCGCAAAGACTCCCGGCCATGATCAGCGCAAGCACGAGTGCGATCTATGGGCAATCTGGAGCGCCGCGGGCCATCAGGCCCGGCTTTCTCATGGTACTCCTCCACTCCGCATGAGGCCGATGATCTAAAGAACATTTTTTAAAGCAAATACTTGGCGGGATACTTCTTCAAAACCGAGAGAATCATATAGCTGCCGCGCTTTGTTGTTGCCGACCACACACCACAGACAGGGGACGCCGACCCCCTTCTCCAAAATGAGATTCACCAGAAACCGGACAAATCCTCTTCCCAGGCCTTTTCCCTGGTGGGCGATCTTGATGGAAACAGAATCGAGCTCGTTTCCCTCTACGTGTGCATAGCCGACGATCTCATCATCCAGCACGTATACGTAGCGCTCGTCTGCCGTGTTCCGCCAGTGTTCTCTGGATTCCTCGCCGGGCGTCTCCGGAACAGACTCCGGAAAGCATCCTGTCTCCAGACGCATTTGATGAAACGCCTCCGCCGACAGCGTGAACGCATCCAGATAGTCCTTATCTTCATACGGACGTATGGGCAGCGGAGGGATCTCAACCTTTTCCCCGCGATACTTCATGCGGGCAGAGGCGTATTTTTTCGTGAATCCGCATTTTTCGGCAAAGCTTTCGGCCGCCGCATCGTTCTCGGGGTAGGCGGTTTCCATGCTCCGCAGATCCGGCGAGAGGATCTGTTGCTCCGCAAGACGTGCGGCAGCATACCCGTAACCGCGCCTTCGATACGCCGGGAAGACGTAGATATACAGGAAGCCGGAATCTCCCTCACGGGCTATCACCGATAAGCCAACCGTTTTCTCATCGAGACAGATGGCGAAGATATCTTCCTCGTCTTCAAACAGGTCGGCAAAGAAATCCGCGTCAGCGTCTGTATCATCGATTTGCGGCGAATACGATGACAGGTCATCCGCTTTTCGGAGCGTTATGCGGTTTGCGGCAGCCGCCTTTTCCCGCGCCGCCTTCTTCGCTCGACGCTGCTCCCTGTTGTTCGCCTCTGAAGCGAAAACCTCAACGGCGGCGTCCGTCAAATCATCGCCCCAGACGGCGCCTGTGGTGATCGTCTCAGCCCAGGGGCAGATCTTCTTGTAATCCGAGTCCAGAATGACCGTGTAGGGGGGACCGCAGCGATCGTTTACCGTCATATACAGATGACGGCCCTCACTGATCAGACTGGTGGGCCATTTGACGTCGGGGTCGTCCACGTGATCATAGATCTCTTTGGTGATCTCATACAGATTATGATTGGGTCCGCCGCCGGTCTCCGCGGTATACCGTCCGGTTTCCGGATCGTAGCAGCATCTCCAGCCGATTCCTTCTTTGAATTCCATGGCAGGCCTCCTTGTCGTCAGTGAACAGTAGTTGCCCCATTGTTCCGTTCTCTCAGCCGTTCATTCCGTACAGCTCCGGCCGCCGGGCGCTCAGGATCGGGAGCTGTGACCGTACCCGCCGGTTTTCCTCGAAGTCGATCTCACCGTACAGGATCGTTTCTTCCGTCCCCGCCTGTTCCAAAACCGTTCCCCAGGGCGAACAGATCAGAGAGTGGGCGTAGGAGACGTAAGGGGCTGATTCATCGCGGGCAGGCGCGCATCCCAGCACGAAGAGCTGATTGTCCACCGCGCGCATGCGGAAGCTCAGCTCCCAGTGCAGGGGGCCGGTGGTCATATTGAACGCCGCGGGAACGAAGATCGCCTCCGCACCGGCCAGACTCATGCATCGGAACAGCTCCGCGAAGCGGATATCAAAGCAGATGGCCAGGCCGAAGGTATGACCCTCCGCCGAGAAGACCGTCACCCGGTCGCCGGGCGTGAACACCTCCGATTCGCGGAAATGCTGGCCGCCCTCCACGTCGATATCAAAGAGATGGGCCTTCCTGTGCCGGGCGATCTCCTTTCCATCCGCGTCAAAAACGAAGCTCGTGTTATAGAGCTTGTCCCCGTCACGCTCTGGGAACGAGCCCGCCACCAGGATCACGCCAGCGCCTTTGGCCATCTCCGCAAGCGCCGTATAGATGCGTCCGCCCTTCGACTCGGCATAAATGGGAAAACAGCTGTTATCATAGGGACAGCAGAACATCTCCGGGAGAACGACGATCCTGGCCCCGTTTTGACCGGCTTGGCGCACGAGGCGCTCCGCCTTCCGGAGGTTTGCCTCTTTCTCCGCACCAACTTTCATTTGAATCAGCGCTGTTTTCATCTTTTCTTCGATCCCTCCGTTATCCAAAGCTGCCTGCCCTCTTCCCGGAGCAGGAGATCCCGCGCCTTGCGAGTTCACGCTTTGCTCCCTGCGTACCCGCATATCATCGGGGATATACTCCTACATGTTTATTATAACAAGGAGGCGCCCCATTATCAACGCCTTCCGACGCAGCCTCACCCGCTGCAATACGCCGCCCAGCCGACATATCTGAATATCTCGGCCTCTCTCCACGCCCAACTCTACCGCTGATCGACGGCAGGGTATCGCTGTGGAGTACGTCTCCTGCGAGCCGACGGAGGGCCGGAAGAAGCTGTTCCCCCCGGGGGGGTGCGGGACGGAAGAGTAAAAAGAATAGGTCGCAGGCATCTGCCTGCGACCTACATAGGGATCACTCGCCAAGAAGATCATGTAAGATCCTCTCCGGATTGTTGAGGAAGTACTTTGTTGTGCGGAAATGCTCGGTATC
>ONGR01000037.1 GCA_900317425.1 uncultured Eubacteriales bacterium | reverse complement strand
CCCCTGTGTATCTCTTGTTTGGTATTCCCTTTGGCATATAACAACACCCCACTTGTTAGTAGTATACCATACTTGTCTAACAAATGGGGTGCAGTTCATAAGGCCGGGGGGCACTTTTCAATTTATTTATCCAGACTGTCGGCCAGCTCCCGGAGTTTTTCGTCCATCTGGTCAAATCCGGACAGGTCTACGTCGCCGATGGCCTCCTGCGCTGCGCGGATCTGCCGGCACACGCTTTCGTGGGCCGCGGCATACTGCTCTCTGCGCTGGGCACACCAGCCGCGCTGCTCGGATACCAGATCGTGGAGCTTGGCGATGGCGGCGGCACGGAATTCCTCCGTGCGTTTGTGCGCAGAGATCTCGATCTCTGCAATGTGATCCTTCAGCGACTGATATTCGTTGGCCTGAACCCGGAGTGTCTCGTTTTCAGCGGCCAGTTCCTCCGCCCGCTTGACCAGCTCGGAAGTACGCGCCTGCAGGGCAGCCAGCGTCTCAGCGACAGAGGTGTATTTCTCCGCCTTTTCACGCAGTTCCTCATTCTGCCGGGACAGTTCCTCATTCTGCCGGGACAGGGTCTCGTTGCTGCTGGTCAGCTCATCGATACGCTCCCGATTCTCACGAGAGGACTGCTCGATGTAGGAGATCACGTCCTCCCGGTCGAAGCCGCCAAATAGACAGGTTTTGAAATTGGTGCTCATGTCAATATCCTCCCGAGGTTGCTGACTTGTATTTCTTGTATAACCATAGCACAATCAGGGAGATTTTACAAGGGAGAAGAAAAAAATCGGAAAAAACGGAAATTAAGCTTGCAATTCTCAAAGCGGTGTGCTATGATAATCAAGCTGTTTGAAGACAAGCGCCGTTAGCTCAGCTGGATAGAGCGTCTGGCTACGGACCAGAAGGCCGGGGGTTCGAATCCCTCACGGCGTGCCAAAAAGCCCGATACCGCATTGCGGTATCGGGCTTTTTGTATTTCGGAAAGGGATTCGAAACGAGCTCCGGTCCTGTGTGAGCGTCAGAGAACCGCGGGATCGGGAGCGACACTCCAGCGGGGGTGTCGCGTTAACGAGAAGAGAATCCCTCACGGCGTGTCTTACAGCAACAAAGTCCCGGACGAATCATCGTCCGGGACTTTTCCAATCGTTAAGCAAATTATAGGTTGTTCATCACGCTGGGATCACATTGTACGGTGAATTCCCGGACAGCATTGGGATCGGCGGGAGCTTTGGGAGCTTCCTTGGGCTCCGGTTTGGCGGCCTCCACGTACTTCTCCGGGTGATCCCGATGATCCAGGAATTTGGGGGCCACCTGGGGGAAGAGGGCCAGGCTCAGGACGTCCTCTTCGCTCTTGGCGATGTCCTTGAACTCCTCCTTGTACTTCTCCAGTTCCGGCTCCAGCAGATCCGCCGGACGGCAGGTGATCACGTCCTCAGGGGCGATACCGGCCTTGGCCCGGACTTCCTCATTGACCTCGCCGGGCAGTTTGCCGTACTCGCCCTTCAGCATGGCCTTGGATTCCTTGGGGAACACCTTGTAGCGCTCGCCCATGATGACGTTCATAACGGCCTGGGTACCAACGATCTGGGAGGAGGGGGTTACCAGCGGGGGGTAGCCGAAGTCCTTGCGGACGCGGGGGATCTCCGCCAGCACGTCGTAGTATTTATCCTCCTTCTTGGCCTCCTTCAGCTGATTGATCAGGTTGGAGAGCATACCGCCGGGAACCTGATAGCGAAGGGTATTGGTGTCCACTCGCAGGACTTTGGGGTTCAGAATGCCGGCGTCCTGCAAGCGCTGAGCCACCTTGCGGAAGTGGACGGCAGCGTCGGACATCTTATCCAGATCCAGCCCGGTGTCGCGGGCCGTGCCCTTCAGCGTGGCCACCAGGGACTCGGTGGCAGGCTGGGAGGTACCGTTGGCCATGGGGGAGAGGGCGGTGTCCACGATGTCCACACCGGCATAAGCCGCCATCAGCAGCACCATGTCGCCGGTGCCGGTGGTGTTATGGGTGTGCAGGTGGATGGGTACGCTGACAGTTTTCTTCAGGGCCTTGACCAGGGAATAGGCCTCCATGGGCAGCAGCAGGTTGGCCATGTCCTTGATGCAGATGGTATCGGCGCCCATCTGCTCCAGCTCCTTGGCCAGTTTCACGAAATAGGCCTCGTCGTGGATGGGGGAAATGGTATAGCTGAGGGCCGCCTCCACCTGTCCGCCGTATTTCTTGGTGGCGCGGATGGCAGCCTCCAGATTGCGGACGTCGTTGAGGGCGTCGAAGATGCGGATGATATCGATACCGTTCTCCACCGACTTGCGGCAGAAGGCGTCCACCACGTCGTCGGCATAGTGCTTGTAGCCCAGAATGTTCTGGCCGCGGAACAGCATCTGCAGCTTGGTGTTCTTCACGTGGGATCGGATGGTGCGCAGACGCTCCCAGGGATCCTCGTTCAGAAAGCGCATGCAGGCGTCGAAGGTGGCGCCGCCCCAGCACTCCAGAGAATAGTAGCCGATGCTGTCCAGCACCTCCAGGCCGGGCAGCATATCCTCGATAGTCATACGGGTAGCCGCCTGGGACTGGTGGGCATCGCGGAGAATGGTATCGGTGATCAGCAGAGGCTTGTTAGAGAGAAATTCCATTTTTTCCATGTCACATTACCTCCATTAACCGAACAGGGAGATCAGTACACCCGCGGCGATGGCAGAACCGATGACACCGGCCACGTTGGGGCCCATGGCGTGCATCAGGAGGAAGTTGCCGGGGTTATACTGCTGGCCGACGGTCTGGCTGACGCGGGCCGCCATGGGAACGGCGGACACGCCGGCGGAGCCGATCAGCGGGTTGATCTTCTCCTTCAGGAACAGGTTCATGAACTTGGCCAGCAGCACGCCGCCTGCGGTACCCAGGGCGAAGGCGCACACGCCCAGCAGCATGATGGCCAGGGTCTTGGTGGCCAGGAAGGTGGCACCGGTGGCCGTGGCGCCCACGGATACGCCCAGGAAGATGGTGACAATGTTCATGAGCTCATTCTGGACCGTCTTGCTGAGGCGCTCGGTGACGCCGCACTCCTTAAACAGGTTGCCCAGCATCAGGCAGGCAATCAGAGGACCGGCGGAGGGAACCAGCAAAGCCACGAAGATGGTGACCACGATGGGGAAGATGATCTTCTCGGTCTTGCTGACCTGGCGCAGGGGCTTCATGACGATCTGCCGCTCTTTCTCGGTGGTCAGCAGCTTCATGATGGGCGGCTGGATCACGGGAACCAGGGCCATGTAGGAATACGCTGCCACGGCGATGGGGCCCAGCAGGGCCGGAGCCAACATGGCGGTGACGAACAGGGCGGTGGGCCCGTCAGCGCCGCCGATGATGCCCACGGAGGCGGCCTCGGCGCCGGAGAAACCCAGCAGGCGGAAGATCACATAGGTGAGGAAGATGCCGATCTGGGCGGCGGCGCCCAGCAGCAGGCTCTTGGGATTGGCGATCAGGGGACCGAAGTCGGTCATGGCGCCCACGCCCATGAAGATCAGGCAGGGATAGATGCCCAGCTTGATGCCCAGATACAGGATATCCACCAGACCCACAGAGACCGTCTGTCCCACGGCAACGGTGGCCAGTACGGAATCCGTCACACCGGCATCTGCCATTTCTTTCAGGAACTCGGCGGTGATGGGTGCGCCGCCGAAGAGATCCCAGTGGATGTGGCCGCCGGCAAAGAGGATCTCGTGGAACATCCCGGCGCCGGGCAGGTTGGTGATCAGCATGCCGAAGGCAATGGGGACCAGCAGCAGCGGCTCGAACTTCTTCACAATGCCCAGGAACAGCAGCACGCAGGCGATGCCGATCATGATGAGGCATTTCCAGTTTTCACCGGTGAAGAACTGTGCGAAGCCGGTACTGTGGATAAAATTCAGAATAGCTTCCATCGTTCAACCCTCCAGTCCGATTACTGGATGGTGCAAAGCAAGGTGCCGGACTCCACGGTGGCGCCCTTGTTCACGGCGACGGACACGACCTTGCCGTCCCGGGGGCACATGATCTCGTTTTCCATCTTCATGGCCTCCAGGATCATCAGCACCTGGCCCTTTTTCACGTTGTCGCCGGCGGCGACGTTGACAGCCAGAATATTGCCGGGCATGGGAGAGGTGATGGGCTCGCCGCCGGCAGGGGCGGCAGGGGCAGCGACGGGAGCAGGCGCAGCCACAGGGGCGGCAGCGGCAGGAACGGCGCCGGTGATATCCTCGATCTCCACCTCGTAGGCAGTGCCGTTGACGTTGACTTTATACTTTTTCATATTGCTTTTCCTCCTATGATTATACTCTCTTGATCGAAGTGATGCGGATGGCAGAAACGTCGGTGCCCAATTCCTCGGCAATCGCAGAGGAGATAGCGGCAATGATTTCGCCGCCGTTAGCCGCCTGACGCTGGGGGACGGCAGACGGTGCGACAGCGGCAGGCGCCTTCTTTTCGAACTTGCGGCAGAGCCAGCTCATCAGACTGACCAGCAGAATGATGCAGATCAAGCCGATGAAGACGGTGCCGACGCCCATCAAAACCACAAACAGATTGCTTGGCATATATCGATTCCCTCCCATAATAATTATTGTCTACATTATAACAAAGTTTCTCGCGGGTGGCAACAGAGAAAGCGACTTCTGTGAAGAATTGAGAAAATTGACAAAACACAAATGAATTTTTTGTCAGAATGACAAATATTCAATCCACGGAGGATATGCTACAATGCAAGGACGAAACGAGGTGGCGTCCGTGCATTATGGGAATGTGAGAAAAGCCGTTTTTCTGGAGCGGCCAAACCGGTTTATCGCCCGTGTTCTCCTAGATGGAGAGATGGTTGTCTGCCATGTGAAAAACACGGGACGCTGCCGGGAACTGCTGGTGCCGGGGGCGGTCGTCTACTTGGAGCACAGTGCCAATCCCAACAGAAAAACAGCCTTTGATCTGATTGCGGTGGAAAAGGGGGATCGCCTGATCAATATGGACGCCCAGGCTCCCAACAAGGTATTCGCAGAGTGGGCAACGGGATTTGATCCCTCCTGCACGGTGATTCATTCCGAATACAGTATCGGGAAGTCCCGCCTGGACTTCTGTTTGGAGTCCCCTGCAGGGCTGCATTTTGTGGAGGTGAAGGGCGTTACCCTGGAGGACAATGGCCATGCCCGCTTTCCCGACGCCCCCACAGAGCGGGGGATCAAGCATCTCCACGAGCTGATCCGGCTGACGGAAGAGGGACACCGGACCACTGCGTTTTTTGTGATCCAGATGGACAATGTGCTGGATTTCTCTCCCAACGACGCGACTCATCCGGCCTTTGGAGAGGCCCTCCGTCTGGCGGTGGCCCATGGCGTACATGTGGCGGCATACTCTTGCTCCGTCACGCCGGATACCTTGCGCATTAGGGCCACTGTACCTGTGTTATTATAATAACTGTGAAGCAATACTGCTTGTCACATGGATTTCTCTGAAGAAAAAAGAGAACGGCAGTCAGCCGTTCTCTTTTTCATATAGCTTCTGAATAAGCCAGGTCGTTATGCGGGCAGTCATGCCCCAGAGAGGATGGGAGAGGCCGCGGTAAACCGGCACCTCCATTATGATGGGGGACCAGGGATAGTCGGGAGAGACCCGCACGGCATCGTAGGGAAAACCCTCCGGATGCGGATGGTGCTTGTATCGGTATATCTCCGGCGGATTGTCCCGGAGCCAGGCGAGAGGGACCGTGAAGGTCTCTGCCACCTCGTCGTGATTGAGGCGCAGATCCTCAGGAAACGCTGCGTGAATGGCCCCCAACACCGGGTAGACGATGCTGCCGCCCCGCAGAAGAAAATCCAGCGGTCCAATCACTTCGATGGCAGAAGGGGGGAGCCCCAGCTCCTCTTCCGTCTCCCGCAGAGCACATTGTACAGGGGATTCGCCCGGTTCCATGGCTCCGCCGGGAAAACAGACCTCACCCGGCTGATGCTGAAGGGTGGCTGAGCGCACCTCGTACAGCAGATGCAGGCCGTCCTCCCGCCGGATCAGCGGCACGAGCACGGCGTATTCGCCCCGCGCCGACTGCAGGGTCGGGCGGTGGTTTTGAACGAGTTGCGACAGATGGGAAAGGTCCATGGGAAATCGCCTCCTGGTGGATATTATAATACTGGTAAGAAAAAAAGAAAATAGAAAAATCCCCCCGCCGGAGGCAGGGGGATCTGATATCACTCAGCAGCCGCAGCCACAGCCGCCGTTGCCATTGTTGCCGCAGCCACAGCCACAGTTGTTGCCGTTGCCGCAGAACAGGAAGAGGATGATGATAGCGATGATGATCCAGCAGCAGTTGCCGCCGCCGAAGCAGGAATTCTGATTACACATAACGTAACCTCCTATGAAATTTCAGGCCGTTGCGCGGGCCTCATTCCATAGTATGTTGACGTCGGATAAACGTGCGTTCAGGAGCGGGAGATACGATAGCTCAGGGTCAGCAGCGTGTCCACAAAGTGGATATCCTCGAAAAAGACGCCCTCCACGTTGGTGGAAAGCTCCACGTTGGTGAAGTTCCAGAAGCCGCGGATCCCCATGTCGATGAGTCTGTCGGCCAGGGGCTGTGCCTCGTGCTGGGGCACGGTGAGAACAGCTACGTCGGGATGATAGGCGGCTACGTAGTCCTCCAGCTCGTCCATGGAGCGGATCGTCACGCCGTGGATCTCCGTGCCGATCAGATCCGGAGAAATATCAAAGGCGGTATCCACCTGGAAGCCGGAATGGCCAAAGTCAAAATTCTGCAGCAGCGCGTGACCCAGATGGCCTGCGCCGATGATGATCAGACGGTGTCCCTTGTCAATGCCCAGAATGTGACCGATCTCACTGCGCAGCTCGGCCACGTTGTAACCGTAGCCCTGCTGGCCGAACTCACCGAAGCAACTCAGATCCTGGCGGATCTGGGAGGCTGTGATATCCATCTTGCTGCCCAGAGAATTGGAGGAGATCCGAACGACACCCTTATTATATAAGTCGCTCAAATGCCGATAATAGCGGGGAAGGCGATGAATGACCGCATCCGAAACCTTCTGCTTTTTCATATAGTTCTCCATTCTGCCGCTGCCGATGATCTGCGGTGTGGGATCCCATCCGGCGGCAGATGGAGATCCCTCTCAAAAGCGGGATGTGACTCTTGAAAGAGGTCTGCATCCCTGCAAAATGCAATCACAATCATATTTTACTGCATGACAGTGAAGTTGTCAACTTTTTTAACAATCTTTTTTCAAAGTTTTTCTTTACAAGTAAGTCGGGAGTTGATATAATATACGGGTACGGAATGGTACGGACACGGTATATGCGCCCGTAGCTCAGCTGGATAGAGTGTCAGACTCCGACTCTGAAGGTCGCAAGTTCGAATCTTGTCGGGCGTACCAAAAGGACGCCACCCCTGTGGGGTGGCGTCCTTTTATTTTCTTATTTCTTGTTTTTCTCTTTGGCGCGCTTGTCGTTGATGATCTTCATGTGCTCTGCGGCAATGAGCTCCACCCCGTTCTCCCGGGCCCAGGCCACGCAGCCCTTCAAAACCACGGGGAGGAATACGCGGGGCACGTTGAGGATGGTCTCCAGCACGTCATCGGTAAACTTGATCTTATCATCTATGCGGTCGGCAGCATAGCGGACGGATTCCAGCGACGCCTTGCGGACGGGCAGCAGCTCGGCGCGCATATGACGCTTGCGGTGGAACCAGAAGTTTTTGCTGTCACGGTAGCCGTAGTCCACCGGCAGAGGCGGGAAGTCCTGGGCGCGGACGCCGTTGATAATGGCGTCGCTGTACTTCTTTTTCATCAGGATGCGGTCCACCTTCAGAATGAAGTGAGCGCCGAACTTGGAGGTAATGCCGTTGAAATCGTGATAGGGG